>NZ_JAQEHX010000005.1:0-253997 GCF_027666085.1 Sanguibacteroides sp. AM78-02pH3A | reverse complement strand
ATAGTTATATAAATTATATATATATAGATACTTGTGTCGAATGGTTGGTTTGATATCAATACCGCGGGTAATGACTTAAGTTTTGTATCGGATTTTAATCGTTTTTTGAATCACGGTCGTATGGATAAAAAAGACCTTGCCGCTTAGCGGCAAGGTCTTTTAAGTATATGGCGTAATATCGAATTACAATTTCGGTCCGGCAGTGACTAAGGATTTTCCATGAGGGTTTCCGGTGAATTTTTCGAAATTCTTAACGAAACGTCCGGCGAGGTCTTTGGCTTTTGTGTCCCAATCGGCAACGTTGGCATAGGTGTTGCGCGGATCCAGAATTTGGGTGTCAACACCCGGAAGAGCCGTCGGAACAGCCAAGTTAAAATAGGGAATCTCCTTCATTTCGGCCTTATCGATAGAGCCGTCTAAGATCGCGTCGATGATACCGCGTGTATCTTTGATGGAGATACGTTTTCCTGTACCGTTCCATCCGGTATTCACTAAATAAGCGGTAGCTCCGACCGCTTCCATTCTCTTCACCAGCTCCTGGCCGTATTTGGTCGGGTGCAAAGAGAGGAATGCTGCTCCGAAACAAGCGGAGAAGGTCGGTGTCGGTTCGGTGATTCCTCTTTCTGTCCCGGCTAATTTGGCGGTGAAACCACTCAAGAAGTAGTATTGGGTTTGTTCCGGAGTTAATTTGGAAACGGGAGGTAATACTCCGAAAGCATCGGCTGTCAGGAAGATTACTTTTTTAGCATGTCCCCCTTTGGAGATCGGTTTTACGATATTCTTAATATGATAAATAGGATAAGAAACACGGGTGTTTTCAGTAACCGACTTGTCTGCAAAATCGATCTTTCCGTTAGCATCTACCGTAACGTTTTCGAGCAACGCATCGCGGGTAATGGCATTGTAAATATCCGGTTCGGCTTCCTTGGATAGGTTGATGACTTTGGCATAGCAACCGCCTTCATAGTTGAATACTCCCTCATCGTCCCAACCGTGTTCATCGTCCCCGATCAACAGACGTTTCGGATCGGTAGACAGGGTCGTTTTACCCGTTCCCGATAAACCGAAAAAGATGGCTGTGTTTTCTCCGTTCAAATCCGTGTTGGCGGAACAGTGCATGGAAGCAATACCTCTTAACGGATTCAGATAGTTCATGATGGAGAACAATCCCTTTTTCATCTCTCCGCCATACCAAGTGTTCAGGATAACTTGTTCCTTCGTGGCCAAATTGAATACGGTCGCTGTTTCGGAGTTTAAACCTAACTCTTTGTAGTTTTCGACTTTTGCTTTGGAAGCGTTGAAACAAACAAAATCGGGTTCCCCGTAGTTAGCTAACTCTTCTTCCGTGGGACGGATGAACATATTTTTAACGAAGTGTGCCTGCCAGGCTACTTCCATGATAAAACGAACCTTCAAACGGGTACTGGGATTTGCACCGCAGAATGTATCTACCACAAACAATCTTTTTCCGGACAGCTCTTTGACAGCTAATTCTTTCAATGCTTTCCAGGTAGCTTCGGAGGTCGGTTTGTTATCGTTTTTATATTCATCGGAGGTCCACCATACTGAATCTTCACTTGCTGCATTTTTTACAAAGAATTTATCTTTGGGAGAACGGCCCGTGTAGATGCCGGTCATTACGTTTACAGCCCCTAATTCGGTTACGACACCCTTATCGTAGCCGGTTAAACCCGGTTTCGTCTCTTCCTCGAAAAGAGTTTCGTAGGAAGGATTGTGTAAGATCTCTGTTACACCGGTAATTCCGTACTTGCTTAAATCTAATTTTGACATAATAGTAAATTTATATAAACCATTTATTAATACTTTTTTTCTGTAATTACTTTGCAAATGTAGGAAACATTTCGTTATAAAATTGTCTTCTTCCTTTTTCCTCTTCTCCTTTATGCTTTATTAACATTCAATTTTCATTCTATATTTACACCGCTTCTCAAACGTTCGAAAATCAGTCGAACGTATTTATCCGTCCCGATTTTAGAAGCGATGTTTTGGATATAATTAGCCGAAAACGGGGTATTTAGCTTTTTTTCGATCCGATTTCTTGCGATAGCGGTTAAGGCGGCTACTTGAAGGTAGGGGACGCCCGATTCCAAAAATTCATCTACTATTTCTTCTAAATCTTCTCGTTTGGATAACACGAGGGTTCCAAAATATTCGGCGATTTCGAAATGGAAACACAAAGATAATAATTGTGTAATTTTTTCTTTAATTGCCAAAGAAGGAGGTAACAAGAAACATGCCAAGATTTGTTCTTCGCGTCTTTGGGTACCCCATAACAAGAGAGCGAGTTCCAGATTTCGGGGATAGTTCCGGGATAGCGTTTTCAGGGATATATAGCTGGCTCCGACTTGTCCTTGGGTATCCGCCCCGATTCTTTCCAAGCTGTCTAATCCTTTTCCGTTCTGCAACCGGCGTATCCGGTGACGAATCTGGTGAAACAATTGTTCCAGCTCTTTATTGATCGGGCGTATTTCCATAATCCGGTAAATATGAAGTCTGCATGTTATTTTTATACTTCACAAAGTTAGCGATAAGAATTTAGATTTTTTTATTTACAAATATGTTTTGTAGCATATGCAAACGTTTGAGTAGATGAGTTTTATCACTCAACTTTGTTTGTTAAAAAATTATTAAGTCTTTATAAAAAATAAATTATTCCCATAGATGTTTCTATCTTCGTTCCCATTTCGAGAAAAAAGGTTTATTTAAAAAATAGTATAATGATGATGAGATGTTTTCTATGGTTATTTCCTTGTTTCTTTGTTTTAATTTGTACCGGTCAACAAGCCAACTATAAACGTGCCGAGCAATTTATGCGGGGAAGGGGAAATGATTTGATCGGCTCAACGAAAGTCGAACCCCGATTTCTTAAAGAGAGTGATAAATTTTGGTTTACGTACAAAACGGGAGACGGCTTGCGCTACTATTTCGTCGATCCGAAGGCCCGGAAAAAGCAAGAACTTTTCGATCGTGATTTTATGGCGAGGGAGTTAAGCAAGATCATTCACAAACCGATGAATAGTAAAAATTTAACTTTACAGAATATCCGATTCAAGAAAGATGAAAAAACAATGACTTTTCAGATGGATACTTTTGCATTTTCTTATGATATATTTGCCCGGCGATTGGTTAAATTGGATTCTTTAGAGAAAGAAGAAAAGTCGAAATCCCGTGCTCCGGGGCTTATCGGTAGCTATTCTCCTGACAGTACTTACGTGGTGTATGCTAAAAAGCATAACCTGTACGCGATGCGGGTAAAGGATTCCGTTGAAACCCAGTTGACTACCGACGGGGAAATTTACCATTCCTATGCTTACGCGGAAGAGGATACTTCCGCTCAGAAGATGGCTGCCAAAATTGTGTGGTTTAAAAATTCCAATCGGTTTTACGTGAGACGGTCGGATGACAGGAAAGTAAATTCTTTATTTGTTGTTAATGTCCTGGGAGAACGTCCTCGCTTGCAAAAATATAAATATGTTTTTGCCGGAGACGAGCACGTGACGCAGTACGATCTCTCTGTTTTCGATGTGGATGCCAAAAAACAGATTCGGGTTCCGATTGAGAAGTGGAAGGATCAGAAACTGAGTGTTTTATATGTGGCGAAGAAAACGGATAAATTTTATGTACAACGTAAAAAGCGGACGTGTGACGAATTGGATATTTGTGAGGTCGATGCGATTACCGGTGAGGTGAAGGTTTTGATAAATGAGACGGATAAGCCTTATTTTAACGATGATTTTTACCATATCTCTTTTCTGAATGACGGGGAGGATATCATATGGTGGTCCGAGCGTACGGGACACGGACACTTCTATCATTATGACGGAGGGGGAAATTTAAAAAACGAAATTACTTCGGGGGAATGGACAGCCGGAAAAATGATAAAAATCGATACGGTCCATCGAACGATGTATTTTGCAGCCTATGGGCAAGTAAAGGGAGAGCCTCCTTATTATGCACGGATTAACAAGGCCGATATAGACGGGAAAAAAGGTGTTGAGATATTGACACCGGAGATGGCAACCCATGCCGCCGATTTTTCTCCCTCCGGACGCTATTTTGTGGACAATTATTCCCGGGCGGATTTGGAACCGAGGAGTGTGTTGAGAGACAACAGAGGTAAAGTCGTGTTCGAATTACCGAAGCCTGATCTTTCCCGTTTGTATGAAACGGGGTGGAAAATGCCGGAACCTTTTACCGTGAAGGCGGCCGATGGGGTGACCGATCTGTACGGTTTCATGTGGAAACCTTTTGATTTTGATTCGACCAAGACTTATCCGGTTATCTCCTACGTCTATCCGGGACCGCAGACAGAAGCTTTCCCGTTAGTCTTTAGCGTTACTTCCGTTTACAACGCGGGGTTGGCTCAGGTCGGTTTTGTCGTAGTCTCGTTCGGGCACCGCGGGGGAACTCCCTTGAGGGATAAATGGTATCATACTTTCGGTTACGGAAACTTGAGGGATTACCCTTTGGCGGATGATAAGTACGGTATAGAACAGTTGGCATCCCGTCATCCTTTTATCGATATTTCGCGGGTGGGTATTTTCGGGCATTCCGGAGGTGGTTTTATGTCTACGGCCGCCTTGTGTACGTATCCTGATTTTTATACGGCAGCGGTATCTTCTGCCGGTAATCACGATAATAATATCTATAACCAATGGTGGGGAGAGACCCACCATGGAATAAAAGAAGAAGTTCGTGAAATCCGGGAAACGGTAAAGGATTCTCTTACCGGGAAGGACACGACGATCGTTCGTCGGGAGACTTATTTTAAAACCCGCGTTCCGACTAATATAGAGTTAGCGAAACAGCTGAGAGGGTATTTATTGTTGGTGACGGGAGATGTGGATAATAACGTGCATCCGGGTAATACCCTTCGGATGGCAGATGCATTGCTGAAGGCCGGAAAAAATTTCGATTTGGTGGTGCTCCCGGGTATTCGTCACGGGTTTTCCGGGATTCAGGATGATTTCTTCCAGCGTAAGATGTGGTTTCATTTTGCCAAGCATCTTTTAGGAGATTACACGTCGGAAACTTATCGGGAAATTGATGAGTATAACAGGAAAAAATAAAGGTCGCCGAGCGACCTTTATTTTTATAATTCGGCTAACTGTTGCTCGATGGCTTTAATTCTGGCTTCGGCATCCGCCTGCTTCTTTTTTTCGTTTTCGATTACTTGTGCCGGGGCTCCGTTCACGAATTTCTCGTTGCCGAGTTTTTTCATGACGGAAGCCAGAAAACCTTTGGCGTAAGCCAGGTCCGCTTCTAATTTTGCTTTTATCTCTTCCGTGTTCAGTTGCCCGACGGCGGGAATAAAATATTCCACGGTATCGGCAATGAAACTCCATGCTCCTTTAACGCTGTCGCTAACCTCCTCTACCCGTTCTATATTTCCCATCTTTCGGATAATGGATTCGAATTTTTTCGGATAGCGTTCATTACTTTTTATCTTTAGAACGATAGCCTCTTTAAAAGCGACGTTATTTTGTTTACGTATGTTGCGGATGCCGGCAATTACTTCTTTGGCGTGCTCGAATTCGGTTAGAAAACGATTGTCGTATTCTTCCAGCGTCGGCAATACGGAAACCATAATGCTTTCTCCGCTTTTTCTTTCCCGTAAATTTTGCCAGATCTCTTCCGTGATAAACGGCATGAAAGGGTGGAGGAGCTGTAACATCTCTTCAAATAGGCGCAATGTTTTCTCGTAAGTCATCCGATCTATCGGTTGCTCGTAAGCAGGTTTGATAATCTCGAGTAACCAGGAAGAGAATTCGTCGCGGAAACCGGTATAAACAGTCATTAAGGCTTCTGATATCCGATACTGGTCGAATTGGGCGTTCAGGGTCTCTACGCTTTTTCGTAAGTATTGTTCGAACCATTCGATCGCTAACTTCGAGTGAAGAGGTTGTTCAATGTCGGCAACCTTCCAGTTGTTAACGAGACGGAAAGCATTCCACATTTTTGTTGTAAAGTTTCGTCCTTGTTCCGGTAGGCTTTCGTCGAATAACAAATCTCCTCCGGCCGGAGAGCATAACAACATGCCTACGCGGACGCCATCGGCTCCGTATTGTTCAATCAGATCTAAAGGATCGGGAGAGTTCCCTAAAGATTTGGACATTTTTCTTCCGATCTTATCCCGGACAATTCCCGTGAAATAGACACTTCGGAAGGGCATAGCTTTTCGGTATTCGTATCCGGCCATAATCATGCGGGCAACCCAAAAGAAAATGATATCCGGAGCCGTGACGAGGTCACTCGTCGGATAATAGTAGTTGATTTCATCGTTGTCCGGATGATTGATGCCATCGAATAGGGAGATAGGCCATAACCAGGAGGAGAACCAGGTATCGAGGCAGTCCTCGTCTTCCCGAAGATCGGCAAGCGTGAGGCTTTTGTTGTTGCTTTTTACCTTCGCTAATTCTAACGCTTTTTCAGCTGTTTCCGCCACCACGAATCCTCCTTCCGGGAGGAACCAGGCCGGGATCCGATGTCCCCACCACAACTGTCGGCTGATACACCAGTCTTTGACGTTTTCCATCCAATGCCGGTATGTGTTTTTGAATTTGGCAGGATAGAATTTGATATCGTCCTTCATAACGGCATCTAATGCCGGTTTGGCTAAATCGGCCATTTTCAGAAACCACTGCATGGAGAGTTTGGGCTCTATCGGTACATTCGTGCGTTCGGAATAACCTACTTTGTTTTCGTAGGATTCGACCTTCTCCAGCAGCCCCGCGGCTCTCAGATCTTGTTCGATCTGCGTACGGACCTCGAAGCGGTCCATGCCGATATACAGTCCCGCGGCCTCGCTAAGAGTTCCGTTGTCGTTGAAAATATCGATGGAAGGCAGGTTGTATTTTTCGCCTAACATATAATCGTTCACGTCATGGGCGGGAGTCACTTTCAAACAACCGGTTCCGAATTCAGTATCCACGTACTCATCCTCGATAACTGGAATGACGCGGTTTACTAAAGGCACGATCACTTTTTTACCTTTTAAATGTTGATTTTTCGGATCGTTGGGGTTGATGCACATGGCCGTGTCTCCCATGATGGTTTCCGGACGGGTGGTCGCCACGATGGCGTACCCCTCTTCTCCTTCGATTTTGTAACGAAGATAGTATAGTTTGCTATGCTCCTCTTTGTAGATAACCTCTTCGTCGGAGAGGGCGGTCAAGGCTTTGGGATCCCAATTTACCATTCTCACTCCGCGATATATCAATCCTTTGTTATACAGGTCGACGAAAACCTTGATAACGCTTTCCGAACGTTTGTCGTCCATGGTAAAGGCTGTCCTTTCCCAGTCGCAGGAAGCCCCTAATTTGCGAAGTTGTTTTAAAATAATACCCCCGTGCTCTTCCGTCCAATCCC
Source organism: Sanguibacteroides sp. AM78-02pH3A (assembly GCF_027666085.1). Classification (NCBI taxonomy): domain Bacteria; kingdom Pseudomonadati; phylum Bacteroidota; class Bacteroidia; order Bacteroidales; family Porphyromonadaceae; genus Sanguibacteroides; species Sanguibacteroides sp. AM78-02pH3A. The sequence goes on along the minus strand of NZ_JAQEHX010000005.1, from coordinate 246,608 downwards.
AGGCGTGTTTCAAAAATTCGTCTCGCGTTAAATCTGTTTTTTTGATCCCTTTCTGGGCTAATCTGTTTACTACTTTAGCTTCCGTGGCAATGGAGGCATGATCGGTTCCCGGCACCCAACAGGCATTTTTACCGGATAAACGGGCCCTTCTGACGAGAACATCCTGAATAGTATTGTTCAACATATGTCCCATGTGCAACACTCCGGTCACGTTGGGAGGAGGAATTACTATGCAGTAAGGAGTTCTTGTTTTGTCGACCGAAGAATGAAAGAGCTTGTGTTCCATCCAGTATCGATACCATTTCTCTTCGCTCGTTTTCGGGTCATAGTTTGTGGGAACCATTTTCATTTACAGTTTTAAATTTACGATTTCTAATTTTTAATTGAAAAAAGAGGTTGTCCGAATGTTTTGCCGGCAACCTCTTTATTTTATTTAAATATTCAGCTTCTTTTACTCATCCGCTTTTTTTACTCTTCTGCTCTTCTTCTTCTGAGATTCAAGTGCTGCTTCCAGGTCTGCCTGTTGCTGTGAACCGTCGTAGTCACAGATGTATTTGTCAATTAATATACGGCCGCAATATTCACAGACGATGATTTTTTTCCGGGAACGGATGTCCAATTGTCTTTGAGGAGGAATTTTGTTGAAACATCCTCCGCAGGCATCCCGGTCCACGGTGACGACGGCTAAACCGTTGCGAGCATTGGCGCGAATCCTGCGGTAAGCCGTGACGAGACGCTCATCGATAGTGGCAGCCAATTGTTCCGATTTGGCCGTCAAAGACTCTTCATCTTTATGTGTCTCTTGGATGATATCGTTCAATTCACTTTTTTTAGCTTCCAAATCAGCGACTTTGTCTTCATATCGTTTGGTGGCTTCTGCCATTAAAGCTTCTTTTTCCGTTTTGTTTTTTTGCGATTCGCGAATTCGTTTGTCCTGAAGTTCGATTTCTAATTTTTGGAATTCGACTTCCTTGCTCAAAGCGTCGTATTCCCGATTGTTGCGAACATTATCCAATTGTTCGCTGTATTTTTTGATGGCATCTTCAGCCTTCTTTATATCTTGTTTTCTTTGAGCGGTTGTTTTGTCCAATTCACTCAATTCCGTTTTAAAGTTTTCGATACGAGTTTCTAAACCTGCGATCTCGTCCTCAAGGTCCTGAACTTCCAACGGCAACTCGCCCCTGAGTGTTTTGATTTTGTCGATCTCGGTGTCAATTCGTTGTAATTCATACAGGTTCTGCAATTTCTCTTCAATTGTCAGATCTTGCATTTTTTCATTGTTATTCGTCACCATATATTATAAATAGTTTATCGGATTTGTATTAATATCAGAAAACTGAACGGCAAATTTAGGCATTTTTTTTGTAACTAACTCATAAAAGATATCTTTTGTGAATTGTTCACTTTCATAATGTCCGATATCGGCTAAAATGATCCGGTTCTCCGTTAAGAAAAAATCATGGTATTTGAGATCTCCCGTAATATATAGGTCTGCCTTTTTAAGAATCGCTGTTGGCAGAAATGAAGCCCCGGCTCCCCCGCATACGGCTACCCGTTGGATTTGTTTTTTGGATGGGGTCGTGTAACGGATGCCTTTACAATGAAAAGTCTCCTTCACGTGTTGGAGGAAAAAGATGGGATCGACAGGGGAATCCAGCGTTCCGATGATGCCATATCCGTATGGATAGGGCGTCTCTCCTTCCTGTTGCAATATTTCCTGATCTTTCAAACATAGTTTATCCGCCATTCTGCCGCTGACTCCCTGGGCGATAACGTCCATGTTCGTGTGGGCCGCGTAGATCGCGATCTCGTTCTTAACGGCAAGTATAATGGATCTTTCGACGTAAGTTGAAGGGGTGATTTGTTTTAGTCCTTTGAATATAAGAGGATGATGGGAGATGATAAGATTGTGTCCTTTTTGGATTGCTTCCCGTACGACATCCTCTGTTACGTCGATACAAAGTAAAATCGAAGTGACTTCTTGCTCGACATCCCCACAAATCAGCCCGGAGTTATCAAAATCGGCCTGTAACTCTCTTGGTGCATACGCTTCGATGATCTGAATAATCTCCTGTATTTTCATGACGAATGGGTTTAAATCGTAGAAAGGTTCGTTTTACTTCAGGTTATCCTTGATGGAAATCAGTTCTTCCTTTATGTTTTTTAATTTCTTAATGATCTCGAACCGGAGTTCCGTTTCTTCTTTTCTGTCTTTTAGTTGTAACTGGGCTCCTTTCAGGGTCATTCCTTTTTCTTTTACTAGATGATAGATCAAATGAAAATTATCCACGTCGTTTTTGGTGAATTGTCGGTTACCCTTTTTGTTTTTGTGCGGCTTTATGATATCGAATTCTTTTTCCCAGAAACGGATCAAAGAAGCATTTACGCCGAACATACCGGCTACTTCTCCGATGGAGTAATATACTTTTAAATCTTGTTCTTCTTTTTTCATAATCCCGTATGATTTTTAGTCTGGATTACAAAGTGATTTAGTCCATACTCTGCCCCGTATTGTTAGCCGCCTCAACCATGGCATCGAATTCTTCCGCGGTAAGGTCGTTAAAATAGTAGTTTATCGGATCTACAGGTTTTCCGTTTTTCCGGACCTCGTAGTGTAAATGAGGACCTGTGGAAAGCCCCGTATTCCCTAAATATCCGATGACATCACCCCTTTTTATTTTTTGCCCTTTTTTCACGTAAGACTCTTTCATGTGAGCGTAAAGGGTTTTATAATTAAAGCCGTGGTCGATAACGACATGGCGTCCATATCCTTTGTCGAATGTGTTGCTCTCCACGATTCCGTCTCCCGTGGCATAGATGGGAGTTCCCACGATACCGGTGAAATCCATTCCTGCATGAAATTTTACCGTTTTGTAGATGGGGTGCATGCGCCATCCGTACGAAGAAGAGACAGGATGTGCTGCATTTTTAGAAACGGGTAGGATGGCCGGGATAGAAGCTAACATTTCGATCTTGTTTTTGGCCAGCTTTTCGACTTCGTCGTACGATTTGCTCTGAATATAGATGGCTTTGGATAATTGATCGATTTTCCGGGCTGTTTCTATAATCAGATCTGAATTTTTCAGGTGCTCCAAGTACTCGTATTTGTTGACTCCTCCCGTGCCGGCCCGGCGTATGGAAGTTGCAATCGGGTCCGTTTCGAAGATGACGCGGTATATGTTATCATCTCTCTGCTCGAGATCTTTTAAAATATTGTCTAACCGTTTAACTTCGTTACTTAATAGATGATATTGGGTAAGGATCTCTTCGTTTTCCCTTTTCAGGGCTTTCTCCTTGGGCGAATCCATAAAAGCAAATATAAGAAGAAGCATCACGATGGCTAAAGAGAAACTTGAGATGAATTTTTGAATGGCCTTTCTGATTCTTTTTCTTATCGTTGTCTCTATTTTATCAAAAGATAATGTTTCTGAATTAAAATGATACCCAGCTTTTGGCATAATCTGGTTTGTTTGTAATAAATTTATTGTTTCCGGCGCAAAGTTAAAAGAAATAATCTAAATTTGCAACCTTATAATTCTATGGCCTTTCGGACACGATTGCAGTTCGTTAGCGGAGTTTAATTATTTAGAAAAATAGCTATATGAAGTCGGCAGAGATCAGACAAAAATTTCTGGATTTTTTTGAGAAGAAGTCTCATATGATAGTCCCTTCCGCCCCGATGGTAATTAAGGGAGATCCCACGTTGATGTTTACAAATGCTGGGATGAATCAGTTCAAGGATATTATTTTGGGAAACGTGCGGCCGAAAGCGACGAGGGTGGCCGATTCTCAGAAATGTTTACGGGTTTCAGGTAAACATAACGATCTGGAAGAGGTGGGACATGATACCTATCATCATACGATGTTCGAGATGTTGGGAAATTGGTCGTTCGGTGATTATTTCAAAAAGGAGGCGATTGCTTACGCGTGGGAGTTCCTGACGGAGGAGATGAAATTGGATAAAGAGAGATTATATGCTACGGTGTTCGAAGGTAGTAAAGAGGATCATCTGGATGCGGACACGGAAGCTTTAACATTTTGGTCCGATTATTTACCCCGGGAACGTATCCTCTTCGGGAATAAGAAGGATAATTTCTGGGAGATGGGAGATATGGGGCCTTGCGGTCCCTGTTCGGAGATCCACATTGATTTGCGTCCCGAAGAAGAACGAAAATTGAAGCCGGGGTGCGAATTAGTGAATAAAGATCATCCTCTCGTTATCGAGATATGGAATCTGGTATTCATGCAATATAACCGGAAAGCAGATGGTAGTTTGGAGAATCTTCCCAATCACCATGTGGATACGGGTATGGGATTTGAACGGTTGTGTATGGCTGTTCAAGGTAAACGTTCCAATTACGATACGGATGTATTCACTCCCATTCTTGAAGAGATTTCCGAGCTTAGTGGAATTCGCTACGGTAAGGATGAAAAGGCGGATATCGCCATGAGGGTGGTAGCCGACCATTTGAGAACCATAGCTTTTTCGATTACCGACGGGCAATTGCCGTCCAATGTGAAGGCGGGTTATGTCATTCGTCGTATTTTGCGGAGAGCGGTACGTTATGCGTATACCTTTTTAGGCCAGAAAGAGGCTTTTATGTTTAGGTTGGTTCCCGTGTTGATAGAAGTTATGGGGCAACATTATCCCGAATTATCTAACCAACGGGTGTTAATAGAGCGTGTGATCCAGGAAGAGGAACAGGCTTTCTTTAAGACGTTGGATAAGGGGATAAAGTTGTTGGACAGAATTATTGCCAAAACGAAGGAAGAGGATTACGTGACGGTTCCGGGGAATGTAGCTTTTGAACTTTATGATACGTATGGTTTTCCTTTGGATTTGACGGAATTGATTCTTCGTGAAAACGGATTAGTTGTAAATCGCCGGGAATTTAAAGCGGAAATGGAGGCTCAAAAAGAACGTTCCAGATCAGCTGCCGCTGTCGATACAGACGATTGGGTAGAATTGATCGCGGACGATACGCAAGAGTTCGTGGGTTACGATTACACGGAGACAGAAGTACGGATAGCCCGTTACAGAAGAATAATCACCAAGGGAAAAACCTTTTATCAACTTGTGTTTAATATTACTCCTTTTTATGGAGAAGGGGGTGGTCAGGTAGGTGATAGCGGTTATCTTGTTTCTGATGTTGAAAAAATACGGATCATCGATACCCAGAAAGAAAACGGATTGACGGTACATATTACGGATAAATTACCGGGAGATCTGACCCAGACGTTTACGGCACGGGTTGACACGGAAAGACGGACGGCTATTGCAAACAACCATACGGCGACTCATTTGTTGCATCATGCTTTGCGGGAAGTGTTGGGAACGCATGTGGAACAAAAGGGGTCATTCGTGAGTAACGACTATCTGCGTTTTGATTTCTCCCATTTCCAGAAGGTTACGAATGAGGAGTTGGACAAGGTCGCTGCTATCGTGAATCGTAGGATACGGGAAAATTCGCTGCTGGAAGAGAATCGTTCCATACCTATAGGGGAGGCGAAGAAAATGGGAGCAATGGCGATTTTCGGCGAAAAATACGGGGATTTGGTACGCGTGGTGAAATTTGGGGAATCTGTGGAGTTGTGTGGAGGAACGCATGCCCATGCTACCGGACAACTCGGATTTTTTAAAATCGTTTCCGAAAGTTCTGTCGCCGCGGGGATACGTAGGATTGAAGCGATAACGGCAGCAAAGGCCGAAGAGTACATTTTGAATCATTTCCATATGTTTAACGAGGTGGAGAATATGTTCAAGTCCAATCGCGGGGTTTTGGAGAATATTCGGAGTCTGTTGGAAGAGAACGTGGAATTGAAAAAAGATATTGAAAAGTTTGAGAATGAGTCGCTAAAAATAGCCAAAAACGGTCTGAAAAACAGTAAACGGGTAGTAAGGGATATTAATTTTATATCTAAAAATCTCTCGTTCCCGTCTACGAAGGTGAAGGATTTGGCTTTTCAGCTGAAGGGAGAAGTGGATAGACTGGTTTTGATCATAGGAGGCGTATACAACGGGAAACCCCATTTAACGGTGATGATCAGTGAATCCTTGGTAAAGGAATATGATTTGCATGCAGGACAAATTGTCAAAGATGCGGCACAGGAAATGAAAGGCGGTGGAGGCGGCCAACCGTTTTTTGCAACTGCCGGAGGTTCAGATCCTGACGGTGTAGAGCACGCGATCCAAAGAGCCGAGAGGTTAATATTAGACAAAATTAAAGTGGATTTGGTATAAAATTTGCACTTCGATGTGTAATGTTAAAAAAAAATTATACATTTGTTTTGTGGAAAAGTGAAAACTAATTTGAGTATTACAAATAAAATTAAGAATTCTATGAAAAGAACTTTTGGATTGGTTGCGGTTATTGGTTTGACCGGACTTGTTGCTGTGTCTTGTTCTTCTTTGAAAAAGATGGAAAAACGTGCAAATGAAGTTACGTATGTGGTAACTCCTGAAACTTTGGTTACGAAGGGCGGTATGGTTGATTTGAAAATTGATGTTACTTTCCCGGAAAAATATTTCCATAAAAAAGTAACAATTGAAGCCACTCCGGTATTGAGATATGAAGGAGGCGAAAAAGCCTTTGCGGCAAAAGCCATTCAAGGAGAAAAAGTACAGGGCAATAACGAAGTGATTCCTTACGAGGCAGGAAAAACGGTTTCTTACGTGAGCCGGATTCCTTTTGAAGATGCCATGAGACTTTCAAATTTAGAGATCGACATTCTTGGTTCTAAGGGAGAGGCATCTCGGAAATTTGAACCGAGAAAAATCGGTGATGGTGTGATTGCTACGGAAACTTTAGTAGAGAATCAACCGGCTATCGCTTTAGGAGCTGATGCCTTCCAGAGAATTATTAAACAACAAGAAGAGGCTGCGATCTATTTCTTAATCAATGCAGCCAATATTCGTTCCAAAGAGATGACTTCCGAAGAGATGAAGAACTTGCAGAAATTTGTTAAGGAAGCGGCTTCTAAGGAAAATATGAAATTAAACGGTATCGATGTTAGATCATATGCTTCTCCGGACGGTAGCTATGATTGGAACGAGAAGTTAGCTAACAAACGCGAGGCTAATTCTTCTACTTTCATGAAGAAACAAATGAAAAAAGATAAAATTCAACAATATAAGGATGCTGAATTTTTCAAAAAATACGTGGTGGCAGAAGATTGGGAAGGATTCCAGAAAGCTATGGAAGCTTCTAATATTCAAGATAAGGAGTTGATCCTTCGCGTTCTTTCTATGTATTCTGATCCGGAAGTGAGAGAAAGAGAGATCAAAAATATTGCTTCTGCTTTCACGATCATTGCCGATCAAATTCTTCCGAAATTGAGAAGATCCATGTTTGTGGTAAATGCTGAGTTAATCGGTAAATCGGACGAAGAATTGAAAGGTTTGGCTAAGTCTAATCCTGCTGAATTGAATGTAGAGGAGTTACTGTATTCTGCTACCCTATTCGATGACAATGCAGACAAATTAGCTATTTATAATCTTTGTATCAGTCAGTTCCCGAGTGATTGGAGAGGTTATAATGATGCCGGTATGATTCAGTTCGAAATGGGACAAGTAGATTTGGCAAAAGCTAATTTCGAGAAAGCCAACTCTTTGTCAGCCAACAATAAAACAATTCAGAATAACTTGGGTGCTATTGCTTTGAAAGAGGGTAATATCGGACAGGCTGAAGTTTATTTCGGAGCTGCTACCGGAGTGGGTAATGAAGTAGATTACAATAAAGGTGTTGTCGCTATCATGAAGGGTGATTATGATAATGCAGTTCGATATTTTGGAAATTGTAGTTGTGTGAACGCTGCTTTAGCTAATATTTTGGCCGGAAATAATAATGAGGCTTTAAAGAAATTGAATGCAGGTGAAAATTCGGCTATGGCTTCTTATTTGAAGGCTGTAATTGGAGCCAGAACAAATGACGATGCCATGGTATTGGATAACTTGAAGAAAGCATGTGCCATGGATGCTGATTTGAAACAATTGGCCGCAACAGACATGGAGTTTGCAAAATATTTCGATAATGCGGATTTTACTTCGATCGTAAAATAATTAATTTCTGATAATTTGGAAAAGGCTATCTGTAATTTTTCAGATAGTCTTTTCTTTTTACCCGCTTTTTTTCTTGAGGGAATGCAATATTTTTTATATTCGTAATGTTATTTTTTACTTCAAAAAATTGTTTTTGGTCTTTTTATTTACCTTTTCTTTAACATATTGTGATTGCGCGAATATTTATCTTTGTATCCCATTTTAGGTTTGAAAGTATGAGGGTACTGCTTGCGGCAATATATTTTTTGACATTGGTTGCGTGTACACATTCTGATAGTGTACAGGTGGGAGGGCGTTTTGACGTGCAAGACTCGGTTGTCCGGATTACCGCCAACAATCGTGAATTTACCTTTCCTTTGGATGATAAGAATTTTTTTTCCGGAAAAATAGGTTTGGAGCGTGCTACTTACGCGAGTATGGATCGATACGGCATCAGTTTGTTTTTAAGTCCCGGTGAAGATCTGGAAATCAATGTAAATTCGATGGACTTTGGGGGAACTTTACAATTTCGCGGGACGTTGGGAGCCATCAATAATTATTTGTACGAACGGGAAATAGAAAATGAATTGAAATTTAAACTTTTTGATTTGGATGAAGAGGAGTTCGTAAAAGAGATGCAGAATCTGATTCGGGAAAAAATATTACTGTTGGAAGCTAAAAATTTTGGGGAGACCTTTTCGGATTTGGAACGGGAACGGATCAAATACGTTGTTGCCGGATGGGCTCTTTACTACCCTAATTTCCACCGGATGGATTCATTGCATGGGAAATATGTTCCGGGTCCTGTATTCGATGAATTTGTTTCCGGCTTCTCTTTGGACAATGGAGACCTGATTGGTTCACGGGATTTTTCCCGATACGTGTTGAACTACATATATTACAAAGGACGTAGTATGGATATACGCGAGCTTGTAAATTATGTATTGGAGAATATTCATAATCAGACGATAAAAAACTATTTGTTGTCGGAGGTAATCATGAATCATGTGACAACGAAAGGATTAAGGGATTCGGATTATTTACTCTCGCTTTGTTGGAAAGAGGTGACGGATACGGCGAAAATATCGAGAATAGAGAGGTTGGTGGATCGTTGGCGGCGACTTTCGGCCGGGGCTACCGCACCTGATTTCGGGATGATGAATCAACAGGGCGAGGAGTTTTCTTTGCGCTCGTTTGCCGGCCAATACGTTTATGTCTATGTATGGGCGACCTGGAATGAAGCTTCCAGGGAAAAATTTGAAGCTTTAAGGCTTTTGCAAGAGAAGTTTAAAGAGAAAAAAATACGTTTTGTCGTTCTCTCGTTGGATGATGTACAACTTAAACATCTTTGGGAGAAGTATATAGTGGAAAATAATATTCCGGGTGAACACTATATCCTTCAAAAACGGGACGAGTTTTGCGCCCGTTATATGGCTTACACTTTTCCTCGTTTTTTATTGATAGATCCCATGGGAAAGATTATTACGCCCACGGCTCCCGCTCCTGACGGAACCGAATTGCTTTTTAAGACGCTTGATCTGTAATACTTAAGATTTTTTGAAGCTTTCCGACAGATAATTCTTTTATGAATGATATTTTTGTATATTTGTCGTAAATTAGCGGATATCTCATGAAGATACCATTACATCCTCAGGATGTGTATTTTAAGTAATAAAGACCAAATATGTTTATTATGAGAAGAATTAATTTAATTTTAGTGCTTATCGCATTTCTATTAAGTGCATGCAATAGTGATCAGGTTAAAGTTCGGGGAAAAGTGGAAGGCTTGAATGGGCCTGTAAAATTAATGGCTGAGATGCCGGGGAGACCGGGCTTGACCATTCTTGCTGAACAGGAAGTGAAAGATGGTAATATAGATCTGAGAACGGATAGTCTGAAAATTCCGGCACGTGTTTGGGTGGATATTGACGGGAAAAGGACCCTTGAAATTATTCTGGATACGAAGGACATGATCTGGATTAAAGGTAAGATCAAATTTCCGACTGAAATTGAAGCAAACGGTTCCGGATTGATGGATGAATACGAGAATATTAAGAAGCAATTCAAAGAAAAATACGAAGAACCTATTAAGGAGTTAGAGGCTAAGAACGAGAAGATCGCCAATAGCAAGAAAAAGAGCAAGGATTATGAAATGTTGATGGGCGTCAATCAATTGAGGATTCAACGTTATTTGAAAATGCGGGCCAACTGGGCAAAAGCTTTAATCGAGGCAAATCCGGGTAAGGAAGTTTCTTTATTTATCTTAAAAGATGAGTTGGTTGATAGCTTGGATGCACAGAAAGCTCTTTTCAAAAAGATGATGATCGAGAATAAAGAAAGTAATATATACAAAGTATTAGAAGACAAATTAAAGTAAAAAACCATTTTATGGTTTATTTTCCCGTTTTTATTACTTAGTTGTTTTTGAGAGGTGCCTTTCCCGGGTACCTCTTTTTTGTTGCATGATGACGTAAAAAATACTATTTTCGCTAAATCTATTTCTGTTGGTATGATCAAAAAAATAATAATCAGAATATTAACCGTCGTTATGTTGGTCGCCTTTATTGCTGTCGTCGGTGTACAGTGGTTTTGGATAAAATACAGCATGAGAGAAAGCGAGATCCGTTTCTCCTCAAAGGTGCATGCGGCCCTGGAGCAGGTGGTAAATACGATTGATGATATTAATAATGTTCGTTATCTTACCGAAATAACAGAACACATGAAGCGTATTGAAGAGCAGAGTAAAGAGGTGATTCCCTGGGATTCGACGAATATGGAAGGAGAAAATTTTCCGGCTTTTTCTTTTATTACGCAAGTATGGGAATACGGTAGTAAATCCTCCAACAAGAGTACTACTTTCGTGATCGAAACGCCGGGTAGCATCCCTCCTCATAATTTGCCGCAAAGAAGATACCTGAATCAGGACCTTTTGGAGCAAAGCATTAAGACATTGGGGTTTGGAATCCAAGATACGACGAGTAATTTGAGTCAACAGGCTCTGTACAAGAGATTGGAGGATCTCATGTTGAAATTGATTAAAGAGAAGGATCCGGAAAATGTCTCTGTCGAAAAGCGGTTGGAAGGTGTAGACATCAATAGGCTTTTGCGAATGACATTGGATGCTAAGGACATCCGTCTTCCTTTTAAGTACGAGATCATAAGAAAAAAGGAGTTGAAACAAAAAGCCATAAGGGATGACCTGAAGAAAAATTTCTATTGTACGGATTTATTCCCGAGGGATTGGATTGTCAAGGATGCGATTTTGGGCATTACCTTAGAATCGGCAGATTCGTTGATTTACGAAAATATCGGTTGGATGTTGATCGCCTCTGCTTTTTGCATTTTCGGCTTAATGGGGGTGTTTATTTTCACCATAGTAGTACTTACGCGTCAGCAAAAAGTATCTGTCATTAAAAATGATTTCATCAATAATATGACGCATGAGTTTAAAACGCCTTTGGCGACCATATCTTTAGCGACATCGGCAATCGAAAAGGAAAAGGTATTGAATGATAAAAATCAGCTGTTGAAATTTAATACGATGATCCGTAAGGAGAATGACCGGATGAATAAATATGTGGAACGTATTTTGCTTCAGGCCAAATTGGACCGCAGAGAGATTCATTTGAATAAAGTAGAGGCCGATTTGAATATATTGGTAGATGAGGCCGTACAACATTTCCGGTTACAGGTTGAAGAACGGGGAGGAGAAATTAAGGAAGAGTTGGATCCGGAAGGATTTGTCATGGAGGCCGATGAGGTACATATGTTAAATGTCGTGTGTAATTTGTTAGATAATGCGATCAAGTATTCGTATGATTCGTTGAATATTTATATATTTACACGTCGTGTCGACGGACACTTTATTATTGGGGTTTTAGATAGCGGTATCGGAATACCTAAAGAATCTCAGAAAAAAGTGTTTAAGCGATTTTACCGTGTACCGAGCGGGAACTTGCATAATGTAAAAGGTTTCGGATTGGGATTGAGTTACGTGAAGTCGATCGTGGAGTTGCATAACGGGACGATACGCTTGACTTCTAAGAAAAACAAAGGGACGTTAGTGGAGATTATTTTTAAAATAGAGTAGACAAACTATAACCTGAACCATAAATTAAAAATTGAGTGTATGGGACATAAAATACTTTTGGTAGAAGATGATCCTTGTTTCGGATCTGTTCTGAAATCCTATTTGGAGTTGTCCGATTATGATGTGGTCCATTGCGTGAATGGACATGACGGATTTGAAGCTTTCCGGAAAGAGAAATTTGATCTGTGTCTTTTAGACGTGATGATGCCTGAAATGGATGGATTTACACTGGGTAAGAAAATTCGGGAGATCGATATGGCCGTACCCTTTGTGTATATTACGGCTAAAAGCATGAAAGATGATATGAAACAAGGATACGAAATCGGGGCGGATGATTATATCGTTAAACCGTTTGATTCCGAATTGCTTATTTTTAAAATAAAAGCGATTCTCAGCAGATGCGAGCACGACGAGACGGAAGTAAAACCGAAATTTATAGAGTTGGGTGCTTACGTTTTCAACACGGAATTAAGAACGATCACGAAAAATGATGAGGTAATAAAGCTTACCCCGAAAGAATCCCGTTTATTGGAGTTGCTATACTACCATAAGGACGGATTACTGCAGCGGGAAAAAGCGTTGAATGAGATATGGGGTTCGAACGATTATTTCACGGCGAGGAGTATGGATGTTTACGTGACGAAACTACGTAAGTATTTTAAGGATGATCCTTCTATCAAAATTGAAAATGTACATGGTTCGGGATTTCGGCTTATCCTGGAATAGCAATCGCAATGTCCCTAAATTATAAATGCCGTCCGTTGATGTTTCGGACGGCATTTTTAATTATTCTTCGATTTTTAATATTGAAGCTTTGCTGTTGGCTGAATATTGCGGCGCGTATATACATTGCAAGGTGGCAATTCCTCCCTGGTAGACTCCGTCTTGTGCAACCCATAACGTGTATTCGAATACATGGGTTCCTTTGGGAAGGAATTCGAAGAAGAAATTCATGGCTGCATCCGTGGTCTCCTGGTAGTAGGAGATGCCGTTTTGCCAACGGTAACCGGAAAGCTGTTCTGTCGGTTCAAGGCAACCGGCACGTAAATCTTTTAAATGAACGAACTGCATATCCTGCCCTGTTTGTACGGTGATTCGAACATTGATTTTATTTCCGATCCGTAGTTTCTGATCGGCTAAAGGTATCAGGGTTTTCCCGTTCTTTCCTGTTTCTTCTATGAAAAGTTGCTTGTTCACGGATACCCCACCGGAATGAGACGTTATCCTGTCTAATTTTTCAAAATATTGCAGATAGAGACCGCCCCAGGAGGCCTGATCGGTGGTTTTAGTAATACTTGCCTTCGTCATTTTGGATGTGATCTCCTTTGCCGTATAGCTTTTCTTTATGTATCCCAATTTCGCCTCTTCCGGCGTGACATTGATATTTTTGTTTCCCAATTTTATCGCCAGATGATCTTGTTGGGAAAGTTGATCTTTTCCCGTGAGGACAAGGGCGTAAATGGCATCCACGGTTGTTGGCGTACTTCCCCAGTTTTGGGTTTGTTTCTGACGTAATAGCCACTGTTTCATGAGTTCGGTATCCTTGGAATCTCCTTCGATCTCGTGAAAAGCACTCATGAGCGCCACCTGGGTTTGAATGGCCGAATTGGTAAATAAATTCGAACGGTTATTGGCCCAAAACATGCCCATTTCCGGAGTGATGGTAGCGTATTCTTTCAGCGAATGAAGAATGCGTTTAGCCGTTTCTGTTTCACCGTAACGGTACAATGTCATGGCGACAAGGGCTTTTTCATAAAGAGATAGATCGGCCCAGGAATCTTGGAATTTCGATAGATAGTGTTTGTGGGCTTCTAAGGCGTTTGTTAGAGGAATATCCCGGAACGAACTCCTTGTATAGAGGTACAGTAATTGCGAATATCCGTATTCGTTTTTTTCACTATATTCTCTTTCGATTTGATCGTCTAAGTATTTTAAAGCCTGAATTTGCATCGTTTTTTCTTCTTGAGATAGTTCCGTCGCTCCGGTTCTAACTAATCTTGCCATGGCTTCTAATACGTTCTCGGTAATAAAGGTATTGGACTTGGATCCTTTAAACCAACTCCAGCCTCCATCGCTGTTTTGCAGTCGGGCTAATTGGGTCAGGGCTTGTTTACGGATGTAGTTTTGACGATTGATATCTAATAATTCTCCCAATAGGTGCATTTGCCCGGTTTCGTTTTGAGCCTCTCTTACCCAGGGTGTCAATTGGAGAAGGATGGATTTTAATTCTTCATTTTTTTCTAAAGGAGAGGTCAGGGTATTGCCCGGTTTTCTAAGCCATTCTTTTATTGTCCGGGTAATTTCTGGATTGGCATTTGCGATAGCGGTAGCTAATGTGCTGACATAATAGGATGCCGTGATTTCGGTGACATTGTCCGTTTGAGGGGTGTTGATGCTCGGTAGGGCCAGTACCGCGTACCAGATCGGATTGGCTGTCATTTCAAGCGTCAACCGATACGGAGTAATCTTTTTAGGTAGGTTCATCGCGAACGTCTCTTCTCCTTTGCGAATCATATAAATGGGTAAGGTTCTGGTTATCGCTATTTCATTCGGAACGACTACTATCACTTGCTGTTCTCCGTCGCTGAAGAGGGAAGAGGAGGCCACGGTTCTGCATCCCAACATATCGAACCCTTCCGGAACTGTAAAAGAGAAGCTGAAAGTTTGGTTTTGATCGGTAGCTACGTTGAATGATTGCGTTTGTCTGCTAATCGTTTTGTCCGTTATAGGATCGAATAACTCCAAATAAATATTGCCTTGTTGTTGAGACGGGGAGAGATTATTCACGGTAGCCTTGAGTATTACCTGATCTCCGGTACGGACAAAACGGGGAAGGTTCGTGCTTACCATGAAATTTTTATTGGTGAGTACGGATTTCTCCAATTGGCCGAAGTCCATGTCGGGAGTGTGGGCTAAAGCCATAAAACGCCAGGTGGTCGTAGCTTCAGGGACGGTAAATCTGATACTAATATTTCCGGCGGAGTCCGTGCGTAATTGCGGATAGAAAAAGGCCGTTTCCTGTAAGTTTTGTCGGATTTGTACCGGGGGAGTTTGCTGTTCTTCCGATTTTGCTTCGTCCGAATATTCACCGGCATAGTCATATTCTGTAACACTGTTCTCTTCCAATACGGCATCCTGCATGACCGTTTTGGCTGCCCGGCCGGCAGCGTATCCGCGAACGACGATGGGCTGATTGAATTTCAACCCGAAAAGGTTCAACCGGTCGAATTTGAATGCGGGGATCTTGTAATTTTTTGATTTGAAATCGATAGATCTGTATATGTTGAACGAAAGAGTGTTGGCGTCCCATTGCGGTGTTATTTCGTAGTACCGGAGCACAGGATTGAAATACCATCTGTTCGAGGCGAATTGATCTAAGGATGCATCGTACATTCCGGCCATAAATTCGGCGAACACGGGTTGTTCCGCCTTGTTGCGAACCGTAAAACTCCACTCCTCTTTTTGTCCGGGAGAAAGATGATCCCGGAATGACTCGGTGAAGATATCCAGTTGCTTGTCGGGCTCCTGTCGTTTAATCGTGATGGCATTATAGAATAGTTGTCGATCCTTCACGTAGGTGATAAGTAATTGGATCGATTTTCCGTAATCTGCCTTATAAGGGACGGATAGCGTGATGTTCTCGTCTGTTAGCTCAAAACGTTTTCTTTGTATAAATTGTCCCCGATCGTATATTTCGTATAAAACGTATACGTCGGAGGCGGAAGAACCCAATGTGATTTTGGCCTCTTCTCCGGGCTTACAAGTCGTTTTTTCTTCTATAAGCCAGTTATAAGTCAATATCGGCGGACGTTTGTCCGATGGGTCGTAGAGATAAAAGATTCTTTGTCTGCGGATCTTCTGCCCGTTGGAGGTACTGCCTTCTGCCGTGAACAGGTAAGCTCCGGAAGGATAAATGGATAAATCGATATGTAACGGGTTATTCCCGGTTTTATAGACTCCCTGGAGAATCTCTTTTTCAATGATGGCATTGTTTATCGAATAGGACTCTTTTAAATTAGAGAGAGGTTTGAGTTGTGCGATGGAGTAGTTTACCGTCTGAGCTAATGGATTACCGTTAGCATTGACAGCTGTGATTTCTACATCGAGAGGGTTATGCTTGTTCCACCGCGTGGGTAGTTGTATGCTTAGTTGGTAAGGGGTCTTGTCGATACGGAGTGTAAATTCTTTTGTTTGTGTTTCTCCGTTCGGAGAGGTAATGGTAACCGAAACCGTGTAGTAAGTGTTGTATACTCCGGTATAAGGCGTATCTTGTGTTGTCGTGTCTGTGGCAAATCGAATTTGGAAATTTCCGTTGCGATCCGTCATTACTTCACCGTGGGATATAAAACGTTTGGGATTAAATCGGTAGAAATTATTTTTGGATAACGTGTAGGAGACTTGACAGTCGGATAAACTTACTCCGGAATAGGTTTTTGCTTTCCCTTTTACGGTTATCGTGTCGCCCGATTGATAACTTCCCGTTACAGGATCGAACGTGATCTCGAATTTGGGACGTTGGTATTCGGCAACGCTTACAAAATGTCGGGCTCCGTCAGTACGGATCGATACGTGGCCGTTTAATATATCTTTGGGAATCGTGAAATTTCCGGCAAATGATCCGAACTCGTTAGAGGTGAACCGTTTACTGGCGATCTCCTGGTTGTTGGCATCGTGGAAGGTTACGGTATACTCTTTTCCCGCGATTGCTTTTGAATTTTCTTTATTGGCTTCCCAGGCTATTCCGCAGAAATAGATCGTCTGCCCCGGCCGGTAAATGGCCCTGTCTGTAAACAGGTTTACCTCGGATAGTTGTGTGGGATTTTGATAATTGGAATAGTATGAAGGTAGATAATGAATAGCACCGTAAATGTCTTCTCCTGAAGATATTTGAAAACAGAGCGTATTTCTATGGTCCGTGGGAATAGAAGCCATGCCGTATTTATCTGTACGATATTGAGAAATGTACTGGTAAGTTTCATTTCCCGTCCGATTATAAATATTTACCGTCGCTCCGGGTATGGGTTTTCCGCTCTCCATATCGCATACCAATAGGGAATTGGTATTTTTCTTTATTTGGCGAGGGAATCCGGCGAAATGGCTGGAACTGAAATAAAGAGTATCTTTTTCTAACGTGTTTCCCTGACTGCTGATAATCAGTTCGTAAAGACCGATCCGGGAGATCGGGATCTGAAAAGTCGTGTCGTATGCAATCAGCCAGGAGGGAAGTTTGTATGAACGGGTTGAAATTTTTTCTTTCGGATAGGCTTTGGAGGTACCGGTAAGATAGTCGTTCATTTTTACGTTTAATTTATACAATTCGAATTTGATGGAAGAGGTATTTTTGTAGTTTACGTGGATAATCTGGTCTTTTCCCGGATATACCGTTTGAAGGAGATTGACACTCACTCGGCTTCTTTTGATTGTTGTTTCCAAATCTTTTAAGATATTGATCCTAAAATAATGGGGAAAAAGTCGAATTCCTTCCTGGCATAATCGAAGGGCTTTGCGCGTCTCTTTTTCCTCTTCGGATTTTGTCGGGTTTTCCGGATTCTCTATATGGATTTTAGATTTCAATCGTTCGATATTTTTTTGAAGGTATAATTGGGCAAGAGTATGCAATATCTCTACTCGAAGCGGATCGTTCCGGTATTCTTCGTTTAACTCGAATAGGGCTTTTTCAAAGAGAGAGCTGGCATTTACGCTCGTAATATGAGTCGATACGAAATTCAGCCGTTGTAGATTGGCCCATAATAATGTATTTTTTTGTCCCGAATTAAATTGAACCTGAAGTAAAGATTGGTATAAGCGGATGATGTATTGATCGCAATTATAAGGTTCTTCGGGTAGGGGCAATTGGACAAATTCGTCTGCGGGAGCAAACAGCTTATCGTTCGTGAGAGGTTTTTGCTCAAAGAAGTCGGAAACGTAGTAGCTTATGGAAGAGAGCAGTTTGATACTGCGATAAACAAGTAAATCATAAAGTGTCGGACTGAATTCCCGGGAGTCTTTTCCTAAGATTAAAATATCTTTGTATTGCAGGCTGTTTGTGGCGATTAGTTCTTTAGACGGTTTTAGAGAAGCTTCTATATGATGGAAAATCTTTTCAATAAAGATGTTACCCGTCCAAATTTTCATATCTTCAGGTGTGTATCCGCTGATTGGAGTCTGCCTGTTGATTTCAAAGGCCCTGTTTATATAATAGGATTTGTATAATTCGGCTAAAAGCGAGTGTAAAATACTTTTTTCAACCGGATTATTACTTGTCGCTGTAAGACTTTCTAAATTGGACAGCAACGTCGGTATACTGTCTTGGTCGATTAAGCTTTGGTATTTGATCTGTAGGATAATCGACTTAATCAAAAGAGGAGAGTTTTTCTTTTTTAAGGCTTGTTCATACGTCTTACGAGCTTCGGTCAAAGCTGTCCTCGGATTTTCTTCTGCATTTTCTGACTGTCCGAATCCTTCTGTTACGAACAGAACGAAAAGTATGGCTACAAGTAATCTTATTGTTTTCATTTCCTTTATTTTTTCGTCAATAATCAATTTATTATTCGTTTTTAAAGCTGAATAGTTGTTCTATAGATGCTATTCAACGGATAATTCCATAAAAATAATGATAATTTTGAGGATATAAATAACTATTTACATAAACATACGGTGTCCAAAGAGCTTTTTGATAACACCGAATTTAGAAAATATTTCTATATATGAGAAGAAAGGACATCTGAAGTGTTTGTCGATCTGAATTATCCGTTTTATAATGACATTGTTTTTCCCGGGGTATTGTTTCTATGGCCCCGTGTCGTGTAAAGTTGATGTACCGGAAAGAAAAATGAAGGTACTTTTCAGATTGTGTTACGAATTGAAGAAAACGCTTTTTTGAGAAGAAAGAAGAGAATAAGTTGGTTGTCGTTTTTTTGCAAGAGGGTATACGGCTAAAATGACCTCTTGATTCTGGTGAAATTGAATCTTTTTAACGTGCTGATGGATAATAACAAGATAAAGATATTATCTTTGACGGGGTGATTTTGTTGTGGAATTTTTGAAGTTTTGATTAGCGATCATTTTTTTCGTGTTGGAAATAAATAGGGTAGTTTTTATATACTATGGTGGATAAAGTCTCTTTTGATGCGATAAAGCGGGGTGATATAAAAGCCTATAAGACTTTGTTTCAGCAATATTACGCGTCCATGTGTACCGTCGCCAAACGGTATATAGGAGATGGGGATGCGGCTAAAGATATTGCTCAGGAGATTTTTATCAAACTATGGGAGAAACGGGAAGAGTATGACACGATCCCTAACTTGGAAATCTTTTTGTATGTATTGGTACGTAATCGCTGTTTTGACTATTTGAAATCGCGGAAAGATACGGTTGACTATATGGATTCGGAAGTCGTCGGCAATGAAAGTTTTTTTAGAGATCTATTGATAGAGGAAGAGTCTTATCGAATTATTTCCCAAGCCATTGATGCCTTGCCCCCGCAAAGCGCCCGGGTCATTAAGCTCTCTTTGGACGGAAAACAAAATAAAGAGATTGCGGAATTGTTGGGGATTTCGGTGAATACTGTTAAAACATTGAAATACCGTTCGTTAGAATCATTAAAAACCTCCTTAAAGGATTATTTCTATATTCTTCTAATTTTATTAGGGATTTAAGCTCTTCGGTTTTCTTGTCGTATTATTTTTTTTGTTTTGGGTGGTGGGTTACGGATGGATGACCGGCTTCATCTGTCGAACCGTGTCGGACAAATGAAGCCGGAAAAATTTACGCGTAGGTAATCATCGCTTTTTTACGCGTATATCATTTCAGGTAATTGTTGAAAAATGTTTCCAACTGATCGAAGGGTATTGTATCCGTACGGTCGTATAAATCCGTGTGATTTGCACCGGGTATGATCGTTAACTTCTTGTTGTCGCCTTTCAGCTTTTTGAAAGCGTCCTCGCTGAAATAACGAGAATGGGCTTTTTCTCCGTGTATCAAGAGTACGGCACTACGGATTTCATCGCTGTAAGAAAGGATAGGCATGTTGATAAATGACAGGGCCGATGTTTTGTTCCAGCCGCGGTTGGAGTTTAACGAGCGGGGATGATAACCGCGTTCGGTCTTGTAATAAGCATGATAGTCTTTCACGAATTGCGGAGCATCTTCAGGCAACGGATCGATCACGCCTCCGGCAAGTGCATAAGTGCCGTTCCGGTAATCTGCGGTCCGTTGTGCGTTAAGTTGCTTACGTAGTTCGTGGCGAGCATCGGCATCCGTTGCATCGAAATAACCGTTAGCGTTTACACGGCTCATATCGTACATCGTCGAAGCTACCGTTGCTTTGATGCGAGTGTCGATAGCGGCTGCGTTGATCGCCATCCCTCCCCAGCCGCAAATACCGATAATGCCGATTCGTTCTGGATCGACATCGTCGCGTGTCGAGAGGAAATCGACTGCCGCGCAAAAGTCTTCTGTGTTGATGTCCGGCGACGCCACGTAACGGGGTTCGCCGCCGCTCTCGCCTGTGAACGATGGGTCGAAGGCTATGGTTAAGAAACCGCGTTCGGCCATAGTTTGAGCGTACAGGCCGGATGATTGTTCTTTTACGGCTCCGAACGGCCCGCAAACGGCTATGGCCGGTAATTTCCCCTCTACTTTTTTCGGTATATACAGATCGGCCGCGAGCGTGATGCCGTAGCGGTTACGGAAAGTTACTTTGCTGTGATTTACTTTGTCGCTTTGCGGGAATACTTTGTCCCACTTTTGAGATAAATTCAAATTCTCCTTCATATTCGTATCGGCTTTAAAATGATTTTCGTTTGCTTCGACTCTCTTTATCGATTTTGGTGTCCGTTCTCTGTCTTTTCCGTGACATGGGACGCATAAGGCTGTAATTGTCAATACCGTTAAAAATAAAATTCGTTTCATATTGCTCTTCATATCTTATTGTTTTAATACAAAAATACGGAGTAGCTATATATCGTATCATACCAAAAACAAGGTTCGATTTACCTTATTTACGGATTTTGCAATTTTTACTATTGTTTGATGTTCAACGATATTACCTGAATCACGGAATATACGGAAAGAATTACCCCGATTACCGTTTTCGGATGTGATCCCGGTTCGGATACGATAAAAACACTATCTTTGTTCTGAATAAAAGTCGTCGCTATGGATATGAATGAATCCCCTATATTGAAAGTAGATACGATCGAACAATACAATAACCTCTTCGATTTCGAGACTCGACATCCGCAAGTCAACTTCGTCGATTTCGACACGGTGGAGAGTCAGAAACCGTATCGCATGACGGTCGGTTTCTATTCGATCTTTTTGAAAGAGACGGTAGCCTGTACGATAAACTACGGAAAGACCAAATATGATTTCGACGATTGGACAATAGTCAGCATTGCTCCGGGACAAACCGTCGGCTATTCCACGATCGAGGGAATCCCGACCAAAGCCAAAGGCTTGCTGTTCCATCCTGATTTCATTCGCGGTACTTCATTGGGGCAGAAAATTAAAAAATATTCGTTTTTTGCTTACGAGTCTAATGAGGCACTACACCTCTCGAAAGAGGAGCGAACGATCGTTCTCAACTGTATGTCTATAATAAAAACGGAATTGCAACATGCCATAGATAAACATACCAGAGGACTGATTTGCACGAATATAGAATTATTGCTGGATTATTGTCTACGATTCTATGAACGGCAATTTATCACGAGGCAGGATATGAACCTCGACGTGTTGGCTCGTTTCGAGAGACTTCTTGATGACTATTTGAGTACGGGGATTGCTTCGGAAAAAGGTGTGCCGTCCGTTCAATATTTTGCGGACAAGATTTGTCTCTCGCCCAATTATTTCGGTGATTTGATCAAAAAGGAAACAGGGAAAACGGCAAAAGAATATATACAATTGAAAATGTTGGACGTGGCGAAGGAAATCTTGTTTGATTATAGCAAATCGATCACCCAAGTCGCTTATGAGTTGGGTTTCCAATATCCGCAGCATTTCGTACGTTTTTTTAAAAGATATGCAGGCGTAACGCCTAATGAATACAGACGGGCGAATTGATACCTCGGCGACGACAGGCTCCGTTTTCGCCATCCCGTAAAAAACAAACTATAGCACTTGGGGACGGGGTAAAAGTGCTATTTACGACTTCGTATTGGTCGATAACGAATGCAGAAGGAGCGCATCATAAAAGCATTAAAATAGACAGATGAATATATGGACGAAGAACGGAAAAGGATAAGGTGGTAGAATAAACGTCCCGTTTTTTACATAAATAACGGGATGTTTTTTGTATCTTTACATCTGCATACAAGATAAAATATGAAAATAGCAGAACAGATAAAACATCAGATTGGGACGTTTTCAGAGGACTTTATATTTTCTGCATCGGATTTAAATCATGGGTAAAACGGGAACGGCATTTCTAATCGATGGTGATCCGAAAAGTACTCAATACGCATTTATAAGCAATAAAATTTGCCGGACGTTTATTGTGAGTGCTTATCATGGGATATTCTCGTGGAAATTCGGACAAAACATTACTCGATACGTTTTTTGAACATAAAAATTGTGTATCGATCAAGCTGTTTTGCGAATTGCTTTCTCGGAATCCTCCACAACAAAAGATCAGCGATCAATGGAACTATATAGACAAATTGATATGACTAATTTCGACGAATATATCCGTCAGAGTGAACCTCAGAAACGAGAAAAAGGCTATGCGTGGCAGACAGCTATTGGTTTACAGGCAGTAGATGGCTTAAAGCCCTCTGAATATCTTATTAATACGGCTCGTAGACACATCGAGGGGGATATAACTATTGATGAAGTGCAGGAACTTATCAAGAGTTACTATGAGTCAAAAGATATTTATACTGAAAAGGATAATGGAACAGAAGAAGCGGATAAGGTTTCTACCAACATAACTAAGTTACTTAATGAACGATCTTTTGCTTTTAACATAGCCGGACTAACTGCTGTACATCGGCGCATATTCGACGATGTGTTCGAATTTGCAGGACAAATTCGCAATTATAATATAACGAAAAAGGAATGGGTACTTCGTGGAGATACTATATTGTACGTATCTGCTCCCGACATTCGAAGGGCTATTGAATATGACTTTGAACAAGAAAGAGCCTTTGACTATACAGGATTAAACATCAGCCAAATAGTTAGACATATAACCAATTTCGTATCAGGCTTATGGCAGATACATCCGTTTGGAGAGGGCAATACACGTACAACTGCTGTATTTACCATTCAGTATTTACGTTCCATGGGATTTGATGTGGAAAATAACCTTTTTGCCAATCATTCTTGGTATTTCCGTAATGCATTGGTAAGAGCTAACTACCAAAATATTCAGAAAGGTGTAAAACGGGAATCCGAATATCTGGAACGTTTTTTCCGCAATTTGTTAATGGGTGAAAACAATGAGTTGAAGAACCGATATTTGGTCGTTGATACTCTGGAGAACGCAATTGCACTCTCCCCGACAAGTACCCCGACAAGTACCCCGACAAGTACCGAAGATGCATGGCATACGGACAATGAAAATATCATTCGCCTGATTAAGGCTCTTTCCGGCAATCGCCTGTCTGTAAAAGAACTGATGCTGGCTATAGGATTAAAAAATCGTGAAAACTTTATGGAATACTCACTTAATCCTGCCATCAAAGAGGAATTTGTTTGTATGCTCTATCCAGATAAGCCACGACATCCACGGCAGAAATATTTGCTAACGGTTAAAGGCTTGGCAACATTGAACCGTTTGAGCGCAAAATCCGATAACAACCTCTGAATTCATGGTCTTCGTACATAGATATATCACAAATATTGTTTATGCGAATATTGCGGTCGGGGAATATTCCGTATCGTTTCTCGTTTTGCGCAAAAGTATAAAACATTTCTCGAAGGTTTACCAATAGAGATGCTTGATTTGTTTGCCATCGCTCCGTCTAAGCTAAATTAGATAAATATTGCTTCTATGTTGTTTTTGAAAACAGTCGATATAGCACTTTTACCCCGTCCCCAAGTGCTATTGAAATGTTAAAAATGAAAATAATAGAGAGAGCGAGTCATCCTTTTGAGTTTCTTAGTCGTTCTGTAAATGAAGGAGAGAAGTTTTATGTTAGAACCTAAAGATTATAAAATATCCCGTTTGATAGCCAGGCAATTTGTTCACGGACTTTCCTCCGGGGAGGAGGAGAAATTGGAGCGTTGGTTGGCTGCTGACCCGGACAATCGGAGATTGTATGACCGGATTATGGATTCGGATAACAAAGCGGAGCGGGATAAGTACGTGGAGGGATTGGATATTGAAAAGGAGTGGAGAGCGCTCGAGCAACAGTTATCTCCTTTTAAAAAGAAAAACCGGAAATTAGGTTGGGGGATCGGGATCGCCGCTTCGATTGCTTTGTTGGTCGGTGTCGGCTTGTGGTTTTTTCAACAACGGGAAGAGATCGTACCGCCTGTCGAATTTACCGGTATTCAGGTAGGAACATCCAAGGCGATTTTGATTACGTCCGGAGGAGAGCAGATCGAATTGCAGGATAGTAATGTCCAGCAGATCGTTTTAAATAACGGTGTCGTGGCCTTAAATACCGGAAAGAGTGTGGCCTTGCAAGGAGGGAAACAGGATACGGTAGTGCGGGAGATTCGTTATTCTACGATCCGTATTCCCCGGGGAGGGGAATATAATCTGACTTTGTCCGACGGTTCGAGGGTTTATTTGAACTCTGATTCGGAGATTCGTTTCCCGGAGCAATTTGGAGAGGGAAAACGGGAGGTATTTTTGAAGGGAGAAGCTTTTTTTGTGGTAGCGAAAGATAAAAGTCATCCATTTGTTGTCAACACGCCGAATAAGTTGCAGGTAGAAGTTTTGGGAACGGAATTTAACGTACAGGCTTATGTTGATGAGGAGGATGTCGAAGCGACTTTGAATCAGGGAGCGGTTCGGGTCGTTTTAGGTAATCAGTCCGTGGAATTGCATCCGAATCAGCAAGCTGTTTATAATAAAAAAAGCGGGAAGCTCTCTTCTCGAGAAGTGGATGCAGAAGCCTATTCGGCTTGGAAAGACGGACGTTTCGTGATGAAAAACGAGACCTTGGAATCGATTATGGCCCGATTGAGCAGATGGTATGATATTCGTGTTTTCTACATGAATCCGGAAGTGAAAAATTATCATTTCTCCGGAGAGTTGGAACGGTATGAAGATTTTTCGGAAGCTTTACGGATGTTAGAGAAATCGGCGAAGATCTCTTTCGAGGTCAATAAAAACAATGTGGTGGTGCGTAAAAGGATGTAATGGAATTCGAGTATTAAAAAATAAAAAGCAGAAGATACTGGTCCTATCTTCTGCTTGAAAATTGAGTTTAGATAACGATTAACAAATCGATCATTAATCATTAAGCATGTAAAAGTATGAAAAAAAACGGAATCGGGGTCTTTGATGAGAATCAAAGATTGCTAAAAATGCGATTTATTTTTAAACGTTGCGTTCTTCTTCTGTTCATGTCGGTCTTTTTTCTGCAGGTCAATGCCGCTCAGCAGGTCGTGAAATTGACTATGAATATGAAAGACGCTACCATCGATGAAATCATTACGAACATGAGTAAAGAGACGAGCTATCGTTTCTTGTATCAGGTGGAAGAGGTTCTGAAATACGGCAAAAGGGACCTCAATGTAAAAAATGCGGCTTTGGAAGAAGTTTTAAATCAGCTGTTGAAAGGAACCTCCCTTTCTTATGAAATCCAGAACGAGGTAGTGATCATTACCCCTGTAAAAGACGAGAAAAAAGAGGAAAAGAAAAGAGTAATCAAAGGAAAGGTCATTGATACTCAAAAGATACCTTTACCCGGCGTAACGGTG
This sequence comes from Sanguibacteroides sp. AM78-02pH3A, assembly GCF_027666085.1. Taxonomy (NCBI): domain Bacteria; kingdom Pseudomonadati; phylum Bacteroidota; class Bacteroidia; order Bacteroidales; family Porphyromonadaceae; genus Sanguibacteroides; species Sanguibacteroides sp. AM78-02pH3A. The sequence goes on along the minus strand of NZ_JAQEHX010000005.1, from coordinate 220,602 downwards.
GTGATTAAAGGTACGACTTTAGGCGTTTCGACAGATCTCGACGGAAAATTTACCATCGAAATTCCCAAACAGGACACGACCATCCTTGTATTCACTTTTATCGGCATGGAAAAGGTGGAACATCGTCTTAGCAAGGACCCGAAAGACGACGAGAAAGAGTTGGTCATCACGATGAAAGAGGAGGTAAAAGAGGTGGAAGAGGTGGTGGTTACCGGGTATGCGAATATTAAAAAGGAGAGTTTTACGGGTAGTTCGGTTTCTATCAAGAGGGAAGACTTATTGAAGGTTTCTAAAACGAATGTAATAAAAGCATTATCTACTTTCGATCCCTCTTTCCGGATACAACAAAGTAATAAATGGGGTTCGGATCCGAATGCCGTTCCTGAAATGTATATCCGGGGACGTTCCGGTATCGGGGTAAAGGATTTGGATAAGGATGCTTTGTCGAAATCTTCGTTAAAAAATAATCCGAATCTTCCGGTATTTATTATGGATGGATTTGAAGTAAGCGTACAGAAGGTATACGATATGGACCCGATGCGAATAGAGAATATACAAATTCTAAAGGATGCTTCGGCTACGGCGATGTACGGTTCTCGTGCTGCAAACGGCGTCGTGGTTATTACAACGGTTGCTCCTAAACCGGGAGAGGTGGTGATTACTTATAGTTTGACCGGAGAAATTGAAATGCCGGATCTTTCTGACTACAATTTAGCAAATGCTGCCGAAAAATTGGAAATAGAAAAACGGGCAGGATTGTATGATCCGAATATTGCTTTCGGTGGAACTTGGACACAGGCGATGAATGCTTATAATGAGCGCTTGGTTCGTGTAAAAGAAGGTGTTACTACGGACTGGCTTTCTTTACCTTTACGTAATGCTTTTATGCACAAGCATTCGTTATCTGTTGAAGGCGGTAACAAAGATTTGCGGTATGGACTCGATGTCAGTTATAAAAACGATAATGGAGTGATGAAAGACTCTTATCGGGATAATTTAGATTTGGGTTTTCATGTGGATTATCGAATTGGAAATTGGTTACAGGTTGTTAATTATATAGAATATACCTATACGGATGCCCAAGACTCTCCCTATGGGGATTTTAGTGATTATTCGCATTTGCAACCGTATGACCGTCCGTATGATAAACAAGGTAATCTTATTCAGGAACTGGAATTTTCTAAAATGAGAAACAATGATGGGCGAGGAAAGAATAATCCTTTATATGAGGCGTTATTAAATAATTTCCAGTACGATAAATCGGATACCTTTATAGAACGTTTGATGGCTCAGATATATGTGACGGATCATTTTCAATTAAAAGGTCAGTTTGCCATAACGAAAACTATATCTAAGAATGAACGTTTTATAGATCCTAAGTCTTCGAATATATCTTCTACGGAATTTATGGGTGATCTTTATATTACAAAAGGAGAGTCTACCAAATGGGATGCTCAGGTTGGGGCTTATTATTCTAAAGTATTGGGAAATGCGCATGCCTTAAATGCTTCTTTGGTGATGAATGCGACGAATACCAAAACAGAGAGTACTTCGTCTCACTATCGGGGTTTTCCGTCCGGAGAATATCACTCTCCGAATTTTGCGGCAGAGGTTTATAATAAACCTTCGAAATCTGAAAATTTAACTCGCTTGGTCGGTTTTCTTTTGTTAGCTAACTATACCTGGAATGATATCTATTTAGCGGATCTTTCCGTTCGTTTCGACGGGTCTTCCGAATTCGGATTGGATCAGAAATGGGCGCCTTTTTGGTCCGGAGGTTTGGGAATCAATGTTCATAATTACAGTTTTTTAAAGGGCAATGAAGTAATAACCCGTTTAAAATTAAGAGGTTCTTACGGACAGACCGGAAAAACTAACTTCGCCCCTTACAATGCAAAAACTATTTATAAGACTTTTGACCGTTGGTACATAGCCGGATTCGGTGTCGCATTAAGAGCATTGGGAAATAAAGACTTAAAGTGGGAAACGACGAATAAGATGAATATCGGTACGGATTTGGGTTTCTGGAACGAACGTATCGCTTTGAATTTTGATTATTATAGGGATAAGACCGTGGATTTGATTACGGATGTAACTTTGCCCGGTTCGTCCGGATTTACTTCGTATAAAAGTAATATGGGAGAAACCTTAAATGAGGGTTTTGAAATCAGGACTCAATTTGATGTTGTGAAAGATGGAAATTGGTACGTCGCGTTATGGGGAAATATGAGCCATAATAAAAATAAAATTTTAAAAATTTCTGATGCTCTAAGGCAATATAACAATCAGGTAGACGATTATTATGCGGATGCAGAAGAGAGTCAGGAGTCAGTCGCTTGGTGGGATAAGACTATGGAAGAATATGCCAAGCCATTGATGAAATACGAAGAGGGGGCTTCCCTGACCTCTATTTACGGAGTCCGTTCTTTGGGTATTGATCCGACTACCGGTAAAGAGTTGTACCTCTATCGAAACGGTCAGGTTAGTAATCAGTGGAAGGCATCGCAACAAGTTGTTTTGGGAAATACAGAGCCGGATGCCAGTGGATCTTTCGGGGTAAATGCCACCTATAAAGGATTTAGCTTGTTTGCTTCTTTCTCTTATGAATGGGGAAAACAGATCTACAATGAAACTTTGGTGAATAGCGTAGAAAATGCGGATATCGAAAATAGCAACGTGGATAAACGCGTGCTGACTCAGCGTTGGGAGAAACCGGGAGATATAGCACCGTTAAAAGATATTAAAAACAGAGATGCGGTAACTCTGCCTACTTCCCGTTTTGTACAGGATGAAAATGTATTATCATTAAGTACGTTGACCCTCAGTTACGATTTTAATCAGGATTTGTTACGAAAAATCTATTTGAGAACGCTGAATTTGGAATTTCAAATGAACGATATTTTCCGTTTGTCCAGTGTGAAACAGGAACGGGGAACCAGTTACCCGTTTGCAAGAAGTATAAATTTCACCTTACGTGCAACTTTTTAGAACTTAGGTAATATGAAAAAATATAGATTTTTATTGTTATTGTTTTTACCATTCTTTATATCGGGATGTAATGAATGGTTGAACGTGAAACCGGAGGATGAAATTGATGAAGAGGATCTTTTTGATTCTGCTGACGGTTTTCGCCATGCTCTGAATGGTATTTATTATACAATGGGAACAGGGAATTTGTACGGGATGAATATGAGTTGGGGTATAGTGGATGCTTTAGGCCAAGTGTACGATTACACGTATGGTTCCAGTGAGTTGAATGCCATGGAAAGGGGGGCAGCCGTGTATGACTGGGATTATGAGCATCTGAAACCGAAAATCGAATCCATATGGAACGAGACGTACAATATCGTGGCCAATTGCAACAATCTTATAAAAAATATAGAAAATACCGATCCGGATATGTTTCCCTTGAAAAATCGGGAAAAATCGATGATTTGGGGAGAAGCCTTGGCTTTACGTGCATTTTTGCAGTTCGATATGCTACGTTTGTTTGCCCCGGCACCTGTAACTCAGCCTGGAGGTAGAAAATTTATTCCTTATATAAATATGTATCCATCTTATGTTTCAAATAAAAAAACAGTGGATGAGTGTCTGACATTGATTACAGAGGATTTGAAAGAAGCTAAAAAATTGCTTTGGCAAATTGATACCGCTAAGTCGTTTAGTCCGTCGGTGACTTTTGAAATGTCTGGAACGGGAGATAATATCTTTTTTTATCGAAGAGGATATCATATGAATTATTGGGCCGCAACAGCTTTATTGGCACGAGTCTATTTGTATGCCCAGAAAGAGACGGAGGCATTGGAACAAGCCAATGAAATTATCACTTTTGTTGCCAAAAATCGTGCTTTTCCGTTTAATACCTCTTCCGGCGGTTCAAAATTGTATACGGATGTGATGTTCGGTTTATATGTGATCGATCTACCGGAATTAAATCAAAAAATAAATGATATTACGAATGAAGACAATGCAACCTTCTTGTGTGTATCCGAGATCGAGAATAATTATTTCGAAAAGGATTTAACATTTAATAATAATTTGGAGACATTTATTTCTAATGATTATCGGTATACGTACTGGATACATGACTGGGAAAATTATAACTCTTATTATCGACTGAAAAAATATGATGCTCCTACTACTGGTGGTTCTACACAGATAGAGATTAGTAAAACATTGGTTCCGTTGATTCGAATGAGTGAGATCTATTATATGGCTGCTGAGATTTTAGCTAAAAAAGATGCAGACGGACTTGCAAAAGCTAAGACTTATTTAAATTATGTAAAAGAGGGACGGGGTTTGAAGAAAACGGATCAATCCATAATAGATGTGACAAATGCAACCATGGAAACATTCAATCGTTTGTTAATTAATGATATGCGTAGGGATTGGATCGGTGAAGGTCAGACTTTTTACCTGTATAAGCGTTTGAATAAAAATATTCCGGCAGAGTCGGGTAAAACGATAATGGCTTCGGAGGAACATTTTGTTGTGCCTTTGCCGGATAGTGAAACTAATATTAATTAATACAGTTATGAGATCTTTTATTGTTTTTGCGTTAATATTGACAGGAGGATTGACTTCTTGTGATAGAAAAGGAATCGAAGAGTTTTCCGATAATAAGGTATTTCTTTCTTTTGTAGCGGATGCGACGGTAGATAGTACTGTATTATCCTTTAGAACCTATAATGAAGATAGAGTTTCAGTCGAGATTCCAATAAGAACCAAAGGAAAATGGTTAACAGAAAACCGGGCATTTAGTGTGTCCGCTGATCCCAAGTTGACGACATTGCCGGCTGAGTTATATGAATTACCGGAAAAATGTGAGTTTTCTGCCGGACAGGAATTAGATACGATAACGGTTACTTTTTTGAATGATCCCCGGTTAGCCGAGAAAGCATATCGTTTTGTATTGCAAATAGACGAAAGTGAAGAGGTGAAAGTTGCTGCCGATGTAAAATATCAACGAGCTATATTTCAGGTGTCTGATAAATTGGAGCGCCCGAAATGGTGGACGGAGTTGGATGGTGGATATAGTGGTGATCCAATATTTAACGTTGCGGAAGCGTATTACCTTGGTAGCTATTCAGAAACTAAATACATTATGTTTTTAGAAGAGTTGGCCAAGGATGATATCGTTTTCGACGGGAGAGACCGCTTGGTGTTAAAAAAATATTCGCTTCGATTGAAATATAGGGTAGAAGCTTTTAATAATGATCCGGCTAATCAAGCTGCCGGGTTGACCCCGTTGAAAGATGAAAAAGGCGAGAAAATAGTTATTCCTGTGGTAGGTTAAAAAAGCAAAGTTATGAAAAATAATGTATTATGGATAGTGATTGTATTCTTGGTTGTCGGTTGTTTGGATGATAAAAGCAATTACGATTATAAAGATATAAACGATTTTGATAATTGGCAGAATGTGGGAGTAAAGAACGTACAAAGTAGTTATACGCTCTATCCCGGAGAGTCGGTAACATTGGAACCCAAAGTACGCTTTTCGATAGATACGTTGAATCCTGATGCTACTTATGCGTGGTATATAGAGAAAGATAAGAAACTGACGAAAGTTTGCGATCAACTGTTTTATACGCATGAAGCAACGACAATCGGAGATTATACATTGGTACTGACCGCAATTGATAATAAGACAGGAGTTACTTTTAGTGAAGACATAGGTATAGAGGTTGTATCTCCTTGGAAAAACGGATGGATGGTACTGTCAAAAGGAGGATCTGGCGAATCGCAACTCTCTGTGATTCGTTCTAAAAAGCAATCTAAATTTGTAGTGGATGTTGAGACCGGAAAGGAGAAGAGAGTGGATACGGTGGTTTATGTCGGACAAGATATAAATATTGTTCCTAATTTAGGTAGGGGACCGCGTAAATTGGTAGAAAACTTTATTTATGAAGAGTATACTTCTGATATTGAACTGCAAGATGAGGTAATGGTGCTACAAGCGAGTGGTCCCGTGGAATTAAATGGAAATGACTTGAGTGTAGTCGGTATGGCAAAGGATGAGTTTTTTGATGGAATACCCGGTAGCTTTGATCCTGTCAACGCCGCTCTTTCTTGGGGGGGGAAATGGCTGTTAAACAGTGATAATTATGTGTATGGAGCGACTATGTCCGTCGCTACGGATTTACATTCCGGTCGGTACTTTGGGGAACCGATTTTCAACGGGAAAAAAATAAAGCAATTATTACCTTATTGGAAAGCTTCTCCTTATGGGAATATTGCAGTTATTGGAATTGATGAAAACAATACTTTCTTCGGAATTGTAGATCAATGTTCCGTTAAAGATTATTATGAGAATGATTTTACAATCGTTGCCGGTGGAAATTACACGGGTAGTTTTATGGAGTTAGGGAGTCTTAAGGGGGCAGACGAATCTTTGTTTAAAAACATCAATGGTGAATACATTTTCCATGCGTGGGAAGACAATCCACGTAATAAGGGACCTTATATTTCTATTTTGAAAAGAGGGAATAGTTATTATTGGCATAACTATACATTTGAACTTGATGGGTATCGTTACAAACCCGGAATGAAAATGATTGTATCGAAGAGTAAGAGTGGTATTCTGGATGCTTCTGTAATGAATGGATATCAAGCGGCAAGCGTATTGCCTTGGAAAAAATTATTGATGATTGCGAGTGGAAATACTTTGTATGGTTTTGATTATATTAGAAGTATTCCAGGGTTAGTTCAGATGCTGAATGCTCCAACTTATGGTTCCGAGATTGTGGATATAGCTGTAAAAGATTATAATTCAGATAAGAATAATGCACATTTGGCTGTAGCTTTAAAGTCCGGTGAAATTTATGTATACGAGGTGAAATATGATAAAAAGGAAGAGACAGTAGAGTTGTTGGAGATTTATCATAAAGAAGGATTCGGAGAGATCGTGGATCTGGAATATAAATTCGGTTCGGGAACAAGACCAAGAGCAAATTATTTATATTAATATGTTGTTTTAGTATTTCGATAAATAGTCGAGGGGAGTAAAAACTCCCTTCGGTCTATTCCTTTTTATTTGTTCGTGTGGGTAATCGTAAGTAAATCAGAAAAAACGTATGAAAAAATTATTGTTATTACTGTCCTTGGTGTTTGCTTTTATGGGAGGGGATGCCCAGCAGAAAGCAAATTATAAATTGGCAAAGAAGTTTAGGAACATTTCATTCGGAAGTGTGGTAGGGAAGAATAGTATGAGTATTTTTCCGAAGGCTATTAACGGTACGGATAAGTTTTGGTTCGAGTTTTACACGGAAGAGGGGAGGTTGTTTTATTTCGTCGATCCGGCGAAGGGAGAAAAGCGGTTGCTTTTCAATAATTCGGATATCGCACAAGGAGTGAGCCGGATTACCCGAAAGGCTTATAACGAAAAAGATTTGAGGATTTCGAGTATCGAGTTTTCAAAAGACCTGACGAAAATGACCTTTTCAATGGACGGTAATTACGAATTTGATTTTAAGACTAAAAAAGTAAAAGCTTTGCCGGAGAAAGAGGTATCGGAAGAGGATAGGCAGACCCGCTACTCCTGGATGGTCTTTTCTCCGGATGAGAAATACATCCTGTATGCTAAGGATCATAATCTGTATGTACGGGGCAACAAATACAAGGGAATGGATACGACAGAGATCCGGTTGACCACCGACGGCGAAAAATATTATTCCTTTGCCCGGGATGCTGAACAAGACTCCAAGGGGGAAACGGAAACCAATGCCCGTTGGTTTAAGGATTCCCGGCATATTTTTATGGTCAGGGAGGATAGCCGGAAATTGCAGGATATGTTCGTGATCAATTCTTTGACGAAACGGCCTACCTTGGAAAGATACCGTTACGAGATGCCGGGAGAGAAGAATCTTTGTCAATACGAATTGTGGATCATGGACGTGGAAAAAAAGACAGCGAAACGGGTTCCGGCCGATAAATGGACGGATCAGTACATTCAGGTGATCGAGCCGGGTAAAAACGGGGATAAGATATTCTTTCAGCGTTTTAAACGTACTTGGGACGAGGTGGATATTTGCGTGGCCAACACGGAGACCATGGAGGTAAAAGAGCTGATTCACGAGGTGGATAAGCCTTACCGCGATTACCACATGCAGAATACGGTAATTCTGAATGACGGAAAAGACATCCTGTTCCGCTCGGAGCGTACGGGGTGGGCCCATTATTACCATTACGACGGAAACGGCCGGTTGTTGAACACCATCACATCCGGTTCTTGGGTGGCCGGACAAATGGCCACTATCGATACGGTCGGTCGTGCGATCTATTTTTACGGGCACGGCCGGGAAAAGGGAACGGACCCTTATTACTACATGCTTTATAAAGCACATATCGATAAGGAGGGGGTAACCTTATTAAGCGGGGAGAATGCCCAGCATTCGGCAAAATTCACCCCTTCCCGGAAGTATTACGTGGATACCTACTCCCGGGTGGATATGGAACCTAAGATCGTGTTGAAAAACAATCAGGGGAAGGTAATTATGGAGTTAGCTAAGCCCGATACCCGGTTGTTGAAAGAGATCGGATGGATCGCCCCGGAGCGTTTTAAAGTAAAGGCGGCCGACGGGTTGACCGATATATACGGGATCATGTGGAAGCCGGCCGATTTCGACCCGAATAAAAAGTATCCCATTATCTCTTCGGTTTATCCCGGTCCTTTCTTTGAATACGTAAACACGAGCTTTACGATCAACGACAGCCATAATACGAAATTAGCGCAGCTCGGATTTATAGTCGTTGCCATGGGGCACCGGGGAGGCAGTCCCATGCGGGGAAAATTCTACCACCGGTACGGTTACGGGAGTTTACGGGATTATCCGCTGGCAGACGATAAGTATGCCATTGAACAGTTGGCTGCCCGTTACTCTTTTATCGATGGGACGAAGGTGGGGATATTCGGTCATTCCGGCGGCGGTTTTATGTCGACGGCTGCTATCTGCACCTATCCCGACTTTTACACGGCAGCAGTTTCTTCCGCCGGAAACCATGACAATAATATCTTTAACCGGGGTTGGTCCGAGATATATCATGGAGTAAAAGAGACGGTCAAAACGGTAAAAGGGGCTGACGGAAAGGATAGTACCGTTTACGAGTATACTTGTAAAGTGCCGACCAACATGGAGCTGGCTAAAAATTTGAAAGGACACCTGCTGTTGGTTACGGGAGATATGGATAAAACCGTACACCCTGCCAATACACTTCGTATGGTCGATGCTTTGATAAAGGCGGGTAAGAATTTCGATATGGTCGTGCTTCCGGGAAACGGACACGGTTTCCGCGGAGCAGCCGAGGCCTTTTTCGAGTATAAACTCTGGGCTCATTTTGCCAAATACCTTTTGGGAGATGACTCTGCCGATTATTGGGAAAACATAAATAATTAAGTGATTCAATGATTCGAAGATTAAGTGATTGGGAAAATGTGTTAATCACAGAATCGCCTAATCACTAAATTACAGAATTATAAATAAATAATATATGCGTTATATTTTATTTTATATTTTGCTGTTGGGGTTTGTCTTGGGTGCTACTGCCCAGCAGAAAGCCAATTATAAACTGGCCGAGAAATTTAATAAAAGAGCGATGACGGGAGTCTCAGAAATGAGTATGGCCATTCATCCGGAGTTTATTCATAAGTCGGATCGTTTTTGGTATAGTTTTACTACTGAAGAAGGGAAGAAGTATTACCTGGTAGATCCGGCGAAAAAAGACAAGAAACCGCTTTTCGATCATGAACGTTTGTTTGCGCAGCTCAGTAAAGAGACCCGGAAGGCCTATAATCCTAAAGATTTTTCCCTGCAGGATATAGAGTTTGCCCAAGACGAAAAGTCTTTCACGTTTGAGTTTGACGAGGCGAAATACCGTTATACCTTTAAGACCGCTTCGGTGGAGAAGATCGATACGATAAAACCCTGGTCGGGGTATGCTTCATGGATGAAGTATTCACCGGATAGCTGTTATATCCTGTATGCCCGGAATCACAATTTGTATGTGATGGGGAATAAGGCAAAGGGAAAAGATACCACGGCTATTCAGTTGACTTTTGATGCGGAGAAGGATTATACCTTTGCCAAAGAGTTTGCGGATTCGGACACGGAGGTGGAGACGATCGCTTCGTGGATGAAGGATTCGAAAAAAGTTTATGCCGTCCGGGAAGATGCCCGTAAGGTGGAGGAGCTGTTCCTGATCGATCATCTGGCTAAACCTCGTCCGAAGTTAAAGACCTATCGTTATGATATGCCGGGGGATAAGGAGATTTCCCAAAGCCAATTTCTGATAATCGATATTGAAACCCGGAAGATCACGGAAATAGACATCGATAGATGGCCCGATCAATACGTGGATGTTTTGTATACCGATAAGAAAGCGGAGAAAATTTATTTTGAGCGGGTCAACCGGGCTTTCAATGAAAAAGAGATCTGCGTCATCGATGCTAAGACGGGAAAAGTGAAAGTATTGATTCATGAAGTGGATAAACCGTTTTTGGATTTTAAGATGGCAAGCGTCTCTTTTTTGAATGACGGTCAGGATATATTATTTCGTTCCAACCGTACCGGGTGGGGACATTATTACCTGTATGACGGCGAGGGAAACCTGAAGAATACGGTTACGGCCGGAGATTGGACTGCCGGGCCTATCGCGGAGATCGATACCGTGGGACGTACGATTTATTTTTACGCCTTAGGCAAGGATAAGCATATCGATCCTTACTATTATACGTTGTGTAAAGCGGACTTGGATAAACCTGATCGGGTGGTACAGTTGACTTTTGACAATGCCACGCACATGGTGGATTGGTCTAAAACCTTTAACTATTTTGTGGATACTTATCAACGGGTGGATATGGAACCTCACTTCGTCGTGAGGAATAAAAAAGGGAAAAAAATAATAGACTTGGGTAAAGCCGATATTTCCCGGGTGAAAGAGATGGGCTGGAAGGCTCCTGAACGTTTTAAAGTAAAAGCGGCCGACGGGATAACCGATTTGTACGGGGTGATGTGGAAACCTTTTGATTTTGATTCTACCAAACACTATCCGATTATCTCTTCGGTTTATCCCGGGCCCTTTTATGAATACGTGCCTACTCAATTTGCTGTTATTCATGACCGGAATACCCAATTGGCTCAGCTGGGTTTTATCGTAATTGCCGTGGGACACCGGGGAGGAACGCCTATGAGAGGAAAGTATTACAACACGTATGGCGCCGGAAATTTGCGGGATTACCCCTTGGCCGACGATAAATACGCCATCGAGCAACTGGCCGATCGTTACCCTTTTATCGATGCGACAAAAGTCGGTATATACGGTCATTCCGGGGGAGGATTTATGTCGACGGCAGCCATTTGTACCTATCCCGATTTTTACAAGGCCGCCGTGGCGGCAGCCGGTAATCACGATAATCGGATTTATAATAAATGGTTTACCGAAACCCATAACGGGGTAACGGAAGAGAAAAAGGCGATTAAGGATAGCGTGAACGGCGACCGGGAAGAGCATATTTTTAAATTCCAGGTACGTACCAATCAGGAGTTGGCTAAAAACTACAAAGGCGGACTGCTTTTGGTGACGGGCGATATGGATGATAATGTCCATCCGGCTCATACGTTACGGATGGCAGATGCTTTGATTAAGGCCGGAAAGAATTTCGATATGATCGTCTTGCCGGGACAGGATCACGGTTTCAGTGGCGATGCCGAACTGTTTTACGAGCGGAAATTATGGTTCCATTTTGCAAAATACCTATTGAAGGATACCTCCGGAGATTACTTTTCCGGGATTGAAGAATATAAAAATTGATAAGATTCTGTGATTATTCGATTAAAAGATTCTGTGATTAGATCACTCAATCTCGGAATCACTTAATCGCAGAATCAAAAATAATTTATATGGTACGAGGAATTTTAATATCTGTTTTGCTGTTGGGGATGGTTTTGACGGTTACGGCTCAGCAAAAGGCCAATTACGAATTGGCAGAGAAGTTTCGGAATCTTTCTTTCGGACATTTGTCCAAGTTTAGTTTAGACATGTACCCGAGGTATATCAATAATTCGGATCGTTTCTGGTTTGATTTTACCACGGAGGAAGGGAAAAGCTTTTATTACGTGGACCCGGTAAAAGGGGTAAAACGACTCCTGTTTGAAAATGAAGATGTGGCACGACAGGCGAGTGAGATTACCCGAGTGGCTTACCATGCGCGGGAACTGGAAATTTCCGGTTTGAAATTCTCTCCGGACGGAAAAACGATCACGTTCAGGCTGGACACGCTTCATTGCGAGTATCATTTGGAGACAAAGAAGCTAAAACGGATAGCCAGGCCTGAACAGGCCGATGGAGAGCGTTATTCCTGGATGGTTATCGCTCCGGATAGCAGTTGTATTTTATACGCGAAAGAGCATAACCTGTACATGAAAGGGATACCGGAAAAGGGGAAAGATACGACGGAAACACAGTTGACCGTGGATGGGGAGCTTTATTTTTCTTATGCCAAGGACGGTTCGCAAACAGGAGACGGGGAGCAGGAGAGTAAAGTCCGTTGGTTTAAAAATTCTAAAAAGGCTTATATCGTGCGTTACGACAGCCGACGGGTGGAAGAGCTGTTTTTAGTTGATGTCCTTTCGAAGTCTCGTCCGGTATTAAAACGCTACAAATACGATATGGCCGGGGCAAAAGAAATTTCTCAGCCGGAACTGGTTATCGTCGACGTGGAAAAACGTCAGGTGGTGAAGGTAAAAGCCGATAAATGGCAGGATCAGGAGATACAGGTGGTGTATGCGGCGGAGAAAGGCGATAGAATTTATTTCGAACGGTATAAACGGACGATGGACCAGGTGGAGCTGTGTGTGGCCGATACGGAGACAGGAGAGGTGAAAGTGCTGATCCACGAGGAGGATCGGCCGTTCGTGGATTATCAGATGAAAAACATCACCTTTCTTCATGATGGGGACGATATCCTTTATCGTTCGGAACGTACCGGATGGGGCCATTATTATCATTACGACGGGAATGGGGTGTTGAAGAATGTAATCACGGCCGGCGATTGGGTTGCCGGGACGATAATTTCCGTCGATACGTTGAGAAGAGAGGTATATTTTTACGGCTACGGCCGCGAAAAAGGGGTAGATCCCTATTACAGTCTGATCTACCGGGCGCACATCGACAAGGGAAATGTTAAATTGTTAGGAGGAGAAAACGCCCGGCATCGGGCCTTTTTCTCTCCCACGCATCGCTATTTTGTAGATATTTACGCGACGGTAAGCGACGAACCTGAAATCCTTTTGCGGGATAGGAAAGGCAAAGTCATGATGGAGTTGGCCAAACCCGATCTACGGCGTCTGTACGAGATGGGATGGCGGGCCCCGGAACGTTTTACGGTGAAAGCTGCCGATGGCATGACCGACCTTTACGGTATCATGTGGAAACCGGCGGACTTCAATCCCGACAAGAAATACCCGATTATCTCTTCTGTCTATCCGGGCCCTTTTTTCGAGTATGTAAATACGACATTCTCGTTGGATGACGGGTATAATACCGAGCTGGCACAACTGGGATTTATCGTGGTGGCTATGGGACATCGGGGAGGAAGTCCTTTGAGGGGGAAATTCTACCACCGCTACGGATACGGGAATTTGCGCGATTACCCTTTGGCCGACGATAAATATGCTATTGAGCAACTGGCCGATCGTTATTCTTTTATCGATGCTTCGAGGGTGGGAATTTACGGCCATTCGGGAGGAGGATTTATGTCGGTAGCTGCCATCTGTACCTATCCGGATTTTTACACCGCAGCAGTCTCTTCTGCCGGTAATCACGACAACCGGATTTATAATTCGGGATGGGTGGAAACGCATCACGGGGTGAAAGAGACTCGTCGGGGGATGGAACCGGAGAAAAAGCAAAAAAGAAAGTCCGGGGGATGGGAACGCTTGCGTCCTGCCCACGAGATGATCGACGTACAAATGATGCGGGAGAAAGAATTTGAATACACGGTGAGTGTCCCTATCAATCAGGCATTAGCCGAAAATCTGAAAGGCCATCTTTTGCTTGTGACAGGCGATATGGACGATAATGTTCATCCGGCTCATACTTTACGGATGGCTGATGCCTTGATCAAAGCCCGGAAAAATTTCGATATGTATGTTCTTCCCGGCTGTAATCACGGGTTTGGTAATGCCGGTCGTTTTTTCGAATACCAGTTGTGGCATCACTTTGCCAAATACCTTTTGGGTGACGATTCGGCCGGTTATCAGACCGATCTGGATTATTTCATGAAGCGATAAAGTTTGTATTGTAATTTATATAAAATCATTAAATGTAGTTATTATGAGACTAAAAACGGTCATTTTTTTAGCGAGCCTTTTGCTTGTCCAAAGTGCTGTGATACCGGTTTACGGGGCGTCCAGAAAAAAGAAAAAGGATAACAAGGAGGAAAAAGTAGAGAAGAAGAAAGAGACTTCTTACGACAAATTGTTCAAGGGAAAAAAGTGTGAGACCGAGAGAGGGTTGATAACCCTTCACAAGATGGATAATAAGATCTATTTCGAATTGCCCTTGAATATATTGGGAAAGGATATGTTGATCGGTTCTACCGTGACGGAAATCACCAATAACGGTTTTGCGAACGTGGGAGAAAAGCCGCATGACCCGATGCACGTCCGGTTTACTAAGATGGACTCTACGATTAACCTGCGCCAGGTAGTTTGCGCGTATACCTCGGAAGATAAAAACCTGATGGAGCGGATAGCGACCAGTACGGTTCCGGCCATTATCGAAAATTTTGAGATTAAGGCTTACAATACCGACAGTACGGCCGTGGTGATCGATATGACCGATTTCCTGTTGAGCGATAACGGTCAGCTGAATCCCTTCTCTCCTTATGCACCTATCACGTGGGGCGGTGCCTGGGTTGAAAAGGAGTTTAAAAAGGGAGATTCTCAAATTGCTAAAATAAAGGCTTTTGATGATAATATCAGTGTACAGTCCTCCTTGACTTATTTAGTTAGCTTAAGGGATAGAAAATTTTATTACTGGTACAAGGAGCCGTTCACGGCTGTGATGACCCGTACTTTTATGCTTTTGCCGGAAGAGCCGATGCGTCCGAGGATTGCCGATCCCCGCATCAATATTTTCTGGCAGGGGAGATCGGAATTCAGTAACGAGGGAAACGGCATGAAACCTCTTTACTATGCCAATCGCTGGAGATTGGAACCGAAAGATGAGGCTGCCTATCGTCGGGGTGAATTGGTGGAACCTAAAAAACAGATTGTTTTTTATATCGACAGTGCCTTTCCTGAAATGTGGAAGCCTTACATGAAACAGGCTGTGGAGGTCTGGCAAAAGACGTTCGAGAAGATCGGTTTTAAGAATGCCATCGTTGCCAAAGATTTTCCGACGGATGATCCGGATTTCGATCCGGATAATTTGAAATATTCCTGTATTCGCTATTCGCCTTCTCCGGTTGCCAATGCTATGGGCCCTTCCTGGACGGACCCGAGGACGGGAGAGATCATCAATGCTTCGGTTTATGTATACCACAACGTGATAAAGTTGGTGCAGGATTGGCGTTTCTTGCACACGGCCGCTGTTGATCCGGACGTGAGAAAGGTGATTTTGGATGACGATGTGATCGGCGATTGTATTCGTTATGTCGTTTCTCACGAGGTGGGACATTGTCTCTCCTTGATGCACGATATGTCTGCTTCTGCCGCGGTTCCGGTAGATTCGTTGCGTTCTCCCTCTTTCACTCGGAAATACGGTACGACTTACTCCATCATGGATTATGCCCGGAATAATTACGTGGCACAGCCGGGAGATAAGGAGAGAGGAGTGAAACTGACACCGCCTGAATTGGGCGTATACGATTATTTTTCTATCGCCTGGCTGTATACTCCTCTTTTAGACGCCGCAACTCCGAAAGACGAGGTTCCGACTTTGGCTAAATGGATTTCTGAAAAATCGGGAGATCCTATCTATCGTTACGGCAAACAACAATTCCGCACGCGCATCGATCCGAGCTCTTTGGAAGAGGATTTGGGAGACGATGCGATGAGGGCAGGTGCTTACGGTATTAAAAACCTGAAGGTCATTTTGGCTCATTTGAATGAGTGGGTAGGAAAAGACGATCCGGAGTATAAATACCGTTTGAATATGTACAACGAGGTCTTGTATCAATACTTCCGTTACCTGAATAACGTGTTGATGAATATCGGGGGAATCTATATCAACGAGCGGTATGACGGTGACGCTCTGCCGAGTTATGCTCCGGTGGCTAAGGAGAAACAGAAACGCGCCGTTCGATTCCTGTTGTCCCAATTGAAGGATATGGATTGGTTGGACGCCAAGGAGATGCAGGAGGGTTATCCTTTACGGGGGAACATCGCTTCCTATATACAGGATGAGATGTTTTTTGCCCTGATCCAACAGACGGCTAACGTGATGGTTTGTGCCAGCAAGACGTTCGATAATCCTTACACGGCGGAGGAGTACATGAAGGATATTTATGATTTCGTGTGGGCGCCGACCCGGCAGGGTAAAACATTGAGCCAGTTGGAAAAAAATCTTCAGGTCGGCTTGTTGAGTACGATTATGGGTAAGGCAGGTATCGCTACGGTTCAGAAAGCGACTCCTTTCGCCTTGACAACGAATATGATTCGCATTCCGGAGTTCGTGAAAGAACAAAGCCGGGCGACTTACGGAATTTTGTCCGAAGAGTTTGTGGGAATGTATACCAACCGGAAAACAGAGGCTCCGGAAATTTCCGAACGGTTGATAGAGAAAGCCGAACAAATGGGCTTCGGTTCTTTCCTGGGGATTACGGCTCCCTATGTCGCAACGGATCATATCTATTTCGATACGTTGAAAAAAACATTGGCTTTGTTGAAAAGTAAAGCCGGCACGGGATCGACAGATACGAAACAACATTATAAATTGTTGATTTATAAGATTGAAAAGGCGTTGGAGAAATAGTCCGATACTTTTAGAATCTAAATATTTGAAACGGGTTATTTGTCAATCATAAATCAAAAACGAGAATTAGATGAAAAAATTGATGTATATAGGCTTTATTTCTCTTTTATTGATAGGTGTAAGCCATGATGCTTGGGCCAGAAAGAAAAAAGGAGAAAAGAAGGCGGAAAAAAAGGAGACCCTGACGGCTTACGACAAGCTGTTTAAGGGGAAAAAGGCGGTTACGGCAGACGGGCTCATGAAGATGCACCTGATGAATGGAAAGGTGTACGTGGAGTTCCCTTTGAATTTGTTGAATAAGGATATGATGTTGACCTCCTCTATTGAAGATATCAGCGATAACGGGGAGGGGGTTGTCGGTCAATTTGCCGGCCGGGGCAACCATTTCCGTTTTACGAAACTGGATTCGCTGCTGCAAGCCCGGTTGGTCTTGCGCCGTAAGGTGAAGAACCTGGGAATGGGAGAGAATGCCGACGATATGATCGAACGTTCCAATACTCCCGGTATTTTCCAGAGCTACAAGATCGAGGCTTATACACCCGATAGTACTGCTGTCGTGGTGGATATGACCAAATTCTTTATGGAGAGTTCCCGCTTTACCAATCCTTTTTCCGGTTATGCCGGCAATTCGTTGTTCGGTTTTATACAGCGGGTACATAAATTTCAAGAACACCGTTCCGGATTACTGGGAATAAAAGCGAATGAAGACAATATCGTGGTGACCTGTAACTTGGGATTTAACGTGGATCGCTTGGTTTTTGGTGCTTTTCTGCAAGCGAAGGACGTTCCCGTTTCCGTTACGGTAAACAAAATTCTGTTGATACTGCCGGAGGAGCCCATGCGCCCTCGGTTAGCCGATTCCCGCATCGGGGTGAGTCCTGTCGTACAATCGGAGTTGCGCGGAGTATGCGAGGGAATTAAACAGGATTACCTCACGAAACGGTGGAGACTGGAGCCGGTTGACGAGGAGAGGTATAGCCGGGGAGAGTTGGTGGACGTGAAGAAACCGATCGTTTTTTATATCGACACGCTTATGCCTGAAGCCTGGAAAAAATACGTGAAAGAGGGAGCCGAAGCCTGGAATGACGCTTTTGAAAAGATCGGTTTGAAAAATGCGATACAAGCCGTGGAATTTCCGAAAGATCCCTCTTTCGATGCCAATAACATCAGGAATTCGACCATCCGGTACTCTCCTTTGTGGATGTATTTCCCGCAAACTTCCATGCATACGGATCCCCGGACGGGAGAGATTCTGAATGCCTCCGTGTATATGCATGCCAATATGGCTTCCGTTTTTTATACATCGCGCACGGAAGAGACCATGGTGGCAGACCCGAGCGTGCGGAAAGCACGGTTGTCCGACGAACAGACCGGGGAGATGATTAAAGCGAAAATGATGCAGGTCATCGGGCGTTGCCTGGGGTTGACCGATAATTATGCCGCCTCTTCAGCCTACCCGGTGGATTCGTTACGTTCGGCTTCTTTCACGAGAAAATACGGAATCGTTCCTTCCGTCATGGATGATTTTCCCTGTAACCGTATTGCTCAGCCGGAAGACGTGAAGAACGGGGTTTTATTGGTACAGGATCGTTTGGGCGAGTACGATTACGAGGTGATTAAGTATTTGTATAAGCCGATACCGGGAGTAAAAGAGGTAAAGGCCGAAAAGCCCGTGTTGGAGAAATGGATCAAAGAGATGCAGGCAAAACCCTATTGTGTTTATAGACGGAATCCCGATTCCTGGGCCAAGTTCGATCCGAAGGTAGTCCGGGGAGATTTGGGCGACGACCCGATTAAGGCAATGAATTATATGTTGCCCAATATGAAAGGGGCTATCAAAAACTTCTTTGAATGGTATAAAGAGGGGGATTTGGATATGGAGGCCCGTCGTCTGTTCAACATGGAGTTGACGGGTTTGTTTACAACGACCATCCGCCCTTTGATGATCTATATCGGAGGTATCGAGATCTTCGACGTGGAAGAGGGGGATCAGGCGCCAAGCTATAAGGTTATCCCGAAAGCGACACAAAGAAAGGTGTTGAAGTACCTGTTCGATTTGTCGAAAGATCTCTCCTGGATCGACAACAAAGAGGTGTTGACCCAAATGCAGATCAGCGATCTCCCCTCCTTGAAGATGAGAAATGAAATTTTCAACGGTATTATGTCCCGTTTCCGTTACGTGGGAATTGCAGCCCAGAAATCGGGAGGAGATTATACTCAGGAGGAGTTTATTCAGGATATTTATGACGAGGTGTGGAAAAATACCATCCGGAACCGTCCGTTGACGAAACACGATATGGATATGGAACAATTGTTTTTAGCCAGTATTATCGCCACCTCCTGCGTGGATGCTCCGGCAACTGTTTTTGCCCCGCAATTCTCCGACGGACTTCGTTCGCTGAATCCTTGGGAAACGGAATTGGTTCATCGGATGCAGTCTGTCGAGCAAAACCGTTTTGCTCTCGATCATTCTTCGGAAGAGGAGATCGCCGGATATTCGTCTATTCCTTATTTTGAAGCCTTAAACGGCTCCACGGCGCATATCTATCTGGAAATGTTGTTTAAAACGAGGGATTTGATTAATCGGGCTCTCGTAAACAGCTCCGGCGAAACCAAATTGCATTATGAATTGATGCTTTACAGAATAAAAAAAGCATTGAAGAAAAATTAGTTAATCCATTTTTCATAATAGTCCGATTCGTACCACGGGTTTTATTCCCGTGGTACGATCTTAAATCGGGCACAATAATTCACGTTGATGAAGACAAAAAATATCTTTTTATTTCTTTTGATGACGGCTTGTTGCTTTCAGGGGTATGCCCAGAAAAAGAGGTTGACGATGGAGGATTATAAGCTGTGGAAACGGGTGGATGCCCAGAACATGTCCGAAGACGGGAAATGGGTCACCTATCAGTTTACTTTTATCGATAGCGATTACAATCCGAAAGATCCGACGACTTTTTTATATAATACGGTTACCCGCGAGACCCGGGAACTTCCTCGCGTGACCCGTCCGAATTTTTTTGCCGGGGGAAAATGGTTAAAGTACACGGTGATGAAGCCGGAAGCCGATACCACGGGAATGCAGGATTCGACCTTTTTACTGCGTTTGAGGGATATGAAAAAAATATACTGGAACCGGAAGTATGATTTTTCGGAATCTTCCGGTTGCCATTTAGTTACCTATACTTATAAACTGTCGGAGGAAAAGGATGCTCCCAAACGATTGGTATGTTGGAATATAGAAACCGGAGATACGGTAGCGATAGATAGTATCGGCGATTATAAGCTGTTGGACAAGGGAAAAAATGTCCTTTATGTAAAAGAGGGGATTCTGTATTACGGTCCTTTAAAAGGTCGTCACGCGGTGCTTTTTAATGATGCGAAAGCCTTCGTTACGGATTTTACTTTACAACCCCAAAATGCGGAAGGCTCTTTTGTGGCAGCCTCGGATACCTCGAGGATCAAAAATCCGGATCTATTGTATGTTTTTTCGTTACGGGACGGGACCGTGCGTTTTTTGTTGGATTACACGAAAATAGGAATACCCAAACAATATATTGCCCGGAACCGTCCCTACCGTTTGTCGAACGGAGGGAACCGGGTAATTATCGATGTGGATACGATCTCTTCAAGAAGAAGGAAAAGGGAGGAGAGACCGGATACGAGTTTTGAGTTGGAATTATGGACGTGGAACGATGAGGTTTCTTCCTTGCAGCAAAGTAAAAGCAGCTATAATCCGAGTAACGTCAAGTTCGCCTATGATGTGGAACGTCGAAAATGTTACCGGATCACGACACAGAACATGGAGAAACTGATCCTTCCCGCGAGTACTTATTACGATTACGCTTTTGCCGTGGACAGGGGACCTTACAAACGTTTTGCAGATTGGAAGAGCGATGTCAATGCCGATATCTACCTGATAGATCTGAATACCGGAGAGGCCCGTGTTTTGGAAAAGGATTTTGAAACCGAGCCCGTCTGGAGTCCGAACGGGAAATATGCCGTGCTTTATCACGCGAAAGAGAAGGCGTGGTATAAGGTGGACCCGAAAACCGGGAAACAGGAGAATATTTCCAAGGCTATCGGTCATCCGGTACATAACGAATTGCATGATCTGCCCAAACCTGCCGATCCCTACGGTATCGCGGGATGGACGGCCGACGGAGACCGGGTGATCCTTTACGATCGTTACGATTTGTGGGTGGTGGACCTGACGGGAAATGCAGAGACGTATTGTTTGACAAAGGGATACGGCCGGGAGACCCAAAGAACATTCCGTTGGTTGAAACGGGATTACGATGAAAAGATCGTCGATCTGAAAAAAGACCTTTTGTTGGAGTTCACCAAGGTGGATAACGGGGATCAGGGGATATACCGTTTTATTCCCGGAGGTAAATTCGTCCGTCTGATAGAGGGGCCGTTTTCCGTCAATGTCTATCAGCTTTCGAAAGATGGAAAAAATTGTATCTGGACGAAACAGAGTTACACGGAATTCCGGGATTTGTGGTGGAGCAGGAGCGACTTCAAACATCCCCGACGGATCACGGACGCTAATCCGCAGCAGAAAAACTATAAATGGGGAAACGTGAGGTTAGTGAAGTGGAACAATTTCGAGGGGAAGGAGAATGCCGGATTGCTCTATTTGCCTGAAAATTACGACTCGACAAAGACCTATCCTACGATCGTGAATTTTTACGAGACGCACTCGGGCGATCTGCATAGTTATATCGTTCCTGCTTTAAGTAGTGGGATGATCAATGTCGTGACTTACGTGAGCAACGGGTATGTGGTGTTTATGCCGGACGTGCATTTCACCGTGGGAAATCCCGGGGAGAGCAGTTACAATGCCGTGGTCAGCGGGACGCAGATGTTGATCGACCGGGGAATAGCGGACAAGGATCGTATCGGGATACAGGGACACAGTTGGTCCGGCTATCAGGTGGCCTATTTGGTAACCCGGACGAATATGTTTAAATGTGCCAGTCCCGGAGCGGCGGTTTCCAGTATGATATCGGCCTACACGGGAATCCGTACGGGTAGCGGTATGCCCCGTATGTTTATGTACGAAGAGACACAAAGCCGTTTGGGAAAATCCTTATGGGAGGACCCCGAGATGTATATCAAACACTCTCCGATCCTGTACGCCGATAGGATTCAGACCCCGCTGTTGATTTTCCATTGCGATGCGGACGAGGCCGTGCCCTATGCGGAAGGACTCAACTTGTTCTTAGCCATGCGGAGGCTGCAAAAACCGGCCTGGCTGTTGAATTACAAGGGTGAACGCCATTTCCTCTACAATAAAGCGGCAGAGCGGGACTGGACCTTCCGCATGCAACAGTTCTTCGATCACTATTTGAAAGGACTTCCTATGCCTCGCTGGATGAAAGAGGGGATTCATGTGAACGAAAGGGGAATCGACCAGAAATATAACTACGGTAGCTTTTATTAAAAAGCTACTGTATGTATGCTTTTAGTTGTTGTAATATACTGTGTACTAATTTTTTTGTGTTTGTTATTTGGAAAAAGACAAACGAGTAATAATGATGAATGTATGAAGTTCGAATTATTATAAAAATTTAGTATGAAAAAATTAATTTATTTGTGCTGCATTGTACTGATAGAAGTGTTTTTATATGGATGTAACGATGACATAGAGATTATAGATACGGATGTAGGATTGAATTATAAAGGCGAGAACCGGGTGGGGCTTTCTTTCATAGAGAAGGTGAACGAACAGAATAAGGAAGAAGAGATAAAACAGTTACTCGATTCGTGCGGAGGAAAGTTGGTAATGGACTATGTCCAATACGGTGTCGGTTTTGGAGAGGGATTTCATTACCTTATTCCGGTTCAAAGTGAAAAATCCGGAGTAATCGACGCTTGTGTAATCTTTCCCGTGATTACGGATATAGCGGGGAATCCGCAACCGGAGATTCTGCTCGGTATTCCCCGCTTGGTGGATAGGGGGATGTTTGTAAAATTGCCTTCCGTCCAAAAAGAGATGCGCTCTGTTTTTTTCAGGAAATGGAAACAACGCGGATTAAAGGTTGATTCTTTGTTATGTGTTTCTCAGGATTTGAGTATCGAAAATGTGGGTACAAAAGTGAAAACCCAAACAGCCGAAAATGAGAATGTTGTGCAGGCTTCAACGGAGCCTTTGGAATACAGGGGGCATATCGACTATTATATAGAGATTTATAACGGAATGGAGAGTGGAGAGGACGAACCTTGTGCTAACGGCATTTCTTTGGAGGATAGAAGTGAAATTTTTAGACGTCACGGTAAATTTCTTTTTGAATATGCCGGAAGTGTAAAATATCCGGAAATTTATGTTGAGATGGAATTTTTAGATGTAACTTTTTTTTCATTTCATTATGTTGAAAGGAAAAAGGTCATTCAGACCTTTCAAAATTATATGGAAAGATGTAGGTACGATTTTAAATCTGTCTATGGGGTTTCGGATGTTTTATATGTTATAGATGTGTATGGCAGTGGCGGAGGAGGTTCGACAACGAATCCCGGTGTGGGTGGCGGCGATCCTGTCGATCCGGGAGATGAAGGCGGTGGGTCTTCTGGCGGTTCCGGGGGAAGCGGTAGCGGTACAACTACGGACCCGGGGACCGGCGGCGGGGGAGAGGAAAATCTTCAAGTGGTGCTGAATGTTAATATAACCTCTGTTGAATTGATGGAAAGATATGACATAAAAGTTGAAGTAATGACTCGTACGCCTTCCGGGAATGTTTATCCGTCGGTGGCTCATGTCGAGGTGATGATGCGGCGGGAGGGCATGCCGCGATGGCAGGTCATTGCAGAGGAACCTAACCGTAATCCTTTTGATTGTAGAAGGACGGCTATATCTCCCAGTTTTTTTGAAGTGCGGGCTGAAGTTCGTCTTCCGAGCGGTAGTGTTCTATTTTCCAATGTGGTAAGGGTGGAGGAAAAATACCCTGGAATCGCTAAATTTAAAGATCATGCCGCGGTGAAATCCCGGGCCGTCGATCTTTGGAATAAAACGGTGGCGTTTGCTACTGCTAATAAAGAGACTCGAACAGTTCGGGAATACGGAAGCCTGATCTACCTGAACACGGCAACCGGCGAATATTCCACGGGAGAGGACGTGTTGGGAGAAGAGGTAACGCTGGATCGTGATGTGACAGCTACTGTTAATTTTGTGTATCCCGAACATACCCCGGACCCCACGGAAGCCAATTTATTGGTCGTGGGATGTATCCATTCGCATTATCCGTTGACTTGGGCAAAAGGTGGTCTTGTAAGAAATGTCGGACCGTCTGAAAAGGATCATGAATGTGAACTACCGGGAATTGTATATGATTATGCTGATAAAATATTTGCAAATGACCCTGTAGATATGGAGAATAATCCTAAAAAATATTATACTTATGGTAAAGAACGGCGAGCAACCCCTTAAATTTAGATAGATAGGTTATGAAACGATTATTGCTATTATTTTGTATGACGATAGGCTTATTAAGTTTATCGGAGGTGGTTACGGCAGAGAATTTGGATTCTTTGTCCACGAAAAAACGTAATAAAAAGCTGATAAAACTGGCAAAAGAGGTGGTGTTACGGCATGGACCGGGTTTTTATAGAGAGTATAAACCTCCGGTAATTAAAAGTCAACGTGTATCGGATAAAAATGGAGATTTGCGGATTAACCTAAGAAAAAAGTATAAAGGTCGTTCCTATTACACTGTAGAATATCCTTATAATAAAAAAGAGGAAATATTTTGGGGAGTTTATTCTGCTAAAGTATTTATTTGGAAGGATACTGGTAAAGTTTTTTATATAGAATTTGGAGGTACTGTCTGTATTGAAAATTATGATACTCTTACCGAGAAGGAGAAACGGCAGATAAAAACCGTTCAATATCATAAAACACGCCCTTTAAAACACGTGAGGGACACGTTCCGTGATCCGAACGGGGAGATCATTCGAATCGAGCACCGGTATGAATAGATAGATTATGCTGAAACGATTATTGGCATAATTCAGTATAATGTTTTGAGAAAAGAATAGGGATAAAAATATGATTATTGGGAATC
The DNA here is from genome assembly GCF_027666085.1 of Sanguibacteroides sp. AM78-02pH3A. Classification (NCBI taxonomy): domain Bacteria; kingdom Pseudomonadati; phylum Bacteroidota; class Bacteroidia; order Bacteroidales; family Porphyromonadaceae; genus Sanguibacteroides; species Sanguibacteroides sp. AM78-02pH3A. Next base: position 195,565 of record NZ_JAQEHX010000005.1, on the reverse strand, counting down.
GAGTGTAGATAGTAATAGTTTTGAAGTAAGCCCGGGAAGTGTTTGAAAATGGGAGTACGCGGAGGAAGTTGGGTGGATGTATTCCGGTGGAAAATGCTTTTCGGGTATTTTAAACCTGTAATTGAGAGTATGAAGAAAGTGGTAAGTAAAAAGAGAATGTGTTTCGTGTTGTTGACAGGAATTTTGTTGTCGGGAACTTTGTTGTCTTTTCGTTATTGGGAGACGGAAAAACGGATAAGTGCGGAGTTCTTCAATACCCCGATAACGGAGGTATTGGAATTTTTTCAGGAAGAGACGGGACTTCGTTTTTTATATTGTGACGAAGAGATAAAGCAAGTCCCATTGATTTCAGGGAGCTTTAAGGAGGTTTCGGTGAAAAGGGCCCTGAAACAATGCTTACGGGAGACGCGATATACTTATAGTGTGAAACGGAATCTGTTACTGATTAAGCCCAAACGTTGATCAGATTGTACAGAAAAACGTGACCAAAAAAGGTACGCTTAGGTCTACCGTGATCCCGTGGATGATGGAGATGATGACAAACTCTTTTCCGCTGAACTTAGTGATGATCGGTAACGTGGTGTCTGCGGTCGTGGCTCCCCCGACCGATATGGGAGCTAACTTCCCGAAGTAACGAACCAGCAGAGGGGCGGCTAATAAAGCGATAAGCTCCCGCATGATGTTAGATACTAAAGCGATCGTTCCCAATTCCGCACCTTTGTATTGGGTGATAAAAATAGAAGAGAGGGAGTAGTAGCCGAAACCGGCCCCCACGGCTAAACAATCCGTGATACTCCTGCCTTGTAATGCGAAACTGATCAGAACGGAACCGGCAAGGGTTCCCAAGATTGTGGCTAACGGAACGAGTGCGAGTTTCAGGTCTTGTTGCCTTAATGCCTGTAACGCTTTTTTATCGCTTCCGATACTGATTCCTACTATAAACATAAGCAGGTAGAGGGCGTATACCGTAAGTTCGTCTCCCGTAACGGAAGAGGGAATATCGATAAAACGGGCGATTAAGATGCCTGCTATAAAAAATGCAACGATGGTTATACTTCCTTTCATTTTATCGGGTCCTTTTATTTAGAAGTGGCGGTAAAAAAGAATTTATAAACGGCCCATGCGCATAGTACGCTACCTCCCGCGGCTCCCAAGGTAATCAGTAACGCATCGTACCCGATCGTCTCTAAATTATTCATGATATCGTCATTGGCTCCGACGCTAAGCCCTAACAAAAACAACAGTAGGTAGATGGCATAGTTGATTCCTTTATGCACGAATTTCAAATTTCTTTCACGGAAGATATATCCGAGGACAATGCCGCATACCATTAATCCGATAACAATAATCATAACTTTTTGTTCTTTACGGCAAAAGTACGATTAATTTTTCAATTGGCCGGGTATGCGATAAGTGTTTTGTAACTTTGTCCTATTCCTTAACGTTTAAGAAATAAAAACAATTTACTATGAAAAAAATAATTGCCCGTACCCTCTCTTCGGAAAGTCGCTTCCCGGATACGATTCTTTTGTTGCTGCGTTTTTTGGTAGGAATAACCATGATGACCCATGGTGTTGCTAAATTGCTCTCTTTCGGAGAGCTGTCGGCTACCTTCCCCGATCCGATCGGCTTGGGAAATTCCCTCTCTTTGCTCATGATTATTGGTGCGGAAGTCGGTTGCTCCGTCTTGTTGATATTAGGGGCATTTACCCGCTTGGCTACCTTACCCTTGATATTTTCCATGCTTGTCGTCATTTTTGTCGTGCATGGCAGCGATCCGTTTCAAGTAAAAGAGTTACCGCTGCTCTATTTCGGCATATACGTGGTACTCTTTTTTACCGGAGGGGGACGTTACGCTTTGGATACCCTGATTTCCAAGCATTGGAATGTAAACATCCGGAATACGGATGACTGATCCCTTTAGAAGGTGGTTTGTTCCGTGCCGTCTAACACGGGGATGACGTTCTCGTCTTCCTCTAAGACGGTTACGGCTAATAGCCAGTATATCAATAAAACGATGGCGATGATAACGCCGATGACTTGCCAGATTTTATAACTCTTTTTTTTCATATCATTCTATTTTGATTTTGTAATCAAACGTAAAATTCGATACAGGGTTCCCGAAATTGTCCGTTTTGTTTGATTCCGGATTATAGGATCACGTTTAATATGTTGTTATTTAGTCGGTAACGTAAGGGTATAAAGTTATTTTATTCGCCTTGGGCGGAATAAATCGTTTGGGTGTTGAAACGTGTTAGTAATGATTTTTATGATTTAAATATCGGTTTGCAATTAAAAATTTGCTGTTTACAATTAAAATGTTTGTTTTTTATACCTTTGCCTTCCGTATTATATATGAGGTAAAACGGTTGTATGAAAGTATTTTTTAAAAAGGTTGTAAATTATTTTTTCCCGGAAGAAGTAAATCGGCAAGCGTATCTACTATTTTTCATTTGCATTTATTTCAAGTTTGTTTTGTTCGACCTGATCTGGTCGTCGCAGACCACGTTTACTTCGTTTTCTTTTTTGGAGGGATATTTGAATAAACTGTGGTTTACCCTGCTTTTTCTTATCCCGTTATTTTGCTTCCGTGCTGTAAAATGGACTCTTTTTATCGCTTTTTTATTGGATATTTTGTTTATCGTCAATTTGATGTATTTCAGGACCTATTTTACGGCAATACCTTTGGATAGCTACGGACTCGTTGGTAATCTGAAAGATTTTACCGCGAGCGTATACGATTCGGTGTGTTGGATCGATGCGGTTTTTCCGCTTTCTACCCTTTTGACGGCCATCCTCTATTATAAAAAATATAAGCAAAAGAAAGTTATCCTCCCCGTTTGGAAAAAACGGCAAAGGGCCGGACGTTATTTGTTGTTGATCTTGGTCGCAACCTTATTTTCGGGTGCTTTTATCTGGTCGAAGGGAGGTTTTAAGGCTGCTTACGAATCTTTGCAAGGGGCCAATAAACATACCTGTGATACCCCGATATATACCGTTTTCGGATCTCTTTATTACGATTATCTGTTAGAAAACATAGCTTATACGCCTGAAATAAAACAACAGATCGAAGCCTGGCTAAAACTTCACCCCCGGCATAAAACATTACCCTTTCAATTGGAAGAGCGTAACGGTTGTATATTGATTCTTGCAGAGTCGTTGGAGAGTTGGGTATTGGAAAAGACGGTGGAAGGAGTGGAGATCACCCCTTGTATGAATGCCTTATTGAAAGAAAAGTCGACGCTTTACGCCTCTAAAGTACTCACGCAAGTAAAAGGAGGTCGTTCGATTGATGCCCAACTTCTGTTGTATTCCGGTTTATTGCCCATCGGTAATGGTTCTTACAGTACGAAATTTCCCCGTTCCCTCTATCCTTCTTTTTTGAAATACCTCAAGAATGCGGAAAATGCGAAAATTTACGGGATGATGGTAGATAAAGAGATCGTTTGGAATCAGAAGGTGATCTGTCCGGCCTTGGGTTTCGATTCTTTGATTTCGAGACGTAGTTTCGTTTTGGATGAAAAGGTGGGGCCGCGGAAAAAATTAGGGGATCTCTCTTTTTTACGTCAATGCGGGGAGAAAATCTCTTCTCCGGAACTATGGCCGGATTCCGCGTTCGTTTTCCTTCAATGCGTCACCTATTCCGGACATAATCCTTTTATCCTGCCGGAAGAGCTGAAAAGGGTCTCCTTCTCCGATAAAATTCCCAAGCGGATGAATGATTACATGACCATGGCGAATTACACGGACCGGGCAATAGGAAATTTTATCGCCTTTTTGCGTTCTCAAAGAAAGTTTGACAAAACATTGATCGTGATCACGGGTGATCACGAAGGGTTGGCCAACAGCCGGGGAACATTGTGTTGTTCCGAGAAGGGTAAAGACGTGGTTTCTTCGGATCCTTATGTCCCTTTTATCGTGGTGAACTCTCCTGTCGGAATGCGTTACGATAAAGTGATGGGACAAATCGACATGTACCCGACCTTGCTGGATTTGTTAGGCCTGCGAGATTGTTCATGGACGGGTTTGGGACGGAGTATTCTGGACCCGGATAAAAAGGCTTTCGCGGTAAGCCCTCAAATGCAGGTTTACGGGGATATCGCCGGCGTGCCGGAGAGCGAAATCGAATGGGCCAAGGAAGCGTGGAAGATTTCCGATTTGATGATTCGTTGTGATTATTTCCGGTATAATCCGCGTGATAAATGGACGGAATAAAAGATTCTCGTATAAAATACAAAAAGCATGAAGCATTTGATTGATTTGGAAAATTGGGAACGTGTAGATAATTTCAATTTTTTCCGTTCGTATGTTAACTCATGGTACTCGGTAACGACCGAAATAGAGTGTACGGAAGCGTTCGTTACGGCGAAGAGTACCGGAACATCGTTCTTTTTGCGCTACCTGCATGCCGTATTATGTGCCGCGAATGAGATTGAGGCATTACGTTATCGAACCGACAAAGAGGGACGGGTTGTCCTGCATGATACGGTCGATATGATTACTCCGGTAGCGATTCCCGGAAAGACGTTCGTGACCGTCAGAATCCCTTACGACCCGGACTTCGAACGCTTCCAGGTCAAAGCACGGGAACTCATTTCCCATGTTCAGGCTGACGGAGATCCTTACGGTGTGGAAAAAGAGCTGTACGCTAAAGGTGATTTCGATGTCATGCATTTAAGTGCTGTTCCCAAAATGTATTTTACCTCGATAACTTATACAATCTATGAAGCGGGGAACGGATGTACTCACCCTTTAAGTACGATGGGTAAAGTTATACGACGCGGAAAACAATCGGTTATGCCCTTCTCCGTATATGTGAACCATGCCTTTGTCGACGGCGAACATTTATCGCGGTTTTTTGAGAAAATACAAGAGAGGCTAACTCGCTAACGAAAGTACATCTACATTTTAACCCATTTTACGGCATCGGCGATAATCGTATCTTCGGGTTCGCCCCGGTCATCAAGGACGACGGTCGCTTTCCCTTCAGGGAACTCGTATACCCCGAGCGATTCCCACCCGACATAAAAGTATTTCCACCTGCTGGAAACATCGGTATATATTCTGTCCGAACCTGCGCTTCCTGACGGGGTATAATTTATTGTTTCCATCTCGACAGCCGTCTCGTGGGGACCGTGTGAAATCGTGTAGTGGAATTTTAAACTCTCTTTGATTCTTCCGGGAGGAATCGTGTAATCACCTAACGAGTCCCAGACCGCATAACATTGATTATGATAGACGAGAGCCATAACCTCGTATTTACCGGCTTCAGGAAGGTTTACACTCCATTCAGCTTTCGTTTCTCCATTGCTACCTTGCTTGGAGTGATAACTTCTTACGGGGTCCCCGAACGACTGTTCGTTTATAAATCTATTCCATCGATTCCCCGATAGTTGATCGTTGTTCCAGAGACTTTGTAAAACGGTTAGTTTCGGTTCTATTAATCGGAATCCGGGATCCTCGTTGTCGACGATGATTTCATCATTCGGACGAACAAACTCCACGGTATCGATATCATGGATGAAAAAAGCAGTTTCAGGTCCCGGGAGATCTATTTCTTGCGATGTTTTTACAGTATACTTGTCCGGTAGATGAGATGAGTTACCCAGGTTGATAACACATGAATACGGGTTGTAGCGGTATTCTTCAATGAATTCGATAGCTTTTGCCTCTCCCGGGGCAAGGGATAGTGTTTTAAAATCATCGTAATTCTCTCCTGATTGAATAGTCACGATTCCCGGGGATTCGCCATCGTTAAATAATTTGAAGCGGAAAAGAAGCCGCTTGTTGGTACAATAGCGTATTCCTGATAAATCTTTCAGGCGGAAATGCGCGTCATGCCGATAGGTACTCCACTCCCGGACAATCTTTTCCATGTCGATATTCAATTTTTCCCGGGCCTCTTTTACGAGGATCTCGAAAGGGACTTCTTGTCGATGACGGGAGTAAAAGTCCGTTAGAAAGCTAAAAACGGTCTGTCTGGAACACGTGGTCATTCGATTTAATAGTTCCTCGCATTTGACGTAGAAAATGGCACGCAGAATCTCTTCCGGTAATTCCCGGTTTTGAATGACTTCCTCGATGGTGTATCCTTGTAGATAGGAACGGGGAACAGATTTGTCCCGTTTGTTACTAAAAGGAACTGCCGAAAATTTTTGAGTGCGTGGTTTGTCATAAGATTGTTCTCCGGATAATAATTCTTTTTTTTCCCGTAGTATTGTTTTGAGGGCTATATCTATTAAAGGATAATCGAACGAATAAACGGAGGATTCCGGCTCGGCGAATAACGGGTAAAGATAGTACGGGTTGCTCGGGGACTTTAAACGATTCTCCCCGAACCTTCCCTTGGGCTTCATGATTACCCGGAAAAACGGGTTACTGGCAGGAATATTCAGGTAAGGAGAAGATAGATTTTGGAGAAATAGAGTTCTTACCAAGCTATTATCGATGAATTCATCGTCCCAACGATTGCGTCTCCTGACTTGAGGACTTCGATATAAGAAGTTTAGGCCGACGCCATACTCCGGTAATAAAACGAGACCGGGTTGTAACCGGTTGTTGCCTCCTTTCCAGTTTTGCCAGTCGGAATCGAAAGCGAGGGGGGTCTCTATAAACGTTAATTGACGCAGTTCAGGTTCGTACCAGGGACGGCGGGCTAAAACCCGTTTTATATTTAACGTGTCCGCTCTCAAGTAGATTTGTGGGAAGTTTCGAAAAATCAAATCTTGCATTTCTTGATGCAAAGATTTTTGCATCTCCTTGAGTTTGGCGGAGGGATAAAGTCGGGTAAAAAAATCATGTCCTTTAAAATAGTAGAGAAGGAAAGTGATGTCTTTTATTTTTATTCTTTTTGAAGCGTAATCGCCCCCGCATAGCGTTAATCCCTGCAGGGGATAAGAGGGAAAGAAGTAAAACGTGTCCCTGTTCTTGTTTACTTGTGGGATGCCGGGAGCTATCATCACTTGCTGCAGAGGATGAATCACTTTTAATTTAAACAGGGTGAAATCTAAATGGGACAGCACGGGCGTTACCGGGTTTTCCGGTGGGATGGCCACGGGGTACCAAGCGGCTGCCGGGGTCAACAGCAGGCAATTGCCTCTCGTGAAAGAGCCTTTACGGCCGAACTTAAAAAACTCGTCTTCTCTGTCCGTATTCAGTCGCTGCTTTTCGGTTAAACCGAGTTCACAGAAGCGGTCGTCTATTTTTCCTTCGTAGTCAATGTCGAGAATAATACTGTCCCCCGGGACAAGGGATTTTTTGACCCTCAATACCTGCTGATCCCGATCCCACCCGATCTCATGTCCCTCCTGTGTTATTTTTTTAATTTTTAAACCGGGATTTAAAAAAAGAATCAGCTCGGGTAAAGTTTCTTTGTTCGGGTTATACGCCACGAGATTACTTTCCATGAACAGTTTGTTTCCTTTTTGTTCTAATGTGATAGAGTGTTTTGTGATTCTACAAGTGACGGGGTCCCAGTGACGGGTGAAGCTGTTACGGTACTCGTTTCGAACGTGTTCGTCGTTGGCGTATAGGCCTTCTAAAAAGATAATATTCGCTATCCCCAAAACAAGAAAAAAGATCCCGTTTTTTGTTATTTGCGGGGTTTGGGAGGGGGAATTTACCAACCGGTGGAACGACAGGGTACTTAACAACAGGAATCCCATTCCCAGCAGAAGATAGATAGACCTTTGGAGCAGATAAAATTTTAAATTCACGTGACCGGTTATCGCACTGAACAGGTTCGGCAAGGAGTTTCCGGAAAAATCGAGGGTACCGTGGGAGAATGAAGGAGCGAAAATCAGAGAAAAGGTTAGGACTCCTAATAGTAGGACCTGTGCAAGAGGACGCGAGGAGGAAATTCCTGATAACCAGAATCCCAGGCCTAAAATGAAGATTACAGTCGGTAAGGTTAACGTGAAAAAATAAAACAGGTATAGAAACAGGTTAAAGGGAGAGAAGCTGTAAAAGAGATTTAAAGATATACTGATAAATATGGAAAAAATATTGAATAACACGAATATGGAAAGAATGCCGCAGAATTTTCCTATGATATAGCGATTGTTTTCAAAAGGCCGGGGATAGAGGCTTTCTAAACTTTCGGAGTGTTTTTCCCTGTAAAAAATACTTGTTCCCATGAAAATGGCAATGAATGATTGCACGATATTGAACATGTAAGCGTTGACAAAGGGCATTGAAGAAGGAAGGGCGATCATGTTCCAGCGGGGTATGATATCGTTGCCTTGCAGTCCTAATTGAAAGAAAGTGATTCCGCATAGCGTGAGGATAGCTAAAACCCGAAGCATCCAATCCCGGGATTGAATTTTAGCTTCGTAACGGGCAACATGAAAAATATCGTGCAGGTTCATATTAATGTAAAGACAAAATCACTTTCTGTATTTTTACAAAAATAAAAATATTTTCAAAAAAAACAAATCTTATCATAATTGTTCTGTTAATTAGAAATACTTTACACAGGTCGTTTTTTCTACTAAGATGACTTTTATAAATGGTAAGATAGAGTGATGGAGGGACTGGAAACTCGGAGTGGGAGGAAAAGATTTCTCGTCAGCATTCACTACTTTTGTCAGAAAAGCCTATATGGAACAAGCTCTTATTAACAAACTAAGAACGTTTTTCGCGCTACAACCCGTCGAGAAAGCATGGGTGTTTGGTTCTTACTTGCGTGGAGAAGAATCGAAAGAAAGCGATATTAATATACTTGTACGCTTTGACAAGAATGCGAATATTAATTATTTCAAGTATATCGGAATCGTGAATGTTTTACGATCTCTTCTGCACAAGGAAATTGATTTGGTGGAAGAGGGGTAGTTGAAAGATTTCGCTAAAGGATCGGCAGAACAGGATAAAATATTGGTTCATGAGAGAGAGAATCCTAAAAATATTAAACGCCTTTTCCTTATGATAGAGGCAATGATAACCTGTTTGAATTTACCCAAGGTATCAGTTTATTGTATATTAACTAATGAGAATAATATTCACCGGCCTTGTATTGCAAATTAAGTGATAAATAATTGATAATGATAGCGATGAAGGAAGTGGAAACGACAAAAAAGGGTTATAAACAAAAATCAGTCACCTTGTAAGTGACTGATTTTGTGAGGTCGGTAGCAGATTTGAACTGCTGTACACGGTTTTGCAGACCGCTGCCTAACCGCTCGGCCAACCGACCCTGTCGCGATTTTGCGTGGCAAAGATAAGGGGTTTTTCGGAATATACAAATCTTGTCCGTAATTATTTTGATAGAGTCACGCTGGTTGCAGCGATTTTTCCTCCTAAGGGAGGGTTTAATTTGGATACTTTAATGGTGACGTTTTGGATTTCGGGAAAAGCCAGGTATAGGGCATCGATGATCCGTTTGGCAACGTGCTCTAATAAATGGGACGGGATCATCATTTCCCGGGCGATAATTTCATAGGCAGAGAAGTAGTTGAGGGCATCGTTGATGTCATCGCTTGCCGCCGCTTTTCCGCAGTCTGCGATGATTTTGGCATAAACCCTGAATTTGTTGCCTACACTACGCTCCGTTTCATAACAGCCATGATAAGCAAAAAATTCCATTCCTTCGATTTCAATAATTCCTTCCATGTGTATTTACTTTACAAAAAAATGATAACTTTACTCCTTTTTTTAAATACAAAAGAGTCGACAGGATGTCGACTCTTAAGATTACATTACTAACTACTAACCTAAACCATACAAACTTATGAAAAATCTTCAATCTCTTAAAGACACTGCAAAGGTAATGCCAATCTCTATTGTGGTATAATATTTATTGTTAATAAATATTATATGTATAGTTAATCTTGTTTAATATCTTGGACTTATTTTTTTGTGTTTTTTTGACCTAATAATAGTCATCTTGTTGATATATAGCGAAATGTTAATTTGACTGTGTGAAATGGATTGTTTTTTTGTTAATTAAATGATAGATTGTTATGGTTGTAATTAATATTATTCGTAAGTTTATAAAACCGTTTGTATTAAGATTAGGTTATGGTAATAGGAAGTAAAATAGCTGGAATCCAAGAGATTGCAGAAGAGGCGGGGCGTTTGATATTGGATATATACAATAAGCAGTCTTTTTCTGTGGAGTTGAAAAGTGATTTGACGCCGTTGACGGAGGCGGATAAGGTGTCGAGTGAATATGTCGTGTCGGCTTTACAAAAGCTTTTTCCCGGGATTCCGGTGGTGAGTGAGGAACTTCCGTTGCCGGATTATAAAATTCGTTCCGGGTGGCGGGAATTGTGGATAGTCGATCCTTTGGACGGAACGAAAGAGTTTATTTACCGGAACGGGAGATTTTGCGTGAATATTGCATTGGTGGAGAACGGAGTTCCCGTATTCGGAATGATAAATAACGTGAATGATGGGGAATTGGTGTGGGGAGGTGCGGATGTGGAGTGTGGAATTAAAGACGGGGAAGGGGTCGGAAAGTTAAAAACTTCCGTGGCCGGAGGAAATAAATTGAAAGTTGCGGTCAGCCGATTCAATATGACGGAAAACGAATTTCAATATATCGATTATCTAAAGGGTTTGGGATATGAAGTCGAGTTGTTCCCCTTTGGAGCTTCTTTGAAGCAGGTGATGATCGCTAAGGGGGAGATGGATATATGTCCTAAATTCGGGAAATGTTCGGAGTGGGATACGGCCGCCGGTCATGCTATCGTCGAAGCGTCGGGAGGAGTGGTGCTGAACTTGGAGACCGGAAGAAATTTGGTATATAATAAAGAGAATATGTTAAGCCCTCCGTTTATTATGTTCAGTAAACGGATTCATGATTTGATTATGGCGGGAGATACCCGTTTTTATGATTTTCAGTTGGGTGAAAAATCGGGAAATAAATAATAACAACAGGATAAAATGGAAAAACAGGTAGCAAAAGAATTAATTGAATTTATACATGAAAGCCCGACCAATTTTCATGTAGTGGCGAATGCTAAAAAAGAGTTGTTGAATCACGGCTTCAAGCAACTGTTTTCAGGTGAGGCATGGCATATAGAAAAAGGTGGAAAATATTTTGTAACGAAGAATCACTCTTCTCTTTTTGCTTTTGAGATTGGTAGCGGTGAGATTGCCGAAGAGGGTTTTAAGTTGGTGTGTGCGCATAGCGACTCCCCGACGTTCAGAATAAAACCGAATGCAGAAATGCTTGTTGCCGGGAAATATTTGAAGTTGAACACGGAAGTTTACGGGGGACCGATCATGTATACTTGGTTCGATCGTCCTTTATCTATGGCCGGAAGAGTTATGCTGCGGAGTTTGAATCCGTTGAAACCCGCGACTCAATTCGTGAACTTTAAGCGTCCCGTGTTGGTGATCCCGCATATTGCCATTCATTTTAATCGTGCCGTGAATGACCAAGGGAATCCGTTGAGTAAGCAAAAGGATATGTTGCCCGTATTGGGAATGATCAACGACACGTTTGAAAAAGATAATTATTTGTTGGGTTTGATAGCTGAAGAGATGAAAGTGGGTAAAGAAGAGATTCTTGATTTCGACTTAACCCTTTACGAGTATCAAAAAGGTTGTTTGGTGGGAATCGACGAGGAATTTATCTCTTGCGGCAAGTTAGACGATTTGGCAATGGCTCATGCCGGGTTGAAAGCATTCTTAGCTTCTGAAAAATGTTCGAAAACCAAGGTGTTAGCTATTTTCGATAATGAAGAGGTGGGTAGCGGAACCAAACAGGGGGCCGGTTCGCCGATTTTGAGAACGATCATAGAGCGGATCGTTTTTGGATTAGGCGGTACTCCGGAAGATCTTTATCGGGCTATTCATAATTCATTTATGATTTCAGCCGATATGGCGCATGCCCTTCATCCGAATTACGTGGAGAAGCATGACCCGACGAATCATCCGGTGATAAACGGTGGTCCTGTCATAAAATTTAATGCCAATCAAAAATATGTGACGGATGGTGATTCTGCCGCTGTTTTCGAAACGATTTGTAAGATGGCAGATGTGCCTTGCCAGAAGTTTGTGAATCATTCGGATATGGCTGGAGGATCTACCTTGGGCAATATTTTGCTTTCGCAGATGGAGATGAGAGGTGTTGATATAGGTAATCCGATGTGGGGAATGCATTCGGTACGGGAGACCGGAGGGGTGATGGATCATTTTTACGTAATTAAGGCGTTTACGAAATTTTATAATGTATGAGAATCCTATCTTACCATTAAAAAACAAGGACCTTCAATTTTTGAGGGTCCTGTTTTTTTTAGATCGCCGCATTTATTAACGGGAGGAGGGTAAACAAAAAAAAGTGCTGTTACGTTATTACTCTGTAATTAGAAGTCTAATTAGCATTTAACTTAAAATTATGATGATGGAAAAACGGAAAAGGAATATTTCCACGTGGCAATTAGCGTTAATGACGGCTGCCGCGGTGATCAGTTTGCGGGGATTACCCATGATGGCTCAAGAAGAGCTGACGATGTTTTTTTATATATTTTTTGCTACTTTTCTGTTCCTTATTCCCGCGGCGTTGGTGGGAGCGGAGTTGGGAAGTGCTTTCGCTGATAAAGGCGGAGGAGTTTATACCTGGGTAAAGGAAGCTTTTAACCGAAGGATGGGATTTGCGGCTATTTTTTTGCAATGGATACAAAATGTGGTTTGGTATCCGACGGTATTAGGTTTTGCGGCTGCTTCCATCGCTTATATGATCGGAAGACCCGATTTGGCGCAAAACGGTATGTTTGTCGGTTTGTTTTCCATTATCATGTATTGGTTTGCAACTTGGGTAACTCTTAAAGGAACCTCTATCGTTTCCCGGATAACCAGTCAGGGGTTCTTGTTGGGAACGGTACTGCCGGGTGTCGTGATTATTGTTATGGCCATTATCTGGATTGTCGGGAAAAATCCGGTATCTTTCGAGCATATACCCTCCACGGTAAGTCAGGTTGTTAGCGTGGATGCCGCACAGCACGTACATCCCCGACTGTTTCCTCATATATCAGGGATGAGCGATATCGCTTTTTTAGCCGGGATCTTACTTTTATTTGCGGGAGTGGAGGTACACGCGGTGCATGCACAGGAGATGAAAAATCCGCAAAAACAATTTCCTGCCGCTATGTTTTTAGCCGCGTTGATCTCTTTTGCTTTGTTTACTTTCGGTTCTTTGGCCGTGGCCGTTGTAACACCTTACGATCAGATTAATCTGCAGGCCGGTTTGTTGGTGACGTTTCAGGAGTTATTCAATCATTATCACATCGGTTGGTTGACGAATGTGATGGGACTGTTGGTCGCGTTCGGAGCATTGGCGGGGGTAATGTCCTGGATATCCGGTCCCAGCCGGGGGTTGTTGTGGACGGCCCGGGACGGGCAACTGCCGAATTTTATGCAAAAGACGAACAAGAACGGAATACAGGTTCATATTTTAATTATACAGGGATGTATCGTTACTGTCTTATCGTCGTTGTATATGGTTATGGATGACGTGAGTGTGGCCTTTTTCCTGTTGAGTGCCTTGACGATCGGCCTGTACTTGTTGATGTACATGATGATGTATGCCTCGGGGATAAGATTGAGATATACTCAACCCGATTTACCGAGAAATTACAGGATTCCGGGAGGTAACCTGGGAATGTGGCTGATAGCGGGAATCGGTTTCCTTGCCGTTCTTTTCTCTTTTGCCGTTACGTTTTTTCCCCCGTCGCAGCTGCCTGTCGGAAGTCCGGCATTCTATACGGGATTGGTCGTTACCGGAACCGTGGTCTTTTTCGCCATACCTTTTATCATCAGTTTCGCCATGGATAAACGAAAACAAAAATCTTGATATTAAACGGAGCTTTTAAGCTCCGTTTATTCTTTTCGTGATTGTTTGCGTGGAATCGGGTTAAAACCTTCGGTTTTTCATTTTGACGATCCTTCGCGAATCGATCAAAAACAGGTCGGGATGGCCTGGGGCCCGAACGTTAATTTGTCTATATTGGATTATAGGTTTACGCGTGTGTTTCTTCGGTGTTATAATTTTAAATATCTGATTATTAATATTTTATTTCGTGATTTAGTCCTGTGTGGTTTTTTCTGATTCCCGCATGGTTTTCAATAAACTTCCATATCGAGGTGTAAACTGAATTTTATATTATAATTGTGAAATATATTGCAATATGTCATCATTATTATACTATATTTGCAAATTGAATGATATTATTGTAAAATATTGATTACAATATTGTCGTGATGATTGATTCGTTTTGATGTTAAACACCTTGTCAGGATTATAGATATGAATACCAGGAATGTTAGTTTGATAGCCTTTTACGAGATAAAAGCGATCTCGAGAGAGTGGAGTTTTAAAATGGTCACGGCACTTGTCGCGCTGATCATGATTTTTCTTCACGTGATCACGCAAAGTAACCTGGTGGAACCGGAGTGGGTTACCGTGTCGTTACCCTCGGCCATCCCTTACACGAACGCTTGCCTGGTAAACGCGTTCCTGTTTATCGTGATCGTGTTTTTTGCCGGTAATTTTCAGCGTAAAAGTCGCGTGGAGGGAGCTAACGCGGCCCTGTCGGCACGCCCGTTCTCGAACCTGGAACTGACGTTTGGTAAAACAGCGGGTTTTTTAGTTTTGATGTTTGGCCTGAGCGTTTTCCTTGTAGTGGTTGCGATGTTAATTCACTTGTTGTTTAGTGACTCTCCTTTCGCTCTTTATCCTTATGTTTTTTATTTTTTCACGTTGACTTGCCCGTTGCTCTTTTTTTTCACGGGATTGACGACGGGCATTAAAGGGATGGCGGGTAACATGGCCTTGTCTTGCGTTTTATTGCTCGGCTTGTTGTTTTTCTTTTTGGATTTTGGCCGTGAACTCTTTCACGGGGTGTTCGACGTGCTGGCCATCACGTTGCCAAACACTTTCTCCGACGTCACGGGATTCGCCGGTCTCGGGAGTTACCTGTTGCAACGGGTCTCCTTTTTAGTTTTTGGATGGGGATTGATCGTCTTGAGTGTCACTTTCGTTCGCCGTCTTCCTCCCGGGACGAAAAGTAATTTCGCATCCGGTCGGCCGGGATTATGGTTATTCGTATTAGGCGTCGTTTTTTCCTGTTTTTACACGGGAAATTTTGCTTGTCGCGACCGGGAGCGAAAGGCGGTTCGGGATGCGTTTGCCAGGTACGAGTCCGTGCCCAAGGTTAGCGTGGCCGATCATGCTATCGAGTTTAAACAGGAGGGTTACACCTACTCGGCGTGTAGCAAGCTAAACTTGCAGAATATTCATAACCAAAAGATAGATTCCGTTGTTTTGTATTTAAACCCGGGGTTAAAGGTCGTGAAATTAACCACGGGAGGGGAGGTTTTACCCTTTCGTCGTGAGCGACAGGTTTTGATTCTCCCGTTAGTGCTGGAGGCGGGAGAGGCGAGACAAGTAGAGATCGAGTACGGGGGCTCGATCTCCCCGGCTGTTTGTTACCCCGAAGTAACGAATATCGATTCTCTCGCCACGACGCGTCGCTATTACATGTACAACACGGGGCAACATTGTTTTTACCTTCAACCGGACTATACCTTGCTCACGCCAGAATGCTTGTGGTATCCCTTGAGTATACCCCCTGTTAACGTCAATTCTCCCTACCTGTCGGGTCAGGATTACACTCGTTTCACGTTACGGGTAAAAGGGGAACGCTCGAGAGCGGTGATCTCCCAGGGAAAGGAGACGAGGGAAGGAGATGACACTCGTTTCGTGAACAAGGTTGCCTTGCCCGGTTTAACGCTTTGTGCCGGCGATTATGCCCGGAAGAGCGCTCGAATAAGCGGCGTTTGGTATGAACTCTTTTTATTCAAGGGGCATGAATACCTCGTTCCCGGGGAAACAACCGCAGAAGAAGCTGTCGACTTCTGGGAAGGCATGTGCAGGTACAGGTCGAAAGATAACAAGGTAACGTACGCTTTCGATAAACTGTGTCTCGTGGAGACGCCTGTTCATTTTTGCGCTTACGGCCGGGACTGGAAGACCAATAGCGAGCTGGTACAACCGGAAATCGTGTTTCGTCCGGAAAGGGAGGCGTTATTCTCCCGGGCGTTTAAAATGGGAACTGAATGGAACGGGACGATTAGCCCGTCGCGTGGTTTTTTGGACATGTACATGAGGGAATTAACCGGTGATAAGCGATACGTCCCGGCGGGAAACGTGTTTTTTAATCAATTGACCGGGAAAAGCGGGAGAAGCAACGTGAGAAATGAAGGTGATATTTCCTATTTGCTGCAAAAGTATCATTACAACGTGTACTCTCCCGAGTTTGCCGGGATCAATCTCTTGTTTCACTATATGCAAGAGGGGTTTGACTCGGATTTTGTCAGTTGGGGAGGGAGTGGTAATTCAATGGCAGCCCGGTATCTTTTAAACCGGAGCCTGGAAGACGCGTTGCAGACCCCGGATAATGAAGTGGGCGTGAAACGTGTGCTATTTTTCAAGGGGTACAATTTTTTAAAGTATATATTATGTAGTGTTTCCCGCGAGGAATTGGAACGTTTTAACACTGGGTTTATTCAAAGTCACCTGTTTCGGGGCTTTAGTTATGAAGAGTATTGCGAAGAGTTGGAGAAACGATTCGGCGTATCTCTTTTGGAGTTAACCCGTGAATTGTATCGCGAGCGAGGTTTGCCCGCGTACTATTTCAGGGATGCCCGGGTGGACGACGTGGAAGCCCCGGGAGGAAAGGAGGGTTTCGTGTTCAGTATAAAAGCGTGGAATAAGGGAAACTGTAGCGGTATCCTCTCGATAAGACGCAGGTATGTCAATGAAGGACGCCATTATCTTGTCCCGGCGGGAGCCTGCAAGGAGATCAAGGTTTATTTCGAGGGACCCAGTGATCGTTGGATAATCATGGTAGAGACAAACGGGTCTCAGAATGTTCCTTCGCATTATGATTTTGAGCCTTTTGCTAAAAAAGGTAGGATTAAAGAACCTGTAGACGGATTTTTTGACGCCGATACCTTTGCTTTCGCTCCGGAACCGGGCGTGTATATCGTGGATAACGACGACCCGGGTTGCCGGGTGCTCGAGGATAGCCGGGCTATGCAGAAGTTGCGCCGGCAAACGAGTTATAAAAATACACGTTGGCGTTGGACTACTAGTCAGGGCGCATATGGAGAACTTTCCAGAAGTTATTTAGAGAAAAAGTCCGGGAAAGGAGATTCCGATGTCGAGTGGGAGGTGGACTTGCCGGAGGCCGGGGCGTACGAGTTGTTTGTTTACAACAACAAGCTTCTTGCCGATAGAAAGAACATGGTCTCTTTTTACAGTCGCGGGAAGAAAAAAAGAAACCCGGTGCAAAAATACCGTTTTGTCCATGCCGGTGGCGTGAAAGAGGTCGATCTCGACCTGTTGCACGCGGAAGACGGTTGGGCATCGCTCGGGAGGTATCGCTTTCCCGCCGGGAAGGCAAGGGTTACCCTGCGCGGGAAAGGCGTCGATCGGCATCAATACCTGTACGCGGATGCCGTGAAATGGGTAAAAGTCAAGTAATCGTGAGATACTCCCCGGGGGAACAAGGGATGGCGGGGTCGTGCTAAAGGACTCGTGTTGCCGGGAATATCGAATCGTTTGGAACTGAATAGTTAGAGAGAGATCAAATAAAAAAATGAAATCATGAAAACAAGTAAATTTTTTATCGTGTTGATTTTGGTACTGGTATCGAATATCGCGTTTGCCGCGGGTAAGGTTACTTTAACTATCATCCCCCCGCTTCGGGATGGCGGTTCCCGTTTGATGGTTTATCATGTTGAATACAGGGAAATAAATGAAGAGTGTAGCTGGAAAAATGGAACAGTTCTTGTACCGAGGGTCGGTGGAAAGTATGTAAATACGCCTTATACCCCTGAGGGTTTAATAGAGGGAAGGACGTATGTTTTTAGAGTAAGTGTTGAAAATTATTATGGTGTTGGACAACCCGGTCCGGAATCGGATGAGATTTTAGTCACAAACGAGGATCAGAGTGGAATAAAAATCCAGAGCGGGGAAGGGCGAGAACGAGTAAGGGGTATGAATACCTTGAGTTTAGCCACTACCCCTTCTGTACAGGAGGCTCGGGGAATGACATTCCTCTGGAGAAAGGAAGAGTAGTTGGATAATATATTTTACGAAATTTATAAATAGTCAGTAATAATACTTTCTCTCTCTTTACTATTTTACTTTAAAACAGAATAGCACGTGGAGTGCGTCCTCAAGGGTTGCCTTTTATCATGGGTGTTGCCATGGATAAACGAACACAAAAACAGAAGCGATAATAGGACAAACGGAGTTATAGAGTTCCGTTTGTTTTATTCTTTTAACAATTGTTCGCATAGAATCGGGTTGAAGCCTTCGGATCTCATTTTGACGATACCTTGCGAATCGATAAAAAAGCAGGTGGGAGTTGCTTGTGTCCCGTAGGTGATTTTCACCGGACTCAGGTCTTCAAAAAAGTCGGAGACAAAAGTATAAGGGAAAGGATACCGTTTTTTGTACTCTTTTAGCTCCTCTAAAGAGGAACAAGGCCAGAAAACGACGATTTCGAAATTGTCGTCGGAATATTTTTGATGGAGGTCGGCCAAGTAAGTACGTCCTTTTTCTCCCATACAGCCCAATCCTCCATAGAGAAGTAGAATCCGTTTGCCCGCTAATGAGGAGAGGTGAAACTCCGTTCCGTTCTCTTTTGAGCCTTGGAAATCGAAGTAGAGATCTCCCTCTTCGATTTGTTTCGTGATGATATGTCGATGCAGGCATTTCCCGTAGAAGGATTCCCGTATCTCCGGGGAGAGCGATTTAAGAACGCGGGATAGCGTATCTTTGGGGATCTCTAATCTTACTATGAATAACCTTTTCAAACCGCTTGGGACAGCCGCGTATTTTAGGGCTAAATTCCGGCTTTCGCGTAGGATGGAGGGAAGTTCTTTTTCATACAATACGGTAAGTAAGCTGTCTCTTTTCTCGGGATATTTTTCCGTTAATTGGAACATTCGTGTTTCGATGACTTTGTACTTTTCCCAGACGAGGGAATCTTCCTGCAAATAGTTTTCTTCCGTGATCTCTTGGGCGAATGCCGGAATCGTGTAATAAAATACGGTCAGTATTATAATGTATTTCATATTCGATCATTTATTATCAACAAATATAAATACAATGGAGAATAGTTCAAAATAAGTAGGAAATTTCCCGAGGATAAAATAAGGAAGATCGGGTATACGGACCCTATTTTCATGTATTACTCTGACAAACACGAACGAATTTATCGAAATAGTTTCTTCCGTGAGGAATACGTTATTATTTTCAACCTGTAGAAACATGATTTAAGGGGCTGTCCAAGCCCCTTTTGAAATATTTTCGATTGCTTTTATTCCGGTAGATTCATGACGAGTAAAGAAGGTAACGAGGTAAACAGTGATGGGTCACGCGTTAATTCGATACAGCTGGAATAACTTACGATAAGTAAGCTGTCCGGCCGGTTGATTTGGCGATTGTTTACGAGGGCTTGATCCCGGGTGAATAGTCGCGTTGCCTTAACTGTTTTTTCCATGTTCTCTTCCAGATGCGGTGACGGTGGGACGGGTGTTAAAAAACAGAGATGGATGACGGTTTCGTTTTCCGCGAATAATTTCTGAATGTAAGGTAGCAGTGAAAAGTCTTTTTCATCGAGGAGGAGCATAAATAGACGGCGAATACGCGTATATCCCCTGTTGACGAATATGGCCACGGGGCTGTCCGTATTTTTGATCACCTCTTGTAATTTGTCTTTCATCAGCCCGCCAGGTAATTGAAAAAAGCGTTGCCGTATGTTTTTCAGTGTACGTTGAGAGAGCGTACATGCCTGATTTTGTGCGGGGGGTGATGTTTCAGGTTGCAAAAATTGCGGGCCTGCTCCGATAAGTAATAGATGAGCTTTTTCTTTGTTGGCCAGTTGGCTTATTTCCCGGATCAGATGGTCCGTAACTTTATAGCGTTTATCGACATTTAGGTTTAAACGGGAAGCTTCTTGTTCGAGAGGAACGAAGCTTTCCTCTGCATATTGTTTGGCTTTCCGGGGGTTCACGTCTGTTCCGATCGTGTAGTGGGCGGCAATGATTTCCGTATCTTCTAATTGTTTGCCGAATAGGTGTGCGGCGACGGAGAGCAGAAGTTTACCGCTTTCGGGGCGCCCGAAAGAGAGTAGGAGTTTGAATTTATTCGTGGTGACCTCAGAAGTGGTCTGGAAGATTTTTTCGACCGTTTTCAATATCGGAGTGGTCATAAACGTGGTAATCAAAGCCATTAGTATTAAAATGACGAATATTTCCGGGGAGAGGACTCCCATTTCATAACCGATATTCAGGGCGACGAGTTCCATTAATCCCCTTGTATTCATTAGTGTACCGACGGTGAGACTATCTTTCCATGTTTCTCCGACCAAACGGGCGGCAATCGTGCAACCGCCCAGTTTACCCAATATGGCGATGAAAATCAATAGGGCGCAAACCATCCACAATTCGAGTGTATTGATTAAGCCGATCTCCGTACGAAGACCGGTAAAAGCAAAAAAGAGCGGTAAAAAGAAAATCAAGGCGATATCCTCTACTTTTTCCATCATTACTTTTCGAAATCCCGGATTGGTGGGCATGACGACGCCGGTAAGGAAAGCACCGAACAAAGCATGGATCCCGATGATTTCGGTCGTAACGGCAGAAGCGATTAAAATTAAAAAGATAAAAGCCACGAATGTTTTATTGATGACTTCAGCGTTGATGTAGGAATCTCCGACCTTACGCAAAAAAGGCCGGACAATGCCGAACATGAAGGCTATGAATAGTATCGTTATACCTACCGTGTATAATGCACTGAGAAAGGTTCCCGCCTTGGCGACCGCTATGACGATAGCCAGTAAGCACCAAGCTGTGACGTCGTCATTAGCGGCGGAAGCGATGGCTAATACCCCGATAGGAGTTTTGGTCATGTTGCGTTCCTGTATGATACGGGCCAGTACCGGGAAAGCCGTTATACTCATCGATATTCCTATAAACAGGGCGAACGGCAGGAATTCCGTTTGATGGGCCGCGTATTCTTCGTATATCCAAAAAGAGGCGGCTATTCCTAAGAAAAAAGGAACGATGATTCCCGCGTGGCTGATCACGAGGGTTTCGTTCATTTTGTTTTTTAAGAGGTTGAAATCAACGTCCATGCCGATGACAAACATAAACAGGATTAATCCGATTTGACTGAGTAACTCTAAGTTTGTTAAAGAGTCTGCCGGAAATAAGGCGTGAAAGAAATCCGGGAAAAACAACCCTAAAACCGATGGGCCTAATACGATTCCGGCTATGATTTCACCGATAACACCCGGTTGGCCCATGTATTTAAACAGGTAAGAAAAAATTCTTACCGAAAACAGGATGATGATGATTTGAAAGAGTAAAACCGTTAACGGGCCTTGAAGGTTGCCGATGATGATATTTTTAAACATGTTGAAAGCATTGTCTCCCGAATCCGCAACTGTTTCCGTATCGGTTTGCCCGGTAAATTTTTCTCCGGTAAGTAATGCTTCGTAAATCAATACTCCGAATATAAGGAGCATAAGTATGTAAATACAGTAATTTTTCTTATTTCTTTTCATCTGATTGTTATTTGTTATCCGATGTCTATTTACGTTTTTTTGTCGTAAAAGGTAACAATTATCGTAAATTAATTTAGGCACCTACATACAAGATTACCCTAAACTTTTTTATTTAAGTCATTACGCCTATTTATCTTTTTAATCTCTTACTCACGGAATCATTGAATCACAGAATTTTTTTATTCCTTCGTCGGAATCCCTGAATGTTACGGGTAAATTTTTGGAGAATAAAAAAGAGGTCCTTTTGGAACCTCTTTTTGTGGGCGCTGAGGGATTCGAACCCCCGACCCTCTGGGTGTAAACCAGATGCTCTGAACCAACTGAGCTAAGCGCCCGTGTATCGAATTGCGGTGCAAATTTAATTTATATTTTTAATTTGTCAAAAGAAATGAAGAATTTTTTATCGAAAAATTATTTTTCCGATCTCTCTAATTCTTTGCTGAAAAGCGTGTCGAATGGTTCTCCTCGGGTTAGTTTCCCGTTTTGTAAGCATATGACTTCGACACATCCTTTTGCACAAAGTTGGTTATCAGGAATTTTATAGATGTCTTCAAAAAAGAGCAGTTTGATTCCTTCCCGTTTTAAGGCGATCTTTACCGAAAAGCGGTCGCTTCCTTTGAGAGAGTGTTTGTAGGAGATATCCACTCTTGAGACCATGGCATCTATCCCTTGAGCGTGAAGATCGGAGAAACTTTTACCGGTGGATTCCAAAAATTCATGCCTGGCGTGTTCTAAATAATGCTGATAATTGGCATTGTTGACTACTCCTTGAATATCGCACTCGTAGTCACGTACTTTCATTTCTAATTCGAATAGATATGTATGCATGTTTTATAAACCTAAAGATTCATTGATCAGGATGATTTTAATTCGTTTGGGCGGAAAAGACTTTTCGGTGATAGTCCAGGTGTTGCAAAGGCGATCGCTGCTTTGGCAGTTCATGCAGGAGGCGGTTGTTTGACATGGCGTGTGCAAATGGGGATGACGTATCGCGTTCCGGGGGGCGGCGACGGTACGGATGCGTTCCATCGCTTTTTCCAGATTTTCGGTGATTTTGTTTACGCCGATGAATAAAACGACGTTTTTGGGACCGAACGTGATGCCTGCAACCCGGTTCCCGACCATATCCACATTGACGAGTTGGCCCTGCTTGGTTAAGGCATTTGTTCCGGTAAGAAACAAATCGGCCTGTAAGGCTTGTCGTCTCCAGTATGTTTTTTGGGTTCTACTATATCCCTCTTGAAAGGTTCGGATCAATACGCATTCGGGATGGTTTTCCAAGGCATTCAATACTCCGGTAGCCTTCATCGTTTCGGAATCGCCCCAGGAGATTGCGGTAGGCTGGAGGCGTTCGAAAATCTCGGTGAAGAAAATCTCTTGAGCCTCGGTTGTCGTTCGGGCAAAATAGACTTCGAAATGATTTTTTTCTAACGCTTTTATCGTGTGCTCTATGGTCTCGTTTTCCATGGCCGAAAGTTTATATATTAAGCAAAGATAGGATAAAAACAGAAAGACTCAAAAAAGAGGGCCGTAAGTAGGTGGGTAACTAATCTTTGTGAATGTCGTATGATATCGAACTGTAACGTGTTGTAAAACAAATCCCGATCTGATTTTGATCGTGTTATTTTATCGACAGGGGATAATGGATTTTTTTTGTATTTTTGCCTTTTTGAATGGGAAATATAGTATTTATTTGAAAATGTTAAATTTATGAGAGTTCTTTTTTCGTTACTTTTTCTTATTTTATTCGTGCATATTACTTCGGCTCAGTTAGTGTTGAAGTCTGAGAAAGGGGAGTTCGAGTGTCGGTTGATCGGCCGGGCTTTGTTTGACGGGGGCGTATTTTTTAGTGATAAGACTCCGTTGGGAAATGCCGTCGAGGTTTATGATGTACGTTTAGGGACCACCATGCGTTTTTTGGATCATTGGTATGGAAAAATCGAGATAGGATTTGCTAATAGTGAAGTTTCTTTGAAGGATGTTTATATCGAATATCAGCAAAAACGCCACGCGATCCGGATCGGACATTATTACGAAGCTTTTGGGTTGGATTACCGCATCGGGACATCGGATATGAAATTTAACGGGGCGTCTGTTACCGGAAAAGCATTTGGAGATCGTCGTAAATTGGGGATCAGTTATATCTATAATGTAGACGCTTTAAATTTGTGGACTGGCATCTTTAGCGATAAGGATGTGGATAATAAGGAGAAAGGAGATGAGGGGTATACGATAGCCGGCCGGTATCTGTATCGTCCTTATGTAAATGGAGATAATGCCGTTCACATCGGGCTCTCTTCCCGTTTCAGCACGCATGGGGAGGCGGAAAAAAATACGATTACTTATGCTGCCGGAGCTCCTTCCGAGTTGCTTTCGGAAAAGTTCTTGAAGGCGGAGGTAACGGAGGCCATCAATCAATGGAAATTGGGAGCCGAGATTATTCTGGTATACGATAAATTTTATATGCAAAGCGAATATATGCTCGGGCATGTGAACCGGAGGCATGCCGTTTCGAATTATAACGGTGACGGTTGGTACGTGCAGATGGGATACGCTTTGTTGAGCGGAAAATACGGTTACAGCAAGATGACAGGAATGGCGAAGAGTCCGGGAACAAAAAGCCTGGAGGTACTTTGTCGATATAATGTGACTAATTTGAATGATCGAAAAGCAGGGATTATGGGGGGGAAACAAAACGATCTTTCTTTGGGAGCTATCTATTATTTCAATAAATATATTGCGGCTAAAATGAGTTATAGTCTGGTTAGTTTGGATAAGTATGCCCAGATTGACGGTAAGCAGACTTTTAACATGATTCAGGGACGGGTACAGGTGAGTTTTTAATGTTTAATCCTATTTCATGAAGCTTTGTATAGCGGAAAAACCCAGTGTCGCAAAGGAGATTGCTACCGTGTTGGGAGCGAAAGTACGTCGAAACGGTTATTTCGAAGGGAATGACTATTGTGTGACTTGGACGTTCGGACACCTTTGTTCTTTGCAGGAACCGCATGAGTACACGGACAAATGGAAGCAGTGGAATATGACTTATTTGCCGATGATCCCTTCGACGTTTCGGATTAAGTTGATAGAGGACGAGGGTATCAAGAAACAATTTGCCGTTATTGAAGAGTTGGTGGGGAAGGCCGAAATGGTCATTAATTGCGGGGATGCCGGGCAGGAGGGAGAGTTGATTCAACGTTGGGTATTGACGAAAGCCAAATGCGGGGTTCCGATGAAACGGTTGTGGATCTCTTCTTTAACGGAAGAGGCCATTCGGGAAGGGTTTGAGAAATTAATGGATGCTGCCGATTTCGATACGTTATATGCTGCCGGATCGGCAAGAGCGATCGGAGACTGGTTGTTGGGAATGAATGCGACCCGGGCCTACACGTTAAAATATGGAGACGGTAAAGGGGTTTTCTCGATCGGCCGGGTCCAGACTCCTACCTTGGCTTTGATCGTGGAGCGCCAGAAGGCGATTGAGCGGTTTAAACCCGAAACCTACTGGGAGGTACGTACGGATTACAGAGGGGGATGGTTCGCCAACACGAAAGGACGGTTTACGGATAAATCCCAAGCTGAGGCTTTTTTGAAGGAGATAGAGCCGTTGGAGTTGGAAATCGCGAGCGTGGAACGGAAAAAAGCAATGGAGCATCCGCCGAAATTGTTCGATCTCACCTTATTGCAGGTGGAGTGTAATCGTAAATTCGCATTCTCCGCGGATGCCACGTTAAAAATCATTCAATCGCTTTACGAGAAGAAGTTAACGACTTATCCTCGCGTGGACACCAATTTTTTACCTAACGATATCTACCCTAAAGTTCCTACTATATTGAAGGGATTGAAGCCTTATGAGGCCGTGGTACAACCGGTATTGAACGGAGGGAAGATTCGAAAATCAGGGAAAGTTTTTAATGATAAAAAGATCACGGATCACCATGCTATTATCCCTACCGGCGTATTCAGTTACGATATGACTCCCGATGAGAAACGGGTATTTGATCTGGTTGCCCGTCGTTTTATTGCCGTTTTTTATCCGGATTGTGAAGTGGCCAATACAACGGTGATGGCAGTTGTGGGAGAGCATGAGTTTAAGGCCACGGGCAAACAGATTGTGGTTCCCGCTTGGAGAGTGCTTTTTCCGACAGCTTCCAATAAGCAGAGTGATGAAAATGTTTTGCCTGCATATGAAGTGGGGGAACGGGGAGTCCATCATCCGGAACTACAGGAAAAAGAGACGCAACCGCCGAAATACTTTACCGAAGCGGATTTGTTGCGGGCTATGGAGACAGCGGGGAAACAGGTCGAAGACGAGGAGCTGAGAGATTTGATGAAGGAAAACGGAATAGGACGCCCTTCAACCCGGGCCGGTATTATAGAAACCTTGTTGAAACGCCGTTATATCCGGAAAGATAAAAAGCGGTTGGTAGCTACGCTTACGGGAATCGAACTGATCGATACGATCCAGAACGGACTGTTGAAATCCGCCGAATTGACCGGACAATGGGAGAAGAAACTTCGGATGATCGAAGAGGGATCTTATCGTGTTACGGATTTCATGGAGGAGTTAAAGGTGATGGTCAACGAGGTTATCCATGAGGTGAAGTGCGCTCGCCGGAAAGCGATTGCCGTGGAGACAGAAGAAGAGAAAGTGGCCGGGAAGCCCGTAAAGGAACAGATCCCACTTGTTTTGAAATGTCCCAAATGCGGTAATGGTGAGATTATTAAGGGACGTACAGCTTGGGGATGTTCTCTCTATAAAAAATCCTGTGATTTCCTGATACCGATGGAGATTCAAGGGAAAAAAATAACCCAAAAACAGGTGGAGTCCATAGTGCTAAAAGGTAAAACCGGGGTGTTGTCCGGTTTTAAAGACGCTGAGGGTAATGCGTTCAGCGGAACTCTTCGTTTGGATGAATTTTGTAAAATAGTGATCGATAAAAAATAGTTCGGTAACCAAGGGATGGCATCTTGCGTTATAATTCGTACATATTAAATAACGCGGATTATGACATATCGTGTAGAAAACAATGGAAAATGCCCTAAAGTGGATACGCATGTGGTAAAAGAGCTGGAATTGACTCGTTACATGGGTAAGTGGTATGAAATAGCCCGTTTTGATCATCGTTTCGAACGGGGATTGGATCGGGTGACGGCAGTTTATTCTTTATGTGACGATGGAAAAATCGAGGTTATAAACAGCGGTTATAAGGACGGACGGTTGCATGAAGCCCGGGGAAAGGCCAAGATGCCGGATCCGGATGAACCCGGAAAGTTAAAAGTCTCTTTTTTCTGGTTTTTTTATTCCGATTATTTTATTTTGGAGTTAGACGAGGAGTACTCCTCTGTTTTAATCGGAAGCTCTTCCGACAAGTATTTATGGATTTTGAGTCGGACCCCGAAATTACCTGATAATAAGCTTAAAAAATTGTTGACGAAGGCGGTAAATCGCGGCTATGATACGGGGAAGCTCATCTATATCAACCAGTAAGAGAACTTCAACGAGAAACGGAAGTATTAAATCTATCTTAAATCCGTTGAATGTGATCGGTTTTTGCCGTAAATGATTTAAATTTGACTATCATTTTAAAACGCTAAAATAGAAAAGTATGGCATTGAGATATTTATTGGCATGTTTATGTGCATGTTTGTTTTTCACTACGGTCGGGGCTCAAGAGAAAAAAGAGTTGAAGGCAGGAGATGTCTCTCCCGTGTTCAAATACTATGATATCAATGGAAAAGAGGTTTCTTTAAGCGATTTGAAGGGCAAGTATGTTTACATTGATATTTGGGCTACTTGGTGTCCGCCTTGCCGGCAGGAGTTGCCGCATTTGAAAGAGTTGGAGAAAAAGATGCATGATAAGAATATTGTTTTCGTGAGTATCTCATGCGATCAGAATAAAGCGGATTGGGAAAAGATGGTGAAAGATCAGAAGTTAGGCGGTGTTCAGTTGCATACAGGTGGCGACCGGGCTTTTATGAATGCTTATCGGGTACGGACGATCCCTCGTTTTATCCTGTTGGATAAGGAGGGGAAAATATTGAATCTCGATATGACTCGTCCTTCTGATCCGGCAACATTGAAAACTTTGGAAGCTTTGAAAGGAATAAAATAGAAAGAAGCCTTTGGGATGTATCAAAATGGGCTTTGTTTTTATGGAGGGATTGCTTGTAGGGCAATCCCTTTTTTACTTGTTTATAATTTCGTGACCGAAGGGGGAAAGTGCTAATCCGGCCAATTTGAAATGTTGTAGCCCGAAAGGTATACCGATAATCGTTAAACAAAAAACAATGCCCCAACAAAGATGTGAAAGGCATATCCATATGCCGCCGATGAAAAACCAAATGATATTCATGAGAAGGGACAGGCATCCGTTACTATGGGGAATGTCTATAACTTGACTACCGAATGGCCAGAGGGCCAATACGCCTAATTTAAGGGTTTGCAGCCCGAAAGGAATTCCGATGATGGTGATAAAAAGTATTACGCTTGAGGTAAAATATTCCAACGCGATAACCAATCCGCCGAAAACGATCCAAATAATATTTCCCAAGATTTTCATAACGTTTGTTTTTAGAAGGCAAAAATAAAATAAAGGTAACAATTTTGGCAGGGAAACGTATCATTTGTAGAGAATAGATCATGTATTTAAAAACAGAGGGATATGATAGAGCATTTGACAAAGGATAGTTTTAAACAAAAAGTGTTTGATTATCAAAATAAAGAATCGTATGAGTTTAAAGGAAAGCACCCTGTTTTGGTTGATTTTTACGCAACCTGGTGCGGACCTTGTAAGGCTATAGCCCCGATATTGGACGAATTGCAGGAGGAGTACAAGGATAAGATAGATTTTTATAAGGTAGATAGTGATATTGAGAATGAATTGGCCGCTGCTTTTAATATTCGCAGTATTCCGACGTTGATGTTCGTTCCGGTGGATGCTCAACCTCAAGTGGCGAGCGGTGCGATGTCGAAAGCTCAGTTTAAGGAGTTGTTTCAGAAAGTTTTTAATTTATAATAACTTAGAAGATTTATTTGTTACATTATACCGAAGATCCCGAAGAGAAGCTGTAAAAGGCTTCTCTTCGGATTTTTATGATTCTTTATTTCAAATACCTTCAAATGTATTTATTTTTTTACCTTTGTGCGTTTTTATTAAAGGGTATTTGATATGGAAAAAGTGTTTGATCCGAAATTATTCGGATTGATTAAAGATGGTTCTGTCAAAAAGAACTTGTCGAAAGATGTTTTAGCGGGTATTGTTGTCGGGATTGTGGCTTTGCCGTTAGCCATCGCTTTTGCCGTGGCTTCCGGTGTTTCTCCGGAAAAGGGGGTGATGACTGCCATTATCGCTGGATTTATTATTTCTTTCTTGGGTGGTAGCCGGGTACAAATCGGGGGACCGACGGGTGCATTCATCGTGATCGTTTACGGCATCGTGAATGATTACGGTATGGACGGGATGATTATTGCCACCATGTTGGCCGGAATCATTATGATCGGGTTCGGGATGTTGCGGCTGGGGACGCTGCTTAAATTTATACCTCATCCGTTGATTGTCGGTTTTACTTCCGGTATTGCGGTGGTTATTTTTTCGACCCAGATATCCAATGCTTTGGGACTTACATTAACGGATGTTCCGAGCGGTTTTGTCGGGAAATGGGCCTGTTATATCGATCATATACATACGATCAACTGGTATGCTGTCATCATAACGGTCGTGACCGTTTTAATAGCGGTATACATGCCGAAATTGACTACTAAAATTCCGGGTTCTTTTGTGGCTATACTGCTCGTTACACCTGTGGTCGCCATTTTTTCTCTTCCGGTGACGACAATCGGAACCTTGTATGGCGAGATTTCTTGTAACTTTGCCCCGACGATTCCTTCATTGGATTTCGCTAATTTGGCTCATTACGTGCAACCGGCTTTTACGATCGCTATTTTGGGAGCTATTGAATCGTTGCTTTCGGCCGTGGTGGCCGACGGTATGATCGGGGGACATCACCGATCCAATACGGAATTGATCGCCCAAGGGGCGGCCAATATCGTGGCTCCTCTGTTCGGGGGCATTCCGGCCACGGGTGCTATTGCCCGTACGGCTACCAATGTGAAAAACGGGGGACGGACTCCGGTGGCGGGGATGATACATGCAGTGGTTTTACTATTGATCATGCTTTTTTTCGGAAAATGGGCCTCTTTGATTCCGATGTCTTGTTTGGCGGGAATATTAATTGTCGTTTCTTATAATATGAGTGAGTGGCGGTCTTTCCGTTCCGTATTGAAAGCCTCCTATTTCGATATAGTCATACTTTTGGTAACCTTCTTTTTAACTGTTTTGGTCGATCTGACCGTTGCCATCGAGATCGGTGTGGTTTTAGCGGCCTTGTTGTTTATGAAGCGTATGGCTGATAATGCCCCGAGGGATATTACCGGAACGGGAAATATGGATCAGGATGTTTTGGAGAATTATAAAGATATTCCTTCCGGTGTAGGGATATACGAGATTAGCGGCCCGTTCTTTTTCGGTTCGGCCAAGACTTATTGTGAGACGATCCGGATGATGGGAGTCCGTTATCAGGTATTGATTATCCGGATGAGGCATGTGCCTTTCGTGGATACGACTGCTTTGAAAAATTTAACGGAAACGATATCTCAACTGACGAAAGAGGGAACACGGATTATATTGTCCGGGGTAAATGAGCAGGTAAGAAAAGATTTACTTAAAAACGGTATCGGACGGCAGATAGGGGAAGAACAAATTTATCCTAAATTTGATCTTGCTCTGAAAGCCGCTCTTGCAATGGTTGAGGCAAAATAACGGAAAAGCCGTTCGGGACAAAAACCAGAACGGCTTTTTCTTTTATCGCAATCTTATTTTCTCTTCGAAAATTATTATAATTTTGCGTACGAATTAATTTATGACGATAATTTATGAGTGGATTTTTTGGGTGCGTTTCTCGCAAAGAGTGTGTTGCTGATGTTTTTTACGGCACGGACTATCATTCTCATTTAGGAACGAAGAGAGCCGGAATGGCTTTTTACAACGGGCAGGAGTTTACCCGTTCTATCCATAGTTTGGAAAGTGCCTATTTCCGGAATAAGTTCGAGCCGGAGTTGGATAAATTCAAGGGTTCTTCTTTGGGGATCGGGGTAATTAGCGATATGGAATCTCAGCCGATTACGGTGATTTCCCATTTGGGACGTTTTTCCGTTGTAGTTGTGGGGAGGATAGATAATTTGGATGAGATTGAAAAATGTTTTTTGAGTGAAAAGAAGCATTTTGCAGAGCTTTCGAGCTCTACCGTCAACCAAACGGAAGCGGTGGCCATGCTTATTAATACGGGAAACACGTTCAAAGAAGGAATTGAGAACGTGTATAACCGGGTAAAGGGGTCCTGTTCTTTTTTGATTTTGACGGAAACCGGAATTTATGCCGCCCGGGATAAGTATGGTCGTACCCCGATTATTTTGGGAAAGAACGATAACGGTTATGTGGTGGCGAGTGAAAGTTCTTCTTTTACCAATTTAGGTTACACGATTGTACGGGATTTAGAACCTAAGGAAGCGATACAAATCAGTCGGGACGGTATTACTCAGGTGACAACACCGGGTTGCAGGAAACAGATTTGTTCTTTTCTTTGGGTATACTACGGCTATCCCTCTTCATATTACGAGGGAATTAACGTGGAGGATGCCCGTTATCGCTGCGGGGCCGCTATTGCCGCGCATGATAACGTGGAGGTAGATTTTGCGGCAGGTATCCCTGATTCCGGAGTAGGCCATGCCATAGGTTATTCCAATGCCCGGAAGATTCCGTACAAGCGTCCTTTCGTGAAGTACACGCCCACGTGGCCGCGTAGTTTTATGCCGCAAAATCAAAGTATGCGGGATTTGGTCGCTAAGATGAAATTGTTGCCGAACGAGGCTTTTACAAAAGGAGCCAGGATTTTATTTTTGGATGACTCTATTGTTCGCGGCACTCAGTTGAAGGATAATGTCGTCAAATTGCGGGAATGCGGGGTGAAAGAGATACATATGCGGATCGCTTGTCCTCCGTTGGTTTACCCTTGTGTCTTTCTGAATTTTTCATCTTCCCGCTCAAATTTCGATTTGTTTACCCGTCGGGTAATCCGCGATCTGGAGGGGACCTCCGATCTGACGGAAGAGATTCTGAAACCTTATACCGATCCCGATTCGGTGCAATATAAAAAGATGCTGGAGGTGATGGCACAACATTTGGGATTGGATTCGTTGAAGTTCCAGCGTTTGGATGATCTGGTAAAAGCCATCGGCATTCCGAAAGAGGATCTTTGCACGCATTGCTGGGACAATTCGTCGTATCTGTAATCTATAATTATTCAATGATTAAAAGGATTGGCGATTTTAGATTGTAAATTGTAGATTGTAAATCTAAAAAAATTGGTATTCGATTTACAATCTACAATTTGCAAAGATTAATACGCGTGATGATCTTCCTGTATATCTTTCAAATCGATCTGTTTTTTATTCAATGCTCTCCAAGCATAGAAAATATACGCGATCACGAAAGGCGATATCAGGGAGACATATGACATGGCTTTCAGCGTATAATGGGATGAGGAGGCCTTATATATGGTTAGGGAAGAGTTTAGGTCGGTATACGACGGATAGAAAGCCGTGTTGTTGAAACCCGCCAGAATGAACAGGGCAATTACAGCCAAAACGATTCCTATGCCCGAGAACCATATCCCTTTATTCCATTTCTCCGAGAACAATGTTTTGACGATACCGAAAAGGACTCCTGCAACTCCGACCAAAAGAATGATCGTGTTGACAGGCATCTCGATCAGATTATGGAAGTATTTGTATTGCACGAGAACGATCTCTCCGTTTTCCGCGATGGCATAACCCTTACTTAATAAAATAATGGCAAGAAACGCCAACAAAAGCACGACAAACGGGACTGCGTTATAAAGGACTTGTTTCCGGCTTCTGTTGAAAATGGTCGGATGGTCGATATTATTAATAAAATAGAGGGCTGCTAAAGTGCGAGCCAAGAAAAAAATGGCGAATCCCAAACAGAGATTGGCAATGTTGAATAGTACTTCTATCCCTCGCCAAGGACTCATCCAGGTTACGTCATTCATCACTCCCAATGAAAAGGGATTACCCGTGAAGAAGGAACCTACTACCGCCCCGATACAGATGGTCCCGATGACTCCATTAATGATCAAAAAGACATTATATGTTTTTTCTCCCAATAGATTACCCGCTTTCCTACGGTATTCGTAAGAGACGGCTTGCATGACGAAGCAGAAAAGTACGACCATCCACGCGAGATAAGCTCCGCCGAAACTCGTTGAATAGAAGAGAGGGAAACTGGCAAAAAAAGCACCTCCGAATACGACTAAGGTCGTGAACGTGAATTCCCATTTCCGGCCAAGACTATTGACGAGTAAATTTCGTTCGTCTTCTGTTTTGGCTATCGTGTATAGTAGGGTTTGTCCTCCTTGGACGAATAACAGGAATACCAGCAATCCGCCGAGTAACGATATTAAAATCCACCAATAATGTTGTAAAAATTCCATATTCATTTACGATTTATGATTTACAATTTTAGATTTAATAATTCTGAGATTTACTGATTGGGTGATTCTGTGATTAAAGATTTCGATAATTGAATCACTAAATCATTTAATCTGTTTCCGGCCCTTTTTTAATCTGTTTTCCCATGATTCTCAGTTCGGCAATGAGTAGTATCGTGAAGAGTATGGCAAACATCCAGAACGTCGTTATCACCCAGTTGGACGTAATTTTAGTTACGGCCACGTTGGTAGGTAAAAGATTTTGTACGACCCAAGGCTGGCGTCCGACCTCGGCAACGATCCATCCGCATTGCGAAGCCACGTAAGCCAAAGGAACACAAGCGAGAGCCAGGTAGGGTATGACTTTGAATTTATCGAATTTTCTTTTTTTAGCGTACCAAAGTGAAAGAACGAATAAAAGAACGAATAACATGCCTAACCCCACCATGATACGGAAACTGTAAAATACGAGGGGAACAGAAGGGATCGTATCGTACGGGGAATTAAGATAGCCATATCCGAAGTCCGCGTAGTTAGCCCTGAATAACTTTAAAGTACTGTCTGCTGCAATCGGATTGTTTTCTTTTACGGCTTGCTTATAATCTTTCAAAGCCTGAATGGCCATGCGCCCGTTAGCCATACGCTGTTCGATCGAAGGATAGGTCTTACCCTCTTCCGAAGTGTATCCGTCCAGAATGTTCTGAATACCGGGAATGTAGGCGTCTCCTTTGTGGTATCCCAAAAACGATAGCATCCGGGGGATATGGATTCCGTACGAAACTTTTTTCATGCGAGTCGTCGGTAGTGCCGGATCATCGGTCAGAAGGCCGATAACGGTTAACCCGGCACCTCGTCCTCCTTCGTTTAAGCCTTCCATTGCGGCTAATTTCATGGGTTGTGTTTTTGTCACGTCCTGAGCACTGGAATCACCGGTATAAATGGTAATAAGTATACTGATCAGTCCGAAGACGGAAGCTAAAATTATACTTTTACGGGCAAATTCGAGATGTCTTTTTTTCAATATAAACCAAGCGCTGATCCCCACGACAAAACAGGCCGAGAGGGTATAAGCGGAAGTTACCGTGTGGAAAAACTTGCTTATGGCCGTCGGAGATAAAAGTACGGCCCAGAAATTATCCATTTCGTTCCGGGCTGTCAACGGGTTAAATTCCATGCCGACCGGATTTTGC
The DNA here is from genome assembly GCF_027666085.1 of Sanguibacteroides sp. AM78-02pH3A. Lineage (NCBI taxonomy): Bacteria > Pseudomonadati > Bacteroidota > Bacteroidia > Bacteroidales > Porphyromonadaceae > Sanguibacteroides > Sanguibacteroides sp. AM78-02pH3A. The sequence goes on along the minus strand of NZ_JAQEHX010000005.1, from coordinate 161,223 downwards.
ATCCAGGCATTGGCAACTAATATCCACAGGGCGGAAATATTTGCCCCTACAAAAACCATCCATGTGGAAAGCAGGTGGAAACGTTTGCTGACCCGGTTCCATCCAAAGAACATGACGGCAACGAAGGTCGATTCCAAGAAGAAAGCGAGGATCCCCTCGATAGCGAGTGGAGCCCCGAATATATCCCCCACGAACCAGGAGTAGTTCGACCAGTTGGTTCCGAACTGAAATTCTAAGATTAGGCCGGTAGCTACGCCAATAGCAAAGTTGATTCCGAAAAGTTTCATCCAGAACTTAGTCGCATCTAACCAGCGTTGATCTCCTGTACGAACCCAGATGGTTTCCATAACGGCAAGCATTAAGGCTAATCCTAATGTTAACGGAACAAACATGTAATGGTAGATCGCGGTCATGGCAAATTGCCAACGTGACCATTCCACTAAAGAAGTTGTTGTTAGGTGAAAGAACATAATGTTAAGGTTTTGTGGTTAATTCTTCAAATACATGATCACTTTTTTCTTGAAAAGTATCGTAATTAGAATTTAAGTAATTGGGCATAAAAAATAGTTTGAGCACTAAAAACATGATACATAGCTTGATTAAAATGATCAGCCATAGATTTCTTCCCCATCGGGGCATATTTTTAAATCCGTCGTAGTATAACCTCCAAACTTTTTTCAGCATAATCGAAAATGAGTTTATAATAACTTAAAAACGTAATAAAGATAAAAATGTTTTCTAATATAATATTCTTATTGTTAATAATATTTATTTATGTGCCGATAGATAGTTTTTATAGGATGGAAAAGTGTTCGCGATTCGGTCTGTTTATCTTAACCGCTTGAATTCGACTGTAAATAGATTTTGATATCAAGTAATTAATTTTTAGATTTACAATGAAGAGGGAGATTTCGGAGGTAATTATAGGTTGGATGTTAATATTTCAGTTGGAAGGGTTGCGAAAAGTATCGGGTTTGTTTTTCCCGAAGAGAGAGAGCGTGGACCAGGTAAGTCGTCGTTCTGGTGTGGTTGTTATTTTCGATGAATTGTTCCGCGGTACGAATGTAAAGGATGTATATGACGGTACGTCGGTTCTTACGAAGGCATTTGACCGAAACACCAAAAACGCCGGGGAAGATTTAAAAAAGGATTGTGCGAATGTGAATTTTGTTTATTTCCGACCCGGAGGGAAGGTAACAAGCCTGTGTTGCCTTACAGGTTAGCTCCGGGAATAACGGGAGATCGCCATGGAATGTTGATTATTCGTAAACATCACATTATCGAAATGACGGAAAAATGGTAAAAAGAGGGAAAGGACCGATTAATTTATCTAATTTTGTTTCGTATAAAGATAGAATAAATGGAAAGTGAGATATGAATAGTTTAGGGAAATATCTTTTAGGAGGGATAATTTTAGCCATCATAGCATTTCTGTGTTGGTACTTTTCGTCCATTATTGCCTATATTTTGGTTTCTGTGGTGATCTCTTTTCTCGGAAGGCCGATTATAGATTTGTTAGGTCGTATAAAAATACGGGGATACGCTCTTTCCGATTCATTGAAGGCTGCTGTGACCTTAGTGTGTATATGGGTGGTTTTTATTCTTTTCTTTTATACGGTTATTCCTATGGCGAGTCAGGAATTTCAGTCGTTGAGTGATCTGAGCATTGCCAATATAGTGAATCAGCTTGATGCTCCGTTAGCGGATGCGGAGCGCGGTTTGAAGCATTTTGGTATTATCGATAACGATCAGGATATAAAAGATTATATTGAGAAAAACTTAAGTTCTTTGGTGGATGTTAGCAGGGTTAAAAATTTGTTCGGTTCATTGGCGGGGACGATCAGCGGCATTTTTATCGCCCTGTTTTCAATCTCTTTCATTACTTTCTTCTTTCTGAAAGATAGTAAGCTGTTTTCCAGAATGCTTTTGGCTGTTGTACCCACTCAATACGAGGAAGGAACGAAAAAAGCGTTGGATTCTATTCAGAAATTGCTCGTTCGTTATTTTGTAGGTATTATCTTCGAAGTGATCATTGTGATGGGATTGAACATCCTTGGGCTTTCCATCGTGGGACTGAAATTTAATACCGCGGTGGTGATCGGTTTGGTGACGGGAATTACAAACGTGATCCCTTATATCGGCCCTTTGATCGGCGCTGTTTTTGGGTTGGTTGTGGGAATAGCCACGCATCTTGATATGGATTTTTATACGGCGCTGTTTCCTTTACTTGTATACATGGCGATTGTGTTCTCTGTTACTCAATTGATTGATAACACGGTATTGCAGCCTTTGATATACGGGAACAGTGTCCATGCCCATCCGTTGGAGATCTTTCTTGTGATTTTGATAGCCGGTAGCATTGCCGGTATTCCGGGTATGATATTGGCGATTCCGGGTTATACGGTTTTGAGGGTGATTCTTGGTGAATTTTTCAATAAATATAAGTTAGTGAAGACTCTTACGAAGGGATTGAATGATGAAAATGGAGTGCGACATGAGGAGGGGTAAAGAGTCGTGAAGAAATAAGAACGGCCTTTCCACCCGGAAAGGCCGTTTCTATTTTAGAGTAAGGCAATTTGTAAAACTTCCCGTATATGATCGACGAAATGGAATTTAATACCTTTGATATATTCTTTCTTTATTTCATCGATGTCTTTTTTGTTCTCGTGGCACAGGATGACTTCTTTAATACCGGCTCGTTTGGCGGCTAAGATTTTTTCGCGGATTCCTCCGACGGGTAACACTTTGCCGCGAAGAGTAATCTCTCCGGTCATAGCTAACGCTTTTTTTACTTTTCTTCCCGTGAGGGAAGACGCTAAAGAGGTTACCATGGTAATTCCGGCGGAAGGGCCATCTTTAGGGACAGCTCCGGCAGGAACATGTATATGGATATTATGCTCTTCGATAGATGCGGTGTCTATGTTTAATTCTTCCGCGTGCGATTTAATATATTCTAAGGCCAAGGTGGCGGATTCTTTCATGACTTCTCCCAAGCTGCCGGTCATGGTTAACATCCCTTTCCCTTTGCTGATACTGGATTCGATATAAAGGATTTCTCCACCGACAGCTGTCCATGCCAATCCCGTAACGACACCCGGCAACTCGTTCCCTTGGTACTCTTCTCGCGTGAATATGGGAGTCCCCAGGTATTCTTTTACGCTTTCTTTGGAGAGCTTTATCGAGAAAGTGGGATCAAGGGCGACGTGTTTGGCCACCTGACGCATAATTTTAGCTAATGTTTTATCCAGATTGCGTACTCCGGATTCCCGGGTATACTTATCGATGATGTAATTTAAAATAGTATCGCTAAATTCTACCTCTTCTGCTTTTACCCCGTGATTGGTTAACTGTTTCGGGATCAAATGCCGTTTGGCAATTTCAATTTTTTCCTCCATCAGATAACCACTAACCTCGATCATCTCCATTCGGTCGCGTAGAGGCGGAGCTATGGTGGAAATATCATTTGCCGTTGCGATAAACATCACTTTGGACAGATCGTAATCCACGTCTAAGTAGTTGTCGTGGAAAGTTGAATTTTGTTCCGGATCCAATACTTCCAAGAGGGCGGATTGGGGGTCTCCTCTAAAGTCCTGTCCGACTTTGTCGATCTCGTCCAAAATGAACACGGGATTTGAGGTCCCGGCTTTTTTTATTCCCTGAATGATCCGTCCAGGCATGGCTCCGATGTAGGTACGACGGTGCCCGCGGATTTCCGATTCATCGTGCAGTCCTCCTAACGACATCCTGACGAATTCCCGGTTTAAAGCCCTGGCTACGGATTTTCCTAAAGAAGTTTTTCCTACTCCCGGGGGGCCGTACAGACAGATGATCGGAGATTTCATGTCTCCCTTTAATTTCAATACGGCTAAGTATTCGAGGATTCGTTCTTTTACTTTTTCCAGGCCGTAGTGATCGCTGTCTAATATTTCCGAAGCCTTCTGCAAGTCGAAGTTATCTTCCGAATAGTGGTTCCACGGTAACTCGGTTAATTCTTTCAAATAATTCAGTTGCACGGAATAATCCGGCATGGAAGGATTCTGTCTTCGTAATTTCTGTAGTTCTTTTTCAAAGAATTCCTGGATGTTTTTCCCCCAATCTTTCTTTTTGGCTGCTTCTTCCAGTTCCTGAATATCATCATCAACGGAATTCCCACCCAATTCGTTCTGAATGGTCTTCATTTGCTGATGCAGGAAATATTCCCGTTGTTGCTTATCCAGATCGAATTTTACTTTTTTCTGGATATCATTCTTCAACTCTAAAATGCTGACCTGTTTACTCAGCAATTCCAACAGTTTTATCGCCCGTTCTTTTATGCTGTCAATCTCCAGCAGTTCCTGTTTGTTTCGATAGTCAATGTCCGTATTGGATGAGATAAAATTGATCAGGAAAAGCATGCTTTCGATGTTTTTCAACGCGAAGCCGGCTTCATTGGGAATATTGCTGGAATACTTTACGATTTTCATAGCCATCTCTTTCAACGAGTCGGAAATAGCATTGTATTCTTCATCGTTTTTAGATAGAACTTCTTCCGTTTTTACTATAATTTTCCCCACGTGATAGGGCTCATCGTACAGGATATCCTCCAACTGGAATCTTCTTTTCCCCTGAATGATTGCCGTTGTTGTTCCATCCGGCATCTCTAATATTTTCAAAACGGATGCGGCGGTACCGATAGAATACAGGTCGCTTTGTGCCGGGTTTTCCGTGTTGGTGTCTTTTTGGGCGATCACCCCGATCATGGCGCTTTGTTTGTAAGCATATTTGATCAGTTTCAGGGATTTTTCCCTGCCGATATTGATGGGAATAATTACACCCGGGAACAACACGGTGTTCCGAAGCGGTAATATTGGCAGTGTGTCAGGTATATTGATCGAATCGTTCAGCAATTCTTTTTCATCTCCTAATATCTGTAATAAGTCCTGATGTTCTTCCTGTATATTTTCCGATAGTATGTCGTCTAAGTTTATTTCGTTCATTATGATCTCCTTATCTTCCTTTTTAGTTGTTTTTTGTATTTACACTCCTCTTCACCTTCTGTCTCGTTTGTGATAAAAACGAATGACTGACATTTTGTCAACGATTCATTTGAATTGAGACGATTCTATACAGGGCAATTCCTGTGCCAAAGATTTTTTCCTGTAATACGGGAAGTAATGGAAGCAATTGTTATTTTTGTCATAGAATAATTAGACAATACGAATGAATACCATTTTATTTGATGATAAAAGTTGGAGTACGTTAAGGCCTCTTACCTTGACCCGTCCGGTTTCCGAGATTCGGGTAGGTATTCTCACGCTCAGAGAGAAGTGGGAAAGAAGGTTGAATAACTCCGTTTCCTATTTAACAAGTGATTATCTTCAGGAGAAATATCCCTTGCGGACGGAGGATGATAATTTGTGGATAAATGCCTCCGTATGTGCAAACGCGGACCTGGTTGCTGCTGTTCGTCGTTTGGAATCGAATGATTTGTTGCTCGGAGAACAGGGAGTCGTGATTGCCGTGCGAGGCGGTAAACAGGTGGCTGATAGGTTAAGAAAAGAGGAGTTCGCCGCGTTCCGTTCCCTGGAATATTCGGGAGAATGCACGAGGATAATTTATCCTTACCATGTTTTTGCTTATAATGCCGGGGAATTACTTCTTGATTTCGATTTGTTGACAAAGGGGAGAAAGAGCGCTATTTTGGAAGATAGCGTACGGGTACACGGAAAGTATCCTGTCTTTTTGGAAGAGGGGGCTGTTGTCCGGTACGCGACGATTAATACGGACGGCGGACCGGTGTACATAGGTAAGGAAGCGGAAATCATGGAGGGAGTATTGATCCGGGGGCCATTGGCCATGTGTGAGCATGCTGTATTAAATATGGGAGCGAAGGTCTATGGAGCAACGACTTTGGGGCCTTACTGCAAATGCGGCGGGGAATTGAATAATGTCGTGTTTATCGGGTATTCCAATAAAGCGCATGATGGTTTTTTGGGAAATTCGGTTATAGGCGAGTGGTGTAATTTGGGTGCGGATACGAATAATTCCAATTTGAAGAACACGTATGTAGAGGTTAAGCTGTGGGATTACGACACCCGGCATTTTCGGAAAACGGGTTTGCAGTTTTGCGGTTTAATCATGGGGGATCATTCGAAAATGGGAATCAATACGATGATTAATACGGGAACCGTTGTAGGTGTCGGGGCTAACATTTTCGGTTCCGATTTTCCGAGGAATTTTATCCCTTCTTTTTCCTGGGGAGGGGCTTCCGGTTTTGTAGAGCATCAAATGCGTCAATTTACGGTTACGGCAGAAGCTGTGATGAAAAGACGGGGAAAAGTTTTCGATGACGTGGAAAAACGTATTATCGATCGAGTCTTCGAAGATACCCGTGAATTCAGGACGTTTAAATAGTAAAAAAAGTCGCTTATTAAAAAATAAGCGACTTTTTTATATCGTATCTGAACGATTATTTTTTTCTGTTTTCCATGTGTGATTTATAACGGTTCATGAATTTATCGACACGTCCTGCGGTGTCGATCAATTTGATTTTACCGGTATAAAACGGGTGTGAAGAGTTGGAAATTTCCATCTTAATCAGAGGATATTCTACTCCATCAATTTCAATAGTCTCTCTTGTTGCGGCTGTTGACTTGGTAATAGTAGTCATTCCGTTAGACATATCTTTAAATGCTACTAATCTGTAATTTTCAGGATGTATGCCCTTTTTCATCTCGTATATAATTTTAAATTTGTTTCTACTTTAACGGCCAGCAAAGATAGTCCATTCATTATAAATCACAAAGAATTTCATTGACTTTTTTTTATCTCTTTGAAAAGTTCCTGAATTCGTTCGGACGAATACGGAATAAAAGTCGGGATACTTGTCGTTGATCCGTTTATAATAATCGAAGGCGGAAAATGGGTTTATCCACTTCCGCCTTCGAACGGTTTTGCTTATCAATATGCTCCTCTTTAAGATAATTCCTTTTGTAGAGACTCGAGTAATTCTTTACCAACAAACTCCTCGAAGATTTCGGGTGTAGGTTTGTCTTTTTGCATCTTTAAAGCTGAAAGGTATTTGGCTTTATCCTCTCCCGGAATAACGATGAGCGGTTCGTTAAATAACATTTGGATGTAGTTCATCAACAGCAAGGCCACCTCGATATTTCCCTCTCCGAACGGTTTGATGTGCAGGAAGCGATAGTGGAAACGGGCTCCTAATTTTACCGTCATGATATCGTGCACCTGATCCAACTCTTCATTAACTTTCTTGCATAATTTGTCAAGCATATCCGGAATTTGAGTATAATCGGAGAGCACTCCTTCCTCGTAGTACTCTTCTCCCAAGCGGAAATCACCCAGTGACGTATCGTATCGGCCGACGGTGGTTGTCTCCTCTTTTCCCGTGTGTTTCATTACCAAGGCGCTGACATCCCGTACAAATTCCGAAGAAAATTTTTTCTGTTGTTTGGAACATCTGACAAGATACAAAAAGGCGGATTCCAAATCTTTTATTCTGTAAATGTCCCATTCGGTTATTCGTTCCGGGGTATTTTTTTCGTTGAGAACATCCAGAAAATCTTGCTTTTTAACTGTAATTCCTTCTAATCTGGCAATCTCGTAGAGTAATGTTTCCACTAAACGAGAGGGATAGCCTTGAGCTTTAATGTTATATTTATCGAGGTATTCAGCCCTCATTTTACATAATTCTTGCCACATTTTTCTTACTTTTTAGTTTGTGATAAGTACGTTCTCCAAAGAGAAATTGTTATGTTTTCGTGAGTTTTTCTTGGGGTGTTTTTATAACTTTGCCGCCTAAAAGAGTTATTTATGCTGAAGAGGAGTATTCATAATAATATACCTGTTTATCGGTTTACGGGATTGGGGAGTTGTTCTCGTCTTGTGCATTTTATTTCCGGTCGTGAAGGTGGTGTCAGTCGTGGAGGGCAGTCTTCTTTAAATATCGGTTTTACAGAGGAGGATAAGAGAGAGAATGTATTGAAGAATCGACAACTGTTATTGTCGGAAGTAGGAGTGGATTTATCGACGTTGACGACCGGGGAACAAAAACATACGACCCATGTCGAGGTCGTGCTTGAAAATAGCATCGGGTGCGGGGGAAGAGAACGGGAAACCCGTTTGCCGGAGACAGATGCCTTGATTACTGCTTTACCGGAGGTTTGTTTGATGGTGTTAGCCGCCGATTGCGTACCTATTTTACTTTACGATACGGAGAGGTGCGTGATTGCGGCGATTCATGCTGGATGGCGGGGAACGGTGGGGAAGATTACCTCTCGGGTCGTCGCCCGGATGGAAAAAGAGTTCGGATGTAATCCTAAAGACATAAGAGCCGGCATAGGACCTTCTATCGGGAAGTGTTGTTTTGAAGTGGGCGAAGAGGTCGTCGAGATCGTCCGGAAAAATTTGAATCGCTGGGAAGACTTGGTAGAGTCGGGGGAAAATCATGGGAAATACAATTTCGATTTGTGGGAAGCTAATCGCAGGGAGTTGACGGAGGCCGGTTTATGTTCCGGTTATATTGAAGTAGCCCGTATTTGTACGGTTTGTAATCGGGATCGTTTTTTCTCTTACCGGGGAGACCGGGGAGATACCGGGCGCTTCGGGGCTGGAATAATGATGAAGAAAAAGTGTTGACGGGAATTTACGGTATTCATGTTAGATTTTACGGCTATTGATTTTGAAACTGCCAATCGTTACCCGACAAGTGCATGCGCTATCGGTCTGGTTCAGGTACGAAACGGAAAAATCGTAAATGAATTTTTCCGTTTGATAAAGCCTGAGCCTTACTTTTTTTACCGGAAGTTTATAGATATACATGGAATCACCCCCGAGCAGGTTGCGGATGCTCCTTTATTTGAAGAGCTTTGGGGAGAGATTGCCTCTTTTTTGGACACGGATGCGTTGGTGGCCCATAACGCGAGTTTCGATATGCGGGTATTGAAAGCCTGTTTGGAGAGAGCTGATATTTATACCCGTTTACCCCAACATTATTGTACCTATCAGTTAACCCGGAGATATATAAAAGAGTTACCGAATTATCGTTTGAACACGGTGTGTGATTATTTCGGAATAGCGTTAAATCACCATGAAGCGCTGAGCGATGCCCGGGGAGCTGCTCAAATCATGTTGCAATTGGAGAATTATAAAAAATGACGGTATTACCGTCATTTTATTATAATTGGTTGATCATTTCCCGGAAAATTGCAGTCATTCGGGGTTGTGCATGATTGCCCACGTCTTGCACCTCTTCGTGATTTGTCTTTATCAGCTCTTCGTTAGCTGTACTATTGGTGATTACCGATATACCGAAACATTCCATATTCATATGTCGGGCTACAATAATCTCAGGTACCGTAGACATGCCCACGGCATCTCCTCCGATGACTCTTATCCAGTTATATTCTGCTGGTGTCTCGAAAGAAGGCCCTTGCAAGCCGGCGTATACACCTTTTTGTAGTTTAATATTCAGTTTCTTGCCGACCTCTTCCGCCAAATAGATTAATCTTTTACTGTAAGCCTCGGTCATGCCCGGGAAGCGAGGGCCCAGCTCCTCCATGTTTTTTCCCCGTAACGGATGTTCCGGGAAGAGATTGATATGGTCTTTTATGATCATGAGGTCTCCTACCAGGTAGTTGGTGTTTACTCCGCCTGCCGCATTGGAAACGAACAATGTTTTCACCCCTAAGGCGTGCATCACTCTCACGGGAAAAGTAACTTCCTTCATGCTGTATCCTTCGTAGAAGTGAAAGCGTCCCTGCATGGCGATCACGTTTTTATTACCGAATTGGCCGATCAACAGTTTACCTTGATGCCCTTCGACTGTCGATACCGGAAAGTTGGGGATTTCCGCGTAAGGGATAGCCTGTTTTATTTTAATGGATTTTCCGAGTTCTCCTAAGCCCGTACCAAGGATGATACCTATCGAATATTCTCCGTCTAAAAAAGGATAGATAAAATCTTTACTTTCTTTTATTTTGCTTAGCATAGTTGTGTATATTTTTGATGAGTTGATCTTTGGAAGTTAAAAATTCAGGTTCGATAGGTATATAAAACATACGTTCCCTAATTTCATCGGGAAACTCGTATGAAACCAAGCGGGTTGCGTCTTTTTCCGTTGTGAAAATGTACTTGTCCGGTTGATCCATTTTATTGAATTCCTGAATGATTTTCTGTATGTCGTTGTTCGTGAAACGATGATGATCCGGAAAAGTTAAAAAAGAGACCTGTCCGAAAAGCGTTTTCAAATGTTCCTGATAGGGGCCCGGTTGTGCGATCCCCGTAACGCATAAGACGACGCTATTATTATTTTTTAGGTATTTACTCTTGCCGTCCAACGGGGTAATGTCCCCGTATTTCATGGTGGTAAACAGCAGTTCCTGATAAGCTTTTAGCTTCAGATTTTTATAGATGATTCTTTTTTCTATCGGAGTGATATTGGAGGGACATTTGGTGATGATGACATAATTGGCCCGTTCCAAAGCGCTGTGATGTTCGCGTAACCGTCCCAAGGGAAGGAGATGATCCTTATAAATAGGACGGTTATAATCGATCAACAGGATATTGATATCCGCTTTCACGTATCGGTGTTGAAATCCGTCGTCAAGAATAATGATATCCGGAGGATTGGGTAATTGTTGTAGTTTTTTCACCCCTCTGACTCGGTCGGCATCGACGGCAACCGTGATATCCGGAAATTTATTTTTTATTTGCTTGGGTTCGTCTCCGATTTCGTCTGCCGTGGAATTTTCTGTCGCCAATATGTATCCAGATGTTTTGCGCTTGTATCCCCGGCTTAAACAGGCTACGCGATGGTCTTTCTGGAGTACGTTAATGATGGATTCCGTGTGGGGTGTTTTTCCCGTGCCTCCGATCGTGATATTACCGATACAGATGATGGGAACATCGAACTCTTTTGACTCGAGAAGACCCAGATTAAACAAACGGTTCCTGATACTTACGCCTAATCCGTAAAGTATGCTTAAAGGCCATAGGACAAGATATTTAACCACTATGCAGATTTTTAAAGTTAGTAATTGAACCTTACTGTTTCAGTTGAATGATACGTTGTAAGGGATACGTGCGACGGCTCCTTGTATACTTAACCATGTTTTTTGGGTCGTATACAGTTCGTAGTATGCCCCTAATTCGGATTTTATGATTTGGTTCTTTACTGTCTCCGAAAGATTTAAAATCAACTCTTCTATCGGATTTCTACTCGTTGGCAGTTCTACGATTTGGTATTGAGTTGATTTTATCTTGTCGGCTGCAATGCGTATGGCATCGTCCAAACCGCCGAGAATATCGACTAACCCGATGCTGAGGGCATCGGTACCCGTCCAGACTCTCCCCTGGGCGATTTCATCGACCGCCTCTTTACTCATGTGGCGTCCTTCGCTAACCCGACTTAAAAAGGTATCATATCCCCGGTTAATATAATTTTGCATAACGTTTCTTTCGTAAGAGGTAAGTGGCCTGGAGCTTACGGGAAGAGGAAGGGGATAACCGCCTCCGAAGTCGCTGTGTTCGTTGGTTTTTACGACGTTGGTAGAGATACCTAATTTATCCTTTATCAGTTCTTCACCGTTGAATAGAAGTCCGAAAATACCGATGGAGCCCGTTAATGTCATCGGGTCGGCGACGATCGTGTCGGCGGCGCATGAGATGTAATAGCCTCCGGAGGCCGCGACGTTGCCCATGGAAACAATGAATGGTTTGGCGTTGGCGGCTAATTTGACTTCCCTCCAGATGATTTCGGAAGTTAAGGCACTTCCTCCCGGGGAATTTACTCTCAAAACGATGGCTTTGATGCTTTGGTCTTCTCTGGCATTTCGGATCGTTTTGGCTAACTCCGGCCCGATCGTGTTTGAGTTTTGTTCGAAACCGATCTCTCCCTGGGCATAAATGACAGCTATTTTGTCGGCCGTGAAGTCGAGGTTAGGAGCTAAACTTTTGAAATAATCCGGTAATGAGGCTATCTCTACTTTTTGGTTGGCTTCCTGTCCGCAGGCCCTTTTCAGTTTATTCAACATCTCGTCCTCGTATATCGTCCCGTCGAAAAAGCCTTCTTGCTCGAACTCTTGTGTCGTGTATACCCGGAAGTTGTCGGTCAGTCGATTGATTTTCTCCACCGGAATATGCCGGGCTTCGGATATTCCTTGTATTTGAGTATTCCATAACGAGTTCAAGTAGGTTTGTATTTGTTCCCGGTTAGCCTCACTCATGTGATCGTCCATAAACGGTTCTACGGCGGCTTTGAACTTACCCACTCGGATGACCTCCGGTTTTACTCCTATTTTTTTCAGCAGATCTTTATAGAATGCGACTTCTGCGCTCATTCCGGTCAGTAAGAGCGGGGCTTCCGGATTGACAAAAAGGCTATCGGCGACGGATGCCAAATAATAACTTTTTTGCGAATATCCCAGATTGGAATAACTATAAATAAATTTTCCGCTTTTTTTGAAATCTATTAAGGCATTACGTATTTCTTCTATACTTCCCAATCCACCGAAGTTCGAGTTGATTTCGGTAAGATCCATATAAATACCGGCGATCCGGCTGTCTCCGGCCGCTTGATAAATACTTTTCAATATGTTGTTCAGTCCCATCAGTTTGCTGGGGGTCAACGATTTGAAATCGAAATTTTCAATCGGATTATCCGATGCTTTGTCGGGTATGGCATGTTGTAAGGAGAGTTTTAATATCGTATTGTCTTTGATGGTAACGGTCGTGGTCGACATACTGGCAATGGCACCGATCATCCCGATAAGTATAAAAAAGAAAAAAATATGTACGATGACGATACCGACGATTGTTGCTAATGTATACTTTAAGAAGCTTCTCATACTGTTTTTTTTAAAGATTAATCTTATTTGTGCAGCAATATGTTTTTTACAAATGTATACATATAATTTTGCTACAGCAAATTTAAAGTTAGGCTTATTTTGTTCGCGTTTGTTTTTTTAATAGTTTTACGCATACGTTGTAATTAAAATGAAGTATACGAATGAGCAAGTTTGAAGTTGTCGGAGGAAAACGTTTAAAAGGAGAACTTATCCCTCAGGGAGCAAAGAATGAGGCATTACAGGTGATATGTGCGACTTTGTTGACAAAAGAAAGGGTGACGATCAGTAATGTACCGGAAATATTGGATGTGTTGAAGTTGATAGAATTATTACGAGGAATGGGCGTGTCCGTAGAGAGGATTCGTAAAGGAGAGTATGCTTTTCAGGCCTCGGATATTGATTTCGGCTATTTGGACACCGAGGATTTTTATAATAAAGCGGCAAGTTTGCGGGGATCTATCATGATTCTTGGTCCGCTTTTGGCCATATACGGTTATGGATTGGTGCCGAAACCGGGAGGAGACAAAATCGGACGTCGTCGTTTGGATACCCATTTTTTAGGATTTGAGAACTTGGGGGCTTCTTTTGAATACGATGCCGTGAAAGGGTGTTTTAAGGCTTCCGCGCAAAAATTGAAAGGGGCCTATATGCTGTTGGATGAGGCTTCGGTGACAGGTACTGCCAATATCGTGATGGCTGCTGTTCTGGCGGAAGGTGTAACCACTATTTACAATGCAGCCTGCGAACCTTATATCCAACAGCTGTGCAAGATGTTGAATGCCATGGGAGCTAAAATTTCAGGTATCGCCTCCAATTTGTTGAGGATTGAAGGTGTAGCCTCTTTAAAAGGGTGCAGTCATCGTTGTTTGCCCGACATGATCGAGGTCGGGAGCTATATCGGGTTGGCGGCGCTGACCCGATCGGAGATTACGATTAAAGATGTTTGTATCGAGCAATTGGGCATTATTCCGGGGGCTTTTCGGCGTTTAGGAATCCGGGTGGAGGAACGAGGCGACGATCTGTATATTCCCCGGCAGGAACATTATTTGATTGAGGATTTTATTGACGGTTCCATTTTAACCGTTGCGGATGCTCCTTGGCCGGGGTTGACTCCTGACTTGTTGAGTGTGTTCCTGGTCGTTGCCACTCAGGCGAAAGGTAGTGTGCTGATTCATCAAAAAATGTTCGAAAGCCGGCTCTTCTTTGTCGATAAGTTGATAGATATGGGAGCTAAAATTATTTTGTGCGACCCGCACCGGGCTACGGTGATAGGGCAGAACCATGAATCCCAGTTGCGGGCAACGAAAATGACTTCTCCGGATATTCGTGCCGGAATCGCGTTGTTGATTGCCGCTCTTTCTGCCCAGGGAACAAGCGTAATTCATAATATCGATCAGATTGATCGCGGTTATGAAAACATTGACGAAAAATTGAACGCAATCGGGGCGGAGATCAGAAGAGTTTAACCTTCCCGCTTTAACACGAGTAAGGAATCCGGACATTCGGCAAAATGTTCGGATATTTTTTTACCGGTTAACGGATGTATAAAATCCGGTATGATCTCATTTAACGGGGTCAGGACAAAATTTCGTTCTGTTATCCGGGGATGGGGAATAACCAAATCAGGAGTATGTATGATGCATGAATCGTAAAACAAAATGTCGATGTCTATGGTACGGGAACAATATCGGGAGGAGGTGCGTTTTCTGCCGAGTATTTTTTCGGTTTCCATGCATTTTTTCAATACATTTTCAGCTGATAAGCAGGTTGAATATAGGGCTGCCTGGTTGTAAAACGTATCGGGAGATTCGAATCCCCACGGAGCCGTTTCGTATAAAGAGGAGATGCTGCGGATCTTCCCGATCTCTTCCATCAGCCTCATGGCTTCTTGAATGACAGCCTTTCGGTCACCCATATTACTTCCGAAAATAAGAGTTACCTCCATTATGAGCTTTGGGTTAATACGTTCATCTGTATAAATTTCAACCGGAGTGTCCGGATATGATTATTACCTCCGGACAAAGTTATTTTTTAGGCAGGGAGTTAATTGTGTTTTTTATAATGAATTTTTTTATTGTTGTTTCCGTTTGTATTCCCGTTTTTGGCTTGGGGTTTGTTGGCTGGTTTGCCTTTTTTTTGCAGGAGGTCTTTAGAGTGGGAGAGAGTCATGCCTTCTGGCATCTCAATATTGCCTCCGTATAACGTGTTGATATCATTGTAAATTTGCTCGTCTTCGACGGAATCTTTATTCCAGGTCAGGAATGATTTTTTCATGTGATTGGCCGTCAATACGGTTAGAACGCGCTTCAGTTCGGGATCGTCGGTTTCTTTTATTTTTTGGATTAATTTTTCGGTTAACAAACCGTAGTGTTTATATTTGATATGGTGGTTATTGTATTCTAATTTTTCGGGTTTCTCGTGTAATTTCTCTATAGACGGAAGAGGATAGGGAGTATCAATATCCAAACTGAAATTAGACATGATGGCCAGATGATCCCAAAGTTTATGACGGAAATCGGGAACATCCCGAAGGTGGGGATAAAGGTTTCCCATGACGCTGATTACGGTTTTGGCTGCACGGGTCCGTTCTTCCCGGTCTTCGATAGTCGATAAATGATCTATCATTTTTTGAATATTTCTTCCATACTCGGGAAGAATCAATTTCTTTCTTTGGGTATTATAATTATATGCCATGTATAGGATGTTTAAACTTTAAAATTGATTTTGGAAACTTCGGAATAAGAAAATTTCTACCGAAATAATTTAGTTTTATCTGTTATTGTCATAGAATATGGGACAAATATAATATAAATTGTTTATAAGTCATTAATATTAATCTTCTTGCACGTATAGTTTTGCAAATTTTAACAATAAAATCTTCTGACCGTGTTTGGAAAAATACACTTTCGCTTTTCTGTTTACTCCCAATCCTTCGAGGGAAATGACTTTTCCCGCCCCGAAATTAGGGTGAAAAATAACCATGTCCGGAACGACGGCATCTGTCGGTAGTATTTTCAGTTTGGAAGTATCTATTGCAGGTACTTCTACGTTTTTTAAAGGAGTTTGGTTTGTTCTGGCATATCTTTCTGTGTGTGCCGGCGTTTTGAAAACAGGTAGTTCGGATGACGGGCGGGCCGGGGCAAAGTATCCATCCAGGTAAAGCGGGTTCATTTCACCGATGAACCGGGAGGGTTTCGGATAGACGATGTTTCCGTTTTTATAGCGAGTAGTCGTGAAACTGATTAAAATCCGCTTTTCGGCCCGCGTTAGAGCCACGTAAAAAAGGCGTCGTTCTTCTTCCAAGGCAGATGGAGAGAAGGTACTTTGTTGAGCGGGGAAAAGATCTTCCTCTACACCGACTATAAATACGTTGGGAAACTCGAGACCTTTTGCCGCGTGAATCGTCATCAGGGTTACCTTTTCCCGATCTTCCGGTTTTTCACTGTCCTGATCCGTCAGAAGGGCTACACCTTCTAAGAACGCCGGGAGTTTATCTTCTCTTCCTTCTTTGTAAGCCGTTTCGCTGAATTCTTTAACGGCGTTCAATAATTCCTGGATGTTCTCTTTTCGGGATACCCCCTCCGGTGTATCATCCGTTGCCAGGTCTTCAACTATTCCGGAGGCTTTTGCTATCCGAGAGACTACCTCATAAGCATTTTCTGTTTCTGCCGATTGGGAGAAACCTGTTATCATCTCTCGGAAATGATTCAGTTTGCTGACGCTGCCGGCAGACAGGATGCCGGGAATTTTATTTAGATTGCAGAGTACGGTCCAAATACTGACGTTGTATTTGGTCGCAACTTCTTTCAGTTTGTCGATCGTCGTATCTCCGATACCCCGTCGCGGATAGTTGATGATTCGCTTCAACGCCTCTTCATCGTTTTGGTTTACCGTTAACCGTAAATAGGCTAACAGGTCTTTGATCTCCTTGCGCTGGTAGAAGGAGAGCCCTCCATATATCTTATACGGAATGTTTCTTTTACGAAGAGCCTCTTCCATGATTCTGGATTGGGCGTTGGTCCGATAGAGTATGGCAAAATGGCTGTAATCCGATTGTTCGGTTTGCGCTAACTTGAAAATTTCGTTCGCTACTTGAAATCCTTCCTCTTTGTCCGACATCGTTTTCAATACGCGGATCTTCTCTCCCTCTTCGTTTTGAGAAAAGATGGTCTTGGGTATCTGTTCTTTGTTTTTGCAGATAATACTGTTAGCAGCCTCCACGATCGTTGTGGTCGAACGATAGTTTTGCTCCAATTTACAAAGTTTATATTCCGGATAATCGTTTCGGAAATTCAGGATATTCTCAATCCTGGCTCCCCGAAATGAATAGATGCTTTGGGCATCGTCTCCCACGACACATATATTTTTATGTATCTCGGACAGTTTTTTGATGATGAGATATTGGGAGTAGTTCGTGTCCTGATACTCATCCACTAAAATGTAATTGAATTTTTGCTGGTACTTGGCCAATATTTCGGGAAAATCCCTGAAAAGAATATTGGTTTGCAACAGCAGATCGTCAAAGTCCATGACATCGCTTTGCTTGCAGCGAAGCTGATAGTATTTGTATATTTCACTGACCATCGGCTTTTTGGCAGCCTGGTCTGCAGCTGTAATCTTGGCCGATTGAGCATAAGCCTGAGCTATGATCAGGTTGTTTTTAGCCATGGATATCCTGCCGAGTACGTCGCTCGGTTTATATACCTTGTCGTCCAGTCGTAAATCTTTGATAATGGATTTGATCAGGTTCTTGGAGTCTTGCGAGTCATATATGGTAAAATTAGAACTGTAACCGAGGTGTGAGGCTTCCGTTCTCAATATTTTGGAAAAAACGGAGTGAAATGTCCCCATCCATAAATTGGCTGCCTGCTCTTGTCCGACAAGCGCTGCAATGCGTCGTTGCATCTCTCTGGCGGCTTTGTTCGTGAAGGTAAGGGCTAAAATGCGATAAGCCGGAACTCCTTTACTTAGGAGTTGAGCTATCCGGTAGGTCAAGACACGGGTTTTTCCCGAGCCTGCTCCTGCAATGACAAGTGTTGGCCCTTCCGTGTTAAGCACGGCTTCTTTTTGACGCTCATTTAACTCATTTGCAAAATCCACGATAATTTTTTTCAGGGAAGAGATTTTCTTCCGAATTTCTTTTGGAAAAGAGTCTTTAAATCGTTACGAGACTCCTTTTCTACCGGTACAAAAATATAAAATCCTTTTTAATTCGGGAGAGATATGTTCCATATTTTTAGAATTGTTGTTTTTCTGTTCGGACCGACGGAATCATAAATAGGGATGAGGTTGAAAAAGGACGAATGAATATTCCGATTGTAAATAAAAGTAGTATCTTTAAAACGTAAAAATTGATTTATGCAAGCAAAATACGCTTATAACGGTTTGATCGGAAAATACTATCTTGTTGAAAAGGACGGGAGGTTGGTCCGGTTATGGTTAGGAGATCGGGTATCGTTGGCTCCGGCTGAGATTGAAATGAAAGAGACCCCCCTGATTCGAGAAGCTAAAAGTCAGTTAGACGCTTATTTCGATAAACGTCTTCAAGTGTTTGATTTACCTTTAGCCCCGGAAGGGACTCTCTTCCAAATGAAAATATGGGAACTCTTAAGGTCGATACCTTACGGGTGTACGATCACTTATGGCGAATTGGCCGAGAGGGCCGGAGATAAGAATGCTTGTCGTGCGGTCGGGATGGCGAATGGCCGTAATCCGCTTCCTGTTTTTATCCCCTGCCATCGGGTGGTCGGGGCCGGAGGTAAGCTGACCGGTTACACGGGAGGTCTGGAGGTGAAAATGAAATTGTTGCGGTTAGAGGGCATCGAGTGGCTGTAATATCATATCCGGTTTACGAAGTTGATGCTGTGACAGGCTACTATTCCGGCGGTTTCTGTTCGTAATCGGCTTTCACCTAACGTGATAGGGATGAAATGATGAGAAAAAGCCGAGAGAATTTCTTTTTTTGAGAAATCGCCTTCCGGTCCGATTAATATCGTGGCATTACTTTCCGGGGAGTATACCTCGTCTAACCTTTTTTTGTCTCCTTCTTCACAGTGGGCGATATATTTTACCCCGTTCCGCTCTTTTGCTATAAAAGTTTGGAATTCTGTCAACGGATTCAATACGGGGCGGTAGGCCTTTAAAGATTGTTTCATGGCGGAAACGATGACTTTTTCCAAACGATCCGGTTTGATTATTTTCCGTTCGGAATGATCGCATAGGAGAGGGGTAATCTCATCAATCCCGATCTCCGTGCATTTTTCTAAAAACCATTCCATACGTTCTATGTTTTTGGTCGGAGCGATGGCAATGTGAAGATGAAAATTTCTTTTTCCGTAATTCTCTTTTTTCTCGATACAACGAACCTCGCAACGTTTGATGTCAGCTCGGATGATCTCGCATCGGTAAAAACCGCCGCGTCCGTCAATCAGATGTACTTCATGGCCCGTTTCCAGCCGGAGAACTTTAATACAATGTTTGGACTCCTCTTCCGACAAAATGTATTTTTCTCCATCAATATCCGGAGTATAAAACAGATGCATAATTTTAGATTTATTGATGATGCAAAAATAGAAAATCCGAATCAATTTGCAATTGATTCGGAGGTGCGTAAAGCCCGAAAGTAATTTTAGATTTATGATGATGGTTCTGAATTTTCCCTCTTTAAATCATAAATCTAAAATCCTCCTCCCAATCCATGCCTCCCCCAATCTTTTAATCTCTCGATCTCTAATTCTTGTCTTGCATTTGAAATCGGAAAGAGCTATCCCGGCATTTGGGGATAGCTCTTCGTACAGTTCGAAAAGGGTTCATCACTATTCGTCGGCTTCCTCTTCGTGGTACGCCTTAAGCAACTCTTCCTGGATCTCTCCCGGAACTTTTTCATAACCGGAGAAACTCATCGTGAAGGTTGCACGACCACCGGTAATAGAGCTTAAAGCGGTTGAATAGCGTTGCATCTCTTTCAGGGGTACTTTTGCCATTAGCTTCTGAAATCCCGAATCGGCTTCCATTCCCATGATAATAGCCCGACGTGTTTGTAAATCGCCCATTACATCGCCCATGCAATCATCCGGCACGAGGACCTCGACATCATAGATCGGTTCCAATATCTTGGGATTAGCCTGTTTGAAAGCCGTGCTGAAAGCGTTACGTCCGGCTAATTTGAACGAGATTTCATTGGAATCCACGGGATGCATTTTCCCGTCGTATACACATACCCGAATATCGCGGGCATAGGATCCGGTTAGCGGACCTTCTTCCATTTTTTCCATAATACCTTTCAAGATAGCAGGCATAAAGCGGGCCTCGATAACACCTCCGACAATACAGTTGTAAAATACGAGTTTTCCCCCCCACGGTAAATCTACTTCTTCCTTGTCTTTAATCGACATTTTGGTGTCGACATTATTGATCTTGTAAGATACCGGATCTGGCATTCCTTCGGTATAGGGTTCAATGACCAGGTGAACCTCTCCGAATTGTCCGGCTCCTCCGGATTGTTTTTTATGCCGATAATCGGCGTACGAGTATTTGGTGATGGTCTCCCGGTAAGGTATTTTGGGGGGAATGAATTCAATTTCGATTTTATCGTTATGTTCGATACGCCATTTCATGGTGTTCAGATGGAATTCTCCCTGTCCGGAGATAATCATCTGTTTTAATTCTTTCGAATACTCCACGTTGAAAGTGGGGTCTTCCTGGTGGATCCGTTGTAAAACCTCTGCCAGTTTTTCGTCGTCGCTGTTATTGACGGCTTTTACTGCCGTCCTGAAGCGCGGGTTCGGATAAACGATTCGGGCGAATTGGTAATCGCAGTCTTTTGTGTTTAACGTATCCCCGTTTCCTGTATTTTTCAATTTCACGGTTGCCCCGATGTCGCCGGCCATCAGTTCGGTCACCTTTGTCCGGTTCTTTCCGGCGACGACGTAGAGTTGGGATATACGTTCTTTCGTGTCTGTATTTACGTTGTAAAGGTCGTCTCCTTCGTGGATGGTACCGGAAGCTACCTTGAAGTAGATAACTTCGCCCAAATGCGGCTCGACGGTGGTGTTAAACATGTAAAGAGAGGTCGGGCCTTTCTCGTCATAAGGAACTGCGACACCCTCTACCGTAACGGACGGAGGCATTTCATTGGCTTTCGGAGCGACGTTGATAAGGAATTCCATGAATCGGCGTACACACATGTCTTTTTCAGCAGATACGCAGAATACGGGGAACATGTCGCGGTTTACCAAGCCCTTCCGGATGCCTGAGCGCATCTCGTCTTCTGTCAGGCTGCCCTTTTCGAAAAATAATTCCATCAGGTTTTCGTCATTTTCTGCGGCGGCCTCGATCAGTGCGTTGTGTAATTCGTTGGCTTTTTCTTCTTCTTCCGCGGGAATGGGAAGTACGTCCGGTTTCCCTCCTTCAGGTTTCCATTGGTACATCTCCATCTTTAACACATCAATGACTTTATTGAAACCGGTACCTTGGTTTACCGGGTATTGAACCAGAACGACTTTAGAACCGAAAGCGGCTTTGGCTTGTTCCACCGTATGTTCGAAATTGGATTTTTCGTGATCTAATTGATTGATAACAAAAATCAATGGCTTGTTGAGTTTTTTGGCATGACGGCTAATGATTTCCGTTCCGACCTCGACACCTCTTACGGCATTTATGACCATTACCCCGGCGTCGACAACATTTAGCGCAGAGATAACTCCACCGACAAAGTCGTCAGCACCCGGAGTGTCTATGAAATTGAGTTTGTGCTCTTTCCATTCCGTGTATAGCACGGCAGGAAATACGGATGAACCGTATTCTTGCTCTACCGGACGATAGTCGGATGAGGTGTTTTTGGCACTAACGCTACCTCTGCGCGGGATGACCCCGCCTTCATACATCATGGCTTCTGCCAACGTGGTCTTGCCCGAACCGGAGCTACCCACTAAGGCAATGTTCTTAATTTCGTTTGGTTTATAGGTTTTCATTGTAATACCTTTAAAGTTAATATTTATATTACAAATAATCTCATAAAGATTCAACGATCACAAAGTAGTAAAGTTTTTATTAAAATACAATAGTTAATGTCATTCTTGGTGAAAATAGTATGTAGTATGGGAGGAATGCTATATTTTTGTCAGGAAAACATGACAAAAATAATTTGGCGTGTTTTTTGTATGCCATTAATAGAATCAAAATTTTAAATGTATATGACAGAAACAGCGATGAGACCCGATATTTGGATTTGGGTAATATTTATTGGATTTACTTTGTTAAGCTGGTTGATTAGCCAGCAATTGAAAAGCAGATTTAAAAAATATTCGAATATTCCCACGGCGAATGGAATGACGGGAAAAGATGTAGTTGAGAAAATGTTACGGGATAATGGGATACAAGGGGTGAAGATCGGGAGTGTTGAAGGACAGCTGACCGATCATTATAATCCCGCGGATAAGACCATTAACCTGAGTAAGGAGGTTTACTATGGAGCCAATATTGCTGCCGCTGCCGTTGCCGCGCATGAATGCGGTCATGCTTTACAGCATGCGAAGGCTTATCAAATGTTGAAATTGCGTTCTTCTTTGGTACCTGTTGTCAGCTTTGCCTCTCATTGGGTACAATGGATTTTGTTGGCCGGTATATTGATGGTAAATACTTTTCCCAGTTTGTTGTTGATTGGCATCTGTTTGTTTGCCACGATCACTCTATTTAGTTTTGTCACCCTACCCGTGGAGATCGATGCCAGTCACAGGGCTTTGGTGTGGTTACGTTCCTCGGGAATTACCGATAACCAAACTCAGGGATATGCTTTCGATGCGTTGAAGTGGGCAGCTTATACCTATGTGATAGCTGCTTTATCCTCTTTAGCTACCTTACTCTATTACGTCATGATTTATTTGGGACGTAGAAATTAAAATAAATAAAGTCGGCTAAAATCAGCCGACTTTATTATTTAAAGACTTCAACTCGTCCGGTCTTTGACATTAAAAAATAATTTATGACTTACGATCGGATTCCTGATCTTGAATTTTAAAATCTACAATCGTCGATCTTTTTTAATCACCCAATCATTAAATTAGTAATTATATTTAATCTACAATTGGAACGCTTTACGGATTGTCTCCACGTAATCTAATTTTTCCCACGTGAATAGTTCTACTTCTTTCTCGATCGTCGGCCAATAGTTCGAGGAGTATGTTTTTTTTACCATACGGGGTGTACGTCCCATATGACCGTAACTTGCGGTTTCCAAATATATCGGGTTGCGGAGTTTCAAACGCTCTTCTATGGCTTTCGGGCGCAGATCGAAAATCTCTTCTATTTTCCGGGCAATGTCGGAGTCGTTCAAATTTATTTTTGCTGTTCCGTAAGTATTCACGAAGATACCGACTGGTTTGGCTATGCCGATGGCGTAAGAGATCTGGATCAGAATTTCGTCGGCAATTCCGGCGGCAACCATATTTTTAGCGATGTGGCGAGCGGCGTAGGCTGCAGAACGGTCTACCTTGGATGGATCTTTTCCCGAAAAGGCACCTCCCCCGTGTGCACCTTTACCTCCGTAGGTGTCTACAATGATTTTTCTTCCGGTAACGCCGGTATCTCCATGAGGACCCCCGATTACGAATTTTCCGGTCGGATTGACATGTAAAATTAGATTTTCATCGAAAAGAGCTTGTACCCGCTCCGGCAATTGAGCTTTCACTCTCGGTAAAAGGACGTGAATGATATCCTGCCGGATTTGGTCAACCATTTCTGCATCTGCGGTTAATTGCGCTTCAAGTGTTTGTTTTTCTGGATGAATAAATTCGTCATGCTGGGTGGAAATCACGATCGTGTGAATCCGTAACGGTTTATTATTGTCTCCGTATTCGATGGTTACTTGCGATTTGGAATCGGGACGAAGGTAAGTCATTTTCTCCTTTTCTTTCCGAATCCGCGCCAACTCGTATAATAAAAGGTGCGATAATTCTAAAGACAAAGGCATATAGTTGTCTGTTTCGTTACAGGCATACCCGAACATCATGCCTTGATCTCCGGCCCCTTGTTCCATCGGATCCTCTCTTACCACTCCCCGGTTGATATCGGGTGATTGTTCATGAATGGCACTTAGTACGCCACAACTGTTTCCGTCAAACATGTACTCGCTTTTCGTGTAACCGATGCGGTTGATCACATCGCGGGCGATTTGTTGGACGTCTACGTAGGTGTTGGTTTTTATCTCTCCGGCAATGACGGTTTGTCCTGTTGTGACTAACGTCTCGCAGGCTACTTTCGCATTGGGGTCGAAGGCGATGATCTTGTCGAGAATCGCATCTGAGATCTGATCGGCCACCTTATCCGGATGGCCTTCGGATACGGATTCTGAAGTAAATAAATATCCCATACTGATTATAAGTTAATTTTTTGATTAAATCATTTTTACCAAGAGAATTCGTGATTTAGCGATTCCGAGATGGCTAATCTCTCAATTACATAATCTTTTAATCTCTTAATCGTCAACGGAAAGTACATGGATGGTTGAATCAGAATCGGTTCGCGTTTTAGCACTTTTTTTCCGTGGTTGCAATCAGCCAAATCTTTCCACTTTTTTCGGAGACAAAGATATGGAATTTATTCGGAAGAAATCTTGCTTTACAAGATAAATAATCAAAATAAATGTATCGTTTGAGTACAAAATATAAGGATATTCGAATGACGGATCACCTTCTTAAGGTAAATTCGGAAATCTATATCTGTATCGCGTGTTATTTTTTGCGTTCTATCTCCCGTAAGTTTTCCATCTTTTTCTTTTGTAAAAAGCCGTGGATATCTTCTAAATGTTCTTTGACCCGTTTATTCCCGAATTCGTATACTTTTTTCACTAATCCGCTTAAAAAATCCCGGTCGTGTGATACGACAATCAGGGTTCCGTCAAAATCGATCAAGGCGTTTTTTAAAATATCTTTGGTTTTTAAATCCAAATGGTTGGTCGGCTCATCCAAAATCAACAGATTCACCGGCGATAGAAGGAGTTTAATCATGGCTAAACGGGTTCTTTCCCCTCCTGATAAGACTTTGACCCTTTTGTCGATATCGTCGCCGCTAAACATAAAAGCCCCCAATAAATCTTTGATCTTGCTTTTTAGTTCGCTTGGTGTAACGTCGTCTACGGTTTGATAGACCGTCAGGCTTTCATCCAATAACGAGGCTTGATTTTGGGCGAAATAACCGATTTGTACGTTATGTCCGAGGTTTAGCTTTCCCGTGTAGTCGTCAATTTCTCCCATAATACATTTTACCAGCGTGGACTTTCCCTCTCCGTTGCGTCCGACAAAAGCCACTTTCTCCCCTCGCTCGATAGTGAAATGGGCCCCCTCGAATACCGCGTGATCTCCGTAACTTTTAGACAAATCCTGAACAATAACCGGATAATTGCCGGAACGGGGTGCGGGTGGAAATTTTAATCTTAAGGCTGAGGTATCCTCCTCATCTACTTCTAAAATCTCTAATTTTTCTAACATCTTCACCCTGGACTGAACCTGTAATGTTTTGGAATAAGTTCCTTTAAAACGTTCGATAAACTCTTTTGTTTCGGCAATCATTTTCTGTTGTTCGTCATAAGCTTTTTGTTGCTGTATACGCCTCTCTTGTCGCAGAATGAGATATTGCGAGTAATTTACCTTGTAATCGTATATCCGCCCCATGGTGACTTCTATGGTTCGGGTGGTGATATTGTCGACGAAAGTCCGGTCGTGTGAAATAACAACGACCGCTTTTCCGTTATTGATAAGAAACTCTTCCAACCATTGAATGGAATCGATGTCCAGGTGGTTGGTAGGTTCGTCTAATAAAAGCACGTCCGGATTTTTCAGTAGCATTTTAGCCAATTCGATGCGCATTCTCCATCCTCCGCTGAAATCACCGGTCGGGCGGTCGAAATCTTCCCGCTGGAAGCCCAATCCGAGAAGGATTTTTTCAACGTCGGCCTCGTAGTGAGTAGCATCGATACTGTAATATTTCTCACTTAACGTGGAGACCTCCTCTATTAACTTGTAATACTCCGGAGAGTCATAGTCTGTTCTTTCGGTTAGTTGTCGATTAAGCTCTTCTATTCGTTTCTCCATGGCGAAAAGGTGGGCGAAAGCCTGAGAGGTTTCTTCGAATACGGATCGGCTGTTCTCGGTCATCAGGTGCTGAGGCAGATAGGCTATAACCGTGTCTTTGGGTATGGAAATATTACCCCGGTTGGGTTGCCGTTCTCCCGCGAGTATTTTCAACAGGGTCGATTTGCCCGCCCCGTTTTTTCCCATTAGGGCAATTCGATCTTTCTCGTTAATGACAAATGATATATCCTTGAATAAAGCTCTGTCTCCAAATTCTACCGTCAATCCGTCTACTGAAATCATATATTAAAGTTAAAAATACCTGAACAGATTAAGCGTCGAATAATTTTCTATTTAACGCTTGTTTTTAATTGCGGTGCGAAGATAGAATAAATTATCTGTTTGGCAAGGTTATCCGTTTGTAGAATAGTCTAAAGAACGAAGCGGTTTAGTAATTTCTCTTTTTCGCGATGAGGTCGTTTTAAGAAATATTATGGAAATTGAATTGTGATCTTTGGATTATTAACTATTTTTGCTCTAAAGATGCTTTATCCAAAACGATTAAAAATGGGTGTGTTAAAAATTCAGGAACGGGTGGAAATAAGACAATTGTACCGCGATTATTATGAACCATTGGTGTTGTGGGCGGATACGATTGTGAAAGATATGAGTTTGGCGGAGGATGTCGTGCAGGAATTTTTTATTCGTTTGTGGGAAAAAAGGTTATACGAGCATTTAAAACAGGAATATTTAAAGTCTTACCTGTATACTTCCGTACGGAATTTAGCTTTGCGGAAATTGCAAAACAAAAAGAAGATAGAGAATTTACCTGATATCGCACTCGTGGAGAGAGTGTGGGAGGAGGTTGATCATACGCATGACGAACTCATCAAGCGTGTTATGGATGAGATTCAAAAACTCCCCCCCAGAAGCAGGGAGATACTGGAGTGCGTTCATCTGAAAAATATGAAATATGCCGAGGTAGCGGAAGAGATGGGAGTCTCCGTTTCCACGGTTAAAACGTTATTGGTTCGTTGCGTGAAATCTTTACGTCAATCTGTAGAAGGAAGTATATTACTGTTTTATATTTGCGTGGTAAACAAGGTTAAATACACTGTCGTTTCCAGGAAATAATCAAAAAATAATGTTATACCGGTCTTAGAACAAGTGGTCTTTGCTAAATAATGGCAAAGGCTATTTTTTTATGATAATTTTTTTCATAAAAAATATAATTCGTTGTCAACCGTTTTAAAGAGTCATGTCTATTATTAATAAAATAATAAAAATAGGATATGAAAGAAGAGGATTGGGATATAAAATTATTGGATTACATCACCGGAGAGGTAATTGATGAAGAGGAGAGGCGGAAGATCGAGTTATGGATCGCCGAGAACGATAAAAATCGAGCCTATTTTGAGCAGATACAAATCGATTATCTGAGGCAACGCTGGTTCTTCCGGAGTAAGTTGATCTGTCGTAAAGAGCCCTTGAAGCTCCGTTCGAGAAGAAGGCATTTGGTGTATATTACTTCTGTAGCCGCTTCTCTTTTATTGTTAGCGGGCTTCTTTGTGTTACGGAACGGGGAGGAGAGGGTTCCGGTTATGAAGGGCTATGCCGGAGAGATGATCACCCCTGGAACCTTTAAGGCGAAACTGCTTCTCTCTTCCGGGCAGGAGGTGGTGTTGACGAAAGGGAAGGGTGAGCTTAGGGAGCAGGCGCAGGTGCGGGTATTGACCAATGAGTCGGGGGAGTTGGTTTATCAACCGCAAGAAGATACTCTTCGAGAGGAGGTGTACAATACTCTTTCGGTGGAACGGGGATGCGAATATAAAGTAAACTTTTCGGATGGTTCTGTCGCCTGGGTAAACTCGGCTACAGAGATAGAGTATCCTATTGTTTTCCTGGGGGATAAAAGGGTGGTTAAGCTAAAAGGAGAAGCTTATTTTCAGATTAAATCCGACGCTCAAAAGCCTTTTGTCGTTTTGGCCGATGGTGTGGAGGTGAAAGTAACGGGCACGGAGTTCAACGTGAATACCCATTGGCATAACTCGGTGGAAACGGTATTGGTGAAAGGCGAAGTTTACGTGAAAAAGGATAGTATGGAATTACAAATGAGACCTTCGCAACGGGTGGTTTACGATCCGTCCAAAAATGAAATGTACAAGGAGGATGTGAATGTTGAGAAATATATCGCTTGGAAAAACGGGGATTTTATATTCAGTGAAGAGCGATTGGAGGATATCATGGATAAACTCTCTTTGTGGTATGATTGTCATGTCTTTTTCAAAAATCAGGCATTGAAAGAGGAGCGTCTGTCCGGAGATATGAAAAAATACGGTAAGATAGAAGAGTTGCTTCACTTCTTTGAGAGCAGTATGGATGTGAAATTTAAAATAGAGGGAAAAACCATTATAGTTGAAAATAAATAAAAAACGGAAGGATCGGCCAATCCTTCCGTTTGTAGCAACATTATCGACGATGATAATGCTCATTAATAATCTAAATTACAAATTTATGAAAAAAAATGAAGATCGTAAAGAAAATTTACGGCCCAATCAGAAAATCTTTAAAGTCATGAAAATCACTTTATTTCTGATGTTTGTGCTCATGTTCCAAGTGAAAGGAGAAATTTTTTCTCAAAACCAGCGTGTCAACCTGGATTTGGAGAATTGTAGCGTGGAAGAGTTTTTTAAAGAGATTAGAAAACAGACGGGAGTTCGCTTTATGTACAAGAGCGAATACGTGAAAAAAATGTCTCGTTTCGATGTCAAAGCAAAAAACAGGGAATTGAAAGAATTGTTGGATGACGTGTTCAAGGGTTCCGGGCTGATGTGCTTATTTGAAGAGAATGTTATCGTGTTGGTGAAGCAAAATACGGTGGAACCCCAGCAGAAAGAAGGGAAGAGGATAAAAGGAAGGGTCATCGATAAAAAAGGGGCTCCCATGGTCGGGGCGACTGTCCTTATAAAAGGGACAACAAGAGGGGTTATGGTCGATACTGCCGGTCGTTTTTCACTTGTATTGCCGGATATACCCGATATGACGCTTGTATTTCGTTTTATCGGGATGGAAACCAAAGAGATAAAATTGAAGGATATTAAGGATGAAGAGGTTTTAGCCGGAAAGAAAGATTACGTGGTGACCTTGGTTGAATCGGTAGAGAGTCTGGATGACGTGGTGGTTACCGGATATGCCAATGTCAGGAAAGAGTCTTACACGGGAACGGCTATTCGGGTCGAGGGTAAGGATATATTGAAAGTGGCCAATCGTAATATTATTTCGACTCTTCAGGTTTTCGATCCCTCTTTTCGTATCATGGAAAATAATGTTATGGGGTCCAATCCGAATGCTATTCCGGAATTTTATATCCGGGGACAGTCCGGTATCGGCAATTTGAACCTTTCGGATATCAGTGAGACCAGAACGAAGAATAATCCGAACCTGCCTATTTTCATATTGGACGGATTGGATGTAAGTGTGGAGAAAATCTATGATATGGACCCGAATCGGATTCATAGTATCACGATATTGAAAGACGCCGCGGCTACGGCTGTATACGGATCGCGTGCTTCTAACGGTGTGGTTGTTATCGAAACGGTAGCCCCGAAAGCCGGAAAATTTAATATTACCTATAATTTGACGGGAACCATTACGGCCCCCGACCTTTCCAGCTATGATTATTTCGATGCGGCTGAAAAGTTGGAAGTGGAGAAGTTAGCCGGTTATTATGAGATCAACCCGCCCAATAACGGGATTCGTCAGGTGTATTCCGAGCTGATAAAGAAACAAATGGCTTTGGCCAAAGGAGTGAATACCGATTGGTTGGCTTTACCTTTACGTGTGGGATACAATCATAAACACAGTGTGGCCATTGACGGCGGTAACGATAATATCCGTTATGGGATCAATCTTTTTTATGACCAGCAAAAGGGAGTAATGAAGAAAGATTTACGTAGCCGGCTCGGGACGGAATTGCGTATCGATTATCGATTGTCCAATCTGAATGTAATTAATAGGATTTCTTTTAATAAGGTACTTGCCAAAAATTCGCCTTACGGTACTTTTTCCGATTATGTAAATCAATTGCCGTATAATGAATTGTATGATGAGTTTGGAAACTATCTTTATAAATTCAACACCTGGCATAGCGGTTCCATTTATGTTAACCCGATGTACGAGGGAGCGGAAACGAAGAACTTCGGCAAGACGACCACGGAAGAGTTCTCCGATAACCTGTTGATAGACTGGTATCTGAACGAGCATCTGAACATTAAGGCTCAAATCGGCTTTACCCGGACGACCACATCCGGAAAAAACTTTACCGATCCGGCTTCCGGTAAATATTTTAGCGGTTCGGATGATACTCCGAAAGGAAGTCTGTCGACCTCGGAAGGGAAAGCTTTCGACTGGACGACTAATTTGCAGGTACTTTATAACCGTTCTATCGGTGTTAATCATATCAGCGGTTCCATCGGTATAAATACGACCGAGAAATATTACTCTTCCGTGGGTATCAACTACAGGGGATTCCCTTCGGGAAGTTTAAACTCGATCATGTATGCCCAGGAGATCGTGGGGAAACCTTCAGAGTCGGACAATCATACTCGTTTGGCCGGGGCTTTTGTCCGTTTGAATTATTCTTATAACGATATCTATCTGTTTGACGGGTCTTTGCGTTTTGACGGCTCCTCCGAGTTCGGTTCGGACAAAAAATTTGCGCCTTTCTATTCGGCAGGTTTCGGGGTGAACTTTCATAATTATAAATTTTTAAAGGGAAATCCGGTGTTGACGCAACTAAAATTGACCGGAACTTTCGGTCAGACGGGTAAATTGGATTTTGAACCTTACGCCGCGAAGGATGTTTATGAAATTTTCTCCGAAAATTGGTATGCTACCGGGATGGGAGTCAAGTTGATGGCGTTGGGAAATTCCGATTTGAAGTGGGAAAAGAAAAACAGTTACGACCTGAAGTTGGAGGTAGATCTTTATAACGGGTTGTTTTATGCACAGTTCGGTTATTATAATGCGGTTACAAATGATATGATTACGCGAATAGCCGTACCTTCCTCTTTCGGATTTACCTCGTATTACGATAATATGGGCAAGGTGGAAAATATCGGTTATGAACTGAATATTAAGTCTAATCTCGTTCGGACGAGGGATTGGTTCGTGGGGGTATATGGGAATATGGCACATAATAAAAATAAGATTTTGAAGATCGCCAACTCGTTGAAACGTTATAACGATATGGTGGATGACTATTATTCTGATTACAGGGGATATGATGCGAAATACGCGAAACCTTTTACCAAATACGAGGAGGGCGGATCAACAACCTCTATTTACGGAATGAAATCTTTGGGGATAGATCCTTCCAGCGGACAAGAAGTTTTCGTGAGAAAAGACGGGACCATCACGTACGAGTGGGAGGCCAACGAACAGCAGATATTAGGTAATACCTTACCGGATATACAGGGGGCATTCGGAATAAATCTCCAGTGGAAAACCTTGAGCCTTTTTGCCAGTTTTATGTATGAATTCGGGGGACAGGCTTATAACGAGACCATTCCTACCCGCATAGAGAGCGTGGATTTATATAACTACAATGCGGATCGGCGCGTGCTCACGGATAGATGGATAAATATAGGAGATATTACCCCGTTGAAAGATATTGCCGATCGAACGAATTACTCTCGTCCGACGTCCCGTTTCGTTCAAGATAATAATTTGTTGAAATTTAATTCTTTAAGTGTTGCGTGGACCGTGACGGAAGGATTCGTGAAAAAATTGAGGATGAGTCAGTTTAAATTGCAATTCACGATGAACGACGTGGCTTATTGGTCGACCGTAAAGCAGGAACGGGGAACCAGCTATCCTTTTGCCAGGAATTTTGATTTTACCTTAGGTATAAGTTTCTAACTTTAAAATAGAATACGATGAGAAAAGGTTTTATAATATTATGCATACAGATAGGTTTATTCTGCTCTTGTAATAGTTGGCTTGAATTGGAGCCGGCGAACCAAATCAGTAAGGATAAACTCTTTTCGGATGAAGCGGGATTTCAGAATGCCTTGAACGGGATTTATCAGAAGTGTGCGGAGACAAGCTTGTATGGAAAAAATCTGAGTTGGGGAGCTTTAAGCGTAATCGGACAGAATTACAATTTAGACTTGATCTATGATAATAATGACGCTTACATGGGTGAGTATGAATACGAGTCTTCCTATGGATTGACCCTGATTGATAA
Source organism: Sanguibacteroides sp. AM78-02pH3A (assembly GCF_027666085.1). Lineage (NCBI taxonomy): Bacteria > Pseudomonadati > Bacteroidota > Bacteroidia > Bacteroidales > Porphyromonadaceae > Sanguibacteroides > Sanguibacteroides sp. AM78-02pH3A. Next base: position 129,064 of record NZ_JAQEHX010000005.1, on the reverse strand, counting down.
TATCTGGTCGGGGCTTTATAATGCTATCGCTAACTGTAATTTGTTGTTGAACGAGCTCTCTTCAGCCTCACCCTCTTCGTTCACGTTGGATACGGTGGCTAAAAATTTAATCATGGGGGAAGCTTATGCTTTGCGGGCATTTTGTCATTTGGATTTGATCCGTCTGTTTGCGCCTGCTCCGGCAAGAAACGATCAGGCGGCCCTGGTCCCTTATCATGAGGCCTATCCCTCTGTTATAACGGTACCTTTGAAAACGAAAGATGCAATCGATAAAGTTATTGAAGATTTATTGAAAGCAAAAGATCTGGTAGCTTATCACGATACGCTTTATAATAAAACGAGTATGGCTTATAAGATGGCAGCCCGGTTTCAGGGACAGTATACGCCGAAAGGAGGTTCTTTTTATAATAAAAGAGGCTATCGTTTGAATTATTGTGCGATCGTCGGCTTATTGGCCCGAGCCTATATTTACAAAGGAGATGTCGATAACGCCTTGTTTTACGCTAAACATTTTTATGATCGTTTCTATAACGGGAATAAATGGTTTACTTTCAATTCGTCATACGATTATACGACTTCTTTAAATTACAAGCAAAAGAAATACCTTGAGGAGTGTTTGTTTGCTTTCTACAATGGTAATTTACTTCAGACGGTAGAGAGTTATTGTGCCGTGGGAAGTTATCCGAGCTCTTTGCAATTGGCTGATTATGACGGAATATTTGCAGAGGATATGGATGATTATCGTTCTAATCTTGTAAGTAATGACGACGAACATAATATTTATAAATATCGCCGGGTGGATAATTACCAACGGGATGACGTGGAAGGAAAAGCTATTCCCGTGTTACGCCTGAGTGAAATATATTATATTTTAATGGAGTGTAATTTTTTGAAAGGAAATAAAACGGAATGTTTGCGTTTGCTGAAGGAGTTCCGGGATAAGAAAGGATGTAAACGTCAAATCTCTTCTGTTAGTGATATCGGGAGTTTATATGATATTTTAATAAACGATGCCCGTCGGGAATTCGTGGGAGAGGGACAGCTTTTCTTTATGTACAAACGTTTGAATCGAAATATTTTGGTCGAAAACGGAGAGATTACGGCTTCCGAAGAACGAATGACATTTAAGGTGCCCGATAGTCAGAATTTTTATTAATAAAATGGTGATATTATGAAAAAATACGTATATCTGTTACTGTTTCTTATTGGTGCGGTAAGTTGTAATAAAGACGATATAAAAGTATATCGGTCGGATAGTTATATCTCTTTTGCCAATAAAGAGAAAGACACGGTAATCGTCTCCTTCTTTATGTTAGGAAATTTGAGCGAGTGTGAATGGCCGATAGAGATAAGACATACCGGAATTCCTAAAGAAGAGAACCAGGAGTTTACGGTTACTGTAGTCAATGAAAAGACGACTTTAAAAGACGGATTTTATAGTTTGCCGACGGTAACGTCCTTTCAACCGATGAGTAAATTGGATACCTTTTACGTGAAGTTGACCAACTATCCTGAATTGACAACCACGAATGCTTATCTCTGCTTGGAACTAAAAGAGAATGCCGTGTTTAAATTAGGAGATCGGGATTATCGTCGTATTTATTTAAAAGTGAATGATAATGTGGCGAAGCCGGATTGGTGGAACAATCGGGTGGTGAACTATTATCTGGGAACGTATTCCGACACGAAGTTCAGGAAATTAGTGGAAGTTGTTCAACCGGATCTGTCCAACCCGAGTGAGGACTGGATTCGTTCCTGGGCGCTCGAGTTCAAGAGTTGGCTGGATGCGAATCCTATCCCGGATGAAAACGGAGATCCGATGACTGTACCTGTAAGAATTTAATTTAAAATAGAATGAATATGAAGAATATAAAAATATTTTGCATGCTTGTGGTCAGCGCTCTGTTGCTTTTTTCCTGCTTTGAGGACGACGGTAATTATGACTATAAGGATATTGAAACACATAAAATAACCATTCGCTATCCGGTATACGGGATTACGGTATATCAGGGAGAACCGGTTGTATTTTCCCCGTCGTTGTCTTTTGCCAATCAGGAACAAAAGGAGTCCGGGGATACCAATATGTACAAATGGTCTTACCATTTCGATTATCTCGGATGCGTATGTACCGAACGGAATATGAACATGGTTTTGGAAGACGCGGAGGTCGGCAAGAGTTACGAGGGAATTGTAATGGCAGAGGATACGTTGACGGGGGCTATTTACACTCAGAATATTTCGTTTACTTATAAAAGCCGCTATACGGTCGGTTGGATTATTTTATCCGATGACGGGGGAAAGAGCAAGTTGAATTTGGTAAGGATTCAGAATGAACAATGGTACACGGATAAAGATATTTACCGGGCCATTCATGACAAGGAGCTGGGAACACAACCGGTGGGCTTGATTGGAAATCGGACGGGAAGAAATGATGTGCGGATTTTGCAGAAAGGAACGGAGGGTAATATCATTTTGGAAGGAGCCAATTATCAAAAAATAGGGACTATTGCCGATGAGTTTGTGGGAGGAAAATACCCGGAGGGGTTTGTTCCGAAATCGATGGCCGTATCCGGAGGAAATGTGGCTGCCATACAGGGAGAAAACGGGGAGGTGTTCACGAAGACATTCGATCGTTGGTCGGGAACGCCTTATGAATTTGCCTTGTTTGCAAATGTTCCGTTGCAATCGAATAAACAGAAGTTGAACGTGCCTTTCCTGTTGTCTGCTTCTCAAGGGACATCGACATATAATCTTATGTTATACGATGAAACATTCCATGCATTCTTTATGCTTTACGGGGCTTCTTTCTATAGTGCGGGAAAGTTGTATAAATTGAAAGCTCCGGGAGATTGGGACGGAACGAAAGGCCCCTCTCCCGATAACCTGAGTAATTACGAGATGGCATATTGCCAGATGAAAAATGCTTCTTATTATGATCAGAATATTTGTGCCATTTTGAAACATAAAACAAACGGGGAGCTGTATTTCTATACATTTGAATATTCGTCGTCTAATTCCAATGTAATTGTAAAAAATATTGTTTACACGCGGATACCTGCCGTATCCGCTGCCTTAATGGGTGAAAATACCAAATACCACGCGTTGAGGGGACGTTCCTATATGTTTTTTGTTTCGGAAACAGATCCTTCCGTGCTCTATTATTATGATTTGAAAACCAACAAGCATGCGCCGTTTAAAGTGTTTAGCGGACGCAAGATTGTTGCTATCGAGTCGAATTATAGTAACAATACTCATGTCGGAGTCGGTTTGGATAACGGGGAGTTTTTCTTGCTGAACGTGGAAGACGAGGTGTTGGTGAGCGGGACGGAAGAAGATAAGGTGATTTACGGTACGAAAGTCGATGGAAAAGTGGTTGATTTGTTTTATAAACAGTATTGATATTCGTCGTTTCCCGGATTCGAGCCGCAAAGGTTTTGCGGAAGAAATTCTCATCCTTCCGGGTGTTGTACCTGATCGGTTTGGATTCGGGAAAGGATAAATAAACCCAGGGGTAAATTATTAAAAGGGAATAGGGTGATGAAATAGTGTTCACCATGCTGCCGGGCAAAGACTGGATCTGCCCGGCAGTTTTATTTTTACCGGTACGAATGCCGTGCGGACATCGAACAAAAATGAATAATCCACGTAATATAGAAGGTTATTTAATTAAAATTTATAAGATGACACAAATTTCAGATATCGGGTTGATCGGTTTAGCAGTCATGGGGGAGAATTTGGCGCTAAATTTAGAGCATAAAGGGTATACCGTTTCCGTGTATAACCGGATTCATCCCGGACAAAAAAGTGCTGTTGCCCGTTTCTTGGAGGGGCGAGGAAAAGAGAAACATTTTGTGGGGGCTTATACGATTCAACAATTGGTGGAGTCGTTAAGATTACCCCGGAAGATTATGTTAATGGTAAAAGCCGGAGAACCCGTGGATGAACTGATCGGGCAATTAGTGCCCTATCTGAGTCCCGGGGATGTCATTATCGACGGGGGAAACTCTGATTTTAAAGATACGGCAAGGCGCATTAAAATGTTGGAGGAAAAAGGGTTGTATTTCGTGGGTAGCGGTATCTCCGGGGGAGAAGAGGGTGCTTTGAACGGACCTTCTATTATGCCGGGCGGATCGGAAACGGCCTGGCCTTTGGTGAAAGATATCCTTCAGACGATTGCGGCTAAATTAGACGACGGTTCTCCCTGTTGCGAGTGGATCGGAAGCGGAGGAGCAGGGCATTTCGTGAAGATGGTACATAACGGTATCGAGTATGCCGATATGCAACTGATAGCGGAAACCTACTCGATCTTAAGAAGACGGACCGGTAAAAATAACGATGAGATAGGTCAAATTTTCGAGGAATGGAACCGGGGTGAACTGAACAGTTATCTGATAGAGATTACAGCCAATATACTGCATTTCCGGGATGCGAACGGTCAATATTTGTTGGATTCCATATTGGATGTGGCCGGACAAAAGGGAACCGGGAAATGGAGCGTTATGTCGGCTTTGGATGAGGCGAATCCCCTGACATCCGTGGCAGAGGCTGTTTTCACCCGCTTCATGTCCATGAGGCTCGAGGAGCGGGAAAAAGCTTCTGTGCTTTATCCCACGGAAGAGACCGGCGATCTGGTGGCTTCCGCTACGATCAATGATTCCGGGATCGAGGCGGTAAAAGAGGCTCTTTACGCGGCTAAATTGATCTCCTATTCTCAGGGTTTTTCTTTGATGAAGCGGGCTTCCGTGCGTTATGGTTGGGATTTGGATTTTGGAGCGATAGCTAAAATATGGCGTAAAGGATGTATCATCCGTTCTGCTTTTTTAGAACGGATTACCCGGGCTTATCATCGCGATTCTACCTTGGATAACCTGTTGTTCGATACTTTTTTTCAGGATAAGATTCAATTGACCCTTCCTGCCTTGAGGGGTGTTGTGGCGGACGGCGTGTTTAACGGAATCGCCTTGCCTTGTTTCTCTTCTGCCTTGAGTTATTTCGACGGATTGAGAACACTCCGTTCTCCGGCCAACCTGATTCAGGCTCAAAGGGATTATTTCGGGGCTCATACCTACGAGCGTACGGATACCGAACGGGGACGTTTTTTCCACACGGATTGGACGGGAGAAGGAGGGGAAACGGCTTCCGGAACTTATAATGCATAGTAATCATGATGAAAAAAATAGAGAATCAAATTTTAATCATATTCGGGGCGTCGGGCGACCTGACCAAGCGTATGCTATTGCCCTCTTTGTTCGAACTTTTCGTTCGCGGATTATTACCGGAACGGTTTCTGATATTGGGGACAGCCCGTTCTTCTTTCACGGATGGGAGTTTCCGTGCGCATATAAAAGAAAAGTTAAGGGAATTCGTAAAGGAGAAAGAGAAGATAGATGATTTTTTACCCCTGTTGTTTTATCAGGTTTTTGATCCGGAGGGCAATACGGACGAATTGAGCGAACGGGTCATGCAATTACGTCAACAATACGATATTCCGGATCATACCATCTATTATTTGGCAACCCCTCCCTCTTCCTATGATTCGATTACCCGCTATCTGCGCGAAAGTCGATTGATGCGTTCGAAGAACGGATGGCGGCGTATTGTGGTAGAGAAACCTTTCGGGATTAGTTTGCCTTCAGCCCGAGAGTTGAATCGTTGTGTTAATTCCGTTTTTTCTGAAAATGAGATTTACCGGATCGACCATTTTCTGGGAAAAGAGACCGTCCAGAATATATTGGTTTTACGTTTTGCGAATGAGACCTTCGAGGCCCTGTGGAATCGCAATTATATCGATCACGTGGAGATTTCAGCTCTCGAAACCATCGGTATCGAGGGACGGGGCAAATCCTACGAGGGGGTCGGGGCCTTACGGGATATGATCCAGAATCATCTGATGCAGCTGTTGGCTTTTGTGGCTATGGAACCTCCTGCCACGATCGACGCGGAAGCTATACGCGACGAAACGGAAAAGGTGATCCGGGCTCTTCGACCGATGACGGATAACGAGGTGGCGGAAAATGTTGTCCGGGCTCAATATACGGCCGGGACGGTGCGGGGGGAAGCGGTTGCGGGCTATCGGGAAGAAAAAAACGTGGCTGCCGATTCGGATACGGAAACCTTTGTCGGTATCAAATTTTTTATAGATAACAGGCGATGGAGTGATGTCCCGTTCTATTTTTTCACGGGGAAGCGATTAAAAGAGAAAAAATCGGAAGTCATTATCCATTTCAAATCTGCCCCGCATAAACTTTTTAAGGGTGAGTGTCCCGGAAACTCCTGCAATCAATTGGTTTTACGTATTAACCCCGATGAGGGAATCAGGATGAAATTCGGATTGAAGATTCCGGGTGCCGGATTTGAGGTCGAGCAGGTGGCTATGGATTTTAGTTATGCTTCTCTTTGCAAGGAGTATATTCCGGGAGCTTACGAACGCCTGCTGTTGGATGCGATGTCGGGTGACTCCATGTTGTATACCCGGAATGATGCCCTCGAAGCCAGCTGGCGGTTTATCGATCCTATCGTGAACTGTTGGGAAAAACACCGGAACGAAGGTCTGTTGTATTATGCCGCGGGAGAAAACGGACCGGATTTGGGAGAGAAATGGAATGTCTCCTCTCTGGATCCTACTGTAAACCAGAAAAAGTGTACGCGATAGATATGGAAGAATTAACGTTGACGACCCCCTCCATCCTGTTTTCGGCGATATCGCTGATTATGTTGGCTTATACCAACCGTTTTCTGGCTTACGCCCAGGTGATACGAAACCTGAAGGTGGAGCATGAGAAACATCCTACTCCAATGACGCAGCGACAACTGGATAACCTGAAAAAGCGACTTTATATGTCTCGTTCCATGCAGATTTACGGGGTAATCAGTCTTCTCCTTTGCGTGTTATGCACTTTTTTTATTTATATAGGTCTTCAACTGACAGCGGTATACGTGTTCGGAATAGCCTTGCTGCTGTTGGTTATCTCCCTAAGCATATCGGTACGGGAAATACTGATCTCGGTAAAAGCATTGGAATTTCATTTGGATAACCTGACTCCCGGTTCCCCCGAAGGAAATTCGTAATTTTCCGAAATGATACGTATGCTGCGTTTATTGTAAAAGAAGTCTTGTCATTTTGGATAAACTTCTTGTTGAAGGTTGAATGTTTTTGTTTTATGCGTTAGAAAACAGTTTTTGATTATCGATTAATTTTTTCTTCTTTCCCACCCCAAATGTTTTTTCCGTCGACCGAAATTTCTTGTGGCTTGTAAATTTGCGGTTTGTAGAGAATCTCCTCGTCTTGTATAAACTTGCCGTTGTCATCAATATGGTAGTGGGAATCTATCCGTTGAGCCTCGAAAGGAGGGGTATCCGGACGAAAATACACGGGTGTTTCCGAGAGTGGTTTTAACCAATACACGGTTACCTTAAAGTCGCTGTCCAAACGGTATCGTTTTGTGAATGTGAAATTGTCAAATGAGCCTCCAACGGCTACGTCTAATGTGTCTATGATTTGATAATTATCGTTTAATGTCATAAGTAAATGGCGATAATTTTCTCCCATATCAATCCATAAATCTAATAAGATGAAATTTTTATTTCCCGTTTCAAAACGTTTGAAAATGGAACAAGTCACATCATCATATAGGATCTGTTTTTTTAGTCCTAAATCTGTATAAACATGGAAGGATAATTTCGAATTAAGTTCGGAATTAACGGCGAATCCCGGTAGTGAACGTCTTGATAAAGTCGTCAATTCAAAAGGTAGTGAAATTATCTCGGTTTTGTCCACTTTATTTTTTAGTGATGTCGTTTCACCAGAAAATCCTATTAGTAAGGCGATTAAAAATAATATGCTTTTCATATCTGTAGTTTTTGATTGTTTTAGAGTGATATTGTTTCATTTAAATAGAGTCCGTCGTTAGGACGAACCTGAGTGACATCATATATTTTTTCTTTACCGACTCCAGCCGTAGAATCTTGGAATGAGGAATCTGTTGGGTTGTAGTATAAACGATTTTCTACTATACTACAAGCTGCTGCCGCATAATCGCATATAGGAATCGACACGGTTTCTGATCTCATTTTCCCATTTATTGTCTTGACAGGAAAGAAGAAAAATGACACTTAGACAAAAGAAAAGGAGTGATTTTTTCAAAGGGCATATTTTTAGTTTACACAATACCCCTCATATCCTTAATTTTACAAAGTTATAATTTATATATTATATTACAAATAATATGTAAAATTTAATTCGATTTTTGATGTTTAAAAGAAGGTTGTTTCTATGCCGTACAATTTCGTCGGATCGAAATCGGTTTTGTACCTTTTCTTCCGAATTTCAACGTTTATTTCGTGAGAATTGTCGTTTCGTATTTTTAAATAATCTAAGATTTGGATGGGATTTTAACGGTTAAAAACAATCCCGGAAATTACAAATTCGATTTCCGGGATCAGGTCATTTTGAATGATATATAGCCTTATAATTTTCTTCCTTCAAAAGTATTGGATTTTTCCGATGGTACGAGATTGCCGTTTAAGATAAGGGTGTTGGAATGGAAGGAGGGCAGTATGGTGGCAGAAGCTTTGTTGTTGCCGACGAGGGAGATGTTCACGTAAGCCGATATGCCTAATCCCTGCACGTAAAAACTGTATGAAACCCTTCCTTTTTTATCCGTGCTCATTTTTATATCGGAAACTTTTCCTTCCACGGTTACTCCTCCCAAGCCGTTTTGAAGCGGACGTCCGGTAACGAAACTAACCTGTACAGTAGCTCGGTCTCCCGACATAGAGATGAAGTTAGTGGAAGGGGTTACGCTTATTGTTCGTCCTTTTTTAAAGGTTAATGTTTGAGCCTCGAGAACGAAATCCTGTTTCTTCAGTGCATCGATAGCTGTTTGGAATAATTTTTCATCTTCTTTTTGCCGGGCGAGCTTACGTTCTTCCCGCGTCATTTTTCTTTTTTCTTTGGCCGTTGTTCTCTCCTGTGCCGTCAGTGGGGTTACGCTTGCTAATAAGATAGCCATCATGAACCAGGTAAGTATTTTATTCATCTTGTCGGAGTTTAAATGTTTGTTACTAATCTCTTGTGATCATTTAACGAAAACTGAAATAAAAAGGTTTTCCTTGTATACAGAATGTCAAAATGACAGGTGTAACGGAAGAGTTCCAGTAAATAGATTTTGCTGAAAGATTGTAAAGAATAGGTTGTATGATTTTTTTATATGTGTGATTGTCTGTATGTTGTCATTTATCTTTATTTGTCGATTGTGTTATTTTAATAATGGAATTGTATAAAATAAATTAATAATTCTGATGTAATGTATTAATGGTTTATTTTTGGCTTTTTTTATGTAAGAGTGTATGTGAAATGTAAAATAGACAATGTGATTGAAATAGATACTGATAATTAAAAGTAAAAGTTATGATGACAGAAAAATTGCAACAGGCAATAAACGAACAAATTACGGCAGAGATGTGGTCTGCTAATTTGTATCTTTCCATGTCTTTCTATTTGCAGAAAGAGGGTTTTGACGGTTTTGCACATTGGATGAAAAAGCAATCGGGAGAGGAGACCGAACATGCTTGCATGATGGCAGATTATATGATCAAGCGCGGAGGAGTTCCGAAAGTAGACAAAATCGACGTGGTACCTCAAGGTTGGGGCAGCCCGCTGGAGGTGTTTGAACACGTCTATAAGCATGAATGTCACGTTTCCGAGTTGATTGATAATTTGGTCCGGGTCGCTTCCGCCGAGAAAGACAATGCAACCCAGGATTTCTTGTGGGGATTTGTTCGTGAACAGGTGGAAGAAGAGGCAACGGCTCAATCCATTGTCGATAAGATAAAGAAAGCCGGAGAGGCAGGATTATTCTTTATGGACGCAAAATTGGGAGAGCGATAACTGTCCGCGATTCGAGATATATGGAAAACACACGAGCTTCTTCAATGAAGGGCTCGTGTGTTTTATTCGTACGGATGATACATGTAACGATAAAGAATGAGTATTTACTATATATGTCGTGTTAATTTTATAAATTTAGTATATGTGAATGTGAGAATTTAAATGATTTTTTATAACCTACACATGCCTTTTGTTTGCACTGAAGTTCTCGATTGACATGAAAAGTTGTGGATTAATAGCTCGGATACAGGTCAAACTGCTACATCGATCCGGTTTGGGAAAATTCTTTTTTATCCTTATCTCGGCCTGTATTCTTTTTCACGTCGGGTTTATCTTGAGCATACTTAATCCTGCGAGAGAATCGGGAGAACTCCGCATGGCTTCCCTTTTTCCTTGCTCGATCGATGAGAAAAATTCAAAATGATATAAGCTACTTTGTGCTTGTGATAAAAACAAAACCATAAATAAGCAGAATGAGCTTAAATAATAGATCTCTTTTTTGGTAATTATAAGTTATTTTCTTTTTATCCATTTTATTACATCGGCAACGATAAATTGTTTCGGCCCTCCCTTGTCGTTGAGGGTGACGCTTGTTTTGCCCGAGCCTAAAGTGAAAGTTCCGAGACTAAACCATTCGTTAAATGAATATGGTTTCGAAAGGTCTAAAATAACCTCATGCGTTTCTTTTTTATATTCAATGAGGTAATGTTGCTTTGCTCCATTGCCATAACTATATAAATTGTTTTGTAGGTTTTCAACTCTTGGTAAATAAACGAAAATTTCATATTCACCCGGTTCTGTTATGGTAGTTTCCCAACGGGCTTTGTAGTTTCCTTTTCCTCCTATTTTATAAAAAACGCTTTTTACTACATCTCCATAATAAATAAAAGAGTAAAGTTTTGTCCATTTGTTTGCATTATATGCTCGATCATTGTATCGCATGGATTTATTTTGAAAAAGACTGTTTATTCTTTCATGAGTTGGCTCTATAAGGGAGAATCCTTCGTCTTCATTGTCTACCGTTAACTCTTTATTGGAGATAATGGATTTATTATGCTCACAATCGAAGATGCCATTTGTTGTGTCCTTTGTAGAAAATGGAATAGGTGGAAGTTGAAGTTGGTTCGGAATATTATGGGAGATTCCGGTATATAGGATAATTTGGTACCTGTTATCGTTTGTCATTTTTATTAACTTGCAAGAGTGGGCTGGTATCAAATGATAACGGATAGATGGAGATGAGGGCCCCCAGTATCTGATATCTTCGAAACTAATACGTATAATGGCATTAATATCGGTAGGATTGTATAATTTTATATGAGCGGCATACCTATTGAGCCTGTCTCCTTCTATCTTGCCTCTTTGGGTTTCCTGAACGATAATTGTAGGTAACCCTTTTTCTCTATACCAGGAACGGATAAAAGAGTGAATATCTGTGTTAAATCTTTCCTTAAACGTATTAATAATTTTTTCAAAAGAAATTATTTGGTAAGGATTGGAGAGAAATTCCCGGAATAGGTTAATCACGGAATCTCTCCTGCAACAAGAGGAAAGGTAATGAAGAAGGTCTCGTTTCTTGTAATGAATAATCTCTAAAAGTATATTTTCAGAGAGTTTCTTGTCCTGTAAAGCTTCTTCCAAGCTATGTTTATCTAAGTAATTAAGCGCAAAAATAGTTTCCGGAGATGGAGAAATTCCTCCCGTAAAAAAAGAAAAATGAGCTTCTTCCTCCAAAATGTTTTTTATCATGATGTCCATGATCGGGAATTCTTCAGACTGAATAAAACAAGTATCTCGGAAAAGAACGGGACAAATATTGTATTTATTCTTTTCCCAGGAGTTCGTGTGTTTTTTTTCATCTTCATGGAAAATCTTTTCTCTATTAATTTGAAAAATTAAGTAATTTCTTAAATGATCTTGAATTCTCTGATCTGACATAGAGGGATCGCCTTTTTTTTCATGTACATTTTTTAGTCCTTTAAAATTCACGTTAAAAGTGGCTCCTCTTTCCGGCCAAAAGAAAATTTCCGGTTGGGCAAAATCACTACTTTTTTTCCATGGTCTGAAAAAAGATGTTATAGACAAGGGGGTTTCTACTAACATAAGTTTGAAAGGAGGATTATCCGGCAGATTGTTAAAATGTAATATATCCCGATACTCTTCGATTATTGAATTTGTTGTAACAATTTTTAGGTCATTGCTAAAGAAAGGTTGTTTTTCAAAATGATAAAATTCTGCATTAAATTTCCCCATGTTAATGTTTTTCTTTCTGAATTTTCCGGCACAAAGGGAAATCCCGGTAAGTGGCTCCTCGTTATGGAAAGAGACCTGTTTTTTATTTTTTTCTTCTTTCCCCTGTGAGAGGAAAATTAGTTCTCCGGGGTTTTCGACGGTCAATTTAAAGCGGGTAAAGTCTTTCCCGGAGCAAAAAGGGGCCATCGGGTTAACGGGAGGGACGGCCGACGGGTACCACATGACCTCTGGCGTGAGGAAAATAAAATCCTTCTCGACTATGGCCGTTCTTTTTCCGAGAACAAAGGGAAGGAAAGGGTTATCCTTGGGTTTGTAAAACAGCTTGTCGGGGATATCGAGGTAAGCGACGCTCTCGTCGATTTCCCCCGAGTAACGGAGTTTTAGTTTTATCTCTTGTCCTGTCTCCAGGGGATGAAAGATGAGGGTGACCTGTCCTTCTTGTTTGAATGGCAGTTCTTTTTCGTTCTCTTTCAATGAGTTTATTTTCAGGCCGGGGTTTAGAAAAAGCACGAGGGTATCGACTTTTCCCGGGTTCGGGTTTTTCAGGTAGAGTTCGCTGGTCGCGTTCACGATAGAGCCTTCCCTGGAAAAATGGATTTGGTGTTCTGGAATTTGTAAGCTGGGAATATTCCCGTGGCGCGCGAATATCTCCACGTGATTCTGTCTTTTTTGACTCTCTTTCACGAAATGGATTCGGTAAGAGGCGAGTAGGGTAATCCCGACCAGGGTCGCTATGCCCCCGGCCAAACGGATTCGTCCGGGGGCTTTTACCCGGTTTGGAATCCGGTTGAAACGTGCTGTTGCTAAGCTAATTAGTCCTGTACCGAGCAGGAGGAAAGCTCCCTGGTGCATGAGGTAATACCCGGTGTTAACATGCCCGGTGATGTTCGAGAAGATATTCGGTATGGAGATAGCCAATACGTCGGTCGTCCCGTTCCAGTAATCGTGGAAAACCCCGGAGGTAAACAGGTAGAGTATCCCCGCTATTAACACGGTAATTCCTTTATGTCGAGTAAGAAAGGATAGCAACAGGGTAAACCCTGTGTAAAAGAGGGTAGACGGAATTGTCAGGGTACTGAAATAGAAAAGGTATATCCCTATATTGAACGGGGAACCCGTGAGTAGTATATGCACGAGACTGGTAATCCCGATGGAAGCGAAGTCGAGGATAAACAGAACCTTTATAACGCCCAGGACCTTTCCCGTCATCCACTCGCTATTACTGGCCTGGTGCACCTCGAGGTTTTCGGCTGTCCATCTCTTGTAAAACCCACTTACCCTAAAGATAATGAATAGGTTTTGAATAAGGTTGAGAAGCGTTGTGCTGATCCAGGGGATATAGGAGGGCATGGCAATCTTTTGCCAGGAAACGGGATGGAAATTTCCCTGGTAAATCATGACGATATAAGTGATACCGCCTATAACCAATCCTGCGAGGATTTTAAACAAAATACCTCGTCCCTGTATTTTTGCCTCGTGGGTCAGAATCGTGTTAACGTTATGAAGGTTCATGTTTGAATTAAACTTGTGAGAATAAAAATTCTTGTTTTTTAATGACTCCTGCTATTGGGGTGGAATTCAGATAAAATGATGATGAAGATGGCCATGGCCTAAAATCTTCCGGTGTTAACACAATATCACTCAATATAATGGATTCTCCTAACGTGCTAACGTTTATCGTTAGATCCCCTTTATAAGTGTTATAGCCAAGTGCAATAACTTCTATCTGATAATATCCTGCAGGAAGATCTAATAGGTATCTTCCGTTTTTATCTGTTATTGTTTCGATATTTCCGGCTCTGACAGTAGCACCGACTATTGGAAGTCGTCCATATTTATCTACGACATCTCCACATACATGTGCATATTCTGCAGCGAATGTATTTCCTCCTATTACAAATAGAAAAAAAAGAAAAAATAATTTTTGTTTTAAGATTTTCATGGTTGATAGTCTTAAAAGTTATTATTATAAGGATAAATATTATTGCAATATTGTATTTTTTTCGTGGAAAAACAAAATATACTAAACTTTTTTAATTCTAAAAATGTCGTATACTTTATTTAATTTTGAATTCACCAAGAGCGTAACGAAATATAAGCACATCGATGATGAAGGGATTTGTTTTGTGCGTCAAAAAACGGAGCGAACGAATAAGTCAATAAAGGAAATTGGTATGCCGATCGTTTCCGAAATGGAGACTATGATTAAAAGGTGGGGAAATGAACCGTTGTCTGATAATTTGATCTTCTCATATCTTGAAGAAGTTGATGATCCGATCAAACATAAGCATTTGACTAAAGATCTTACCAGGCGGATTAATAAGCGTATGAAAAGGATTTGTGGTATGAACTAGGATATGCTTTTGCTATAGAGAAGGATGTAATTATGGTTTGTGATGAAAGTCGTTCGATTTTTCCTTTTGATATTAGGCATAAAAATATAATTACGTATAAAACAGAATCTGCTAGTGATTTTGAATTATTGAAAACTAAGATTACTGATAAGATAAATGCTTATTTGTCGACTCAAAAAACTACCCAAAAAATTTTGGATAACCCGATAAAAGAAACAGAAGGTTTACAATCTTATGAATTGGCTTTATTAGCTTTTATTATTGGAAGGCAAATGACAGATGATGAGTCTATTGCAGTGTATGATATCTGTAATCGAATGACTAAAGCTGGTTATAATGATATTGCCGTAAGTATTGGGTTACGGCAATTAAAACGTAAAAACTATATACAAACTCAACTTGGGAGTGATTATAATGGAAATGAGTATCCAGTATGTCGTTTGACACAGGAAGGGGTAAATTTTGTTTTAAAGAATACTGAATTATTTGATTTAAGAGAACCTCAGAAAGCTGAAAATTTTATTGATTTGAATGCTGATGATTTACCTTTTTGATAAATAGTTATTTACAGATTTCTATGAGTTAAATAGAGATTTATTTTATGTTAAATTTTTTTATATCTCATATATTCGGATATTGTCTTGCTGGTAAGACAAAAATAGCCTACATTTGTCCTGTCAACAAGACAAACATAGCGAATGGACAAAAATATTTTAAAATCAGTCATTACAGATAATCAGGTAGAGGTACCGAAATATCAGGTTATACCTCGAAGTTTCACTTTTGAGGAGTTTGGTAATTATGTTTTTGTGGGTATTCGGAGGGCAGGAAAATCTTTCTTGCTTTATCAACGAATGCAACAATTATTAGCGCAAGGGATTCATTGGGATGAGATGCTTTACGTTAATTTTGAAGATGAGCGTCTTGTCGGAATGTCTTTGGAAGATTTGAATTTGCTTTTGGAAGTACATTTGGAAATGTATGGAAAGAAGCCCATCCTTTTTTTGGATGAAATTCAAAATATTGCAGGTTGGGGGAAATTCGCCCGTCGTCTGGCTGACACCAAACACCGGGTTTATATTACCGGAAGTAACGCTAAAATGTTGAGTCAGGACATACAAACTACTTTAGGCGGACGTTATATTCCGATTAATGTTTACCCGTATAGTTTTAAGGAGTTCTTGAATGTAAATCATATCAGGGTTGATGATAATTCTTTGTTCGCAACTGAAACGAGAGCAGAGATATTGAGAAAATTCAAGGATTATTTTTATTATGGTGGATTTCCTGAAGGAGCAGAATTTTCAGCCAAGCGTGATTATCTGACCAGTGTTTATCAAAAAATTTATTTGGGAGATATTGCAGCCCGCCATTCGGTTGGTAATATTTTTGCATTGCGTGTATTGTTTAAAAAGTTGGCTGAAAGTGTAAAACAACCCATGTCATTTACTCGGGTTGCTAATATCGTCTCCTCAACAGGGGTAAAAGTCGGTAAAACAACTATTATCAATTATATTGAATACGCGAAAGATGCCTGGTTGATTTTTTCCATCCAAAATATAGCGGGAAAGCTTGTTGATAAGGAAACTAATCCTAAGTATTATTTCACAGATAACGGGATTTTGAATCTTTTTTTACTTGACGGGGAAACTTCATTGCTGGAAAATCTCGTTGCCATCAATTTATTACGTAAATATGGCCGAAATGATGCAGTGTTTTTTTATAATCAGGCAGTTGAAGTTGATTTTTATATTCCGGATGAAGCGATAGCCATTCAGGTTTGCTATAATCTTGATAATAGTGATGGTACTTTTGACAGGGAAATAAGTGCTTTATTGAAGCTATCGAATGTATTGGAATGTAAAAAATTAATGGTGATCACGCGTGATTCCGAACAAGTACTGGAGATAGACCATAAAGTCATCGAGATTATTCCGGTTTGGAAGTGGCTCTTGAATTTATGAAATGGTATATTACTCATTATATATTTTTAAAGCAGGTGGAGAGGTCAGGAATTTGTTTTGATTTTTGTAAAAATAATCGATCCAAATATTTTCTGTAAGTTTGTTTAAGCTTGTCTTGTATAGATGATATTCCGGGGCACTGGGCGAAATATTTTGTTTAAGAATGGAATCAACTTGCTGATTGACTTCCCGAACTAAGTTACTGTATTCATTTAGCCAGAGTGATAATGAATCTTGTGTTGTAATGGCGTCATACCAATCGTATAATTTTTGACAACGAAGTTCTGTTATATGCTGAGCCTGTTGGACGATTTTGTTATAAATATTGGTTGATTGGGAATATCGATTGACGTTTTGTTTTAATCCCCAGTGATATCCGAGTAGCAAAACACCCGTAGTTAGAATTGTAATTAAAAGAACGGATAAATAGGGTAAATATTTATTCTTCGAATGGAGCAAATGAATGATTTCCTCTGTGCTTGTGTAACGTTGGGTTGGAAGTTCAGAGGTACAACGTCTTATTATCTTGTGTACGTGTGGAAGTTTTACATGAGTCGTTTGTATGATTTCTTCTAAGATTACCCCGATAGAATATATATCCGCTTTATTGTCTATGGCAGTTTGAGGAACTTGCTGTTCCGGGGAGGCATATTTTAAGGTACCTGCGGGATGTTTTAAAATGGAATAGGAATCTGTATCCGATAAGCCGAAATCAATTAATTTGACATTGGAACCATTGCGTGTGATAAGGATATTTTCCGGTTTTAAATCACGGTGTATGATTTGTAAAGAATGGATATAGCTTAAGGCTTGACAGAATTCGTCCAGTATTTTTAGAATGACATGGCTGTTATAGTTTTTAGAATTCAGATATTCACGTAAATGGATTCCGTCGATATATTCCATGATAATACTTGATCCGATACCGGGGATTTCTTCGAATCCGATCGTTTGTACGATATGGGGATGAGATAACGGATAGGAGATCTGAAATTCCTTTTGTAATAATTCTTGATAAAGGGGATTGTCTTTATATATAGATTTTAACGTTTTCAGTATATGGTATTTCCCTAATTTTTGAGCTTTGTATAGGCAACAATAGCCGTTGTCGGATTCATACCATAGCGTGATGTTGGTAAAATATGAGGTAGTCTCCGGTTTTATATCGGTAATGATACCTGAATTAGAATTTAGTAAGGTCATGTTGTTATTATTCCAGGAGTTGAATTGATGTTAAGCCGGTTTGATAACCTATGGCGTAATTTGCCGGTTCGGAAAAAGAAGTAGCTGTAATTCTACGGCATAAATTTGTTAGGATCAAAGGTTGGTGTAAATGAAAATGTTCGACTTGAAAAGTGTCTCCTTTATTGATTCGTGTGTTAAAAGATTCGATGACAGAGTATGTTGAATTTCCTTGATATTCTATCGTACATTGGCGATCCGGGTTCCATCCTATTTTCAATCTTTTTGAATCGGAAATGGAAGAAACGAAGGTAACCACAACAGAAAAATACGAGGATATGGATGAGGTTTTACGAGAAGAACCAAATGTTGTAATTCAATCGGAAAGCGATAAACCGATAAAATTGATAGCTTTAATGGCTAAGGATAATGAAAAATTGATTCCGTTATTTTTTCCTTGTTATCTTATCGCAATAGGTTTTATTGTTTTAACCGGGATTAATTTGATCGATCCCGCTTTACTGGAAAGTGCAAATTGGAAACAAAACACGATTTGGAGTGCTTTGCTCTTTTTCGGCTTATTGCCCCCGCGTATGCGTTCAACTAAAGGCGTGTGGTTAGTGATGGGGTATGTGTTGGCTTTTTTCCTTTTTGGAGGGGGAAATGTTTTTGGAACGGTACAGTTGATTTTGTCCATATTTAAAATCTTTTTACCCGTATTTATTCTCTTTCAGATGATCAGACTTTGGGGAGAGGTAAAACAATACGGGAAGTGGGTGTTGTTGCTGCCGGTCATATCATTGGTATTCACGTTATTAATTTTTTCGATAGAGGATCGAAATATATTTCAAAGTACCTGGAATTCATTGACCAACTGGTCTTGGGATATGTATCGGAGTGACGACGGTTTCCATGTTTATTTGGGGAGTATCGGAATATTGACGGGAGTTTCTGAATTTTTGATCGTTAGGAAATATATTGTTGATTAATAATAGCATTGCTTATGTTTTTGAGAATAGGAATTATAGGTATACTTGGATTTCTGGCGGTTGTTTTTCTTAATATGCTGTTGGAGGTGATCATTTCAGTCATGATGTATGGGATTGGTATATTTATCTTGGTGGCTTTAGTGGCAATCGTCTTTCTTCCCGAGGAGAAATGGACTTATTATCAAAAATATTTTCAAATGAAAATAGAGCAATTTAGGTTAAAACTAAGAATGAAGTCAATGGAATAATTATGGAATTTCTTAAAAAAGTAGTATATATCCTGAATTTATGTTTATATGTTTTTTTTGCCTTGTTTTTTATATTCACGAAACAATGGTTGTTTGGAGGAATTATTCTTGTAAGTTCCGGTGTGTTTGTTATTGGGTACAAATTGAGTGAATCCATGATGGTTTCCCGGCGGGATCGTTATCGCAATAGCGAGTGGGGGCTTTTTCTGAAAAAAATAGTGTGGGCTAATAATGGTGCATTGATGACATTTGCTCTTCTTGTGATTGTTGTTGTATGGTTAGGTAATGAGCAGATTGCAGGTCTTTTTATAGGAGAATAGTTCATGTGGATGTGTTGGAATTAAAGAGAATAAATAACTAATTATTGTTAATTATGAGAAAATTATTATTTCTATTCACGATGTTGGCCCTTTTTGTGGCTTGTAGTGATGATGATGACAAAGACAACGAGTTACCAATTAAAGGACTTGAAATTCCCAAGTTCGAGAATCCTGTAAAACCCGGAGAATCTATTACAATTAAGGGAGAGGGTTTTACCAAAGCAAGTGAAATCTGGTTTAGACGAATCATTTCTAAAGTAGCAGGAGACGAAGATGTTAAAGCTGTTGTTACCGAGGTTAATTCGACCGGTATTACTTTTACTGCTCCGGAGGTTTATGGTAATCAATCCGTACTTCTTAAAGAAAACGGTAAAGAATACGAACTTGGGAAAATGACCTTTGAGGAACAACCGGAAGAAAGTGGAGATGTTGAAATTTTACCGAAAAAAATCGTCAAAATAATCGAATCTTGGGAAGATGAGGATGCACTTAATGGAATAGGAAAAAATATCTATGAATTTTCTTATGATGACAAAGGACGAATTGCATCTTTAAAGGTGACCGAAGATGGAGAAGAAGAACCTTGGAGGTCAATATATACCTATTCATTTAATCAGTTGGTTATTGAAGAAATCGGAGGTGATAACCAGACTGAAACATATACTTTAGAAAACGGGAAAGCAACGCATTACAAGAAAACATATCCTGCTCCTTTGAGTGAATTCGATGAATTTGACTTCAAGTATGAGGGGGATTATTTAAGTCAAATGAAAGGTGTCAGTGAAAGTGAATATCCAATTACTGAAAATTTTGTTTTTACTGGAGGTAAGCTGATTCAGCATAAATGGATAGATGATGAATTGAATAATGCAACACTTAATTTTACATACGGTCAACAACTTAATAATTTGAATCTGGACTTGTTCGGAATAATGGTTCTATCGGATGGGGTATATATTGAAGACCTTTTTCTTCATGGGATAACAGGAAAACGTTCTATGTATTTGCCGAAAACAATAACGGTTAGTGGGATAGATGATGACGAGGGTGAATACAAATATCCGGTTTCTTTCGAATATGAAGTTAAAGATAATTACATAACCAAAATCATTATAGAGGAAGATGGGGAGAAATGTGAGTATGAAATTTACTATGAAGATTAACTAAAGAAAAACCGGTTGAATTCAACCGGTTTTATGTTGTAAAAATGATTGGGTGTAATCTGATGTGTAGATGCCACAAGCGGCTCTAAAAAAGCCGCTTTTTTCGTTTCATATTTCATAAATGTTTCATAATTACAAAAAGAAAAAAGAGCTAATTAGTTGATTTTTAACTAATTGGCTCTTTGAAAAAGTGGTCCCACTTGGGCTTGAACCAAGGACCCCCTGATTATGAGTCAGGTGCTCTAACCAGCTGAGCTATAGGACCTACACTTGCGTGTGTTAACTCTGGCTTCTTGTTAACGGCTGCAAATATAGGGATAATTTTTGGGTTTTTGCAAGGGGAAACCGAAAAAAATATTACTTTCGCTCGGGTGTACGTGGGAGATAGGATAGAAATACATTGATATGGAGTCAAAATGGAGGGTGAATCGGGTGGGTGAAAGTTATAATCGAGCCGGAGAGGTGTTTAATAATACATGATTTATGAAAGTATGTCTATTAGTTATCGGTAAAACGGATACGGCTTATTTGAAAGCGGGGATTGAGGAGTACGAGAGGCGTTTGAAGTTTTATATTCCTTACGAGATGAAGGTGATTCCGGATATAAAAAATGCGAGGAATTTAACGGAGAATCAACAGAAGGAGAAGGAGGGTGAGCTCATCTTGGGGCAGTTGGAGACCTCGGATATCGTTGTTTTATTGGACGAAAAAGGGCATGAGTACACTTCAAAAGGGTTTTCCGAATTTTTGGCACAAAAGATGCTGGTTGGTACAAAGCGTTTGGTTTTTGTTATCGGGGGGCCTTATGGATTTTCGGAACAGGTATACAAGGAGGCTTACGCGAAGATTTCGCTATCCAGAATGACCTATTCTCATCAGATGGTGAGAATGATCTTTGTGGAGCAGTTATATAGGGCTATGACGATACAAAGGGGTGAACCTTATCATCATGAATAATAAAATACCGAATGGCATGGTTAAAGGAGAATGAAATGAAGAAATTTTGGATCGTTATATTATTGATGTTTGTGTGCCTTTTTGCGGCTTTGTCTTGGGAATACATCATCAGGACACAAACCGAAGAGGAACAGTTGGCTATTTTTGAAAAGCGGTTGCATCGGGAAGAACGTCATGTCGACGAACAGTTGAGAAAAATTGTTATCTCAAAGGACATCAGTAATATAGAATGGAAGGATGAGAATGTTATTTTAGTCGCCTTTGAACGTGGAGAATTAAGGTATTGGAGTAGCGAGCAGGTCGGAGAAACAGATCTGTATAACAAGTTGAAAGAAGCCGGCAATCTGGTTAAGATCAATAATATTTATTATGATATAAGACGGCACTCGGTGGGGGATATCGATTTTTTCGCTTTGATTTTTTTAAAAGATGATTATCCCTATACGAACAATTATATCAAGAATAATTTTAATTCCGTTTTTGGCGTCAACGTGGAAGATGCTGAAAGCGTGATCCTTCATATCCCTCAGGTACAGAACGAACCTACCGTGTATAATCGGGAGGGGGAGAGATTGTTTCAAGTAGAACGTCACGTCGCTTATGAAAATTTCCTGCCCAATTATTTTGTATTGATTCTCTACCTTGTTTTTTTGTATTTATTGTTTTATGCTTACGAAGTGGTGTTGGATCGAGTCCGGTTTTTTCGTGTTCAATTGATTGCGGTTTTCAGTTTCTTCGTGTGTCTGGTTGTACTTCGGGTATTGATGGTGCAGTATCAGATTCCTTACACCTTGTACCATTTTGCCATTTTTCAGGCAGATAATTCCGAGTGGAATCTGGTTTTGCCGGTAGGGGACCTGTTTTTAACGATGTTTTGTCTGACCCATTTTCTGTATATAACGCTCAATAAATTGCGGATAAAGTATCAGGAGCCCCGGTTAATACGATACAGGTATCTTTTTTTGTTGGGATTTGTTTTCTCTGCTTTTTTGTATACGAATTTTTTGCACTTCTCTATTAACTCTTTGATCGAGAATACGCAGGTCAGTTTGAATATCGCTCGTTTTTTAAATATCGATTTTTCTTCGGTGGTGGCTTTTATCACCCTGATTCTTGGAGGAATGGGATTATTTGTATTGATCAACGGGTCAGTGCGTTATTTTTACAATATTTTTTCTTTGAGAGAGGTTACTATCGGAGTGGTTTGCGTATTGGCGTTCTGTGCGGCTTTGTGTTATTTTTTTGATTTTTCTCTTACTCCTTTAGAGTGTCTGTTCACGTTATCTTTATACATACTGTTTATTTTAAACGTGTACCTTGTAAAACCTGACGCTCAAAAGAGTATTTTTATGATAGCGTTAGTCGTTGTTTCTGTATATGTTATCTTTTTATCTAAAAGTAGTGAGGTACACCGGGAGATAACGATCAGGGCAAGGTGTGCGACGGAAATTATTGGAGAACGGGATTCGCAGTTCGAAAAAAAATTGATGGAGATAGATCAGGTGATCAAAAATTCGAGAGAGTTGGATTCCTTGGTCGGTCTTCGGGATGAAGAGGGGATTACCCGTAAAATCTTGAATGAGTTGACCGATCTTTCCGGTTTCTATTTCGATTGCCGGGTATTTTTATGTACCGACAAGGATAGTTTGTTGGTGGAACCCGGTTTTACGTTAGAAGACTGTAGCTCCTATTTCCGTACATTGATCGATAGTACGGGAGTACGAATACAGAATACCTCCTTTTATAATATCGATGACTTCGATGGAGTGATCTCGTATGTAGGACTTTTTGATTTTAATACCCCTGCGGGGCCGGATAAATTGTACCTGCGATTCGATTCAAAAGATGAGGGGGAGGCCATCGGGTATTCACAGGTACTGTCAAAAGAGGCGTCGGAGGATAGGAAAGTTGTTTATCCTTATTCGTATGCAAAATATAAAGATGGGGTTTTGTTGACTTCCCATGGAGAGTTCAATTATTATAAACGGCTGGAACAATTCGGGGAGACTGATTTCGAACACGTGGAGATTCTGACAAAAGACCACTATTCGCATATGATTATTCCGGTCGGTAAAAGCGGGGTTTTCGTGATCAGTTTAGGAGACGATGTTTTTGCCCTTTACTACCTGAATGTGCTTTACGCTATTTTCGTGTGCGTATTGTTCTCTTCGTATGGTTTGTTTTTCCGTTTCGAGGAACAAGAATGGATAAATTTCAGGCGGGAGACCTTGAAGAGACGGATTAAGAACAATATCATTTCATTGATAAGCGCCCTCTTCATTATTATGACGGTGATGAGTATCGTTGTGAACACCGATAGTGTGGAAAGAAAACAGAGTATGAAGGTAGTTCAGATATCCAAATACATCAGTAAAGAATTGGAAAAATATGATTGTATCGATGTACAGGTGTGTCCTCAGATTCAAGATATTTTATACAAGATTGCCAGTATGTTGTGGGTGGATATTAATATATACGATCAGACGGGGACGTTGGTGGCAACTTCTCAACCCGTTATCTTTGAAAAGGGATTCAGGGGAACCTTGCTGAACCCTATCGCTTACCGGAAATTAGTGAAAGAAAAGGCGACGAGTTTCGTTCAAGAGGAGAAGATTGGAGAGCTGGATTATATGGCGGCCTATGTTCCGATGATGTTGGAGAATGGTGAAGCTTACGTGTTGAACATTCCTTATTTCACCAAGAGTGACGAGTTGAACGTGGATATCATGTTATTCGTGATCATTGCCATAAATATTGCCATGATCGTGATGGTATTGGCGTTCATTTTTTCGGGAATTGTTGCAGAGCGGGTAACCAAACCTTTACAAATGGTAAATGAAAAGTTGCGTCTGATGCGGGTAGGAGGGAAGAATGAGAAGATTGTTTATAACCAGCGGGATGAAGTCGGAATGTTGGTGAGGGAATATAACGGGATGGTGGATAAACTGGAAGATAGTGTAAAAAAATTGGCCAAATCGGAACGGGAGACGGCTTGGCGTGAGATGGCTCGCCAGATAGCTCATGAGATTAAAAATCCGTTGACTCCGATGAAATTGAATATTCAGTTTTTACAGCGAACTTTGCAGGGAGGTAATGTGGAAGAGGTAAGGCAACGTTTTAAAGATATATCTTCTATTTTAGTGGAACAGATCGATCATATGGCATCCATCGCTTCTGCTTTTTCTGATTTCGCTAAAATGCCGGTAGCTAACAGCGAGTGGTTTAATTTAAGCGAACTGGTTCAAGGATGTACCACTTTGTTCGAAAATAATGTGGATCGGATGATTTGCGATATAGAGCCTGATATTTTAGTATATGGAGATAAGGATCAGGTTAACCGGGTGATTGTAAATCTGTTAAAAAATGCGACACAAAGTATTCCGGAAGGCCGGGAGGGATTGATCACGGTTACTTTGACTCATGAAGAGCAGGGGGGCGTGTTGGCGGTGAGGGATAATGGCGCGGGAATACCTGAAGGTATACGGAATCACATATCAGAACCGAATTTTACCACGAAATCCGGAGGTATGGGGTTGGGATTAGCCATGTCTTATAAGATCATAGAGAGCATGGGAGGAACCATTACTTTCGAGAGTGAAGAGGGGGTGGGAACCGTGTTCCGGGTCAGCCTGAAAAGTGAGAAGATATAAATTTTATTTAAACATTCGTTCTACTTGTTTTACTACCCTGTCGGGAGTAATGTCGACCATGCATTTTTGCCAAACCGATTGTTTGCATCTGCCATGTCCGTCTTTTGTGCAAGGGCGGCAGGGAAGGGGAACTTCCATTACGTTGATCTCTTTTCCCGTCGGGAATCCGAAAGCCGTGGGTCCCATCAGGGCGATACCCGGTGTATGAAAAAGATCTGCGGCGTGCAAGAATCCGGTATCTCCACTGATAACCAGATTGGATTGCTTAACTAAGTAACAAGATTCCAACAAGGAGGTTTTTCCTGCCATGTTGTTAACTCGTTCCGGTGCGATTGCCCGAATGGTTTCGCAGAAAGAATCTGTCGGTCCGGCAAGAATAAGGAAGTTGTGTTCCGGAAGAAGTTGTATGATTTGTTGCCAGTAGCCGATGGGCCAGCGTTTCATCTCCCAGTTGGCCGATGGAACGAGGGTGACGGTTTGCTTGTTGATCAAGGAAGAGAAGCGTTTTTCGAAATCGGCCGGGAAATACCAGTCGGAATAGTTTGAGTCGAAACGGGTAATCCCCCATCGGGCCAAGGGCTTCCGGTAAGAGATAATTCCTTTGAAAGGCTTGTCGAATGTATTGATCCCTAACTTGAATAATAAAAATCGTTTCCAGCGTTCTTTTTTTCTTAGCACGTAATTGGGTTTCCGGCGTAGTAATTTCCGGCCGGGGGGCAATAAAATCATCTTCAATAAATTTGACCGGATATTACTGTGTGCATCGTAGAGGTAGTCGAATTGTTCGGCTTTGAGTTGTCGGGCAATCTTTAAAAGCCCTTTTAAGCCGCTTTTCTTATCGAATTCCCAAACCTTATCGATTCTTTTGTCCATATGAAGAAAAGAGGCCATGTCTTTTCGCGCAATCCAATGTATTTCTGAATCAGGGAAATGATTTTTAATGCCATGGACGATATCCATACATTGAATGATGTCTCCGATGGAGCTGAATCTAATGATAAGAAATTTAGTCATGCCCGATAATTTTATGACAAAAGTAATAAAAATGTGATTTATTTAGGGTAAAAAGCACTACTTTCGTACTCGTATTAAATACCCTGAGCTTATGAGAAAACAAATTCCGAACCTGATCACCTGCATGAATGTTATTTCCGGAACGATGGCCGTTTTTATGGCGATGTACGATAATTTGTTGGTGGCTGCTTTATTGGTTTTGTTGGCTATGGTTTTTGATTTTTTTGATGGATTTGCTGCGAGATTATTACATGTGAAGTCGGAGATGGGAAAGGAGTTGGATTCGATGGCCGATATGGTAAGTTTCGGCGTGGTGCCGGCTGTTATGGCTCATTTGTTGATCAAACTGTCCTTGTTGTCCGGTGCTCAATATTCTCCGGACTCCTCCTATTCGTGGGTTGAATATGTTTTGATGTATTCCCCTTTGCTTATCCCTGCTTTTTCTGCTTTTCGTTTAGCTAAATTTAATTTGGATACTCGTCAGACCTATTCGTTTATCGGGATGCCGACCCCTGCAAATGCTTTGTTCTGGGTTTGTCTGGTACTGTCTTATTATTGGAACAATGAGCTTTTCCCTTGTCTGTGGGGAAATGTTTGGGTACTTTTCGGGTGTGTTGTCGTTTTGTCCGTATTGCTGGTCGTTGAATTGCCTATGTTCTCTCTGAAAATAACCGATTTTTCATGGAAGTCCAACCGGGTGCGTTATCTTTATTTCGGTACGGCCATACTCTTGGCAATCTTGTTTCAGATCGGCTTTTTAACTTTTCTGATACCTCTTTATATCCTTTTTTCTCTGGTCGGTTATTGGGCCGGATGGACTACAAAGTAGAGAGTGGATCGAATTCTACAAAATCGCAATCGGGTGAAATAATGACGGGGACATGAACGGATTTTGTCTGCGTTTGAATAGTCGTTGGTTGCAGGTTGCTCGTCTCAGCCCGATGGTCCGCTTTGAATATATCTTGTTGCGAAATGATTATGATACCCGTGATCATGGCGGCTGAAAGTCCGTATTTGAATAGGCGAGTAACTATATTTCCGGAGTCCGTGTTAATGTATTCCGCGGGGATGCTTTTTTTACCGGAAGGGAATACCTCTATGTCGTGCATGCCGATCGTATCGGCTAAGAAATTTTGCTTCCCGGGTTCGAATACGATATTAAAACGACGATCCATGTAGAAAGTACCGATAGAACCGAATATTATTTTTTGATTTTGGTTTAATCGAACTTTTAGCTCTTCGCAAAAAAACGATAGACGACGTTCTGCTTTTTCGTAATCGATTTTTTCTTTCCGGGCGATCCAATGGATTAATAGTCCGTCATTTTGCTTTAAATGCTTGTTGAATACCACCTTTTTGGAAGGGGGCGTTAAAATTCCTGTTTTCGGATGAATGGTGGCCTCGGTGTAATTACCGATAAAACCGCCGAATCCGGGAACTATCACGCAATCATGTAGATAGAGAAGGTCTTCTATGTGTTCAATGCATTTGTACATACGGCAAAGGTAAGAAAAAAGAATACGAACACAAGGTATTTTTGGGCATTTTGAATTATTATTATTTACTTTGTAATGTCTGAAGCAGAGGCTCAGAAAGTTATAAATTGAAAAAAATAATGTGTTATGAAGGTTTTTGTAACGGGCGGAACGGGATATATCGGGTCGCATACGGTTGTTGAGCTTCAACAAAAGGGATTTGAGGTTGTCATTGCGGATAACCTTGTCAATTCTACTCTTCAGGTGTTGGATGGTATCCAGAAAATCACAGGTATTCGACCGGAGTTCGAACAGATCGAGTTGACAAATTTGGCCGAAACGCGCGATTTCTTTGCCCGTCATAGGGATATCGAGGCCGTTATTCACTTTGCCGCTTTAAAGGCGGTGGGAGAGTCGGTGGATAAGCCTTTGGAATATTATTATAATAATTTGAACTCTTTGATGAATGTTTTGTTTTGTATGCGGGAGTTCGGGGTGAAATACTTCGTGTTTTCTTCCTCTTGTACCGTGTACGGACAGGCTGATGTATTGCCCGTGACGGAGCATACGCCTCGAAAGGAGGCGGAATCTCCTTATGGAAATACGAAAGTAATGAGTGAAGATATCATTCGGGATTTTATGCGGGTAGAACCTTCCATGAGTGCATTGTCCCTGCGTTATTTCAATCCGATCGGGGCTCACCCGACGGCATTTATCGGAGAGTTGCCCAATGGTGTCCCTAATAATTTGATTCCTTATTTGACGCAAACAGCAATCGGGATACGGAAAGAATTAAGTGTTTTCGGTGATGATTACAATACTCCTGACGGTTCTCCCTTGAGGGATTATATTGACGTTGTCGATTTGGCTGGGGCGCATGTCGTGGCCATCCGGCGATTATTGGAAAAAAAGAATCGAGAGAATTACGAGTATTTTAATATCGGTACGGGAAAGGCTCTTTCCGTGCTGGAAGTCATACATGCTTTCGAGAGTGCTACCGGGGTGAAAGTTAATTATAAAATTGTAGGGCGCCGTGCCGGCGATGTAGAGAAGGTATGGGCCGATACCACATTAGCGAATAAGGAGTTGGGTTGGATGGCCGGGACTCCGATCGAAGAGACGATGGTGAACGCCTGGAAATGGCAAAAGAGCTTGGAAAAGAAATCGGAATGATAGATCGAGTTGTTGCTGTTTATTTCAGTCCGACAGGTACGACCCGGAGGAGTGTGTCTGCTATTGCCGCGGAAATGGCCCGGATCTTGAAGGTGACGGTTGAAAGTTACGACTTCACATTACCTTCGGCCAGATCGACGGTTCTCGCTTTTAAAAGAACGGATATGGTGGTGTTGGGTACTCCGGTATATGCCGGACGGGTACCTAATGTTTTGTTGAAGTATCTGGCAACTTTACAAGGAAACGAGGCGATTGGAGTTCCGGTTGTTTTGTTCGGTAACCGGGATTATGACGATGCGTTGATAGAACTCAGGGATATCATGGAAAGAGCGGGTTTTCATGTGACAGCTGCGGCTGCGTTTATCGGAGAGCACTCCTTTTCGCGGGTGTTGGCCAAGGGACGACCGGATGGAAGGGATGCGGAAGCCCTTAACGCGTTTGCTGCCCGGGTTGCGGAAAAATATAAAGAGAGTGACGATAGAAAGATTACGGTAAAGGTAAAAGGAACTCCTTATCCTTATCGCGGTTATTATACTCCCCGGGATCGCAAAGGAAATGCCGTTGACATTCGTAAGGTGATGCCTGTCACGAACGATAGATGCATTGATTGTAAACTCTGTGTAGAAATTTGTCCGATGGGATCAATTTCTTATGATGATGTGCGGGAATATACGGGAATCTGCATTAAATGCGGGGCTTGTATAAAGAGATGCCCGATGGGAGCCAAATATTATGAGGATGCGGGCTATCTTTACCATAAACAGGAGTTGGAAGAGGGATTAACGGAAAGACGGGAACCGGAATTATTTCTATGAATATAGAGATTAAGAGATAAAAAGATTTACGATTTTGGATTTTAGATTGACGATTTGAAGAGGGTAAGATCAGAATCTTAATCATAAATCTAAAATCAAAAATTAATTTACAATCTACATTAAAATTTACAATTGATTGAAGGGAAAGGGATAAAAACGAAGGGGCATCAATAGCGAACGGTGAGCGTCGTGTTCGGTTTTCGGAACGGCTGCCCGACGGACGGTCTGAGCGAAGCGAATCCCGGAGGGTAGTGAACAAAAATCGTTTACACGACCGACGAGAACGTCCAAGCCCCGAGGGATTATTTCTTGATGATAACAGGATAAGAGATTCGATGATTCCGAGATTCGAACTTCAAATCACGGAATCATTGAATTACCCAATCACAGAATCATCTTGTTCTGTTATTCTACCGTTACGGATTTTGCTAAATTGCGTGGCATATCCACGTTGCATCCCCGCATCACAGCGATATGGTAGGAGATCAATTGTAACGGGATTACGTTTAAAAGAGGAGAGAGGTATTCAAGGGTCTCCGGGATTTCGATCACGTGTTCCGCCATATTCTTAACTTGTACATCATTGTTGTTGACTAATGCGATCACGTGCCCTTTACGGGATTGTACTTCTTTTATATTCGATACGATCTTTTCATAAAAGTTGTCTTTTGTTGCGATGGCAAATACCGGCATGTTTTCGTCAATAAGAGCGATAGGACCATGCTTCATTTCCGCCGCGGGATAACCTTCTGCATGAATGTACGAGATCTCTTTCAGTTTCAGGGCTCCTTCCAGGGCAACGGGGAACTGACAGCCTCTTCCTAAATAGATGGCATTTGTAGAGTCTTTATAGGCTTCTGCAATTTTTTTGATTTGTTCGTTTTGAAGCAGAATTTCTTTTACCTTATCGGGCAGATTGTATAGTTCGTGAATGTATTTGTGATAACTTTCGATGGACAACGTTCCTTTCCGGTAGCCGATTTGCAGGGCCATCATCGTTAAAACGGAGATTTGGGCCGTGAATGCTTTTGTCGAGGCAACTCCGATTTCGGGGCCGGCATGCGTATATACTCCGGCATGAGTTTCTCTGGCGATACTGGAACCGACCACGTTGCATATGCCCATAACGGTGGCTCCCTTTTGTTTGGCGAATTTAATGGCCGCCAGCGTGTCTGCCGTTTCCCCGCTTTGAGAGATGGCGATCACGATGTCGTCCGGGGTGACTACCGGGTTCCGGTAACGGAATTCAGAGGCGTATTCTACCTCCACGGGAATCCGGGCAAACTCTTCCAATAGATATTCTCCGACTAATCCGGCATGCCAGGAAGTTCCACATCCGATGATGATGATACGTTGAGCCCGAATCATCTGCGGAATAATTTCGGAAATACCACCTAAGTAAATTTCGGAGGCCTCCACGTTAACCCGTCCCCGGATGGTGTCGTAAATAGAATTTACCTGTTCGTAAATCTCTTTCAACATGAAATGAGGGAAACCTCCTTTTTCGATCTTTTCGATATCGATGTCGATTTGTTGGATATTGGGTGTCAGAAGATTGTTCTGTAAATTTTTTAGGAGCATCTCGTCCTTTTTCAATACCGCGATATCATCGTCATTCAGATAAATCACGTTTTTGGTATATTCGACGATGGGTGTCGCGTCGGAAGCCACGAAATATTCATTTTGTCCAACTCCTATTACAAGCGGACTGCCTTTTCTTGCTACGATAAGCTTGTCTTTTTCGTTTTTACACATAACGACTAAACCGTAGGCTCCGATGACTTTCGTTAAAGCGAGGCGTACTGCTATTTCTGCCGAAACTTTTCCTTTCAGGTAGATGTATTCGATCAAATTGGCTAATATCTCCGTGTCGGTCTCGCTGGTAAAAGCATATCCCCTTGCTATTAATTTTTCTTTCAATAAAGCGTGGTTTTCAATGATCCCGTTATGGATGACAGAGAAAATACGATTCATGGATGTTTGCGGGTGTGCATTCGCATCATTCGGTTCGCCATGGGTGGCCCAACGGGTATGTCCCATTCCGATGGTCGCTTTTGGCAGTTGACCCGCGATATGATTTTCCAGATCGATAACCCGTCCCTTGCATTTGTAAATGTTGATCTGTTCGTCGTTCATTAAGGCTATGCCGGCAGAATCATATCCTCTGTACTCTAATCGTTTTAAGCCGTTAATTAAGATTGGATAGGCCTCTCTCGACCCAATATAACCTACGATACCACACATATATTTATTTTTTTTAGACAAACGAAAGTGACGTTTGCATATAACATTATCCTATAATTTTGTCGAAGAAATCGGAATATTGGTCGACGTACGACTCCTCTCCGGGGTACTCTAAAATCGGTTTCCCGGATGCCTCCGCGAATCTCTTCAATTCGTCTTCGATATCGGGTTGATTGAAAATGATTCCGTCGGAATATTGAAATGCTAATTTATTGATATTCGTATGAGTCGGCTCTTTCACGAGTGTCAAATCTTTAGGGAATACACCTTCCGTGATCGCTTTTTCTGCAAATTTATGATTTAAACTTCCTTCGAATTTATCATTATACGTCGAGAATACTACTTTTGCTTTTGAGAATACCGGATCATCATGGTATTCTTTCTTTAAATAGAGAGGTACGAGTGATGTCAACCAGCCTTGGCAATAGATTAAATCCGGAGCCCACCTCAATTTTCGGACGGTTTCGAATACCCCGCGTGCGAAAAATATGGCCCTTTCGTCATTATCGTCAAAAAAATTTCCTTCACTGTCTGTAATCACGTGTTTTCTTTGGAAATAATCATCGTTATCGATAAAATAAACTTGCATTCTTGCTGCTTGTATGGAGGCAACTTTGATGATGAGGGGGTGATCCGTGTCATTAATGATCAAATTCATACCGGAAAGTCTAATCACTTCATGCAGTTGATTGCGTCGTTCGTTTATGCAACCGTAACGAGGCATAAATGTTCTGATCTCTTTTCCTTTGTCTTGAATCCCTTGAGGTAGATACCTGCCGATATTTGCCATTTCCGACTCCGGAAGATACGGAACTATCTCTTGGGAGATAAATAAAACTCTTTTTTTAGCCATAACTACTACTTTTCCCAAAAATCATACAAAGATAATGATTTAGGGCGAGATTCCAAAACAAATAAACAATCAATCCTTTAAATCAAACTCTTGAATTAGAGATATATTATAAATTAGTAGTAAAAATTTTGTGTTTTCAATGGTTTTATATATCATTGCAAAACTCTTTTTAGCCTGTAAATTGGGAGTGGTATGTATTTATCTGATAATACGGGCATTACCATGGGACGATTGCTTTTATATCCATATATAGGCCGATGATTCGAGGGGATGGAAACGGTGGTTCGGTCTATTGAATTTTTTCAATATGGCACGGCACAACGATTATGGCAAGGTCGGGGAGGAGGAGGTTTATCGCTTTCTTCTCGAACAGGGGTATGTCGTGTTAGAAAGGAACTGGCGTATCGGGCGCAGAGAGTTGGATTTCGTTGCACTCGACGGTGACGTGCTCGTGGTGATAGAAGTAAAATCCCGGATGGTGCCGGAATCTTATCCGGAAGAGTTGTTGTCGTTAAAGAAGAAAAAGAATTTATTAGCTGCCGGAGCTGCTTATCTCACGTGTAATAATATTCGACGGGAAATTCGTTTTGATCTGATATTAGTGATCGGCAGGGAGATGAGAATAGAACATATTCCCGATGCCATAGATTTGTTTTAGTCGGTACAGGAAGAGTAGAATGCCGGGTATCTTCTGTTTTTAGTGTGTGTGATGTAAAGGATAAGTCAGTTCCCCGGCATTCTAAAGTGTCAAAAGGGATACTCAATAAATATCAAAAACTATGCTAAAACTGTCTATGGAAGTAAAAAAAATCAAACAAATGACATTGTTTCGGATATAAATAATTTGTTATCTTTGAAAGTTAAAATTAAAGATAGAGGTTATGACAACGGTAAAAGCAAAATATTTAGGAGATCTTCGATTAGAATGTACTCATTTACAGAGTGGAACGACGATTGTTACAGATGCGCCGACGGATAATAACGGTAAGGGAGAGGCTTTTTCTCCTACGGATTTGTGCGCAACCTCCTTGGCGGCTTGCGCTATGACGATCATGGGAATATACGCGAAAAACAATGGAATCGATTTATCGGGGACGGAAATAGAGATCACGAAAACAATGGCGGCTGAACCGCGTCGCATAGCCGGGATTGATGTTATCTTTCATATGCCGGCTCGTGCTTTTTCTAAAAAAGATAAAACGGTATTGGAGCGGGTTGCTCATACTTGTCCCGTGCATCTGAGTTTGCACCCGGACGTAAAACAGAACTTTGTTTTTGATTGGGCGGAGTAGGTTTTGGCCATGGTTTTTGTAACTGGGGCTACAGGCCTGCTGGGAAGTCATTTGTTATGTCATCTGGCGAAAACTGAAGAAGATATTATAGCTTTAAAAAGGAAAGAGAGTCGAACAGACGAGACGATGGCTCTCTTTTCTCGTTATTCCGATCTGCCCGAGTCCGCCGGGAAGCGGGTAAGATGGGTTACGGGAGATGTCTTGGATGAAGAGTCGTTGGCTGTTTACGTGAAAGAAGCTGCTATCGTGTACCATTGTGCAGCCGTGGTCTCTTTTCACGGGAGCGATAGGAACAAATTACTGGAAACAAATATAAAAGGGACGGAGATCATTTGCCGTTTATGCCTTCGTTTTGGCGTACGTTTGTGTTTTGTCAGTTCTGTTGCGGCGTTGGGAGATGCCGAGGAGGGGGAGTGTATTGATGAGAAGACGCCGGTTATTCCCGGTTCCGTGCATTCTATGTATTCGGAAAGCAAGGGAAGGGCGGAAAAGACGGTATGGAATTTTATTCATAAGGGTTTGAATGCCGTCATTGTAAATCCGGCTATTATACTGGGAGGAGGGCTGAAGGGAAGGAGCAGCGCTCTGCTTATGGAACGAGCGTTGCGGGGAATGCCCGTCTATACCTTCGGGATAAATGGCTATGTCGATGTTCGCGACGTATGCGTGGCGATGATTGCTTTGGCAAATCGTCCGGCAGTTCGTTCCGAACGTTTTGTATTATGCGGTGGAAATTACTCTTATAAACATTTGTTTTCAACGATTGCCCGCGTTGCGGGAAAGAGGCCTCCTCGGGTGGCTTTGTATCCTTGGATGACCTCCGCGTTGTGGCGGATGATGGCATTTTTTGCTTTATTGCAGGGAACTAAACCCGCTTTTACACGGGAAACAGCACGTTCCTCTCAGCATCGGGTCTGTTTTTCGAGTGCTAAATTGTTAAGCGTATTGCCTGATTTTTGTTTCCATTCTTTAGAAGATACCGCAACATTCTTTAAAGATTAGTTCGGACG
This sequence comes from Sanguibacteroides sp. AM78-02pH3A, assembly GCF_027666085.1. Classification (NCBI taxonomy): domain Bacteria; kingdom Pseudomonadati; phylum Bacteroidota; class Bacteroidia; order Bacteroidales; family Porphyromonadaceae; genus Sanguibacteroides; species Sanguibacteroides sp. AM78-02pH3A. The sequence goes on along the minus strand of NZ_JAQEHX010000005.1, from coordinate 94,219 downwards.
CTGAATCTGCAGGCATAGAGTCTTGCGATGGGGTGATGTGTCTGTTTTCCTCTTTAACAGGAAAGGAATAAGAAGCTGTATCGGCACGATACGCATGAAGTAAAATCAGTAGGGTAACACATACGATTAATAGTGTACAAGCCGGGATAACAGGCATCCATTTTTGTATACGCGTGGTCATTTTACCTCTATTTGGTTGGGTATATAATTTAATGCGGTCGAATAGCTTAAAATATTTTTTCCGTCTGTTTTTAATATCAGTCCCATCTCTTTCACGTAAAATGAGATTTCTTCAGGCGCAACCGTTTTATTACTCGATAGGTCGAGACTCTTCCGGCTTACCTGTAAAGCTTTATACGAGTGTTGTCCGTTTAGGGTTAATTCGATGTATTTGCATGTGTATTCTGTACGTTCTTTAGATGTTCGGTTGGTCCAACAATTGTTCCCCTTTTTTCCCGGTAACGCTAAAACGGTTATTTTGCTTTTTTGATTTATACTTCCGCTGATTCCAGTCATTCGAATGAATTCGGAGGTAATACGGTTCTTTTGAAATTGAAGTTTGATTGAAATTGTTCGAATTGTCTGGTGTTTTATCGACAAGGTATAAACCAGATAAACCGTATGTTTATCGTAACGTTGTATCTGGTAGGTTTCTGTCTGATTTTTTCCATCCGTGAGCGTATATATATGTTTTTCCTGAAAGAAAAAATCCTTTATATTTTGTGAAGAGCCGCGAATGGGAGTAATCATAAATACAGCCACGATCGTAATAATGAGTAGAATAACTTTTTTCATGCTATAACGTTATTGATGTAAATCACTGCGTATCATTTATGATACGCATGTTGCAAATATAAAGTAAAAAATTTGCGTATCAAATATGATACGTAATAAAATGGATTATGACGAGGAAATACATCGAATAGCATTGAATATCAAACGAATAAGAATGAGTAGAAATCTTACGATACAAGAACTTGCTTATAAATGTGACATCGAGCGTTCGAATATGAGCCGGATTGAAGCTGGAAAAAGTAATGTTACCGTGAAAACGCTTTGTTTGATTTGTAGTGCTTTGGAAATCGAGTTGAGTGACTTGGTTGGGAAAAGTCTGGAGGAGCCGTCGGGAGAATAGATGTATGTTTGATCTATTGATATTTCTATTATTTTATTAAGATACCGGAAAGTCTGGAGGTGGTTCGAACCGCCTCCGGATCCTTCTTTGTTTTGCAGATCGGGGAATAAACGGGGGAATTATAATCAAATGGATTGAAAACTGTTTTGTTTTTATTAATTTTGCAAGAATTATAATTGAATGTATATGAGTGATAATGCCCTTTTAGAGAAGTTAGAGACATTTTATATTCGTTTCCATGAGATCGGACAATTGATTACGGATCCCGAAGTGATTCAGGATATCAATCGGTTCGTAAAGTTGAATAAAGAGTATCGGGATTTAGAGCAGATTGTGGAAGCGGCTAACGAGTTGAAAAATGCAGTGAAGTTACGTGAAGAGGCAGAGGAGATACTGGAACACGAGAGCGATAAGGAGTTACGGGAGATGGCCCAATTGGAACTGGACGAGTTGTTGGAAAGAATTCCGGAGATGGAAAACCGGGTGAAGATGTTGTTGATCCCGGCAGATCCGGAAGATTCCAAGAACGTTATTTTGGAAATACGTGCGGGAACGGGGGGAGACGAAGCCTGCATTTTTGCGGGAGATTTATTCCGTATGTACACGAAATTTTGCGAGACTAAACGTTGGAGGATGGAGGTGACTAACGTAAGTGAAGGAACCTCGGGAGGATATAAAGAGATTGTGGCCAATATTTCGGGCGAAGGGGTATACGGTATCATGAAATACGAGTCCGGAGTACATCGGGTACAACGCGTACCTGCTACCGAAACACAGGGACGGGTACATACTTCTGCCGCAACCGTAGCCGTTTTGCCTGAGGCCGAAGAGGTGGATGTAGAGTTGAACCCGGCGGATATCCGCAAGGATACTTATTGTTCGTCCGGTCCCGGAGGGCAATCGGTGAATACCACTTATTCGGCTATTCGTTTGACGCATATCCCCACGGGAATCGTGGTGACCTGTCAGGACGAGAAGTCTCAGATCAAGAATCTGGCGAAAGCTATGAAAGAGTTACGTTCCCGGATTTATGCCATCGAGCACCAAAAATACATGGACGAGATCGCTTCCAAGCGGAAAACGATGGTTTCTACCGGGGACCGTTCGGCAAAGATCCGTACCTATAATTATCCTCAGGGACGGGTGACGGATCATCGGATTAATTTGACATTGTATAATTTGGCCGCTATCATGGACGGAGATTTACACGAGATTATCGAGAAGTTGCAAATTGAGGAAAATACGGAAAAGTTGAAGGAAAGCGGGTTTTAATTGTAAATTAAGAAACTAATGGATTGAGCGATTGCGAGATTCGATGATTCGGAGATTAAGTGATTTGAATCTTTAAATCACAGAATCCCTAAATCACAGAATCTCTAAATCACAGAATCTCTAAATCACAGAATCACAAAATCAATAAATATGTTGTATCAAGAATTGTTCGAACAAATAAAGAGGAAGAAATCCTTCCTTTGCGTGGGGTTGGATTCCGATATAAAGAAAATCCCGGTGCATTTATTGGATGCAGAAGATCCTGTATACGAGTTTAACAAAGCAATAATAGATGCTACGGCGGATATAACGATTGCTTATAAGCCGAATATAGCCTTTTACGAGAGTCGCGGAGTAGAGGGTTGGGAGAGCTTGGGGAAGACGATCGAATATATAAAGACGAATTATCCGGAGGTGCTGACCATAGCCGATGCTAAAAGAGGAGATATCGGGAATACCTCGGAAATGTATGCGCATGCTTTCTTGGAGAGGCTGGATTTCGATTCTATAACAGTGGCTCCGTATATGGGAGAGGATTCCGTAACTCCGTTTTTAAAATACGAGGGGAAATGGGTGATCTTGTTGGCTTTGACTTCGAATAAGGGTGCCTATGATTTTCAATTTTTCGAGGAAAACGGGGAAAAGTTATACGAGAAGGTGTTACGTAAATCACAGGATTGGGGCAATGCTCAAAATATGATGTACGTGGTCGGCGCAACCAAGGCCGAGATGTTGAGCGGTATTCGTGAAATCGTGCCGGATCACTTTTTGTTGGTTCCGGGGGTCGGAGCACAAGGCGGTAGTTTGCAAGAAGTGGCCAAATACGGTATGAATGGCCATTGCGGGCTGATCGTAAACTCTTCACGGGGAATTATCTTCGCCGATAACACGGAAAATTTTGCTGTTCGAGCCCGGGTTGAGGCGATCAAACTGCAACAAGAGATGAAAGAGTTGTTATCAGAGAAAGGAATTATTTAAAAATATATTTGCCATTGTGCGTGGAGGAGGGTTGTCCATAAGTAAGTGGACAACCTTTTTTTTTTTTCTAAGAGGTTGTTCAAAGAGGGCGTTTATAGTAAATGATGGATTGTTGTGTTAATATTGTATTGTAATATTGTAAATTAAATAATTATTGATATATTTATTGCTTTAATAGATGTTAGTTGTGCTTGGATAGACTAAAGTTGGGTTTTGTTAAATCTAAATATTAGTGTTATGAAAAGAAAATCAATTATCAGAGTTTTGTTAGGTATGGCTTTTATGGTGTGTTTGTGTCATGTCGGTTTTGCACAGGAGAAAACGAAGTATAATGGAATCCCGATGCAAAATGCATACAAGTCGTCTTTAAAGTATCCTGTTTATTTACATCTATTTGTGGGAGATGAAATTGGTTCTCCGCTTGCTAATGTGGGAGTGAGGGTTAAGTATGAGATTTACTCTATATTTGATTAGGATATACTTTGTGGTTGGGGGAGTTTAATTAATAGTAGCACCCCGGGTAATGGCGAATTATATAAAACTGAAAAGATTATGCAATCGTCGTCTGGGCTTGTTGGGGAATTAATAATTGATATATATTACTTAGGGACGTTTTACGACGCACGGTGTAAATTGAGAGCAGGGCCTACTTATATAGAGATAAAAATAAATAGAAGTACATTGACAGTTACTGCTGTGGTGACTTATCCGAATAATGATAAACAGACAATTAATTTCAAATGCTAATATTGAATACTCGAATGTTTACAGTTTGGCTCTATCAAATAAAATTGCTCCGGCGAGATTGGTTGGTAAGACTATTTTTATTGGTAGTCTTATTGATCCCGGTGATTTTTTATTTCGGGAAAATTTATTTGATATTTACTCCGGCCGGACTCTCTTCGGCAGATCCTTTTTTATTTTCGTTTCTTTTTAATAGTATACAGCCCTTGTTTATTCTCTTTATGGCTTACGATTTATTAAAAGAAAAATTGAAATTAACAACACTGGATGTGATCTATTTCCGTCCGGTGAGTAATTTCGACTATTTTGCCGGAAAGGCTTTGGGGGTGATCACGGTGGTAATGGTGTTAAATGTGATCGTGTTGTTTATGGGGTTGTTTTTGCAGCTGTTTTGGAGTGAAAATCCGTTGCGGTGGTGGATCTATCCTTTTTATTTAGTTACGTTGACATTTCCTACTCTCTGTTTTTGGTTGGGATTATCGATGTTTACCGGTAGCTTGATGAAAAGTAAAGGGGGAACATTACTCATCTTACTTTTGATCTGGGGAATCTCCTGTTTTTATCTGCCCGAGATACGACACGGGCTATTGGATTACGCGGGACGGGAGATTCCCAATATTTTTTCGGAAATTACCGGACATCCTTGTTTTATGGCCTTATATATTGCATCGATTGGCTTATTTATTCGCGGGTGTCGGGTTAGGAATATTGGGTATCGTTTGTTGTAAAAGAAAGTCCGGAGATATAAAAGAGCCTGCTTATTTGTTGTTGGGGGGATGTTTATTGTGCGTGTGTGCGGTTTTTGCGGGGAATTGGTATGACCAGGGTTTTCGGGAGCGGGATGTGAGACGGGAAACATACCGGGAGGTATATAGAAAATACTCTTCTTCACCCGTGGTGAAAATGTTGTCCAATGATATAGCTTGTAGGCAGGTCAAAGACAGTTTGTACGGGAGTAGTCGCATGGAAATACGGAACCCGACGGATCAGAGGATTGCTGATTTCATATTGTATCTGAATCCTTTTTTGTCGATCACTTCTTGTAAAGAGAAAGAGATTGCTGTCGGTTTTACCCGAGAGAAGCAAATTGTTATTGTGAAGCGGGCATTAGCTCCCGGGGAGAGTCTCTTCTTGGAAATAGACTATGCCGGAAAGATAGACGATGCCTTTTGTTATTTGGAGTTGGGAGATACGGAATACGATCATCGGGAATTGGATACTCCTGTCGAAAAGTTAGGTGTTGGTTTTCGTTACGGTAATCTTTACTCTTATCTATCGGATAGATTCACGTTACTTTATCCCGAGTGTCAATGGTATCCGGCGGCTGTAGCTCCTGAGAACCCGGGTTATCCTTTGGATAGGCAATTCGATTATGCGCGTTACTCGTTAAGCGTGGAAAAGAGAGAAGGATTATTGATTGTTTCGCAGGGTAAAAGGGAAGAAGAGGAAAAGAGGAGTATCTTTAGAAGCAGGGATAACCTGCCGGGCATTGCTTTATGTATCGGTGATTTAGGACGGAAGCGTATAGAGATCAATTCGATAGAGTTGGAGTGGTATTACTTTCGGAGCAGGGATTGGGGAGATTGGGAGCTACCGCTCTCTTTCGAGCAAAAAAAGAGATTTTTGAGAGTAGTTCGAACTTTTATGAACGCTGCTGTCAAAAGCCCTATCTTTTTAAAGAGTTTAAGGTCGTGGAAGTCCCCGTCTCCTTTGCCGCACATTAGCGTAAATGGAATAACAATAACAACTACAATCAGCCCGGGTTGGTATTCCTACCGGAACGTTTTGCGATAATGTCTAAGGTGGGTGATATTACGGCGCTGTTGGATTCGGAGAAGATGGGGGAGTACGACGATTTACTCATGCGTGTGAAAGGATGTGTCGAGAGTCTATTTCAAGGAGAGATGAATAATGTAGCTTCTCTGTTGCAAGACTTTACGGGGTTTATTTCGGACAGACGTTATCCTGCATTGGATATACTATTAAAATATGCTCAAATAGGAGGTCCTGGCCTGGATAAATACTTTTCCGGAGCTTTGATAAAGTCTTGTATCGATTATCTTTCCGCGAGGAGTTTGGACGAGGCTTGCCGTGATCGAACACTTTCGACGGAGGAGATCGATTGTATTCTTTATCTTAGCGCGGGCTATCTTGGGGCTTATCTGACAGCTTGCACGGGGGAAGATACGTTTTATTCTTTTTTGGATGATTTTTTATGTAGACACCTTTTCGAGACGGTTGATTTCGAGTGCTTTTGTAAAGCATACGGGGAGAAGTATCGTGCGGACCTCGGGGCTATTGTCGCTAAGCTCTATTCCCGAAAGGGACTGCCCTTATTTAAAGTGAAGGAGATAAGAGGGGAGAGGCTGCCGCACGAAGAGCGGGGACCGGGTAATCGCGTGTTGAGTTTTAAAGTGTTTAACGATAGTCGGACGGAAGGAATTGTCTCGGTACCGGTAGGGGGGATTCAAAATAGGTATGTGACCAAACAAATCATACGCGGTTTTCTGTTAAAACCCGGCGAATGCAAGGTTCTCCGGTGTACGGCGTTAAATGGGTCTGATCGACAGAGTTTTATGACATATCTTTCCCGCAATCTACCGTTAACGTTCTATTTGCCTTTGGAAAGCGGGGAGGTTGCCTCGGAAGGGGAAAAGAGTTGTAATGTCTCGGATTTTTTCCCTTCGGCAGACGAGGTGATCGTGGACGATCGGGACACGAATTTTCGTGTAATTCATCCGGAAAAGGAGTGGAGCTTATCCTTGATGTCCGGGAGGAAGAACAGATACGAATTTAAAGATAAGTTGATAGGAAGAGTAAAACAATGGACCCCGGTTCTCGATGGTCGGTTTTACGGGGATTCCATACGAAGTGCGTATTGTAAAACGGCGGGACGCGGGGGTAATGGGGTGGAGTGGCATACGTTTATCGATAAGTCCGGTAGGTACGAGGTCTTTGCCTATATTTCTGATGGACCCGATATAGTTAATATGCGCAAGCCGGGTACAACTTATTTTTATACGGTTCGGCATGCAGAAAGAGAAACCGAGGTCGCCTTGACCTTGGAGGACGATATGGACGGATGGGTATCTTTGGGAGAGTATCGTATGGAATGCGGGATGAGCCTTGTCGTTTTGGACGACCGGGTATCCAAAGATTCTCCGTTAAATAGTTGGGACTATCCGACTTTAATCGTTGCCGATGCCGTGAAATGGAAATACAAGGGTGAATGATGTTTTTATAGATTGATGTTTTGATAGATAAAGGCGGCGAGACCGTTGTCAGTGTCGGCGGGAACCTTTTCGAATCGCTTTGTAAGGGGAGCCGGAGCGTTGGCCACGACAAAGGATATGCCGCACCGTTCCAGAAAATCCAAGTCGTTGTAGTCGTTTCCTAACCCCGCGCATTCGGGAAAAGAGATCCCGAGTTGATTCAAGAGCAGTTCGCAACTGCTTCCTTTATTCACGTCTTTGGCAAATATTTCGGTCCATATGGCTCGATTGTCGATGGGGGAGGTTGCCCGGATCACGGAATAGGAAGAGAGTTGCTGTTGTATCTTTTCGTGCAGATCGGCTTGATCCGCTCCTAAAATGGTCAGGAATTGGGTCGCTCCTTCGTTCAGATCCTCCGGTAGGGGCATAGGGGTTCCCAAGCCGGGATAATTTTCTATTCGGCTTCTGAAATCTTCATGTTGTCGGGCGATATGTCTGTAAAGAAAAAAGTGGTTGTTCGGAATGCGTTTCTGGATCGTAAAGTTGACATTGTATTTCCATAAATAGGAGGCTATCTCCCGGGTCTCTTTTACCGTTAATTCCCGGGATTGCATGATTCGACGGTTGTCCCATTGCATGATTCCGGCGCCGGAGGAAAATACCATATAATCTATGGGTAATCCTTCGGGAAGAACGTGATTGAAAGAGAAAAAGGAACGTCCGGTTGCCAAAATCCGGATGATGCCTTTCTTGCCCGCTTTTTCCAAAGCCTCCCGGTTTTCTTTACTCACGGAATGCCATTGGCGGGGTAGGGTTGTACCGTCAAAATCAATAATAATAGCTTTTATCATGTCCGGTCGGTCGTTTTCGGTTCTTCTATCAGTTGATACCTGTAATAAGGTATGGGTTCGTTCAGATAGTGCAACACTTTCTCCTGATTCATACCGTCGAGAGGATTATGCGTGTAACCGAATGTGGCTTTGATACCCATGTTGATAAAATGAACGGCACGGTCTACGGCTTCGGGAAGACTGTCTCCGTTTAACAGGCAACCGGTGATAACGCTGGCGAAGGCATCTCCCGTGCCCGGATAAGAGGCGGGGATGTGGTCGCAAACCACTTCCCAGTAGCGATTATCCGTCCGGTTGTAGGCTATGGTTACGATATCTTGCGGGTTATTGCCGGGAGCCGAAGTGATGATTACGTGTTCCGGCCCGAATTGTGATAAGGCTTTACACCAGGCTAACGTTTGTTCCGCCGAGATTCCTTTGACGCTGTTTTCCCCGAGTAGAAATGCAGCTTCCGTCAGGTTAGGGGTGATCACTTTGGCTTGGGTACACAGGTGTCTCATCCCTTCTATCATGGCTTGATTCATGTTCGGATAAAGGGAGCCGTGATCCCCGAGTACGGGGTCCACCAATATAAAGTTTTGTTCGTTTTGGAAGTGGTTGAAAAAATCGGATACGATTTCCATCTGTTTTACGGAGGCGAGGTAACCGGAATAAATCGCGTCGAAATGCAGGTTTAATGTTTTCCAGTGGGCGATGTACTCCTCCATGAAGTCGGTCAGATCGAGAGAACGAAAGTTCGGGTATTCGCTATGTGCCGATAATATGGCTGTCGGAAGTGGACATACCTGATACCCCATGTGAGAAAGTATAGGTATGGCTACCGTCAGGGAAGCTCTTCCGTAACCGGATAAATCGTGTATGGCCGCAATTTTTTTCATGTTTGAAATTTTAAAGAACAAAGTTACGTGAAAAGAGGAATATTCAGGCATGTACTTTTGAAATTTATAAAAATATTTTTGACGAGAGAGACCTGTTAGTAGGGGGTGTCTGGTTTGAAATTATTTTTTTTGTCGGAATGGTAATAAAAATTAAGGGGGTATTATTTGAAATAAGTACTTTTTTATATATTTGACCCCATAAAAATATGGGGTGGTATCTAAATAAAACAAATTATGGCAAAAATCAGATTTATGGCTTTGGAAAAATTGGCGGATCGGAAGCCGGTAACGGGAGCATCTTGGCCCAGGTGTTCGGAGATCTTCGGGGAAGATGTTTTTTCTTCGGAAAAAATGAGGCATTATCTTTCTATCGAAGCGTTTAAAAAATTGGAACGAATCATGCTTGATGGAACCAGTATCGACCGCGGGTTAGCGGATCAGGTGGCAGCCGCGATGAAGGCATGGGCGGTAGAGCGCGGTGTTACCCATTACACGCATTGGTTTCATCCGTTGAATGGGGCAACGGCCGAAAAGCATGACTCTTTCGTGGATGTACTGCCTGACGGCAACGTGATCGAATCCTTTGACGGCCGGGTTCTGGTGCAGCAAGAACCGGATGCTTCGAGTTTTCCGAACGGGGGGATTCGAAATACGTTTGAGGCTCGGGGGTATACGGCATGGGATCCGGGTTCTCCGGCTTTTATTAATAACCGGACCTTGTGTATCCCGACCGTGTTTGTGGCTTATACCGGAGAGGCTTTGGATTTTAAGACTCCGATGTTGAAAGCTTTGGCCTTGATTGATAAGGCCGCCGTGGATATCTGCCAGTATTTTGATAAAGACGTGAGTCGGGTGATTGCGACGTTGGGATGGGAGCAGGAATATTTTTTGGTAGATGAAGCTTTGTATAATGCTCGTCCCGACCTGAAGCTGTGCGGACGGACGTTGATGGGACATTCATCGGCAAAAGATCAGCAGTTGGAGGATCAGTATTTCGGCGCTATTCCGGCAAGGGTGACTTCATTTATGGAAGAGCTGGAATACGAGTGTCATCGTTTGGGCATCCCCATTAAGACCAGACACAATGAGGTGGCTCCGAATCAATTCGAATGTGCTCCGATATTTGAAGAGGCGAATCTGGCGGTTGACCATAACCAGTTGTTGATGTCTACCATGAAAAAAGTGGCGAGGCGACATGATTTTCGGGTTCTTTTACATGAAAAGCCCTATAAGGGGGTGAACGGTTCCGGAAAACATAATAATTGGTCGTTGATGACCAATACGGGGGTAAACCTATTGTCGCCCGGACGTAACCCGAAGTCCAATATGCAATTCTTGATTTTTTTGGTTTCAACCATAAAGGCGGTACACGAATATTCGGATTTGTTTAAGGCCTGTATCGTGTCGCAGGGGAATGAGGCTCGTTTAGGGGGAGAAGAGGCTCCTCCCGTGATTATGTCCGTATTCTTGGGAGCTTATTTGTCCGGAGTGTTGAATGAGTTGGTGGAGAAAGTGAGTTCTAAAAAAATGAGTCCGGATGAAAAGACCGAGTTAAAGTTAAATGTGGGAAAGATTCCGGAGATCATGTTGGATAATACGGACCGGAACAGAACGTCTCCTTTTGCATTTACCGGTAATCGGTTCGAATTTCGGGCTGTCGGTTCTTCCGCGAATTGCGGTGGCCCCATGATTGTTTTGAATACGGCCGTGGCGGAGCAGTTGGTGTTGTTTAAAAAAGAGACGGATGCTTTGATCGATAAGGGGGTGAAGAAAGACGAAGCGATTTTTCAAGTATTGCGCAAGTACATCATAGAATCGCAATCTATCCGTTTCGAGGGAAATGGCTATGGACAGGAATGGAGAGAGGAGGCTGCCCGGAGAGGTTTGTCTACCGATACGGATTGCATACCCGCCTTGAAAGCTTATCTGTCGGACAAAGCCCGTCGCTTGTTTGTGAATTCGGGAGTGTTGAGTGAACGGGAGCTGAAGGCTCGTTTCGAGATAAAGAATGAGATTTATCTGAAAAAGCTGCAAATCGAATCGAGAGTATTGGGGGATCTGGCTTTGAATCATATTATTCCGATCGCTATAAAATACCAAAATACGCTTTTGGATAACGTGAACGGTTTAAAGGCTGCATTTGCGGATGGAGGGATAGCTGAAATCCAATTGGAAATGATTCGGACGATCTCTTTGCATATCCGGGAAATACAAACGATGGTCTCTGATATGACCGAAGCCAGGAAATTGGCTAATGCCCTGTCGGATGAGGTGAAACGGGCTGAGGTGTATACGGCGGAGGTACGTCCTTATTTGGAGAAGATCCGCTATCATATTGATAAATTGGAGTTGCTGGTAGATGACGAGATATGGCCTTTGCCTAAGTACCGGGAGTTGTTGTTTTCCCGATAGTGTTATATAACGAATCCTCCCTTTGAAAAGGGAGGATTCGTTTATTATTTTTCGTTCATTTTCAGAATCATTCCGTCGGGAAGTGTGAATTGTATCTCTTTGCCTTTACCGATCAAATCCACTTGATCGTTTTTGTAATGGACCCCGGAAGCAGAGACTTGCTGGGTTAACTCGAAGATCTGGTCGTCGTATTGAACCTTTGCTTTTTCCTGATCGGGAAAATAGGTTACCGTAATTTGGTACAACATTTTATTTTTGCCGTTTCCTCCCACGTAGGTAATGGTGACAGGTCCGTTCGGATCTTGAACGAACAGCGTTTCTGTCCGCTTCTCGATAATCCATTTGCCGTCGACTCTTCTGACATTGTAGGTGTCGTCGTCTTCTATGTTCCAGGCGCTTCCTCCCTTGGGAAGACTTCTTTTGTCTAAGATCGGACGAATCTCCTCTCCGGGTAAAAATAGTTCTACTTTAGAGGAGTCCGGTGCGAAAACGATAAAAGCGGCGCTCGAGGCTTCCGGATTTTGTTTGGAAAGCATGCGGATACCAGACTCGAATAGACGGATACACTCTTGGGATACTTCCGACCACGTGTACCCGGCTGCAGCGTTACATCCGTGTTCGTCGTTCGCCACTCCTATCCGTTGTTCCTCTTTTTGCGGAACAAAGATTAAAATCTGCTTTTTCGCTTTGTCCGTTAATTTTAACTCTTTATTCGTGATGGAATAAGAGGTCATTTGGGCAAATACTTTCATAAATTGATCCTCGAATTGCAGATTGGGGCAAGCCATCATGGTGCTTCCTCCCGGTTCGATTTTAATGGTATTTCCTTCGGTGGTGTATTTCCCGAAAAAGCGATTGCAACCGGAAAATCCGTACATAGCGTTGGAATCGGCAAACTCTACGGAAGGAACTCTTTCCGGAAGTACCGCCTTTTTGTTTTCCACACTCATCTCTTTTAGTTGCCATTTGTTAGCTGTTAGTTGGGCTAAATTTCCCGTGTTGCTTTTACAGCTGAACAGTACCAATACTGTTGCGATTGTTGTTAAAATAGTTGTTTTTTTCATGGATGATTTTTTTTACAAAAATATATTCTTAACGGTAGCACCGTTAAAAATGATAGACAAAAAGTTTATAAATATGCTAAGGAATAATTACGTTCCGTTTTATATTTTGTTGTTTAATTGTAGTAATTCTTCCAAATGGGTACGGTCGTTCCATAGGCGGGGAACTTTATTCTGGCCTCCTAATTTGCCTTTTTCTTTGAGCCAATCCTTAAATAGATTGGGCCGGGCGACGTGAAGGATCAATCGTTGAAGGGACATGTTTTTATATCTCTTTGCCTCGTAATCGGAATTGAGTTTCTTTAGTTCGTTATCCAATATCTCGGCAAAAGCTTCCGGGTCGCCGGGGGGAGTTTCGAATTCGACAATCCATTCGTGCGCCCCTTTTTTTCCTTCCTCCATAAAAACCGGGGCAGCCGTGAAATCGATGATATTGCATTGCATCTGACGACAAGCTTCATCTATGGCCTGAGTTGCATTGTCGATGATTAGTTCTTCCCCGAAGGCGTTAATAAATAGCTTGGTGCGTCCCGTGATCCGGAATTTGTAGGGTTTCAGGGAAGTAAACTGGATGGTGTCTCCGATCATATAACGCCATAGTCCTCCGTTCGTCGAAATAATCAGGGCATAGTTTACGTCTGTTTCTACCTCTTTCAGTGAAAGACTCCGTGGGTTGGTTTTTCCTAACTCGGCAGTAGGCATGAATTCGTAATATATCCCGTAGTCGAGCATCAATAACATGGATGAATCGTTCGGATTGTCCTGGATCCCGAAAAATCCTTCGGAGGCATTGTAGGTCTCCATGTATTTCATTTTCGGGTTGGGGAGAAGCCGTTTGTATTGTTCCCGGTAAGGGGAGAAACTGACTCCTCCGTGGATAAACAACTCTAAGTTCGGCCACACCTCGTGGAGATTATTTTTACCTGTACGTTCCAGAATGCGGTTGATCAGGGTTAAAAACCAACTGGGAACGCCGGCTAAACATCTTACGTCCTCTTTTATGGTTACATCGCAGATCTTTTCGATTTTTTCTTCCCATTCGCTCATCAGCATGATGGATTGATCGGGGGTTTTCATTAGATTGGCCCAAAACGGGGTGTTTGAAATCAGGATGGCGGAAAGATCTCCGTATTGGCAATTGGAGTTTACGTTAGAGACCTCACTGCTTCCCCCTAAAGCTAACGTCTTGCCTCCGAAGGCCTGTGCGTCTGGATAATTCCGGTTAAAAAGCGAGATGACATCCTTGCCTCCCCGGAAGTGACAGTTTTCTAAAGCTTCTTTACTGACAGGAATGAACTTGCTTTTGGCGGCTGTGGTACCAGAAGATTTAGCGAACCAGGTAATAGGTTCCGGCCATAGCAAATTTTGCTCTCCATTCATTAGGCGTTCGGAATAGGGTGCGATTTCTTCATAGTGAACGATCGGAAGTCTTTCCCGGTATTGTTCCGAGGTCCAAATGGAGGCAAAATCGTATTTTTTCCCGTATTCCGTATCTTTTGCCGTTTGCAAAAGATTTTGCAAGGTTTCTTCCTGGACTTGTATGGGATTTGCCTTGAAATAATCGATTTGCGATAATCGTTTGGATGAAAATAAGGATATGATGGAATTAATGAGGGCCATAATGCTTATAGTTAAAAGGAAATTGATACGATATGTTATCTCTCAATCATTAAAATTCAATTCTAATTGCTGGTCTGTTAAATTGAATGTTTTCCGGTGGAAAGGGGTGATCCCGTGTATCCGGATTTGAGCCCTGTGCTCTTTGGTCGGATAACCTTTATTACGTTGCCAATCGTAAACCGGATACTCTTTGTGTAGGTTTTTCATGTATTCGTCCCGGTGAGTCTTGGCTAAAATCGATGCCGCCGCGATAGACATGTATTTCCCGTCCCCTTTTACGATACAGTGATATTCGATCTCCTCGTACGGTTTAAAACGATTTCCGTCGATAAGGATATGTTCCGGTCGGATGGAGAGCATTCCTAATGCTTTTTGCATTGCCGCGATGGAAGCGTTTAAGATGTTGATTTTATCGATTTCTTCATTGTCCATACTGGCAACGGCCCAGGCTAAAGCTTCCCGTTCTATAATCAAACGCAGTTCGTCTCTTTTTTTTTCGGAAAGCTGTTTCGAGTCATTCAACATCTCGTTGGAAAAATTGTCCGGGAGTATTACGGCAGCAGCGAAAACGGGACCCGCCAGGCATCCTCGTCCGGCTTCATCGCAACCAGCTTCAATTTTATCGGAATAATATTTTAATGTCAACATATACGCGTGGTTGAATCTCCAGCAAATATATAAAAAAATGTTGTTCTTTAATAGGATATTTCTTTTTCGGCTATAAGGAAATGCATAAATTTGTATTCGATAAAAATAAGGTTATGGTAGAAAAAATAACGGTTCCCGGGAGTCGGCTGAAAAATTGTTATCGGATTGATAAGGATGTCTACCGGTCGGACCAACCTTCTTATCGTGATTTCCGGGCTCTTGAGCAATTCGGTATCAAGGAGGTCCTGAATTTACGCAACCGTCATAACGATAAGGATGAAGCGAGAGGAACCGACATCAAATTGCATCGTTTGAGAATGAAAGCTTCCAAAATGAATCAGGATGATCTTCTGGAAGCCATGCGTATCCTTCGGGACCGGGAAGGACCGATTCTGATTCATTGTTGGCACGGTTCCGACCGAACGGGAGCCGTTTGTGCCATGTATCAGATTCTTTTTTTAGGAATCAGCAAGGAAGATGCCGTGAATGCGATGGTCGACGGGGAATACGGATTCCATATGATATTCGATCAATTGATCGACATGTTGCACGGGACGGATGTCGAACATATGAAACAGGCTTTGGGTATTTCATGAGAACCCTGTATATTTGTCGGTCCTAAAGTAGAATGTGTTATGTATACGAAAGAGGAGGCGAAAGCGATAAGAATCGGTTTTTGGCAAGGCTTTAAATCCTATTGCCGGAAAAAACGTATCGATCGACGTTGGGTGTTGACCGGGGTAAAGATAAAATCAGTGCAATTGAAATTTTTTGCTGATGACCGAAAAGCGTTGGTTATGTTTCAAATAGATCATAAGAATGATTTACGCCGTTTTGAAATTTATGAATGTTTTCTTGCTTATCGGAAATTGTTCGCCGGGGTATGCGGTTCGGAATTGATATGGGAGGAGGAGTATGAAGGGGTTGAAAAAGATCGCCGGGTGAGTGCGATTTTTTTCGAGCTGCCGGGAGTGAGTTTGTATAATGCGGGGGATTGGGAAAAGATATATGCTTTCTTTGTCGAGAAGATGCCATTACTGGAAGAGTTGTATTTTGAATATCGGGATTTGATCAATGCACGGTTGAAAGATTGCTGAAACGAATAAGTATTAGTTATGAAGATAAATAGAAGTGGAGCCGTTCTTTCTAAAATTGTACAAATAGGAGAGAATCTGAAAGAATTAACGCGGGTAAACGGAAAAGAGTATTTACCCCTGAACCGGGGGGTAAATCAGGTTGTCCCGATCGATTTGACCGAAGTCGTAAAAGGGATCGATTTTAACTCCCCGGAGATCCAGGTCTATCCGCACGGCGCCGGTCGCCCGGAGTTGAGAGCGGCGATAAATGAAGAATTTTTTATGGGGAAATCCTCTTCCGATCGTATTTTGATCACGGCAGGGGGAATGCATGCGTTGGATCTGGTCGCCCAAACGGTTTGTATCGGGAAATTGTATTTGCCTGCCTATTATTGGGGGTGTTACTATAAGATGTTGACGATCCGGAATGTGAAAAATGCCGAATACAATAGCCAGGCCGATCTCCTCGAGATGCTTGAAGAGTTGGAGGGTAATGCCGTTTTGATCAGTGATCCGAGTAACCCGTTAGGAGATAAGCATGATGATGAACAACAACTTGACATCATCCGGCAGTTGAATGATGCGGGTGTTGTTGTGTATTACGATTGTCCCTACCGTCGTCTTTTTATGGATGGACGAGATGATTATTACGTGAGATTGATGGATATGGAGAATGTGATTATCACCGAGAGTTTTAGTAAATCCGTGGGATTGAGCGGGCAGCGATTGGGTTTTATTTATACCAAAAATAAAGAGTTGCATGACGAGTTGGAAGTTCGGGTCATGTATAATACCAATGGGATCAACGGTTTTGCGCAGGAGTTGGTGCTTCGTTTGTTAACGACTCCGGAGGGTAAGAGAGCTGTATCGGATTTTAAGGCAAAGACAACGCGGGATATCGCGTTGAATATCGATTACCTGAAACAAAGGAAACTATTGGCTGATGAATTTTATCAGGGAACGGTTCCCAAGGGAATTTTTGTGATTGTAAATCGGAGTGAAGAGGAGTTATTGCGTCATTATATAGGAGCCGTGTCCCTTGATTTCTTTACCAAGACGCGGCAAACGTACGCGAGTGCGTATTCCCGTATATGCGTGTCGGTTCCTCATGAAAAATTTGTTACTTATTTTAATGACCTCAAGTAACATGCCGAGAGGCAGTCGATCATAATTAATGTTGTTTAAGTAAATAATTTTAGGAGAAGCATTGTTTTATTGGAATATAGACGTATCTTTGTCGCAAGATTGAGTTGAGTTCGTTGTTTTTAAAGTACTTGCCTTTCATGTATTATGTATCGTTAAGTAAACTTTTTATCAATCCAAAGCACTCAATTGAATGAATATTTATTATTAAAGTTTTACTTAATGAACATTTACATTTCAAATTTAAGTTACAGCATCGATGATGCTGATTTAAGAGAGTTGTTTGCAGATTACGGCGAAATCGTTTCTGCAAAAGTAATTATGGATCGCGAAAGCGGAAGATCCAGAGGTTTCGGATTTGTTGAACTTGCTGACGATACGTTAGGTCAGAAAGCCATCGACGAATTGAATCAGGCTGAATATGATGGAAAGGTAATCAACGTGAACGTGGCTAAACCGAGAACGGATAAACCGAATTTCGGGAACCGCGGTGGAAATCGCGGTGGATTTAATCGCGAACGTCGCGGAGGATATAATTCCGAGAGGTCAGAAAGAAGATATTGATTGATTCAATCATAAAAAAAACGAGGAAATTTCGGTTTCCTCGTTTTTTTTCGTGTTATCTTTGATGTCGATTATTGTGTAAATTAAAGTAGAATATATGACAGCAAATTGGTTTGAATGTAAGATTAAGTATACGAAGGTAACGGAAGACGGTAAAGAGAAGAAAGTTTCGGAAATGTATCTTTTGGATGCAGTCTCTTATACGGAAGCGGAGAGTCGTATCACGGAAGCGTTAGCCTCTATGATTCAGGGAGATTTCTATATTGCCGGATTGAAAAAATCAAATATTACGGAATTGGTGGAGTCGAACGATGGGAACGACGACAAGTGGTATAAGGCAAAGATCGCGATTATCGATGCCGATCAGCTCACCGGTAAGGAAAAGAGAGCTTTCCAGTATTTTTTAGTAGCGGGAGCGAACATTGACCGGGCGTTGGAGAATTTGGAAAAGAGCTTGTCCACTTATGTAGTTCCCTTTGAAATTGTGTCTCTTGCGGATACGACTTTTATGGATGTGTTTCCCTATTTTTCGAATGATGAAGGGCAGACCGTGCCCGATCATTTTAAGCCTCTGGGTGATTTAGCATCCGAATCCGGTTCGTTCGAATGATTCCCATCTTTACATCGATGATACAAAAAAGTCCTATGAAGGACTTTTTTTTGTTAAAATGGAGTCTATTTTGTTGACATATAGATACTTCAATAGTTACATTCTTTTGATAATTTCTACAAAAAAATTCGTTTTGTCGTTTCTCTTTTGTACCTTTGCCGGATTAATTTTTTACGGTTCGTTTTAATGAAAAATCGGGAATACGATTCTATATTAAAAGAGTTCCCATTCATAATGAAACTAAAGTAAGTAATAAACGTATTGGAAATAATTAATTATAACAGGATTATGAAAACAAGAATTGAACATGATTTGTTAGGAAACAAAGAGGTGCCCATGGATGCTTATTATGGGGTACAGACTTTGAGAGCTATTGAAAACTTTGCGGGAATCAGTGGACGTCATATCGGTGATTTTCCGAATTACGTGAAGGCATTGGCCATGGTAAAATGGGCTGCTGCCAAGGCTAATCTGGAGTTGGATTTGATCCCGAAGGAGATTGCAAATGTGATTACCGCGGCTTGCGAAGAGATAATTGATGGCAAATTGCATGATCAATTCCCGGTTGATATGGTACAAGGTGGTGCCGGAACTTCCACGAACATGAATATTAATGAAGTGGTTGCCAACCGGGCTTTGGAATTGTTAGGACATCAAAAGGGTGAATATCAATATTGCCATCCGAACAATCATGTCAATCTGTCTCAATCGACCAATGATGCTTATCCTACGTCATTCCATTTGGCTATTATTCTGATGAATAAAGATCTGGTAGCTGAGTTGAAATTGATGGTGGAAGCTTTCCGCGCCAAAGGCAGGGAGTTTGTCGATGTATTGAAAATGGGACGTACTCAGTTGCAAGATGCGGTACCTATGACATTAGGACAGGAGTTTGAAGCTTTTGCCGTAACATTGGAAGAGAATATCGAGAGGTTGAACGATGCTTCCAGATTGTTCCTGGAACAAAATATGGGTGCCACGGCTATTGGTACCGGAATCAATTCAGAGCCGGAATATTCTGAAATTTGTACGCGCGAATTACGTATTATAAGCGGCGAGGAGTTTGTTTTAGCCCCGAATTTGATTGCTGCTACTCCGGATACCGGTGCTTGTGTAAGTTATTCTTCCGAATTGAAACGTTTGGCCGTTCAATTGTCGAAGATTTGTAATGACTTGCGTTTGTTGTCAAGCGGTCCGAGATGTGGTTTGGGCGAAATCAACTTACCGCCTATGCAACCCGGCTCTTCCATTATGCCCGGTAAAGTCAACCCGGTTATTCCTGAGGTGGTAAATCAGGTTTGTTTTAACGTGGTCGGTAGCGATACGACTGTAATGATGGCGGCGGAGGCTGGTCAGTTGCAGTTGAACGTTATGGAGCCGATTATCGTGTTCTCTTTGTTTAACTCTATTCAGATGTTGACCAAGGTTATGGAACGTTTGAGAGTTTTATGCGTTAACGGTATTACTGCCAATCCCGAACATTGCAAAGAGTTGGTTATGAATAGTATCGGAATCGTGACCGCCTTGAATCCGACGTTGGGTTATGAGAATTCTTCTCGTATTGCCAAACGCGCTTTACAAGAGAGAAGAAGTGTTTACGATCTGGTTTTGGAAGAGGGGTTGTTGACGAAAGAGGAGCTGGATAATTTGTTGCGTCCGGAGCTGATGATTAAACCGAAAAAATTCTATAAGAAGAAGTAATAGGGAAATAATTGTTACATTTTTTTATATAATACTTTAATACAGTCTAAATTTAAACAAAAAGTTATGAAGAAGAATTTTACAAGAATGGTGGCTATTCTGATGATTGGAGTGTCTTCAGTTGCCTTTACGGGTTGTTTCGGGTCATTTGGTTTGACAACAAAATTGCATAGTTGGAATAAGCAAGTGTCTCAAAAGAAATTCGTGAATGAGTTGGTATTTTTGGGATTGTGCATCTTGCCGGCTTACGAATTGGCTTGTTTGGGTGACGTTTTGATCTTTAATTCCATTGAATTCTGGGGTGGTGAAGATCCGTTGGCAATGAATGAGGGAGAGGTAGAGGAGAGTCAGGTTATGTATGCCGGAAATTCTTATACCGTAACTAAATCTTTGAATAAGATGTCTGTTGCCAGCCAAAATACGGATGCCAAAGCTGAATTCCAATATTTCCCGGAAGAAAAAGCTTGGTATTTGATGGATGGTCAAAATAAAGTGAAAGTGATGAAATCTGCGAAAAAAATGTTCAAAGTAGTAGAACAGGCAGACTAAATTTTAGTTTCTATCATACAAAGCCGCCGTCTGATTTTTCAGACGGCGGCTTTTTTGTAGCACCCGGGGACGGGTGCAATGTGCTATTTTAATCTACAATTGCAAGGTATAACTCTCCGGGGCTGGGACGTTCTCGTCGGTCGTGTAAACGTTTTTCGTTCACTGTCCTCCGGGACTCGCTACGCTCGGACAGTCCGTCGTCCTGTCGTTCCAAAAATCGAACACGACGCTCGCCATTCACTATTTATGTCCCTTCGTTTTATCCCTTTCCCTTTAATCAATTGTAAATTTTAAATTGTAGACCCGATAAATTCTGCGATTCAATGAATTAGTGATTCCGTGATTTAAATTTAATCACTAAATCACCTAATCTCCTAATCTCCTAATCATTATATCTCCCAATCCCTAAATCTTTTAATCTACAATCGTCAATTGTCAGCTGATGTATCTCCAATTGATTTTGGTTTTGAAAAGACGTTTGACTTGGGAAGCGAAAACCAGGTTTTCCTCTTTTGAAAGATTGGGGTCGGCTTCAAGGAGGGCATGGGCGGCTTGGGCGGCTTCATTGAGTATCATGCCGTCTTTTCCGAGGTTGGCTACCCTGAGGTTGCAGCTCAGCCCGCTTTGTTGGGTTCCTTCGATGTCTCCCGGTCCCCGGAGTTTTAAGTCTGCTTCGGCTATTTCAAAGCCATCGTTCGTGGAAGTCATGGTTTCGATGCGTTTGCGGGAATCGTTGGAGAGTTTGTAGGAGGTCATCAGTATGCAATAGGATTGATCGGCACCTCTACCGACACGTCCCCGAAGTTGATGTAGTTGGGAGAGTCCGAAACGTTCTGCACTTTCGATAACCATGATGGAGGCATTGGGGACATTTACCCCTACTTCGATTACGGTAGTTGCAACGAGTATTTGAGCTTTCCCGGAGACGAAATAATGCATTTGGGCCTCTTTTTCTGCCGGTTTGAGTTTCCCGTGAACGATAACGGATTGGTATCCGCGAGGTGCGAAAAATTGATATACCTGTTCGTATCCCTCCTCTAAGTTTCTATAGTCCATTTTTTCGGATTCGGAAATCAGCGGATACACGATATAAGCTTGTCTGCCGGCCTTTAATTCTTTTAGAATGAATTTGTAAACGTCGTTTCGTTTACTCTCGAACGTATGGTAGGTAGTAATAGGTTTTCTTCCCGGGGGAAGTTGATCGATGACGGAAACATCCAGGTCCCCGTAGAGGGTCATGGCCAGGGTGCGGGGAATGGGGGTTGCCGTCATAACTAACATATGGGGAGGGGTATTGTTTTTTTGCCATAATTTGGCGCGTTGCGCTACACCGAAACGGTGTTGTTCGTCGATAACGACCAATCCGACGTTGTTGAAGCATACGACATCCTCCAAAAGGGCATGCGTGCCGACGAGAATTTGCAATCGGCCGTCGGATAATGCTTCATGTATAATGTCCCGTTCTTTCTTTTTGGTGGAGCCTGTTAACAAGGCTACGCTAATAGGAGTGTCTTTCAGCATTTGTGTTATGGTTTCGTAATGCTGAGCGGCTAAAATTTCGGTCGGAGCCATGATACAGGCTTGATAGCCGTTGTCTAAGGCGATCAACATGCACATGACGGCTACCAATGTTTTGCCGCTTCCCACGTCTCCTTGCAGGAGGCGATTCATCTGCTTGCCTGAGCCGCAATCCAGCCGGATCTCTTTGATCACTCGCTTTTGGGCGTCCGTCAAGGGGAACGGGAGGAGGTTATGATAGAAGTTATTGAAGTAATCTCCGACGACATGGAACGGATGTCCCCTGAATGAAACTTTGCGGTTGAATTTCAGTTTAAGAATATTCAGTTGGATATAGAATAATTCTTCGAATTTTAACCGGTATTGTGCTTTTCGAAGTAATTCCGGATTTTCGGGAAAATGTATGTTGAAAAGGGCATCGTGAAGATAGATCAAATTGTGTTTTTTGATAAACCAAGCCGGTAAAGTTTCCGCGATGCGTCCGTTCAGGTTTTTGAATATGCCTGCCTGAATTTTGCTGATGACTCTCGACGTGAGGAAACTTTTTTTCATTTTTTCCGTGGTAGGATAAACAGCCTGAAACCCTACCAGTTGTTTGGCATTCGCTTCGTAGAGATCTATTTCCGGATGAACGATATTTAGCTGTTGGTTGAATACACTCGGCTTCCCGAATATCAGGTATTCTTTATCGGGTAAGATTTGACTATCCAAGTATTTGTATCCTTTGAACCAGACGAGCTCCAGTTCTCCCGTGCCGTCACTTGCCGTCGCCACCATTCGTTTTTGTTTCCCGGCTCCGACGGCGGTTAATCGGGATATTTTTGCTTTAATCTGGATATAGGGTAGTTGAGCATTCAACTCTCTTATCGTGTATAACCGGGTACGATCGATGTATTTGTAAGGGATATGATAAAGCATATCCTCGTAGCTGCAGATATTTAATTCTTGTTCGAGTAAAGAGGCCCGTTTAGGACCCACTCCAGGTAAAAATTTAATATTTAATCCGGCTATTTCCAAAACAGAAAAGATGTGTTTATACTTTATTTGTCGAACGAAAATAAAAAAAATAGATGACTTTGTTGAGCAAGTCGGGAATAAATTTTAATTTCGTTGTTCGGAGTTTTGAATGAAAGAGCGACAAGGTCGTATTCGATGACTATGAGGAAAAATTGAGATGTATAATTATTTGAAACAACGAGTGAAACATGCCATTCGCTTCAGGCATAAAAGAGGATTCGGCGTCCACTCTCCTTTCGTATTCGATTTGATTACGAATGTGATTAAAGAGAGAAACCTCTACTATGATTTCGAGCGAATAGAAACAAGGGCTAAGTTACGAAGCAGCGAAAAGAAATTATGCCGTTTGCTTTTCCGCTTGTCGGATTACCTGTCTTATCGGAATGTCTTGTTATTGGGGTTGGAGAATCCGTTTGTTATCTCTTATTTGGAAGCTGTTTCCAGGGATATGCGTCTTTTTTATAAGGGAAAGGAGTTTAAGGGAGAGCGGTATGAAAAAGTAGAACCGGCCTCTATCGGCGAAGTTCCGTTGGACATGATGTTTTTGGGACGGGAGCTCGACGGGGTTTGGAGTGCGGCATGCGAATCTCTGTTGAAAGAAAGAAAGGAAGGACCGCTTTGTGTTATTATCACGGATATTTACAAGAAACCGTTGAATGCTCAATTGTGGAGACAATGGAGGAAAGAGTGTACGGTTTCGATTGATATGATGTGGTACGGAATGTTGTTCTTCGATAACCGGTTGCAAAGAGGGAGATACAATATGATTATTTAAAGGGGACTGCATGCCGGATAGGGGGAGTCTGGAGTTATGAATCTAAAATTTAATATAAGATGAAAGTATACACGAAAACCGGGGACAAGGGAACCACTTCTTTGATCGGAGGCACGCGGGTACCTAAGAATAACGTGAGATTGGAGGCGTATGGGGGCGTGGATGAACTGAACGCTCATTTGGGAATGATTCGTTCTTATTCAATTCCGGAAGAGAGTATAGAGGAGATCGTTCGCATTCAGAATGTATTGTTTGTCGTGGGGGCCAATTTGGCAACAGATGCGACGGTTTCGGATTTGCAGCAGCAACTTCCTTGCACATCGGAGGATATAGAGTTTTTGGAAAAGGCAATAGACCGGATGGACGAGGTTTTGCCCCCCATGAGATTCTTCGTGCTACCCGGGGGAGACCCGGCAGTGTCGGCCTGTCATATTGCCCGAACTGTTTGTCGACGGGTGGAGCGTCGGATATTAGATATGAGTGAGACGATAGAGGTGGATGAAGTGATTACGCGCTACATGAACCGTTTATCGGATTATCTTTTTGTTTTATCGAGAAAATTGGCACACGATCTTCGTGTCGATGAGATGAAATGGGAGCCGACAAAATAAGAAAAGCGATGAAAGAGGTATTGAGTTTTTTGAGTGATTTGAAAGAGAACAATAATCGGGAATGGTTTCAGGCGAATAAATCCCGTTATTTGAAAATAAAAGCTATTCATGAAGAGTTTATTCGAGAGTTGATACAGGAGATAGCCGAATTTGATCCGGAGATCGATGGATTGCTGGTAAAGGATTGTATTTTTCGAATATACCGGGATACGCGTTTCGCCGCGGATAAAACTCCTTATAAGACGCATATAGGTGCTTTTATGGTGAAAGGGGGAAAAATGAATCCGAGGGGAGGTTATTATGTACATATTGAGCCGGAAGGATCCCTGTTTGCGGGGGGAATCTGGTGTCCTTCTCCGGCGATGCTGAAAGCGTTAAGGCGGGATGTGTATGATAATGTGGAAGAATTCCTTGCTATTATCCGTAATCCGGAATTCGAGAAGTACTATTATATGGACGGGGAAAAATTAAAGAAAGTGCCTGTTCCTTTTCCTAAAGATTTTCCGGAAGCCGAATTATTGAAATACAAAACCTACACGGTAACGAACCGTATTTCCGACGGATTCTGGGAGGAGGATCGACTTGTGAAAAGGTGTGCGGAACGTTTAAAGCTGCTTCTGCCCTTTAATCGATTCCTGAATTACACCGTCGACGAGTCCATGCAAGGCGGTTATACACCCCGGATATATTAGTCGATTTGCGTATCTCGGAGCGACCTTCCTGTCTGACTCGTGCGTGTACAGTATAATATGCCGATAATGAGGATTTTGATGGATTTTTTTGTGTTTAAATCTTTGGTCGTTAGTAGAAAAATTCGTATATTTGTTACATGGAAAAAGTAATAGAAGAGATGCCTGTTAAAACATTAACTGCCGTGAGAGAAGAGATATTACAAGGCATGATTGCGTCCTTTCGTTTGGAAGGAATAGAGATTCAGGAAAAAACAGCCTATACGATATTGGAACAGGTAGATCGGAAACTCATAATGCAGAAGAAATAATTTGTTCCATCCGAGTGTAATCCCGCTTGGCTACTTGCTGAACGGCGATTATGTATTGCTCGAAATCGATGCGATTGAAATCCAAACCCGGATAGCCTTGTTTGCGGGCCATGAGATTGGCCAATATTCGGGCCGTACGGCCATTACCTTCTCGGAAAGGATGAATAAAAAGCAACTCCCCGTGTACGATGGCTATATCTTTAATCAGTCTCTTTTTGTTCGGGTAGCGATCCGGAAGTCCGGACAATATCTCTTGTTCGAAACGGACCATGTTCTCGGCAATAAAGCGGGCTGCCGGAAAGACAAAGCCTCCCTTGGACATATTGACGCTACGAAATTTTCCGGCAAACTGGTAGAGGTGCTTTAATGCCATGCAATGGATACTCTGGATGTATTTTACGGTAAAGCGTGTCTGGGGTGAGAGTTGTTCCGTGAAAATGATTTCAGCCATTAGAAAACCTTCAAATTCAGCATTGTGAATGGCCTCTTGATCGGTAAGACCAAGCAAATTTTGCAGAATTTCGCTTTCATTACCATCGGTGGTGTATCTGGTCATGGCCGTTGATTTTTAACAAAGGTAGGGAAATGCCGTAATAAACCAAATTTATTTATGATTTATGCTTAACGGTTTCTGATTAAGAACTATCTTTGCGCTAATTTAAAATAGTTTATGTGTTTAACAGCTTTCTATTTAAAGGATAAACCGTTAAATAAGACAAAAGATGAAGGTATTACTATTAGGTAGCGGAGGTCGTGAACATGCATTGGCCTGGAAAATAAATCAAAGTCCGAGATTGACCGAGTTATATGTAGCCCCAGGGAACGCGGGGACGGATAGGTTGGCTAAAAATGTCGATATTCAAGTGACGGATTTTCCCGCGTTGGCCGAATTCGTATTGGAGAAAGAGATAGAGATGATTGTTGTAGGGCCGGAAGATCCTTTGGTGGAAGGAATCCGGGACTATTTTGAAGCAGACGGACGTTTTACCGGTTTGATGCTTGTCGGACCGGGTAAGGCCGGGGCGGTACTGGAGGGAAGTAAAGATTTTGCGAAGGAATTTATGATGAAGCATGCCATTCCTACGGCAGCTTATTTTACGGTAACACGGGATAATCTTCAGGAGGGGATTGCTTTTTTGAAAGGGATGAGGTCTCCTTATGTTTTAAAAGCGGACGGACTGGCTGCCGGTAAGGGGGTGTTGATCCTGGAAGATTTGGATGAAGCTGTGCGGGAGTTGAATTTGATGTTAGGCGGGAAATTCGGGAAAGCGGGAAGCCGGGTGGTTATCGAGGAGTTTTTAAAGGGGATCGAGCTTTCGGTTTTCGTTTTGACTGACGGAAAGGATTATAAAATATTGGGATCCGCTAAGGATTACAAAAGAATAGGAGAGGGTGATACCGGTTTGAACACGGGTGGAATGGGAGCTGTCTCTCCGGTGCCTTTTGCCGACGATGCTTTTAACCGTAAAGTGGAGGAACGGATAATTCGTCCGACGGTGGAGGGTTTGCAAGCGGACGGAATCGATTATCGCGGGTTTATCTTTTTCGGACTGATGAATGTCGGGGGTGAGCCTTACGTGATCGAGTATAATGTACGTATGGGAGATCCTGAAACGGAAGTGGTTATGCCCCGGGTAAAAACGGATGTATTGACTCTGTTTGAAGCCACGGCCAAGGGAGGAATACGGGACATCGCTTTAGAATTGGATCCCCGGTTTTGTACCACGGTGATGTTAGTCTCCGAAGGTTATCCGGGAGCTTATAAAAAAGGTGAGGTAATTACCGGAATAGAGAGTGCGGATGATAGTCTGGTTTTTCATGCCGGGACGAAAGTGTCGGAAGGGAATATCGTGACGAACGGAGGGCGGGTAATTGCTGTCAGCTCTTTCGGTCATACGAAAAAGGAGGCGTTGGCATTGTCCTATAAGAATGTTGAAAAGATTCGTTTTGCGGGAAAAAATTTCAGAAGGGACATAGGGGCGGATCTTTAAATAGTAAACCATAAAGCATGAGTCTGAATGCCATAATAAAGTCGAAAAGTATATATATGCTGTACCTGTTACCGTTTTTAGTGATAGGTATAGCATTTTTTCGTTATTGGTTGGGAGGAGAGTACACGCCGTGTGGCATCGACGGATTGATATCGTTATCTTTTTTGGAAGCGTACGAGGGGAGTTTCTGGCTTGATAAGGTCGGTTTGCTATTGCTTTTATCTCTTGCTTTTTTGCTCTTTTTCATTGCCGACCGTTATAAGTTTTTATCCCATGTTTCCGTTTTGCCTTCTTTTCTCTACTCTTTATTGACCGTTGGCGTTTTATGCCATTACGGGGTAAATGCCTATTTATTTGCGGCATTTTTTGTCGCTTTGGCCGTGGCCTACCTGCAATCGGCTATCGTGCATTTTAAGACGAATGCTCCGGTATTCAATTTCGGTTTTTTTATTGCCCTGTCTGTATTGCTTTGTCCCGATTTGTTCGCTCTCGTCCCGTGGGCCGTGGTCGTATTGCCTTTTTCGGGAAGGGCTACATTGAAAGATATGGTTGCCCTCTTGTTGGGATTTGGAACCATGTTTTTTTTAGTTTGGGGGTATTATTTCCTGTCCGGGGATTCGGGTGGATTATTCACCCTTTTTTGGGATAAAATATGGGAAGGAGATTCTTTTATACAGATCGTATCGGCAAAACCGATCGTGTTTATTATTATAGGCATATTGATTTTTGCTTCTTTCGGTAACGTGTTGATCAATTATCCCACGGTAATCGTGGCTCAGCGGCGAGGGTTGCTTTCCATGTTGTCGATGCTTTTCTTTTTGGGAGGTTCCATGTTTATTATTCCCTGTTCATGTTACGGGGGAATGTATATAGTGGCAATTCCTTTAGTCTATTTGTTTTCGCAATACTTTATTTCTCATCATACCAAGTGGGCGGGAAATATGCTATTCCTTCTGCTGTTGGTTGCCTGTGGATGGTTGATCTTCGGTTAACCCTCGAAGGTTAATAGTTCTCCCCGATGGGTTTCGTCGAATTTCCCTTCTTGGTAGACCGTATGCCCGTTGACTATGGTCGTGTTTACCCGGTAAGAGAGTGTCGTTCCCTCGAGAGGCGACCATCCGCATTTATACAATAGATTCTCTTTCGTCACGGTCCATGGATTTTTTTCTACGATCACGATATCGGCTTTGTATCCTTCGCGAAGATATCCGCGTTGTTGTATACGAAAAATATCCGCTGGTGCGTGGCACATTTTATCCACGATATTTTCTATGGTTATTTCTCCGTTTTCCATCAGTTGTAACATAACGGGCAAAGAGTGCTGAACCATCGGGCCTCCGCTGGCGGCTTTCGTGTATACTCCGTTTTTTTCTTCCGGAAGGTGAGGTGCGTGGTCGGTAGCAATGATGTCTAACCGATTGGAATTAAGAGCCCGTAACAAAGCCTGTCTATCCGCTTCTGTCTTGATGGCGGGGTTCCATTTTACCCGGTTTCCCTTGCTCGAATAGGCTTCGTCGTTGAACCAGAGATGATGGATGCAAACTTCTCCCGTGATGCGTTTTTCTTTTCGTGAGCCTTGATCTAACAGCTCCAATTCTTCTTTCGTGCTTAAGTGGAGAATATGCAGTCTGCTATGATGTTTCCGGGCCAAACGTGCGGCTAAGGAAGAGCTAATGTAGCAACATTCCCGGCTTCTGATCAGCGGGTGGCAGGCCGGAGGAATATCTTCGCCGTAACGTTGCTTGTAGAGTTCCAGGTTCCGGTTGATCGTGGGGGTATCTTCGCAGTGTGTGGCGATTAGAAGGGGAGATTCTGCAAAAATTTTCTCGAGAACTTCTATGTTATCCACAAGCATGTTGCCGGTAGAGGAACCCATGAATATTTTTATTCCGCAGGTTGTTTTCGGATCGACTTTTTTAATCTCTTCTATGTTATCTAAGGTCGCTCCTATGTAAAAAGAGTAGTTAACTAATGAATTTCGACGGGCAATATGTTGTTTCTCCTTCAGTAACTCGTTTGTTGTCGTGGGTGGAATAACATTGGGCATGTCCATGAAGGAGGTGACTCCTCCCGCGGCGGCAGCCCGGCTTCCTTCACCGATGTCTCCTTTCCGGGTAAGTCCCGGTTCGCGAAAATGCACCTGATCGTCGATAACTCCCGGAATGACGTATTTCCCTTCTGCATCTATGATTTGAACATCATCGGAAAGGGATGCGATCCC
This sequence comes from Sanguibacteroides sp. AM78-02pH3A, assembly GCF_027666085.1. Classification (NCBI taxonomy): domain Bacteria; kingdom Pseudomonadati; phylum Bacteroidota; class Bacteroidia; order Bacteroidales; family Porphyromonadaceae; genus Sanguibacteroides; species Sanguibacteroides sp. AM78-02pH3A. The sequence continues at coordinate 64,632 of NZ_JAQEHX010000005.1, read as the reverse complement.
TTTTTCCTCGATGGTTTCAATGGTATCGTTGTCGATAAGAATATCGGCCCGGAATACTCTTCCTTCATTGACCAATGTTCCGTTTTGAATAAGTGTTTTCATAGATAATGAGGTTACGGAATTTTAGTGTGCTTCGTTTCGATTGGCGTTTTTCTTTTTTCCTAAACTGCGGAGTTTCATGGTGATGACCCCCCAAAAGGCTTCGTTAAAAATTCCACCGTTCATCTTGGATGTCCCCTCTGTACGGTCGGTGAATATAATAGGAACCTCTTTCAGTTTGAATCCCATGGTCCAGGCGGTGAATTTCATTTCAATCTGAAAGGCGTATCCTTTGAAACGGATATTGTCCAGATCTATGGATTCCAGTACTTTACGAGTGTAACATACGAAACCGGCCGTGGCATCGTTTATTCTCATGCCGGTAATGAATTTCACGTATTTGGAAGCGAAATAGGACATTAGAACTCGTCCCATGGGCCAGTTGACCACGTTTACTCCGGTAACGTAACGGGAACCGATAGCCATATCCCCTTCTCCGCTTTGACAGGCTTTGTAAAGTTTAATCAGGTCATCGGGATTATGAGAAAAATCGGCATCCATTTCGAAGATATAGTTGTAGTTGTGTTCCAATGCCCATTTGAAGCCTGTAATGTAAGCGGTACCCAGACCTAATTTCCCTTTTCTTTCGATCATGAAAAGTTGAGGGAATTCTTTTTGCAGATTTTTGATAATCAGGGCGGTTCCATCCGGAGAGTTATCCTCGATCACCAGGACATCGAACGAAGGTTCGAGTTTAAATACATAACGGAGGATATTTTCAATATTCTCTTTTTCGTTGTAGGTGGGTATGATGACAAGTCTGTCGTTCATATGTTGCTTTTTACAGGTATTCGACAATTTTCTCTAATTTATTTCCTCGGGAGCCTTTAATTAAAATGAATGAAGCGGTGACTTTATTCTTTTTGAGATATTCTATTAATGTTTCCGTGTTGGGGAAATAATTTATAAAAGTATATTTATTTATGAACGGTTCAAAATTTTCGCCGACTATAAATGCATGATGAAGCTGTTTTGCCGCCAATAAATCGAGAACTTCTTCGTGAGCTCCGTCCGACATGTCTCCTAACTCTCTCATTTGTCCGATAATTACCAGTTTATGTTCTCCTGTCATTTCCGCGAAATTGGAAACAGAAACCTTCATACTGCTGGGGTTGGCATTGTAAGCATCGAGGATAAGCGTATTATCTTTAGTTTTTACAAGCTGAGAACGCATGTTGGATGGTGAATAGTTTTCAATGGCTTCTTTGATCCGTAGCGGATCGATATCGAAATAAAGGCCGACGGCGGAAGCTGCCATGGCATTGTCGAAATTGTATCCGCCGATCAACTTGGTTTTCACGTAGAGATGCCCTTTTCGGGTCTTTAGGGAGTAGACTAAGTAAGGGATGGTTTGTAAAATCTCTCCGTTGGCAAAACAATCGGACGTGCCGTAAGTGATTTTCGATTGGTTATCGGCCAATCCCATCAGCAACTTGTCGGAGCCATTCACGAAGAGGGTCCCTTTTCGGGCTCCGATCGCCTCGTATAATTCGTTTTTCGTGCGTATGATATTCTCGTATGATCCGAAGCCTTCCAAATGCGCGTATCCGATATTGGTAATAATACCGTAATCCGGTTCTGCAATGTCGCATAAGGTTTTGATCTCTCCCGGGTGGTTGGCACCCATTTCGACAATTCCCAATTCCGTGGAAGTGTCCATGCTTAACAAGGTTAACGGGACTCCGATGTGATTGTTGAAATTACCTTGTGTGGCCACCGTCTTAAATTTTTTAGAAAGGACAGCATAACAAAGTTCCTTCGTGGTCGTTTTTCCGTTGGTACCGGTAATACCGAGAATCGGTACATGCAGTTTCCGGCGGTGGTACCGGGCCAATTCCTGAAGAAACCGAAGCGTATCGGGAACCGATAAACATTTCTCGTCGGTGGCGTACTCTGCTTCATCCGTTACCGCGAAAGCGGCTCCTTGCCTGATCGCCGTTGCTGCAAAGGCATTGCCATTATGATTTTCTCCTTTTAACGCGATAAAAATATCTCCTTCCTTCACTTCCCGGGAGTCGGTAACTATTCGTCCGCCTTTACTGAACGCTTCGTACACAGTTGCAATTGTATCCATGCTTGTTTGTCTTTACCAAGATACAAATTTATAAAAATATAAATCTCTCTGCCGAAAGATGGTTGTTTTTTGATATTGTAATTTCAAAAATCGATTGAAATAAGCGACAAAAAGAAAAATGCAGCCTGGAAAATATAAAACCAGGCTGCATTTGTATCTTCTTTATCGGACTGTTATCAGAACATATAATCCCAAACCGGCAATTGCGTGGGTTTCTGGTCTAAGCTATTGATTGCTTTGTCACTTAAGTATTTTTTATGGATAACAATACGGAAAATATACTCGTCGAACCATTTGTCCGTGAAAGTCAAGTAACCGTTGTGTCCTGTAGAGGGTCCCCAGCTATTTTCAAACTCCCATTTTAACGGCTGGTCGTTGGCATCCGTATCTACTCCCACTAAAGTCATCGCGTGAGAAGAACCGCTTTGGCGGGTTAGAATCCGTGCTTTTTTGTCCATTTTGAAGTCAACACCCATCAACGAGTTGTAGTCGTACATATCCGGGTCCATGATTCCTGTTTCCCGGTTGAGAAACTTGCCCACATCACAGGAAGAGTACATGGCTTCGTTGTTTTTAATGGAAGCAACGGCTGCTTTTTTAATCTCCTCGTTCGGGAGATTCAGGTATACCCAGTTGATTCCTTCGACGGTGTTCCGGTAGTTTTTAATCTCGTAGAGTTTGTAATATTCCCGAGTCGGATCATTCATGATCATAATGTAATTTTTCGGATCGTAATCTTCCGGGGTGATCTCCTCGTAGAACTGCTTCGGCGTGTAATTGGCCAGTTCTTTGATGTTCCCGTCTTTATCCGTGTACCGCCAGGTAAATTGGGTAGGAGGTTCTCCGAGACAAAGGGCCAGAATACGATATATATCTTTTAAGATAGAGATTTTTTCTGTTTCCAGGGCTTTCGTTTTTTTGCCTTGAGCGGCCATTTCCCGTAAGGTATAGCCCCCTTTGCGAAGTCTTTCATTGATAAGAGACCCCATGGCTGCCGTGTTATCGGAATGAGCCGTCTCGGGCATGACGGACTTGGGCACGACCCCGTATTTTTCTCCTAAATTGTAATACAGATTCCATACGCCACCATCGTTAACGGGTGCCGAGAAAAAGAAGGTCACTTCCCGGTCGTCCATCGGTTTGCCTGCCGTGGCAATGATATTCTCTAAAAAAAGGTTGGATTTCTCAAACATATCCCAGAAATAGAGGTAGTTATGAGAGAAGTCAAAATCATTTAAGTGATATTTCTTGATGATGTCGGGACGTAATACGTTCATGGAGGTAAACATCCAGCAACGTCCGGAACTGTGTTGATCGGTGATCCCTTTGACATCTACCCGGTACTTGAAATAGTGGTCTATTTTGCCCTGAAGTTCCCGGTTAAGGGCATTATCCCGGATATTCTTGTCGTTTGTCAAGATATTTTGAATGGCTTTCGTGGAAGGATCTTTTTTGAAACTTCCCTGAATTTCTTTTAACTCTTTTTCCGTGATCGTCTGAGCGCATAATGAGGCTCCGATCATCAATAAAGCACCTGTTAATAGTGTTATCTTCATAAAATCATTTTTAATCGTTTTAATTTTAAGCCAGAGAGATTCTGTGATTTAGTGATTCTGTGATTTAGTGATTCAAATCATTTAATCTTATAATCTTCTAATCTCAGAATCTTTTAATCTACAATTCTATATATGTATTACCTCGTCGTAGGCAGCGGCAGCGGCCTCCATGACGGCTTCGCTCATCGTCGGATGAGGATGGATGGTTTTAATAATGTCGTGTCCGGAGGCTTTCAGTTTCCGGGCCAGTACCATTTCGGCAATCATCTCGGTTACGTTCGTTCCTACCATATGAGCTCCTAACAGGGTGTTGTCGGCAGCGTTGAATATTAATTTGATGAATCCTTCATTGGCTCCGGCGGCACTTGCCTTGCCTGAAGCGCTGAATGGGAATTTCCCGATTTTGATTTCATACCCCGCTTCAACGGCTTTGGCTTCGTTCAATCCTACCGAGGCAACTTCCGGTGTCGTGTAGGTACAGCCGGGAATATTGGAATAATCGATGGGTTCGGTATGGACTCCCGCTATGTGTTCGACACAGCAAATGGCTTCGGCTGAAGATACGTGAGCCAAGGCGGGGCCCGGGACTATATCTCCGATGGCGTAGATCCCTTCGACATTCGTACGGTAATATTCGTCTACTTTTATTTTTCCCCGATCCATTTCGATTCCGAGTTCTTCCAAACCGATATTTTCCACGTTAGGGGAGATGCCGACAGCCGAGAGTACGATCTCTGCTTCGTGTACCTCTATCTCGCCTTTTTTATTTTTGATGTTCGCTTTTAAAAGTTCGCCGGTCGTGTCGACGCTTTCTACTGAAGATTTTACCATAACTTCAATACCTGCTTTTTTAAACGAACGTCCTACTTGTTTGGATACCTCTTCGTCTTCTAACGGGAGAATGTTAGGTAAAAATTCTACTAACGTTACTTTGGTGCCCATGGCGTTGTAGAAGAAGGCCAATTCGGAACCGATCGCTCCGGATCCCACGACGATCATCGATGCCGGTTTGTGGTCGAGAGTCAAAGCCTGACGGTAACCGATGATACGTTTGCCGTCTTGCGGAATGTTGGGAAGCTGACGGGAGCGGGCTCCTGTTGCTAACAGGATGTGGTCTGCCTCCACGATACTTTTTTCTCCTTCGCGGGGAGTTACTTCTACCTTTTTATCCGGAGTCAGTTTACCGTGTCCCTCGATAACGGTAATGTTATTCTTTTTGAATAGGTATTGGATTCCTTTACTCATTTTGTCGGCAACTCCCCGGCTTCTGGCGATGATGGCTTCAAAATCCGGTTCGGCCTGTTCGATCTTTATTCCGTAATCGGCGGCATGGCGAGCGTATTCCAATACTTGTGCCGATTTCAACAAGGATTTGGTCGGGATACATCCCCAATTCAAACAGATTCCACCTAATTCGGCACGTTCGACAACGGCCACTTTCATCCCCAGTTGGGAAGCGCGAATGGCAGCCACGTATCCTCCGGGACCGCTACCTATTACGAGTAAGTCGTATTTCATATTTTAGTTTGTTTATAGTGTAAATAATTTTTGACGCAATCATTTGCGCTACAAATTTAGAGGAATAGTTTAAAATCGGAAAATAAACGACTTCGTTTTCTGAAAAATGCAAAAAAATAGATGAATACGGAAAGGGAAAATAAGTTTCGGTAGAGGGGTCCGCTGCTCTTGTATCCGTTTTTATTCTTTGGTAACGGGGATAGGAGGCGAACGAGTTAAAATTTTGTATTTATAACTTGAAATACTATCTTTACGCACTTGAAAGAAATAGTGTTAATACAACTGTATATGGAGTATTCTGTCAATAGTATTGGTATGAATTTATTGGTAAAAAGATGATTAGGATATTTCATGTCGCTTTAAACATAAAATTGGATTTATATGAAAGGACTAAAAATTGTTGTTCTTGCTAAGCAGGTTCCCGACACGAGAAATGTGGGAAAAGATGCGATGAAAGCAGACGGAACTGTAAACAGGGCAGCTTTACCTGCCATCTTCAATCCGGAGGATTTGAATGCTTTGGAGCAGGCTTTACGTTTAAAAGATACAATTGAGGGGACTACTGTTCATGTATTGACCATGGGACCGGGACGCGCTGCGGAGATCATTCGCGAGGCGATGTACAGGGGTGCTGATGGTGGATATTTGTTGTCGGATCGGGCTTTTGCCGGTTCGGATACGTTGGCTACTTCTTATGCTCTGTCTTGCGCTCTGCACAATTTGGAGTACGATCTGATTATTTGCGGTCGTCAGGCTATCGATGGAGATACGGCTCAGGTCGGCCCTCAGGTTGCGGAAAAATTAGAGTTGCCGCAAGTGACTTACGCGGAGGAAATTCAAAAATGCGATGGCAGGAAATTGACAATCAAACGTCGTTTGGAAAGAGGTATAGAGGTGGTCGAGTGTCCGCTGCCTTGCGTGGTTACGGTAAACGGTTCTGCTGCCCCTTGCCGTCCGAGAAATGCTCGTTTCGTGATGAAATATAAATACGCGAAAGCTACTCAGGAGGCCCAGGAAGCCGGAGAGGATTATATCACGTTGGTTAACGAACGTCCTTACTTGAAGTTAACGGAATGGAGCGTTAATGATATTACCAGTAACGCGGAGGATTTGGGATTGAGCGGATCTCCGACGAAGGTGAAGACTATCGAGAATGTTGTATTCCAGGCAAAAGAGGCTAAGGTGCTGGCCGGAAGCGATGCAGAAATCGATGAGATGATGAAGGAATTGATTACCAACCATACAATCGGATAAGTGAAGAGATTGAAAATCTAAAATCTAAGATATGAATAGTGTATTTGTATATTGCGAGATAGAGGAGAGTACGGTTGCCGATGTCAGCTTGGAGTTGCTGACGAAGGGACGGACTCTTGCCAATAAATTAGGTGTAAAGCTGGAAGCTATTGCTTTAGGACACGGGTTAAAAGATATAGAGAAACAGATATTTCCTTACGGAGCAGATGTGGTATGGGTTGGCGATGATACTCGTTTGGCTCCTTACACGACGTTGCCTCACACGAAGATGTTGGTGCGTTTGTTCGAGCAGGAAAAACCGCAGATCGCTTTGATGGGAGCTACCAGCGTGGGGCGCGATTTGGGACCTCGTGTCTCTTCTTTCCTGCATAGCGGATTGACGGCTGACTGTACCAGCTTGGAGATAGGGGAGTACTCGGATGCCAAGAGCGGCAAGAAATACGAGAACCTGCTGTATCAGATTCGGCCGGCTTTTGGTGGTAATATCGTTGCCACGATCGTCAACCCGGAATGTCGCCCGCAAATGGCTACCGTCCGCGAGGGCGTGATGAAAAAGGAGGTAGTCGATGCCGCCTATAAAGGAGAGGTTAAGAAGTTGAACGCGGATGAATTCCTCGATGACACGGATCTGGTAGTGAAGGTGATTGAACGTCAGATGGAGAAATCCAAAGTCAATATTAAGGGAGCTCCGATTATTGTGGCCGGAGGCTATGGAGTTGGTTCGAAAGAGAATTTTAATTTGTTGTATGAACTGGCTTCCGTGCTGGGAGGAGAAGTAGGCGCTTCTCGTGCGGCCGTGGATGCGGGCTTTTGCGAACATGAACGTCAGATCGGTCAAACCGGAACGACTGTTCGTCCTAAGTTGTATATAGCTTGTGGTATTTCCGGACAGATACAGCATACGGCCGGAATGGAAGAGTCCTCCATGGTTATTGCCATTAATACGGATTCGAATGCTCCGATCAATAAATTTGCGGACTATGTGATCACGGGAGACCTGAACGTTGTAATTCCGAAGATGATTCAGTATTACAAGAAGAACAGCAAATAGGTAATTGTAAATTGCGAATTGAATGTTTTCATCTGAATTTACAATCAGTAATTTTCAATTTACAATCTAAAATTTAAAATTTTAAAAGTGTTATGGCGAATTTCTATATAGATAACGAGGATTTGAAGTTCCATCTGGAACATCCTCTCATGAAAAAAATTGTTGCGTTGAAAGAGCGTAATTTTGCGGATGCCGGAAAATGTGATACTGCTCCGAGAGATTTTGAAGATGCGTTGGACAATTACGATAAAGTGTTGGAGATTTTGGGGGAGATTTGCGGCGACGTGTTAGCTGAAAATGCAGAAGGGGTAGACGCCGAAGGACCGGAGGTGATTAACGGGAGAGTGAAATACGCGGCTGGAACTCAACAGAATCACGATGTGTTGACTCAAGCGGGTTTGTATAATATGTCTTTACCGAGAGAGTATGACGGATTGAATTTCCCGATTGTTCCCTATGTGATGGCGGCAGAGTTGGTTTCTCGTGCGGATGCCGGTTTCGGAAATATTTGGGGCTTGCAGGATTGCGCCGAAACGATCCATGAGTTTGCAAGCGAGGAACAGAAAAAACATTACCTGCCGCGCGGGGCTAAAGGAGAAACTTACGCGATGGATTTGACGGAGCCGGATGCCGGATCGGATTTGCAGGCGGTACAGTTAAAGGCTACTTATTGCGAAAAGAGCGGAAAATGGTATCTGAACGGGGTGAAGCGTTTTATCACGAACGGGGATGCTCAAATTGCTCTGGTGTTGGCTCGCTCGGAAGAGGGAACGCATGATGGCCGCGGGCTTTCCATGTTTATATATGATAAGGCCAATGGAGGTATGACCGTTCGCCGTATCGAAAATAAGTTGGGTATCAAAGGTTCGCCTACTTGTGAATTGGTATTTAAGGATGCCCCGGCGGAATTGGTCGGAGAACGCAAATTGGGATTGATCAAGTACGTTATGTCGCTGATGAACGGCGCACGTTTGGGAGTAGGCGCTCAATCGGTAGGTATAGCGGAAGCTGCTTATCGCGAGGGGTTGAAATATGCTCGGGAGAGACGTCAGTTCGGTAAAGCCATTATTGATTTTCCCGCGGTGTACGAAATGTTGACCAATATGGAAGCCAAACTTCAAGGTGCCCGTGCCATCCTGTACGAAACCAGCCGTTTCGTGGATATGTATAAGGCTTATACCCATATTTCCAATGAACGTACCTTGGATAAGGCCGAACGGGAAGAGATGAAGAAATACCAGAAATTGGCCGATATCTATACTCCCATGTTGAAATTGTTTTCGAGTGAATACGCTAACGAGATCGCTTACGATGCTTTGCAGATTCACGGGGGATCGGGTTATATGAAGGATTACCCTATTCAACGTTTGGTTCGTGATGCCCGTATTACCAATATATACGAAGGTACATCTCAGTTGCAGGTTGTGGCGGCTATACGCGGGGTGACTACCGGACAATATGCCAAGTATATTCGCGATGAGTATGAAAAGGCGCCTATATGTCCGGAGCAGGAGTATATTCGTGAGATATTGAAGGGTATGACGGCTGCTTTTGAGGCTGCTGTAGCGAATGTGACGGCAGTAGGAGATCCCGAATATGTTGATTTTCATGCGCGCCGTTTGGTAGAGATGGCCGGGTATGTGATCATCGGATACTTGTTGTTGTTGGATTCGCAGAGAGACGCACGCTTCTATAAATCTACGGAAGTATTCGTGAAGTACGGACAGGCTAAAGTTGCCGGATATGCAGCTTTTATCAATAATTTCGAACTGAAAGATATGGGGATGTATAAAAAATAATACAATCCCTCTCGGATATAAAAATCGTCTGTTTTTAAAGGCAGACGATTTTTTTATTGCAAATTTTAAATTGCAAATTAATTTTTGATTTAAGATTTATGACTTATGACTTATGATTAAGATTCTGATCTTACCCTCTTCAAATCGTAAATCTTTTTAATCTCTTAATTCCCAATCACTCAATTACTGAATCCTTTAATCCCAGAATCCCTTGGTTCTTTAAATCGTAAATCTAAAATCCGAAATCGTAAATCTACAATTGGAAGGGATAACTCCTCCGGGGCCGAGACGTTCCCGTCGGTCGTGTAAACGCTTTTCGTTCACTACCCTCCGGGACTCACTTCGTTCAAACAAACCGTCGGGTGGCCGTTCCGTAAATCGAACACGACGCTCGCCGTTCTCTATTTATGCCCCTCCGTTTTTCTCCCTTAATCCCCATCCCAGAATCCCTTAGTCCCCAATCACTAAATCCTCTAATCACTAAATCTTACAATTAGCGGGGTTATTTTCGGCTCATTAACATTTTTCATCCGGATAGTTTTATATTACGTGTTTTGTACAATAATGAAATATATAGTTCTATTGTATTTATAATAAAATATATTTTCTTGTTGTATGTATATATTTGTTGATATAAAATATGTTAATAGAAGAGTTAAATTTAACCATATATCTAATGGATCATTTCCGGATAATTCTTGCTTTAATGATTGTCGGGTCGAAAGGATCGCGTAGATGGGTTTTGAGCTTGATGTATTTGTTTTATTTTAATTCTTTATTGTTTAATACGCATGTAATTAGTGTGTTGAGTAAGTATTTCGTGAAGGGAGATTTATAAAATTCAGTCATGAGAAAAGTAAAAAATCATATAAAAAAACGATCAATAAATGATCGTTTAATTCGAGTGCAAATATAACTAAATAAATAATAACAGTAAAATTTAACCGATAAAATAAGTGGTCATTATCAGATGTTTTAATGTGGTTTAAAAATGTTAAATCATGAGAATATTTTAATATTGGATGTACTAAAAAACGATCATTTTCTGATACTATTACTTTGCGTGCAGATATCAGGGTTTTAATTGATCGGCGTGGAAAATGAATGTCGTATGAAGTTGCAAATGGTCGACCTAAAGGGTCAATACAACAAGATTAAAAACGAGATAGATGCCGGGATACGAGGGGTATTGGATAGTGCGGCTTTTATAAACGGGCGGGAGGTGACGGAGTTTAGTGAAGAGCTTGCCCGTTATATCGGAACAGAGTATGTGATCCCTTGTGCCAACGGTACGGATGCGTTACAGATCGCTTTGATGTCTTTGGAATTAGAAAAGGGAGACGAGGTGATCGTACCGGCTTTTACGTATGTGGCAACAGCGGAAGTCATAGGTTTATTAGGGTTTATTCCGGTTATGGTCGATGTCGACCCTGTTTCGTTCAATATAGAGGTAAAAGAATTGGAACGAGCCTTGTCTCCCCGAACGAAAGCGATCGTGCCGGTACATCTTTTCGGGCAGAGTTGTGATATGGAGTCTATTTTGACATTTGCCCGGGAGCACGGTTTGTATGTAGTGGAGGATAATGCACAGGCGATCGGAGCTGTCTATACTTTTTCTTCAGGAAACTCTTTCAAGACGGGAACCATGGGAGATATCGGATGTACCTCTTTTTTCCCTTCCAAAAATTTAGGCTGTTACGGGGATGGAGGAGCCTTAATGATTCGGGATAAGGAATTGGCCGAACGGGCTCGTTGTATTGCAAATCACGGTCAGTTGGTGAAATACCACCACGAAATGTTGGGATGTAATTCTCGCTTGGATACGATTCAGGCTGCGATATTGAAAGTGAAATTAAAACATATGGATGAATATAACCGGGCCAGGCGGGAAGCAGCCCGGTATTACACTTCTCGTTTAAAAGAAGTGAAGGGAATTGTACCGCCGTGCGAGATGCCTTATTCCACTCATGTTTATCATCAATACACGTTGAAAGTGAAGGATGGGCAGCGGGATCGCCTGAAAGCGTTTTTGGCGGAAGGGGAGATTCCTTCTATGATTTATTACCCGCTTCCTTTGCAGCGGCAAAAGGCTTTCACGGGGATAGCGAAAATTTCGGGGACATTGGAGGTGTCGGAAAAATTAGCGGATTCCGTTCTTTCGTTGCCGATGCACACGGAACTTACGCGGGAACAACAGGATCGGGTGATAGCGAGGATCGAAGCGTTTTTTAAAGGATAAGACGGTAGGTGATGTACCGTATTTGAAGTGCAGATAAGAAAGTATAAAGTTCGGTATTTGGTTTCTGTTTAAGAAACTAAAATATTGACGCGTGGTTAACGAAGAATAAGCCGGAACAGGGTTCGTGCGCGAAGCGTGTCCGGTGGGTTCGTGAAGATAGATGGGTAAGGAGTAATATCGTTATGGTTAATATGGTAATACGGGACGACGAAAAATACTGGTATGCGGCCTACACGAGGGTGAATCAGGAGATGAGTATAAAAAAGAAATTGGATGCCTTGAATGTAGAGAATTATCTGCCCCTTCAGGAGGTCGTGCGACAGGAACCGGAGGGACGGAAAAAGGTTCGTGAGCTTCTTGTCCGAGGGTTGATTTTTTTACGGACGGATCGGCGTACGAGTTTTGTGTTGCTGAATGATTACTCTCTTAACATTGTTTATATCAGGGATCGGGAGACTCGTCGTTCGCTGATTATTCCCGATAAGCAGATGAAAGATTTTATGTTTCTGCTCGATTTCTCGGATGAAGTGATAGAGATCGTGAACAAGGAGTTACGGCGGGGGGATAAGGTGCGTGTGATCAAAGGCCCATTTGTCGGTTTAGAGGGAGAGTTGGTCCGGGTAAAGGGACATAAGCGGGTGGTGATCCGGTTGGAAGGAGTAGTTTCTATCGCGACGTCTTATATACCGGGATCCTATCTGGAAAAAATAAACTAAGATTTTATATTAATAAAGTATAATGAAAAATTTTGCATTGATCGGGGCTGCAGGCTATATCGCCCCTCGGCATTTGCGTGCCATAAAAGAGACCGGAAACCGATTGGTAGCCGCTTACGATGTATTCGATAGCGTGGGAATCATGGATAGCTATTTTCCGGAAGCGTCGTTCTTTACGGAATTCGAGCTTTTCGACCGTCACCTTTCGAAAAATAAAGGAACGGACAAGGAGGTGGATGTGATATCCGTTTGTACGCCGAATTATCTGCATGACGCTCACGTGCGTTACGCTTTACGCTTGGGGGTGGATGTTATCTGCGAGAAACCGTTGGTATTGAATCCCTGGAATATCGATGCCCTGCAAAAAGTGGAAGAGGAAACGGGACACCGGGTATTCACGATCTTGCAATTGAGGCATCATCCGGCGATTCTGGCTTTAAAGAAAAAAATAGAAGAGGGACCGAAAGAGAAGATATACGATGTCGATCTTACCTATATAACCTCCCGGGGCAATTGGTATTATACGAGTTGGAAAGGTGATAGCCGGAAAAGCGGTGGGGTAGCCACCAATATCGGGGTTCATTTTTACGATATGCTCTCTTGGGTGTTCGGTCCCGTCCGGGATAATATCGTGTACGTGAGCAGTCATGACCGGGTGGCCGGGTTATTGCGTTTTGACAGGGCTCATGTCCGTTACTTTTTAAGCATTAATTACGATACTCTTCCGCCGGAAGTAAAGGAAGCGGGGAAAAGAACATTTCGTTCGTTTCGCGTAGAGGGAGAGGAAATGGAGTTCAGCGACGGTTTTACCGATCTGCACACGGAGAGCTACCGGCATATTCTTGCCGGCGAAGGATACGGTTTGGAAGATGCCCGTACCTCCATTCAAATCGTGCACGATATCCGTCACGCGAAACCTATCGGACTTTGCGGGGATTATCACCCTTTGGCTGAATTGGTATTGGAGGAACATCCCTTTGGTTGGTAATTTTAATAAATAATACGCTTATGTATACTCGATTGGTTTCTAAGAAAGCGAAGTTAGCCTTGGTGGGTTTGGGGTATGTGGGGTTGCCCATTGCCTTGGCGTTTGCCAAAAAGATCTCCGTGGTCGGTTTTGATATCAAAGAGGATCGTCTGGAGAAAATGCGGAATAGGATCGATCCTTCCGAAGAGTTGCCGCCTGAGGCGTTCGATCATAGCGATATCGAATTCACCTCTTCCGTGGATCAATTACGGGCTGCCTCTTTTTTTATTGTGGCGGTTCCAACCCCCATAGACGAGTACAATCAGCCGGATTTAAAGCCCTTGTTGGCGGCTACCCGGACGGTGGCGAAAGTCTTGAAAAAGGGTGATTACGTGGTTTTCGAATCCACCGTTTACCCCGGATGCACGGAGGAGGATTGTTTGCCTTTGTTGGAAGAGATTTCCGGCCTGAAAGTAGGTCGGGACTTTAAAATCGGTTACTCCCCCGAGCGGATTAATCCGGGGGATTCGAAACATATACTGAGTAATACGATAAAAATCGTTTCGGGGTGCGATGCCGAGGCTTTGGAGACGATTGCCAAGGTATACGAATTGGTGGTGGAACCGGGTGTTCATCCCGCTCCCTGTATTAAGGTGGCGGAAGCGGCGAAGATAATCGAAAATACCCAGCGGGATGTCAACATCGCTTTGATGAATGAATTGTCTATTATCTTTTCCCGGATCGGCATCAATACCTTCGATGTGTTGGAAGCCGCTGGGACGAAGTGGAATTTTCTGAAGTTTTATCCCGGATTAGTCGGGGGACATTGTATCGGGGTCGATCCTTATTACTTGGTACATAAGGCGAAAGAGCTGAAATACCATCCCCAGATCATAAACGCGGGGCGTTTTATCAACGACTCGATGGGTGCCTATATCGCCAAGAAGATGGTAAAGAAATTGATTGCCATGGGTAAAAGTGTATTGGGAGCCCGGGTTTTGGTTATGGGGGTAACCTTCAAAGAGGATGTTTCGGATATTCGTAATTCGAAAGTGGCCGATATCATTCGGGAGTTACGGGATTTCGGTGTGGATGTGGATGTTGTCGACCCTCATGCCGATTCGGAAGCCGTGCAGGAGGAATATGGTTTTAAATTGGTGGAAAAACCCCGCGATAATTACGATGCGGTCGTTGTGGCAGTCTCCCATAAAGAATATGAAATGTTGGACGAGACCTATTTTAAGTCGTTGACTTATGAGAACGCTCTTTTAGTAGATATTAAAGGAATTTTGCGGGAGAAAATACATTCGTTGAAATACTGGAGTTTGTAAGAACAGGTATAGAAGAAAAATTTACGGTTTATTTATCTCTGAATAGTAGCATGAAAACGACCCGGAAGTGGGGAATATTAATCCTTTTCGATCTTTTACTGGTGGTCCTGGTATTCGGGGGCTCCGGTTGGATAGGAAGATTTCCCGGATGGTGGATATCGGGAAGTGCCGCATGCCTCTGGGTATTGTTGGGCGTGATTTCGCGGAAACTTAATTTCACTGAATTTCAACGGATTCGCTATGCTTTTATTACGATCGGATTGGTCGACGTATTGTCTGCTGTCCTGCTTTATGCGTTGTATGAGATTTTAGAGCTGACTTTTTACGGTGGCGGAAATTATGTCATAGCTGTCGGATCATTAATCCTTTTGGAGTGTTGTTTTTATCTTGTCGTCCGGCTGTTGGTCATGCGCAAAATTCCTTTCCAACAGGAAGATGAGGCAATAAAACGTTATCATCGGTTGTCGGCAAAATATGCGGCCCGGATGTTAACGGGAGAACAAAGTCCCGATTTAAAAAAATTGTTGGAATTGCTTCGGTGTCATCCCATGAGTAATCCCGTGAGGTGGAGGAATACTTACGAGGCTCGTTTTGCCCGGGAAACGAAATTAATGGCTATTAAAGAGCGGGAGGAGTTGGAGGGGTATTCCCGCGGTTGTTTCGATATGTTCGTGAACCTGTCCCGGGTGAATAAGATTCGTCGGGTGAATAAGTTTTTTATTCATGTAAATAAATTACTGAATGTAGGAGATGTTTTCGTTTGTTGTTGTCAGACGAGTGAAATACGCAAATCTCAAATATTAGGTATCTATCCCTGGGGATTAAACTATTTGATCTATACGACGGATTATGCTTGGAACCGGATTTGTCCGAAACTACCTTGTCTTAAAAAAATCTATTTTACTCTCACGGGAGGTCGTTATCGGGTATTTCCCCGTCCGGAGATATTAGGACGGTTGTATTGTTGCGGTTTCGAGGTAAAACAGGAAGAGTATATTCACGGTCTGCTTTACGTGATTGCGGTCAAAACAAAACCGCCTTTCGATGATCCTTCACCCAGTTACGGGCCTTTGGTGAGGTTGAGACGGGTGGGAAAAGACGGAAAATTGATCGGGGTATACAAGTTCCGGACTATGCATGCCTATGCCGAATACCTGCAACCTTATATCTATCAGCATAACCGTTTACAGGAAGGCGGAAAATTTGCGGATGATTACCGGATTTCCGTTTTCGGCCGGTTTATGCGTAAATGTTGGTTGGATGAATTGCCGATGCTGATCAATATTTTGAAAGGCGACATGAAGCTGATCGGGGTACGTCCGTTGAGCCAGCATTATTACGGTCTTTACTCCCCGGAGTTGCAGCAATTGCGTATCCGTACCAAACCGGGACTTTTGCCTCCTTTTTACGCGGATATGCCTAAAAATTTGGAAGAGATAGAGGCCAGTGAACGCCGTTATTTGGAAGCCTATTTGCAACACCCCTTTTTGACGGACTGGAACTATTTTTGGAAAATCTGGAACAACATCCTGATCAAACGGAAACGTTCGGCCTAAAAGTTTTAAGTATACTTAAAACTTTATGGAATTCTGCGAAAAATTTTAATTGTATTTAAAACTTTGCTACTTGTATTTATTGTATATTCTAATTTTATATTAAAATGGCGATGTGTTATTGACTTTGTATTTAAAACAGGCACCTACATACCTAAACTAATTGCAGAGGCTTTTTACCTGACTAATGATATTGAAAAGTATGGCAGTGGATTTACCCGTATCCGGGAAGCTATCGTGCCCTACCCTACGATGAAGTATGATTTTTACGTGATGGGAAACGGCTGCTTTTCGGAATTAAGCTATGAAAGACAAAAAATATCAACGGCCGAAATCGAAGATAGCGGATTAAAAGATTCTGTGGAGAAAATAGTAGGAGCGATAAAGGTTAATCCTTTTATAACACAAAGTGAATTAGCAAAAATAACAGGACTATCGCGTCGTGGAGTCGAATGGAATCTACAACAACTAAGGAAGAATGGAATAATTTTGAGGGTAGGACCGGATAAAGGAGGTCATTGGGAGATCAATAAAGAAACGGAATAAAAACAGCTATACCGTAATTTAAATATTTTTTCGGATATAACTTATCGTTCCTCTTCTATTCTTGGATAAGAGGATATCTATTTGCGTTTAGTAATGAATAAAGTTGAAAATACGAACCGCTCTTGTCCGGTAGATGGTAGTCGCGGGACTCCGCTGTGGAAAGTCAATTACTACCGGACAAAGATGTTGACCGCTCTATTGGATGACTTGGTGGAATTGGAATCCGTCGGGGCGGATGCCGAGTGCTTTGGGGAGATTCGTCTTTCCTTGGAATATTTTATCAATGCTTTGACCGAGGTTCCGAGCGGGGTGCTGTCCGGTAAACCCTTGTACAAGATGGTCGAAGACTTTTTAGAGTCGTGCCGGGAGTGGGACGAGATAAAAGGGACAAGCCGGGATAGCGTCATGCAACGGCGGGCCGTCATTCGAAAACTCAGGAAAGTCAGGCAGCGCGTTTCCGATAAGATGCGGAAACTCCAGTACCAGTTAGAGAACAATACCGATATGCAATTGCTTTCCGATGCCTACCGGGCTATGGGAGGTATAATGAACCTGCTTCCGGATACATTTAAAAATGTAGGGAAAGCGGTAAAAAGATATCTAAAGATCAATTGAGAAATTAAGAGATTAAAGGATTAAGTGATTGGGAGATATAATGATTAGGAGATTTGAATCACAAAATCACGGAATTGCTAAATCATTGAATCACAGAATTTATATCAGATCTACAATTTAAAATTTACAATTAGAAGATGCATACTTTGAAAATAGTGGTAACCGGTGGGGCAGGCTTTATCGGTTTATTAAGAGATTATTGTATATACTATTAATGATAGAAGTATTAATATTAGAAATGTGTTGATGATAAAAAGAATCGAACAGAATAGATATAGGCTCGACCTTATATTTTGTTATATATCATTGTTAGGAATTCTTGGTATATATGTCGGTATTGTAAACATGTATTTTTGGATATTTCTTTTGATTACGAGACTTGCAATGTGCCGTAGGATTGAATTGGGAATATTCTTACTTTTTTTAGGTTCCAGTCTTTGGGGAAGATTATTTGCATCGAAGGAATTAGTACTTATTTTTACGATAATTCCTTTGTTGGTTGGGATGTTTATTTTAAGAAAAGAGATATTGAAAATACTGGTCTTTAATAAACGTTCTTTTCTTTTTTTTTCTATTCTCATTCTGTATTTTACAATTATGTTTTTATTAGGTCCCCAGAACGAGTATGCAAAAGAAAAAATATTGAAGTTATTTGTAAGGGGATATGTTTGGTTAGTCGCTTTTTTAATTTATGTGCAAACCTACCGGATTTCCAATAGAAACTTAGCGATTTTGTTTATTATATTGGCATTATTTTATCTCTCTCAAAGCTACCAATTATATGGTGTAAGACCCGCTTATTTGGGGGATATTTCTTTTTTTAGAAACTCTGCAATTAAAATGGGAACGACTTTTACAGGTGGGAATATATTAAATACCCATACGTTAGCTTATTTACCACTTGGAGCTTTAACATTTTGGATGTCGGATAAAAATATTCTTGGAAAAAAGCAAATAGGTCTCTCTATTGTCTTTTTTTTACTCTCATTCGGTTTGATTTTAATGTCCGGAGTTCGTCAGGCTTTAGGTGTTTTAATTGTAATTTTTGCTTTGAGGTTATTTTTGAATAAGAGAAGAATTATCTCATTTAGAAATTTATTCACGTTACTCGTAATCTTTTATATTGTGGTCTCCGTTGTATCGTGGTTCGGCTCCGAATATTTGGAAAAAACTTTATCTCAACGGAATACTGTGGAGGCTCGTCTGAACAGAGATTTTGTGACACCCTTCAGGGTTTTGGCTATTGATCCCGTATTTGGAGTCGGCTTTGGTGGATATCCGGATTATGCAAATAAAAATTATCCGCATAATTTATTTTTAGAGATCTTATGTGAATTAGGCATGGTTGGTTTTATGGTAATTTTGATGTGTTTGGGGGCATTTTGGGTAAGTAGGCGAAAAATTAATATGGTTAGATTCAGAACACTTAACAATGCCTATTTATTTCTTTTATTTACCGTATTTTTTATGAGGTCGATGATTAGCGGTGATCTGACGGGAAACATTGTCTTACTGGGTTTGTTGTTGTGCTTTGTAAAAATTCATCCGTTGGATTTAAAACATATTCGAAAAACCGTGTAATTTATGGAGGGGTCTTTAAAGGAGAAAACCATTGCAAGTATGATATGGAGAGCTGTGCAAGGTTTTGGAAATCGGATTATATTGTTTATTGCGAACCTTGTTTTAGCCCGGCTTTTGTCTCCCGATGATTTCGGTTGTATAGGGATGTTAATGATCTTTTTATCCATTTTAAATGTATTTATTAACGGGGGATTTAGTTTAGCCTTGTTACAAAAAAAGAATGTAACAAGAGCGGATTACTCCACTGCATTTTATTGGAATTTAGTCGTTTCGTTAGTTGCCTATTTATTACTTTTTTATTTTTCTCCCGCAATCTCTGTATTTTATCGGATACCTTTGTTGTCGACAGTTTTAAGAGTGCAAGGACTTGCTTTGATATTTAATGCTTTATCGGTGGTACAAATAACCATTTTGCAACAGCAATTAAATTTTAAAAGGATCGCTATATATGATTTGATAAGTGTATCTATTGCTTGCTCGGCAGGAATAGTTACTGCGTTGTTAGGGTGGGGAGTGTGGAGTCTCGTGTTAAAAATGATGCTTTATTTTTTTGTAAATAGTTTAATATTGTGGTATTGTTCTTCTTGGAAACCAGAGCTGATTTTTAGTATAAAATCATTTAAAAGTTTGTTTGGCTTCGGAAGTTTTATGTTCTTTTCTAATTTAATGAGAGAATTATATCAAGGTATTCCGGATTTGATTATTGGGCGTTTTTATTCCGCAAGAAAGTTAGGGTTTTATACACAAGCAAGGAAATTGGAAGAAATTCCGGTTGTCACTTTGGCAACTATAGTTAGTTCAGTATCCTTTCCTGTTTATTCTAAAATTCGAGATGATAAGGAAAGATTGATAAGAGGGGTAAGAAAAAATCAAAAGGCAATTACTTTTATAAATTTTCCTTTGATGGTATGGCTTATTGTCATCGCTAAACCTCTTTTTTTGATTTTATTTACTGAAAAATGGAGCGAATCTATACCTTATTTTCAATTGTTTTGCATGGGAGGAATGATGATCACTTTGGTCTATTTGAATAAAGACCTGATAACCTCATTGGGAAATAGTAAAAAATATTTTTTTATAGAAATAATATATGAAATATTGGGTATAATATTGATGCTCGGAGGGGTTTGGTTGTATGGTATAGAGGGATTGTTGGGAGGTTATGCTCTTTCATATTATTTGCTTTTTTTGATCAGTTCTCTTGTCACAGGTAAATTGGTGCAATATGGTTTTGTAAAACAAGTGAAAGATATTGGGATGAATTTTGTAATCTCATTATTTACAGGTTTTGTAGTATATTTTATTTCGTTTTTATTTTCTTCTTGTTTTTATTTAATCGTGGCTCAAACAGGGGTATATCTGTTATTATATATAGGATTGGCTCGTCTCCTGCACATAGAGGGATATCAGATTTTTTGGGAAATAGTTCGAGATAAGTTTATAAAAATAAATGATTGAGATATTCCGGTTACATGGATTGTGAAACAAGGTTTTGAATGACAGGATATAAAAATGGCAATTGGGTTAATAGTTATAGGCACGGGAAATAGCAAAAAAGATTATTGAGAATTTATAGTAATTGCTTTGAAATATCTACCGGATATAAGGTATCTGCTGATGGATATTATTAGAGTTCTATTGTTAAAATTTATAGAAATATATATGATGAATGTTTGTCTGACGCATGATATTGATAGAATAGATAAGACATATCAATATTTTACAAAACCCTTACGGGCTTTAAAAGTAAGAGATTTTGACTTGTTCTTTAAAAGATTGTTTTCTTTTTTATATGTAAGAAAACCGTATTGGGGGTTTAACTATATTATCGAAATAGAGAACCAGTTTCATGTAAAATCGACGTTATTTTTTTTAAATGAATCGGTTCCATTTTCCCTTTTTCAGCCTTCAAATTGGAAGCTAAGTATGGGGCGTTATACCTTTCAAGATAAAAGGATTATCGATATTATTAAGTATTTAGATCATAATGGATGGGAAATAGGTCTGCATGGTTCTTATTGGTCTTATAAAAATCATGAATTGCTGAAAATTGAAAAAGAAGGGTTGGAATATATTTTAGGACATCCTGTTTCGGGTATAAGACAACATTATCTGAATTGGGAGGAACATACTTGGGAAATTCACGAAAAATTAGGGTTTGAATACGATTCTTCATGGGGATATAGAAAAAATATTGGTTTTAAGGATAATAAAATTGTTCCTTTTTTTCCTGTACCGGGATCTTTGTTTTGTGAAATTCCATTAGTAATAATGGATTATCCTTTTGTTCTTATTAAAAATAAGTGGTCTCGATTTGAAGATATCTGCGATGAGTGTGAAAGTAAAAATGCTTTTTTGGTAATAAATTATCATAATGCGAATTTGGATCCATTGGATCATCCCGGTGTGATGGATGATTATATTGAAATAATTGAGAGGTTGAAAAAGAGAGGAGCTCGTTTTTTGACAATGAAACAAGCATGCGAACGGGTTGTAAAATTTAAAGGATAAAAAATGATTTCTTCTTTATTACGATTAAAAAGGAAAATTCTATTTGCAGTATTTTTAAAAATCTCTTTGCATAAAGTTCGGGTTTGGGCATTGAAGCGGATCGGGTTTAAAATAGGAGAGCAAGTGTATGTTGGGGAAGGGATTACTATTTTGGTGCAACTTCGTGCTCCTAAGATGAATGTCGAAATAGGAGATAGAGTGAGCTTCGGCCCGAATGTGACAATAGTTGCCTCTTCTCATCCCAATAGCAGCAGATTAAAGAAAATTACCGGGTATAATAGAGGTGCTGTCACTATTGGCGATGATTCCTGGATTGGAGCAGGAGCGATTATTTTGCCCGGAATAACAATCGGTAAAGGTTGTATTGTTGGTGCCGGTAGTGTCGTTACTCGTAATGTTCCGGATTATACGGTCGTGGTTGGAAATCCCGCCAGAGTTTTGAAGAAAATAGAAGGAGAATTGGATTAACCGGAATATTCGGCTCTGAAGATTGCGGGGAGTACGAGGATTTTCTATTTTAAATATAATTATGATGATACAAATATGTGATGATGTAAATCAAATAGATCTATATCAATGGAGTAAATTATTGGAAAAATCTGTAAAAGCATCATTTTTCCATTCTTATGGTTATTGTAAGGCATTAATAGAATCAAAAGAAATTATGCCTGTTATTATTGCGGTGGAAAATGAACAAA
This sequence comes from Sanguibacteroides sp. AM78-02pH3A, assembly GCF_027666085.1. Classification (NCBI taxonomy): domain Bacteria; kingdom Pseudomonadati; phylum Bacteroidota; class Bacteroidia; order Bacteroidales; family Porphyromonadaceae; genus Sanguibacteroides; species Sanguibacteroides sp. AM78-02pH3A. The sequence continues at coordinate 42,524 of NZ_JAQEHX010000005.1, read as the reverse complement.
AAGAGATAACGGCTTTAACTATAGGTGAGTTGGCAAATGAAAGTAAAAGAGTTCCTTTCTTATCTAAAAGGTTATTGATATTAGATGCACCGCTCTATGAAGATATAGAGAGTTTATTGTACCTGGTAAGACACCTGAAAAAAATTAATGCCGGACTTTTTGTTCAGATTAGAACTTTTTTTCCTTTTTCTGAAAATGAGCAATCTGTTTATATGAAATTTGGGTTTGTTTTATCAGATCATCTTAATGCATACATCTCGTTAACAAATAAAACAAATGATACAATTTGGACTTTATTGAAGAAAGATAAAAGAAAAGGGATAAAGAAAGCAGAAGAGAAGTTCAATATAGATGTTCGGGAATATAATTCTGTAAATCAAAGTATTGATGTCTTTTATGAAATGCAGGCAAAGCTATTTAAACGGAAAAGACATGCACTGAAAAGTAAGGATTATTTCTATAATTTATTAAGAGAGGCAAAAGGGACAATAAAGATTGTTTTTGCAATTTATGAAGGTATTCCTATTGCTTCACAGTTGTATGTAGTATACAATAAAAAAATCACCGCCTTATATACGGCGACTTTGGAAGAACATTTGGAGAAACATGCAGGAGATTTGCTGATATGGTATTTGTTGAAAGAAGGAATTAAGAATAAATGCGATTATTTTGATTTTGGGGGAGGTGGGAATCCCAATTATAAATATGGCCCCCGGGAGTATAAAGAGAGATTTGGGACTGTCTTTGAGAATGTAGGAAGATTTACATTATCAAAATCTTTTTGGTATAAAGTGGTAATGTTTGGGTATAATTTGATGTTGAAAAAATAAATTAATATTAAAATGCGGATTTTGATTGACATAGGTCACCCTGCTCATGTACATCTTTTCTCTCCTTTTGCTTCTGAAATGAAGTTGAAAGGACATGAAATTTTATTTACATGCCGGGAAAAAGAACATGAGAAAACACTACTTCAGGCTTATGGAAATAATTATGTATGTTTAGGTAAGCATTATTCGACTAAAATAGGAAAGGTATGGGGCTTACTTCGTTTTGATATGCAATTGCTTTTAGTCGCATGGCGGTTTAAACCGGATTTATTTCTTAGTGCCGGATCGTTTTATGCTGCTCATGTTGCATATCTGATGTGTAAACCTCATTTGTCTTTTGAAGATACATTTAATTATGAGCAAGTTAGACTTTATGAGCCCTTTACAAAGGTGATTTTTACATCTGATTATAGACATCCTTGTGTGTCTAAGAAAGAAATTCATTATTCTGGTTATCATGAATTAGCATATCTTCACCCTAAACGGTTTACTCCAAACGGATCGATTTTAGAAGAATTAGGAGTAGTTGGAAATGAAAAATATGTAATTGTTCGTTTGGTATCGTGGAAAGCCACGCATGATGTGGGACATAAAGGGATCTTTTATGAGAATAAACTGAAAGCAATAGAAGAATTTTCAAAATTTGCGAAAGTATTTATTTCTTCAGAAGCAGAATTACCTGAAGAATTGAGAAAATATCAGATTAAGATAGAACCACATCGAATGCATGATGCTTTGGCTTTTGCAAGTTTAATTTTTGGAGAAAGTTCGACAATGTCAGAAGAAGCCGTAATGCTGGGGACGCCAGCAGTATATCTTCTTACAAAAAGTACTTTTTATACCCGACATTTAGAGGAGGACTATGGATTGATGTTTAATTATTCGGAATCGGAAGAAGATCAAATAAAAGCAATTGCCAAAGGAGTTGAGTTACTCCAGATGAAAAATGTTAAGGAGAGATGGAAAGAGAAAAGGGATAAAATGCTGGCTGATAAAATCGATGTGACAGCATTTTTGGTTTGGTTTGTGGAGAACTGGCCGGATAGCTTTAAGATAATGAAAAAAGATCCTGATTATCAGAATCGGTTTAAATAACTATGGACTTTACACTAAAAATCTATCAGGAATTGCTTGCAGTTCTGAAAACCTGCTATGCTTTCCAGACTTTTGAAGATTATATCGGGAAACCGGAAGATAAAAAGCTGATCATTTTACGGCATGATGTGGACAAATGTCCCGGGCGTTCGTTGGCGTTTGCCGGGGTACAGGCGAAGGCTGGAGTTCGGGGGACTTACTACTTCCGGGCTGTGCCGGAAAGTTGGGATGAGGGGATTATCCGGGAAATCCGGGATTTGGGACATGAAGTGGGGTATCATTACGAGAGTTTGACTACCTGTCACGGAGATGTCGATAAAGCTTACGAAGATTTTTGCCGGAATCTGGAGCGGTTGAGGAGACTGGTGCCGGTTGCTACCATTTGTATGCACGGAAGTCCCCGTTCACCTTGGGATAGTAAGGATATCTGGACAAAATACGATTACCGGGAGTTGGGAATTATCGCCGAGCCTTATCTGGATATTGATTTTTCTAATCTGTTTTATGTGACGGATACCGGTAGACGATGGGATGGCTACCGGGTTAGTGTTAGGGATAAGATTCCTGAATTACAGGGAACGTGGGAACGGAACGGGTGGGTTTACCATTCTACCTCGGATATTATTCGAGCCGTGAAGGCCGAAGAATTTCCGGAACGGGTGATGGTTACAAATCATCCACAACGATGGACAGATTGTAGATTAGCTTGGATGCAGGAATTATTTATACAGGGATTAAAAAACCAAATAAAAAGATTTATAGTCAAATAGATGAAAGTATATATGAATTTAATTCCAATAATGAATAAATTGTGTTTATATTTTGTTTTTATGATTTAATGTTGTAATTTTATAGTTCATTATTTATTTGTCTGCCGATTACGGAGAAAGGAGTATAAAGATCGGTCTGAGTGTGATTGTTTTTTGGGAATGTACACGATGATCTATGATGTTTTTCAGGACCGTCAGTAAGAATTTATTCTGTTCGATTTAAATTTACGAGTGATGTCTGAAAATTTTGATTCTATTTTTTCGCAACTCGATGAGGTAGCGGAAAAGGCAGGACTTGCCATGACCGAGAGTGATGATTTAAAAATCAGTGGGGACATTGATTTCGAGATGAATCTTGATGCGCAAGGGAACGGGAGTTATTCCATCAATAAAAACGGTTGGGGTGCCACGATCAAAGCTACTGCCACGATTCTGGCCCCGCCTAATGCCTTGTTCGACGTGTCGGTCAGAAGTTCGAAAGGCGGTGGAGGCGATTGGTACGGGATTCCTTCCGGCGGGAATGTGAGTTGTAGTTTACAAACCTATTTCGGCAAGAACACCACGATTTCGGTTCATGTTCACAGTACGGTGCCGAATGCTCGTTTTAGAGCCAGATTGCATTATTCGACCTGATATTTTCATAATAATAGTTTTAAGGTTTAGTAATGATGGTGCTATCCGGCGTAATTTCCGGGTAGTACTGTTGTTCATGGATTTATGAAGATTTTTTAACTTGTTGTCTTTTTACCAAGAAAAAAGAATGAGTTGTATTATATTGAAACTTTATTTATATTTGTAAGTGAGAAGAAAAATAATAGCATACGGTCGGTATTATAATGAATTTCTCTCTACATTGACAGAGAAAGAAAGGCTGAAGGTAAAGTATATACTTTCGTTACTTGAGACAGAAGATCGTATTCCTACAAGATTCATAAAATTTGTACGTGATGAATTATATGAATTACGTATGCAGTATAATAGTAATATATATCGTATCTTTTTTATTTTTGATGAGGAAAAAATAGTTGTACTGTTTAATGGTTTTCAAAAAAAGTCTCGTAAAATTTTAGTATCAGAGATAGAGAGGGCTTTAAAGATAAAGGAGGAATATTATGTGTATAAAAGAAAACATGTTAATTGATATTAGCGCAGAATTAGAAAAAGAGTTTGGAGCTCCCGGGACCCCCGAGCGTGCAAAATTTGACGAGGAGGCGTATGCTTACTATACTGGGCAAATTTTATTAGAAGCGAGGAAAGAGGCAAAGGTAACTCAGTCAGAATTAGCTAAAAGGATAAATACAACAAAATCATATATTTCTCGTGTTGAAAACGGAGTAATAACTCCGAGTGTTGCTATGTTTTATCGTATTATTGGTGCTCTCGGGTTAAAAATTGAAATTGTAAAACCAATAGCTTAAAAGAGTCAGTGTTCAAATCTTTGTCGTGAAAACGGAAATCTTATAAAAACTTAAGTATTGTAGGCCTAAATATCGTGATAATGTATCGGGAATGAAATATAATGATTAAGTGATTTAGAGATTAAAGAATTAAGTGATTAGGAGATTAAGTGATTGGGAGATATAATGATTAGGAGATTTGAATCACGGAATCACTAATTCATTGAATCGCAGAATTTATCGGGTCTACAATTTAAAATTTACAATCAAATGAGTCAACTACAACTAATTCGAAGTAAGATTTACGAGATACGGGGTCGGAAGGTGATGATTGATAAAGATTTGGCTGAATTGTACCAGGTTACAACCGGTAATTTGAATAAGGCTGTTCAACGGAATATTAAACGTTTTCCCGGCGATTTCATGTTTCAACTCACGGAAGAGGAATTTGATCAATTAAAAGTAAACTTGATATTCCATTTTGGAAGATCAAGTTGGGGTGGAGTTCGTAAACTTCCGTATGCTTTTGCAGAACAAGGTTTAGCAATGCTTTCAGGAATATTAAATTCCGATATTGCAATTCAGGTAAATATCAATATAATGCGTGCTTTTGTTACTGTTCGTCAAGTGATAAGCGAGATCCCGGCGGATAAGGTATCAGAGCTTCAAAGCGAATTAAAAAAGTTTAAGAAGTACATAGAATCGGTATTCGTTGATTACAATGATATTAATGATGATACCCGGATGCAATTGGAGCTTATCAATCAAACGTTGGCAGAATTACAAGCACAAAAGAAATTGGAAAATAAGCCGCGTAATCCTATAGGATTTGTCAAATGACAGAAAAAGATTTACGATTTAAAGAACCAAGGGATTCTGGGATTAAAGGATTCAGTGATTTAGTGATTGGGGATTAAGAGATTAAAAAGATTTACGATTTAAAGAGGGTAAGATCAGAATCTTAATCATAAATTGTAAATTAATTTACAATCAGAATGGATCAACTACAATTAATTCGAAGTAAGATATATGAAATACGAGGTCAGAAGGTGATGTTGGATTTCGACCTTGCGGAAATGTACGGAACAGAAACAAAGGTATTGAAACAATCCGTAAAACGTAATATAAGACGATTTCCTGTGGACTTTATGTTTAAACTTACTAAAGAAGAATTCGGTACTTTGAGGTCACAATTTGTGACCTCAAACAAGAGAGGTGGTATTAGATACCTTCCTTTTGCTTTTACAGAATCGGGTGTAGCGATGCTTTCTTCTATTTTGAATAGTGAGGTTGCCATCGAAATAAATATCAATATCATGCGTGCTTTCATTGCCGTGCGACAAGTTCTATACAGTCCTCCAGGTGATAAAATCGAAGTATTAGAAAATCGAATAAAGGAACTTAAACAGTACATGGAAGAGGTTTTTATGGATCAAAACGACATAAATGAAGATACTAGAATACAACTCGAATTAATAAATCAGACCTTGTCCGAGTTGCAAGCAAAAGACCGGGGATTAAAAGAGAGGAATCGGATCGGGTACATATTACCGGATCATGAAGATAAAAAATGATACTAACGTGATACCAAAACATAAATTATTAACAATCGCACTTGAAAATCAAATCGGTACATGTAAAATGTAATCCTATAGGATTGGTTAAATGACAGAAAAAGATTTACGATTTAAAGAATCAAGGGATTCTGGGATTAAAGGATTCAGTGATTTAGTGATTGGGGATTAAGAGATTAAAAAGATTGACGATTGTAGATTAAAAGATTTAGTGATTGGGGGATTAAGAGATTAGATGATTGAAGGATTAGGAGATTTAGAGATTAAATTTGAATCATATAATCATGGAATCACTAAATCACAGAATTCGTCTAATTTACAATTAGGAGATTCAAATTAAATCATGGAATCACTAAATCAAATGTGTTATTTTATTGTAAATTTTAGGGTGGTGCTATTCAAAAGCAGATGGATAGCACTGTATTTATAATATAAAAGAGTGGGATTCTTTTCCAATAAAAGGATTAGATGATTAAGGGATTGGGAGATAAAGAGATTTAGGGATTAGGAGATTAGGTGATTTAGTGATTAAATTTAAATCACAGAATCACGGAATCACTAAATCATTGAATCGTAGAATTTCTCAGGTTTACAATTTAAAATTTACAATTATTGAAGGCTATTTTATTCGGGATAATGTTGTTATTATCCTTTGTTCTTTGTGCGCAAAAGCGGGAGGTGGGGTATGTCGGGGAGCTTAGCGGTTATGCCGGGAGAGGGGGTGTTTTGCCTTTTTGGATGGGTAGGGATCGCTGGGGAGCTATGCCGGATCGGGCGGGAGGGGTGTTGAGGCTTGGGTTGTTTTCCGATTTCCGGGAGGGAAGGAAGATCCAAACGGCTTATGGTTTTTCGGGTGTGGGGATAGGTGAGAAAGGGAATAACCGGGTGTCGGTGGATGAGTTGTACGCGAGTGCCCGTTGGAGGCGATTGCGTTTGGATATCGGGATGATACATCCGGACACGGAATACAACGGGGTCTCTTCGACCAACGGGGATTTTGTTCAATCGGGTAATGCCCGGGTGAATCCGGGGTATAATTTGCGTAGCGAGTATATACCTTTACCTTTTATAGGCAAGGTATTGGCTTTCCGTTTTAGTTACGGGGATTACCGGATGATCGGGAAACGGTACGCGGAGAAGGTGCGCCTGCATCATAAGTCGCTATTTCTACGGATTACGCCGCATAAACGATGGGATATCATCGTGGGATTGGATCATTATGCCCAATGGGGCGGAATTTCACCTGATTTGGGAAAACAGCCCTCCTCTTTGAAAGACTATATCCGTATCGTGGTCGGTAGCGAAGGAGGGAGTGATGCTTCGGGCAGTGCACAGAACAATGCCCTGGGAAACCATTTGGGACGGGAGCATTTGAGGATTAATTACAAGGGAGACCGTTACACGTTGACGTTTTACCATGATATTCCTTTCGAGGATGGTTCGGGAACGGATTTCCGTTCGTTTCCCGACGGGATTTATGCCTTTTATTACGGGGCGGGGAATCGGTCGGGATGGTGTACGGATGTGATCTACGAGTTCCTTTATACCAAATACCAGTCGGGACCGTATCACGACCGTCCGGCAACTCCCGCGGAGATGGAAAAGCAAGATCCTGATGCTCCCGGCTACGGATGGAAGAAGGTGGGGGGAAGGGATGATTATTTTTTACATGGTGAATATAAATCGGGATGGACGACAGACGGGCGAATCATCGGAACGCCTTTTTTGTTGCCGAACCCAAAGAATAAGGAGGGCTTCGTTATCGGGATGTATAATAACCGGGTGATCGCTCATTATTTAGGGATCAAAGGGTGGATTGCCGGGAAGGTTTCTTATTTGGGAAGGTTTTCCTATTCGTTGAATTACGGGAGATACCGGGAGCCTTTTGAGCGGGTAAAACGACAATGTTCATGGGGAATGGAGGTCGGAATTCCCTGGAGAAGATTACCGTTTAAAACGGAAGCCGGAATTTATGGGGACGAAGGAAAATTGTTACGGGAGAACGTGGGAGTGATGTTGCGGTTGACAATAAATAATTGACGATTAAGTGATTTAGAGATTAAGTGATTCTGAGATTTACGATTTCGGATTTTAGATTTACGATTTAAAGAATTAATGGATTCTGTGATTAGACGATTCAGAAGATTATGATTTCAGTAAAATATGAATGGTAGGAATAGACAAAATTATTTTCTATATTTGTAAGAATAAGGAGAAAGACTATGAAAGCAATGACAGCAGATACACTACGTGTTGATATCCTTCGTAAAGTGATGGAATTAAATGAAGATAAACTCAAAGAGGTTTATTGTTTTGTCAATTCATTACTAAAACAAGAAGAGAAAGTGAAGGAATATGAATTGCCTGAAGAGTTGTTGCAGCAAGTTGCTGATTATACCGATAAACTGATCGCCAAAGGAGGACCTTTTTACACCACGGAAGAAGTGTTTGATGAAATAGATAAAAAAATGGGATGGAAGTAGTGTGGACTGATTTGGCTATTACTACGTTAAAGGATTTGATTTTTTATTTGAATCAATCTTGGAGTCATCAGGTAGCTTCGAGAGTTCGTGCAACGCTTTATCAAAAAATTACGTTATTAAAAGATTCTCCTTTAATCGGTAAAGAGGTTGAATTGGGAGAAATAAAATCTTTACGTGTAGTAATCGTCAATAAGAGAACTAAAATTTTTTATTGTTTGAGTTCTGATAAAATTTATATTGCAATGATCTGGGATGTAAGGAGAAATCCTGATATTTTGAGAACTTATCTGAACTATTTCTTAAATAATCTCTCTGAATAGTTACTCTGTTTCCTAAAATTAATTTGGAGGAATAAACAAAAAATATGGACGGTAATGAATGACATTACCGAGAAAAATCGTAACGGGTAGTAGGAAAATGAATTAAGGGATTCTGAGATTAAAAAGATTTATGGTTTCGGATTTTAGATTTACGATTTAAAGATGGCAAAATCACTGACTGAATCATAAATCGTAAATCATAAATCAAAAATAAATTTTCAGGTCTATTCGACTTTCGTTAAATCAATAATTTTAATTATATGGGACTTTTGAAAAATGGAGTGTGGATTCTGTTGGGGGGCCTGTTGTGTGCCTCCTGCGGATCGAGTAAAAAGGTGGTTTATTTACAGGATGCCGACGTGAATAAACGTATTAAAGCCGAGTGCGAGTATAAAACGGTGATTCAGCCGGATGATCTGTTGTCGATCATCGTTTCCTGTGACGATGTGGAGGCGGCACTTCCTTTTAATACGCCGATGATCGGTTTGGGGAGGGAGACGGTAGGTTCGTCTAATCAACAGGTTCCTCAGGGATATCTTGTCGATAAGGAGGGAAGTATCGATTTTCCCGTGTTGGGTAAATTGAGGGTGATGGGAATGACCCGAAACGAGTTGGCCGATTCGCTGAAGGAGCGATTGGGTAAATACTTGAAGAATCCGATCGTGACCATACAATATTTGAATTTCAGGGTGACCGTATTGGGAGAGGTGAAAAATCCGGGAAGCTATAAGGTGTTGGGAGAACGTATTTCCATTCTGGATGCTTTGGGAATGGCGGGGGATTTGCAGATTAATGCCAAACGGAAAAACGTGTTGGTCGTGCGGGAAGTGGACGGAGAGAAGCAGTTTGCCCGGATCGATCTGACCTCCACGGAGTTTATGGATACTCCTTTTTTCTTTTTGCGGCAGAATGACGTGATTTACGTGGAGCCGAACCGGGGACGGATAGCCGGGGGAAATGCGGGTGCTTTCCTACCCTATATATTGTCGAGCGTCTCCACGATGGTGGCGATAATCGCTTTAATTGTCAGGTAATAGGGTGTGTAAAATAATATCAGGCTTATGAATGAGTTGAACAATGATCTGTTTTTGGTGGAAGAGGAGGAAAATTTTGATTTCCGCAAGTTTCTTAACAAGATCCTGTATAGATGGTGGTGGTTTGCAATTAGTGTACCGTTGTGTTTAGGTGGAGCTATTTATTACTATATGAGTCGGGTCCCCGTGTATAACGTGGAAACGAAAGTAATGATAAACGATTCGAGAAAGGGAGAGCTGGGAACTAATGCCATGATGAAAGAGTTGGGCTTTTTCCAGGGGGATGTGTTCGTGGAAAACGAGATGATCGAATTACGTTCGAAAAATCTGATGCGGGAGGTGGTGAAGGAGTTGGATTTAAATGTACGTTATTTTGAAGAAGGGGGAATAAGGGAAAAGGAATTTTATAAAAATGCCCCGTTTCGTATTTTGATCGATTACCCGGAAAATATCCGGGATACCTCGTTTTATGTGAGTATAGGGAAAGATGATCGGGTGGAAGTTTTAACCCCGGAGGGAGAATCTGTTTTTAAGGGAAACTACTCGGAAAGGATAACGGTAGGGGGGTATTCGATTTCGATAGAGAAAGAGCCCGCGAACGTAAAAGAGGGAGAATACCGGGTGAGTATCAATTCTTTCCCTGTGGCCACGGATGTATTTTACGGAAAACTCGATATAAGTAATTTGGAGAAGAATACCAATGCCGTCGGACTTTCCGTGAAGGACGAATTGCCTCCCCGGGCCATTGATTTGATTTATCGGTTGATCGCGGCGTATAACGATAACGGGGTGAGTAATAAGCGGATTGTATCGACAAATACGGTGGATTTTATCAATAGCCGGTTAGAGGTGATCAATCAGGAATTAAGTGAAATCGAGGATAGGGCAGAAAACTTTAAAAAACAGAATCGTCTGACTGATTTGGCTTCGGATGCAACTTTTATTATGGAGCGGAAAAAATCGGCCGGGGCCGAGTTGTTGAAATTAGAGACTGATTTGGACGTGATGAGGAGCGTACGGGATTTTTTGGATCAGAAAGCTGGGTTTCATTTGCTGCCCGAAAACTTGGGGTTGGCGGATGTCGCGTTGAACAACGGCATCGGGAAGTATAACGAGATGATCCTGCGAAGGAATAAATTGTTGCAGACGGCCCGGGAGAGTAACCCCTTGATAAAAGGAATAGAGAGTCAGTTAAGGGGATTGAAAGAGAATATCCGGATGGCGATAGAGAATGTGGAGAAAGGATTGGAGATCAAGATACAAAGTTTGGAGAAAGAGAGTCAGTTGGTGGATAAGAAGCTGACGTCGGTACCCACGCAGGAGAAACAGTACCGGGAGATCTCCCGGCAACAGGGGTTGAAGGAGAATCTTTTCCTGTTCCTGATGCAAAAGCGGGAGGAAGCGGAGATCGCCAAATTGATGTACGTACCCATGGCGAAAATCATAGAAGACCCGAACACGCAAGGGAGTCCCGTATCACCGAAAAAATCCATGATTTTGTTGATCGGGTTGGTGTTGGGAGTTGCATTGCCTTTCGGGGGAATATTTCTATTGGATGTGTTGGACTCCAAGGTGCGGGATACCGAAGATGTCGAGAAGGCCGTGAACGCTCCTGTATTGGGAAGTACGCCTGAACTGCCGGAAGGAGAGAGGGATGTTTTTCAGGAGAATTTTATGATGTCGGAATCCATGCATCTGATCCGGGAGAACTTGAATTATATGGTACGGCAGGCGGAATGTCCCGTTATCATGGTGACTTCGACCATTCCTCAAGAGGGTAAATCTCTTGTTTCTGCTCATTTGGCCAACGCTTATGCCAAATCCGGTAAAAAGACGATCGCTATCGGTTGTGATTTGCGAAATCCGAAGATGGATCTCTATTTTAAATGCGATCATCATAAAGGATTGTCCGCCTACTTGGCCGGAATGGAAAATGATAAAAAGAACATTATAAATAAGATAGACGATTGTCTTTACGCTATATTCGGGGGAAGCGTACCTCCTAATCCTACCCAGTTGATAGCCAGTCCCCGGATGGAAGAGTTGATAACGGAATTAAAGGAAGAGTTCGATTGCATCGTGTTGGATACTCCTCCCTTGGGTATTTTGGCGGAAGGCTTTACATTAAGCCGGTTGGCCGATGCCTGCGTGTATGTCGTACGGGCTCACCTGTTGGATCGGAAAGATTTAAGGTTGGTTACGGATTTGGAAAAGAAAAAACGATTGCCTAACCTGGGGATCGTCGTCAACGGGATAAAGATCAGACGGGGCGGTTACGGATACGGTTACGGCTATGGTTACGGGGCTAAATACGGTTATGGTTACGGACAAAATACAAAGAGAGATGAAGACTGAATTTTTTGCGCACGAGACAGCGGTAATCGATAAGGAGTGCCGGATCGGAAGCGGTTGTAAAATATGGCATTTTAGCCATATCATGGACGGTTGTATATTGGGAAAGAATTGTAATATCGGCCAAAACGTGGTGATCTCTCCGGGGGTGGTGTTGGGAGATAACGTGAAGGTACAAAATAACGTATCCGTTTACACGGGTGTAACGTGCGAGGACGATGTGTTTTTAGGGCCTTCCTGTGTTTTTACCAACGTGGTGAACCCGAGGAGTGCCGTGAACCGGAAATCTCAATACGCCAAAACTCTTGTAAAGAGGGGAGCCACGATCGGGGCCAACGCTACGATCGTTTGCGGTCACGATATCGGCAGATATGCTTTTATCGGGGCGGGGGCGGTCGTGACCAAAACGGTTCCCGATTATGCTCTCGTAATAGGGAATCCGGCCCGGCAGACGGGGTGGATGAGCGAGTACGGGCACCGGTTGATTTTTGACGCGGAAGGTGTGGCTGTTTGTCCGGAAAGCGGGGAAAAGTACCGGTTGCAAGAGGGCGTCGTCGTGAAAATTTGAAAGCTTATGTTTTTCAGGAAACGTTCGGTGAAGCAGTATTTCTTTTACGGGCACGATTTGCATTCGCACATTTTGCCGGGATTGGATGACGGTGTAAAAACCGTGGAGGAATCGGCGGAGATCGTGAAGCGTATGTTGAAATTGGGCGTGAAGCGCTTCACGTTTACCCCGCATATCGTTTATCCCTTGCTGATGAACGGACCGGAGAATATAGGAAAACGATGGGAAGAGTTGGAGGAGCGTTTGAAGCGGGAGGATATTCGTTTGGATGCCGATATCGGAGCTGAATATCGGGTCGGAAGGTATATGTTCGATTTGATCGGGCAAAAACAAATCATGGCATCCGGGGGGGAACGCGTGTTGCTTGAACATAGCTTTTTAGCTCCTTCTCTTTATTTCGAGGAGTTGTTATTTCAATTGCAAACCGAGGGTTTCGAACCGGTGTTGGCCCATCCGGAACGTTATCGTTTTTACGGTGAGGATATTGAGAAAGCGTGCCGGGAGTTGAAAGGTAAAGGATGCCGCTTGCAGGTCAACCTTTTGTCGTTCACGGGGTATTACGGAAAAGAGGCCCGGAAAGGGGCTTACGTTTTATTGAAAAGAGGTTTGATCGATTATTTGTCGGGCGACATTCACTCCTTGAGACAAATCGAGTTGTTGGAGGACTTTTTAAAATCAAAAGAGAGTGATGTACTGAATAGATACAGTCCTTATAGACTTTCACCTATTTAGTCGTTCTTTTTAATCTCTATCGGTTTGTAGGTCGCCCGTTCTTTGCGATCGGTCGTGGCTGCACAACTGATTCCCCGGTCGTTCATGGCTTTATTGCGTCCGATATGAGTTTCCGGGAATTTTTTCTTTTTGGAAAAAAAAGTGGAGATACCCAGGCCGATAACAGCCAATCCGATTAGTACGAGAACGATGAGAAAAATTTTCCAGATCATTTTTATATGGATTTTAAAATATAAGTTCAAAATTAGCTTTTTGAAGCATATATAGCTCGAAAAAGGTAAATTTTATTCTGTATAAATGATGTTATTCTTTTTTTTACGTTGATCGGGGAGAAAGGTTAAAAAAAAAGGATTAAAAAAGTTTATTTTTACTTTGTTTTTCCTACATTTGAGCAGCAAAGTCAAATAAAATTCAAAAGCAATGGAAGGATACGAACAAAATGAAGGAATGGATACGATTGATAGAGAGGAGATCTATTCTAACGCAGTGAAAGCAGGGAAAAGAACCTATTTCTTTGATGTGAAGGCAACCCGTAATAGTGATTATTATCTTACTATTACCGAGAGTAAAAAGAAATTTGATAAAGACGGAAATCCGAGTTACGAGAAGCATAAAGTATTTTTGTATAAGGAAGATTTCGAGAAGTTTGCAGAAGGTTTAGAAGAAGCTATCGGGGTGGTGAAAGCTGCTATTAATGGCGAGTTGCCGAAAAAAGAAGATTAAAAGCTGTAGTGTGCTGTAATATAGGCGGGTGAGAGGTATCACCCGCTTTTTTTTATTTCGTTGGAAATATTGTGTTATCTTTGTGTGGATAAATGACGATTTACAATTGGCGATTGTAAATTTGAAATTGTAGATTAGAGGATTAAGTGATTAGATGATTGTAGATTGAGAGATTTAGCGATTAAAAGATTTAGTGATTAGGTGATTGAAGGATTAAGAGATTCGAATTTAATCACAGAAACACAGAATTTCCTTGATTTAAAATCTACGATTTACAATAAGAAGGATTGAGATGGATAACAAACCGTTAGCAGAGCGAATGCGGCCGAAATCTTTAGAAGATTACATCGGTCAGCAACATTTGGTGGGGCCGGGTAAGGTACTTCGGAAGATGATCGATTCCGGGGTTGTCTCTTCTTTTATTTTGTGGGGACCTCCCGGGGTCGGGAAGACTACTTTGGCCATGATTATTGCGGAGCAGTTGCAACGTCCTTTTTACGTGTTGAGTGCTGTGAGTTCGGGAGTTAAGGATGTTCGGGAGGTAATTCAGAAGGCGGAAAATCAACGGTTCTTCAATACCCCGAATCCTATTTTATTTATCGATGAAATCCATCGGTTTTCCAAAGCACAACAGGATTCGTTGTTGGCTGCCGTGGAGAAGGGTACGGTGACATTGATAGGAGCGACCACGGAAAATCCCTCTTTTGAGGTTATTTCCCCTTTGTTGTCCAGATGTCAGGTTTACGTGTTGAAAGCGCAGGAGAGAGTCGATTTGGAGAAATTGATAGACCGGGCTATCCAAAAAGATTTTTACTTGAGTACCCGCCGTATTGTGGTGAAGGAGAAAGAGGCGATGATCTCGTATAGTGGGGGAGATGCCCGGAAATTGTTGAATATATTGGAGCTGGTGGTCAACGGATTAGGAGAGGGGGACATCGTCATAGACAATGAAGCCGTACACCGGGAGTTGCACGAGAACCCTTTGATGTATGATAAGGACGGGGAACAGCATTACGATATCGTGTCGGCCATGATAAAGTCTGTCCGGGGAGGAGATCCGGATGCCGCCCTGTATTGGATGGCTCGTATGCTGATGGGAGGGGAGGATCCGAAATTCATTGCCCGCCGGTTGATCATATCCGCCTCGGAGGATATCGGTTTGGCCAATCCGAATGCCATGTTGATTGCCAATGCCTGTTTTGAGGCGGTTCATAAGATCGGAATGCCGGAAGCTCGTATCCCTTTGGCCGAATGCGTTATCTATTTAGCAACGTCACCGAAAAGTAATTCGGCTTATTTAGCTATCGGCGCGGCAATGGAGGCCGTTCATAATACGGGTAATTCGCCTGTCCCCCTGCATTTGCGTAATGCTCCGACGAAGTTGATGAAAGAGTTGAATTACGGGCAGGACTATAAGTATCCGCATGATTTTCCGGGAAATTTCGTGGAACAAAATTATCTTCCGGAAGAGTTGAAGGGTAGAAGATTTTATAGACCTCAATCCAATGCCCAGGAACAGAAGATATGGGAAAGGTTGGCGATGTGGTGGAAAAACAGATGGAAGAAGTAACAATGGAACATGGTGGATTAAAGGATTGAGCGATTAAGTGATTGGAAGATTAAGTGATTTAGTAATATAATGATTAAGAGATTAGAGGATTAAGAGATTAGAGGATTAAGAGATTAGAGGATTAAGTGATTGGAAGATTAAGTGATTAGAGGATTAAGTGATTGGAAGATTAAGTGATTAAATTTAAATCACAGAATCACTAAATCATTGAATCACGGAATTTATCAGGTTTACAATCTGTAATTTGCAATTAGAATAGGAGTTATCAATTGAGAATATAGAAATTAATTAGGATATAGATTATGTATAGGGAATTGATAGATAAAGAGATGTTTTTTTTACTGGCGGGGCCTTGCGTGATCGAGGGTGAGGAGATGGCACTGCATATTGCCGAGCATGTGAAAAAAGTGACGGAGCGTTTGCATATACCGTATGTTTTCAAAGGATCGTTCAAGAAAGCCAATCGTTCGCGTCTGGATTCATTTACGGGTATAGGGGATGAAAAAGCTTTGAAAATATTGGCAAAGGTGAGGCGGGAGTTCGGGATTCCGGTGGTGACGGATATTCATAGCGAACGAGATGCCGAGTTGGCCGCAGAATACGTGGATGTATTGCAGATTCCGGCTTTTTTATGCCGTCAGACGGATTTGTTGGTTGCTGCCGCTAAAACCGGAAAAATCGTTAATATTAAGAAGGGACAATTTTTATCCCCGGAAGCCATGCGTTTTGCAGCAGACAAGATCAGGGAGTCGGGGAATAACGAGGTTATGGTAACGGAGAGGGGAACCACTTTCGGTTATCAGGATTTAGTGGTCGATTTCAGAGGTGTCCAAATCATGCAAAATGTTTGTAAATGTCCAGTCGTGGTGGATGTTACCCATTCGTTGCAACAGCCTAATCAAACTTCTGGCGTAACGGGAGGACAACCGGCGTTGATAGAAACGATTGCCAAGGCCGGGATTGCCGTGGGTGCGGACGGACTCTTTATCGAAACGCATGCAGACCCGAGCCGGGCCAAGTCGGATGGAGCCAATATGTTGCGTTTGGATTTATTGGAAGGGCTATTGGAAAAATTGGTAAGGATCCGAAAAGCCGTTCTTTAATTGTTGATCAAAAAATGGGGAGATATAATGATTCTGAGATTAGGAGATTAAGTGATTAGGAGATTAAGTGATTCTGAGATGGGGAGATTACAGAGATTGACGATTGTAGATTGGACCCTGCATTTCAATTTACAATCGTCAATCGTCAATATAGATTTCAAGAACTTTGGTGTATTCGTCGGGGTAGAGGGTTAAATTTTTGAGAGAGGCCGGGATAAGTACCGTTTCTTCTTGTTTTACCTCCACGGGCTCGGATTCTCCTGTCGTGATGGTGAACTTTCCTTGTAGACACATATAGATGACAAAAGAGTCCAACCGGATGTATTCTTTCTCTATGTTTTTGTCGAACGTGAGCAGGTTAGTCGTAAAGTAAGGGCAATCGATTAATTGCACGGATTCGTTATCTTTGGGTGCATAATGGATTTTATGATTCGGGTAATAGTTGTAGTCTATAACATTCGTTGCTAATTCCGTGTGTAATTCCCTCGGTTCTCCGTTTATGTCTTTCCGGTCGTAATCATAAATTCTATAAGTGATATCGGAGGTTTGTTGTATTTCCGCGATAAAACATCCTTTTCCGATGGAGTGAACCAAACCGGAAGGGAGAAAAAAACAATCTCCTTTGTGCGGGTGTTCCACGTTTAGAATTTCCTGCAATTTTTTTTGGTGTAACTTTTGTAAATACTCCGCTTGGTCCAAAGGTTTATTAAAACCTAAAATCAGGGAAGCCTCCTTTTCGACATCCACGATATACCACATTTCGGTTTTCCCGTAGGCGTTATGTCTTTCCTTAGCCGTGGCGTCGTCGGGATGAACCTGAATGGAGAGGTCGGCCTGAGAGTCGATGTATTTGATAAGTAACGGGAATTCGATGCCGAATTGTTCGTACACGCGATCTCCTACCAAGTCTCCCATGTATACTTCGATCAGTTCCTGAAGATCATTTCCCGCCAAAAGTCCGTTAGAAACTACGGATACGCGTTCCTGTACGGCTGAGATTTCCCAGCTTTCTCCTATGTGCTCGGTCTCCATGTGATTCTCATTTTTATAGGCTAACCTATGGCCTCCCCAAAGTGTTTTTTTTAGAATCGGATGAAATTTTAACGGGTACAACATCTTCTCTGTTTGTATTAGGCATAATTATTGTATGAAGACAAAGATATTAAAAATGCATAATCTTAGCGTGAGTTTCGCTTTAAAATGTAATTTTGATTCTAAGAATAGAAAATAACGTAGTAAAAATGGGAAACATGAGAATTTTAGGTGCCTTTATGACTTTACTTATTTTAGGTGCGTGTAGCGATAGCGACGACAAAGAATTTGTGTTGAATCGGAATGATCTGACGGGTAAGAATTGGTATTATAACGGTTGGATAGGCAATAAGTTGGGTTACCGGACGAATGATGTACTGGAGGTGATTCGTTTTGATAATAACGGAAATTTGATTGGTGTGGAATATAGCGGTTTGAAAGATACGATTGCCGGAAAATGGAGGGATTTGGAAAATAATGCTTTGAGGATAACAGACGATAGCGGAGAAGAGAAGACATGGAATGTATTGGGATGCGGGAAGGGAATATTGTCCTTGCATGACGGATGGGGAGCCCGCGAATACAACGAGGGACTTTCTTATTTGGAAAACTTGAGCGGAGATGCTTACTGGGTTAATCAATATTCGAGTGAGGAGGGAACCTGGAAAAGAACGCTGGAGTTTAAGATAAGCGGGAACGGTTCGATCCGGGAGGCCTATGCCATCGTGTCGGATGCGGAAGGAGGACAAATTCCTTTGGATAGAGGAAGTTATCTTGGAAGTTTGGTCTACCGGAAAAATATCGATTTCACCGGAAACTGCGATCGGGTAAGGTTTTATTGTAAGATCGGTTCCAAATGGAATGTGAAATTCGATGAAAGTTTGTATGATTCGAATGTTCCGGAGCACGCCTTTGATTTAAGGGCAGAGTGGAAGCCGACGGCTACTTCTACGGGCATAGACGTTACCTGGACTCCTGTTGAAGAGTCGAATATATATTATCAGGTTGAGGTGTTGGATAAAAATTCGGATGCTAATAATCCGTTTTTCAAAAGTGAAGTGCTGGCAGGAACGGGGGAGTTGAATATAACGGAAGCGACACAAGGAAAGGTAGAGAATCGATTGTCTTCTTTGGTAAAAGGAGAGGTGTATAAAATACGGTTGTCGGCTATCCTGTATGAGCCTGGAATCGGAAGATACGATAATAATGCCGATCGGAACATCCAGGCCATTAGCTATGTGACGAAAGCTTTTGTTTGGGGAGAATAAATGTTTTAATGGCTTGTGCTAATTTTTCCGGCTGTTCGCTATGGATCCAATGCCCGCAATCGGGTATTTGAATGAAGCGGGCAGCCGGAAATTGTTCATACAAGAAAGTCTTGTCCGTCGGAATAAGGTCGGAATGTTCTCCTTTGATGAAAAGGATCTCTCGAGTGTATTGCGACAGGGGGAGACGGGAAGGGCAGCCGCTGATTTCCTGAAAATGTTTTTGTATGGATTCATGATTGATTTTCCATTCGAATCCGTTTTTTGTTTTCCGGATATTCTTCAAAAACAATTGCTGAGATTGGGGTGTTTTGAAACGGGTTTCAATAGCGTTTTTTATCTCTTCTCTCGTTTGATACGAACGAAGGTTGAAGGCAGACATGAAATCGATGATTTTACTATGCCTTCCACCGTCGGAAGAAGTGTAGGCTATGGGAGCGATATCGACGACGACGGCTTTGCGGATAAGTTCCGGTTTTTTCATGAGTATGGCCATGACTATTTTCCCGCCCATGGAGTGTCCGGCGATGCAGGGGCGTACCGGTAATTGCAAGGATTCGATCAATTCTATGATATCGTCACTCATCACGTCGTAATTCATTTCGTTCGAGTGCGGCGATTGACCGTGATTACGAACGTCCGGTAGGATTACCCTGAACCTGTCCTCTAATAAACGGGCGATGGGAAGCCAATTTTCCGAGGCGCCCCATAAACCGTGAAGAATAATCAAAGGATCTCCCTGTCCGATTTCTCTATAAAATAGTTTCATGGTTTATTTTATCATTGCAAATTTAAAAGCTATTCGCAAAAAAGAAACTATTTCTCTTCAAATTCTTTTAATTCCTCGAGTGTTTTGTTGATTTGTCTCGGTTGTTTGCGATACCAGATCGATGCAAATATTTCCAGGATAATAGCACTTGGGGACGGGGTTAAAGTGCTATCAATTGCAGATTGACGATTGTAAATAAAAGGAATTGAAGGATTCTGTGATCAAGGGATTGAATTTCGATTTTATGAACTGCCCATGTTATAGATATTCAGAGATTAATTTACAATCTACAATTTAAAATTTACAATCGGGAGATTCAAATTAAATCACTAAATAAAAGAATCTTTAAATCTACTAATAAAGAAAGAGGTCGGAAAAATCTTCCGACCTTTTCTTCGCGAAAAAATTCTTATTTAGTCTTTTAATTTTGCTTTCAGGTATTCTCTGTTCAGACGGGCGATATGCTCGATAGAGATACTCTTGGGGCATTCGGATTCACAGGCCCCTGTATTGGTACAGTTTCCGAATCCGAGTTCGTCCATTTTGGCAACCATGGCTTTTGCCCGGCGTGCCGCTTCGATTTTACCTTGAGGCAATAATGCCAATTGTGAGACTTTAGCCGCAACGAAAAGCATGGCTGAAGAGTTTTTACAGGTTGCTGCACAAGCGCCGCATCCGATGCAGGCTGCCGCATCCATGGCTTCTTCTGCTTTTTCGTTAGCGATAGGAATCGCGTTACCATCAGGAACGCCTCCCGTGTTCACGGATACATATCCGCCTGCTTGCAAAATCTTCTCGTATGCTCCGCGGTCAACGATTAAGTCTTTGATTACGGGGAAAGCTCCGCAACGCCAAGGTTCGATCGTGATGGTCGCTCCGTCCTCGAAACGGCGCATATGCAATTGACAGGTAGTCACGTCATCGTCCGGTCCGTGAGCACGACCGTCGATAAACAGACTGCATGTTCCGCAAATACCTTCGCGGCAATCGTGGTCAAATGCAACCGGTTCTTTGTTCTCGCTTACAAGCTGTTCGTTGAGGATATCCAACATTTCAAGGAATGAAGTGCCGGTAGAGATATCATGGATTTTGTATGTTTCAAACCCGCCTTTGGATTTGGCATCTTTTTGACGCCAGATCTTCAGAGTTAGTTCTTTTAATATTTTATCTGCCATAACCAATTTTGTTTTAAATGCTGAATTGCAGGTAATTTATTCATGTCGATGCCTACAATTTGAATTGTCATTATTTATAAGAGCGTTGGGTTACTTCAATATTTTCGAATACAAGGGGTTCCTTGTGCAATTCGGGAGCTGTACCTTCTCCTTTATATTCCCACGCGGAAACATATTGGTAATGCTCGTCGTCCCGTTTTGCTTCGCCTTCTTCCGTAACAGATTCCAAACGGCAGTGTCCACCGCAAGATTCGTTACGATCCAAGGCATCGTGAGCCATCAGATCGGCGATCTCTAAGAAATCTGCTATACGTCCGGCTTTCTCCAACTCGTTGTTCATAGCGGTGAATTCTCCGGTGATACGAAGATCCTTGTAAAACTCTTCTTTTAGTTCGGCAATTAATTTTATTGCTTTTTGCAAACCTTCCGCGTCACGGGCCATTCCGATATAGTCCCACATGATATGTCCTAATAGTTTGTGGAAATGATCCGGAGACTTACTTCCTTTTATATCGTATAGTTTGCGCAAACGGTCGGTTACCCGTTTTTCTGCTTCATCGAATTCCGGTGTATTGGTTTTAATTTTCGGTGTTTGAATATCTTTTGCCAGATAATCACCGATGGTATACGGCAGTACGAAATAACCGTCGGCCAAGCCTTGCATCAAGGCAGAAGCACCGAGGCGGTTGGCGCCGTGGTCAGAGAAGTTACATTCTCCAATGGCATACAAACCCGGAATGGTAGTCATCAGGTTGTAGTCTACCCAAAGACCTCCCATGGTGTAGTGGATAGCCGGGTAGATCATCATCGGGTTGTTGTAAGGATCGACAGCCGTGATCTTTTCGTACATCTGGAACAAGTTTCCGTAACGTTTTTCGATGGTCTCTTTTCCCAAACGGTCGATGGCGTATTTGAAATCCAGGAACACGGCTTTACCCGTGTTATTTACTCCGAATCCGGCATCGCATCTCTCTTTGGCGGCACGGGAGGCCACGTCGCGAGGAACTAAGTTTCCGAATGCCGGATAACGACGTTCCAAGTAAAAGTCGCGATCTTTATCGGGTATATCGTTCGGGTTTAGAGTTCCGGCCTGTAATTTCTTAGCATCTTCTATTTTTTTCGGAACCCAAACACGACCGTCATTACGTAATGACTCGGACATCAGCGTCAGTTTACTTTGTTGTTCTCCGTGTACCGGAATACAGGTCGGGTGAATTTGTACGAAACAAGGATTGGCGAAAAATGCACCTCGTTTGTAAGCTTGCCATGCGGCACTTCCGTTACATCCCATGGCGTTTGTCGAGAGGAAGAACACGTTACCGTAACCTCCGGTTGCCAGTACAACGGCGTGTGCGCCGAAACGCTCGATTCTACCGGTTACCAAGTCGCGTGCGATGACTCCTCTTGCTTTTCCCTCGATAAGAACTACGTCTAAAACTTCATGGCGGTTATATACTTTAATTTGTCCTTTTTCGATTTGGCGATTCATGGCTCCGTAACAGCCAAGCAATAATTGTTGTCCGGTTTGACCGCGGGCATAGAACGTACGGCTAACTAAAGCACCTCCGAATGAACGGTTTGCCAAAAGGCCGCCGTAATCACGTGCGAAAGGAACTCCTTGAGCCACGCATTGGTCGATGATGGCATTACTTACTTCTGCCAGACGATATACGTTAGCTTCACGGGCCCGATAGTCTCCTCCTTTAATGGTTTCGTAAAACAACCTATAAACGGAGTCGTTATCGTTCGTGTAGTTTTTTGCTGCATTAATACCACCTTGTGCGGCGATGGAGTGAGCCCGACGGGGGGAATCCTGATAACAGAAAGCGAGAACGTTATAGCCAAGTTCTGCAAGACTGGCAGCCGCAGATCCGCCGGCAAGTCCGGTACCTACGACAATAATATCTAATTTCCTTTTATTAGCAGGACTGACAACACCAATATGAGCTTTATGGTTCGACCATTTTTCTACTAACGGTCCTGCAGGTATTTTTGCGTCTAATTTTGTCATAACGAATAAGTTTTAATTTTGATTTTTAGATTCAGATTTCTCATAGGAACTTAGCGGTTATTAATTACCACCTAAACCCAAAATAAAATAGAGTGGGATAATACTGAATCCTGCGGCAATGATAATCGCGAAAATTTTAGCAAGACATTCCAATCGTTTTCTCCATATCTGGTTACAAAAACCGATGGATTGAAATGCCGACCAAAATCCGTGAGTGAGATGAAGACCTAAGAATACACCGCCTAAGATATAAATCAAACCGTAGATGATGCTGGATTTAAATAATCCTGCTACCAAAGCGTAAGTGTTTTCCATGGCCACTCCATCCACGTTGATTTCCGTTAAAAGAGGATCTCCTGCAAACTTAATTTTCCACCAGAAGTTCCAGAGGTGTACAACCAAAAAGATTAAAACCAGTCCTCCCAAGATGTACATATTTCTGGAAGACCAGGTACAGTTACCTGTTTGGTTCCGCAAATCGTACTTGACTGGACGTGCACTTCTGTTTTGGAGCGTTAAGATGGAGGCTAATACGATGTGAATGATAAATCCCAAAGCCAAAATCGGTTCGATGATTTTGATTAATGGATTGGTTGCCATGAAATGAGCTCCGATGTTAAATAACTCACCACTATTATCCACAATTAAAAGTAGATTTAGTGCCAAGTGAATGCACAAAAACGCAATAAGAAAAAGACCCGATAAACTCAGAATGATCTTTTTCCCGATCGACGATGTTAAGAAATTACTCATAATTAAGTCTATTTATTGATAACTATTTAAATTCTTTTGCGTCAACAAAAGTACCTTTTTTTCCGGCATATGGAACGGTTTCAGCTATTTTAAAATCATTCTAAATATAAAGAATTATTTCCGTAATTAAGGGGTGTAAAGGGGGGCTTGTGTCGGTGTTGATAATGCCTTGTAAAGAACTTCTTGGATTTTGGTACGGATGTTTTCTTGAATAAGTTTATCGTTGTATTCATTGGGGAACGTTCGGTTCGATAAAAATATGTATATCATTTTATTATCCGGATCGTTCCAGGCGATTGTACCTGTAAAACCGCTGTGTCCGTAACTGGACAGGGGAGCCGCCGCGCAAGCGGGGCTGGTTTTAGAGGCATCCTGTTCAGGTTTGTCAAAGCCTAATCCCCGGCGATTTAGTTTTGCGGGTAATTGGGTGCTTGTGAAAAGGGCTACGGTTGCCGAGTCGATGAAGCGTTCTCCCCCGTATTCGCCGTGATTCAGATACATTGCCATGATTTTGGCTAAGTCTCCGGTGTTCGTAAAAAGACCTGCATTTCCGGATATTCCGTTTAGTAGGGCTGCAATGGGATCGTGTACATATCCTTTCAGTAGAGATTTCCTAAAAACCAGATCTTCCGCCGAAGGTACGATGCGCTCCGGGTTGAGTGTCCGATAGGCTTGAAAAGCCGTGTTGTTTGCCCCGATGCGTTTAAATAGTTGTTCTTTACAAAAACGATCGAAAGAGGTCGATGTCTGTGATTCCGAAATATCTTTTAAAAGAACGAATCCGATATCGCTGTACGTGTATTTTTTTTGCGGCAATAATTCGCTATTCAGTAGGATCTCATGGATGGAATCCCTAAATTGTTTGTGAATATAGAAATGAGGAGATATTAGAGTGTAATCTTCTCGGGGTTCGTGGCAGAACGTACTGTCCCGGTAACTGAAATGCGGGTTCAGATAGAGGCGCTCTCGTAATTTCTGACAATTTTCTTTCGTTCTGCGCGGAGAGAACAAACGACCGGATAATTTTCCTTTATCTATGGCATGATAAAAAAAAGAAACGGCCGGTTTTAAGGCGGCCATATGCAGGAGAATTTCTCTAATTGTAATATTTGCCTTGTTCGTTTGTATGATTGGTGGATAGTAACGGGAAATCGGTGAATCCAACGCTATTTTTTTTTCATCGTAAAGCATCATTGCGGTAGGGAGTGTAGCCGCGATTTTTGTTACGGAGGCTATGTCGTAAATGTCGTTTGTCCGGTTCGGTTTTTTCTTTTGATAGGTATGATATCCGAAGGCTTTGTTATAGACTATATAGCCGTCTTTTGCCACAAGTACCTCGCAGCCGGGAGTTGCTTCTGCTTGTATGGCAGCCTGGCAGATGCTGTCGATGCGTTGTAATACAAAGCTATCCATTCCGCTTAAAACGGGGAGATGGTATCCTAATCGGATTTTGGGGGTCGTTAGGCCTGTTCCGGCAGGATAGCTGAGGTTGATACTGACCGGTAATTTCCCTTCTACGCGGATTCCCCCGAACAAGGCTTGAGCTGAAAATTCCTGTGCCGGGAGATCGTGGCTATAACTGATAAGTATTGCATCTACGGGGAGATAGCTGTATAGATCTACGCCGTAGGGTGTAGCCGGATGGCATAGAACGAGGCGTTTCCCTTTTAATTTTTTAATGATATTCGATAACTGTAACGAGGCTCCGAATTGCCGGGCCATGCTGTTGCGCGCGGCGCTATTGTATATGATAATGCAGTTATATGAAGCTAATTTTTTGAGTAGTTGTTGTATTTTTTCCGGAGAAGCTTCATTACTTATGGAAAAATGATCACACGGTGCATAGTTGGAAAGCATGTTCTCGAAGGCGGTCGCTTTTCTGTCGCCGAAGTTTAAGGAAGCCATACGCAACGTATCTAATTTTGTGAAGGGTAATAAAAGATCATTGTTTTTTATTAATGTAATTGCTTTAGCGTAAGCCGTTTGCAGGATTCCCGAATCTTGCGGCGTATTCAGGCGTTGGATAAGCCGGTTCGTATCGATCGGATAATAGGAAGGCATGACGTATTTTTCTTTCGCCAACAAGAGCTGTCTGCATCTTTCGTGGATGAGCTCTTCGCTTACTTTACCGTTTTTAATCGCTTCTTTTATTTTCTTGATTGAGGCGGCAATGTTTTCCGGAAACAGGAGAACATTATTGCCTGCCATCAGGGCTAACAAGTCTGCTTTACCCTTGGCTCTTCCGAGAGTTACCCCTTTCATATTCATCGCATCCGTGAAACACAATCCTTCAAAACGGAGTTGGTTTCTTAAAAGTTCCGTCACGATACGGGGGGACAAGGAGGCGGGAAGATTGGCGGTATCGTAGGCCGGGACGTTCAGGTGGGAAACCATTACTCCCGGAACTCCGGCCTCTATGAGCTCCTTAAAGGGATATAACTCGACAGAATCCAGACGCGTTGCAGGGAATTTTATTAACGGAAGGGCTAAGTGCGAATCGACATCCGTATCTCCATGTCCCGGGAAATGTTTGGCTACAGCCATGACGTTTTGAGAACTCAATCCTTGCATGTAAGCAATGGATTTTTGGCTTACATTTTTTTTCTTTTCTCCGAAAGAACGTATTCCGATAATCGGGTTTTTGGGATTGGTATTGATATCGACAACCGGGGCAAAATTGACATGAACTCCTAACAGGCGGCAGTCTTCACCGATCGATTGTCCGATACGATAGATAAGATCATTGTCGCGTATGGCTCCCAATAATGTTTGATTCGGAAATTCCATAGCCTGTTTTATTCTCCAGCCGAGACCGCTTTCAGCATCCATCCCTATTAATAGAGGGATGGGAGATAGTTGTTGAAGATGATTGGTCATAAGGGCTTGACGAACAGGGGAACCTTGAAAGAAAATGATTCCTCCGACATGATACCGGGTGATGGTTTCTTCTAATTCTTTTTCATAATCGGCATCTTTGTTACTGTAAGCGGCAATCATGAACAGTTGTCCGATTTTTTGGTCCAAAGTCATTGTCGAAAGGATGGAGTCTACTTTTCCGATGGTGTCTTGTCCCCAGATCGTATGAGAGATAAGCGAACAAATTACAAGATTCAGAAGAATTTTATACATAGAATATATACTTACCGATTATCGTTACCGGCAGGAACCTTTTTTCTGTTTTCCTGCATGAAACAAAAGTAGCAAAAAAGAAGAGGGTATAAACTTATTTTTACCCTCTTCTTTTTTAATGATTGTTAAAAACAATTATTTTAGCATTTCGGCTATTTTTGCTTTTAATTCGTTGCCTCTTAGGTTTTTGGCTACAATTTTATTATTTGCATCCAACAATACGGTATGAGGTATTGCCGTTACTCCGTATAATTGCGCTACGGCCGATTGCCACCCTTTCAGATCGGAACCTTGGTACCAGGTCAAACCGTCGTCTTTGATCGCTTTTTCCCAGTTCGCTTTGTCATTATCTAAAGATACACCGATGATCTCGAGACCTTTCGGATGGAACTCTTTGTAAAGAGCAACCACATGAGGATTTTCTTGCCGACAGGGTCCGCACCAGGATGCCCAGAAATCGATTAATTTAACTTTCCCTTTGATGTCGTATAAGGAAATGGTTCCCCCTTCCGGAGTGTCGAGTGTGAAATTCGGGGCTATTTGTCCTATGGCAACGCTCTCTTGGCGGGCAATGTGTTGGGCGATTTTTTGTCCGGGAATCGTTGCTTTGGCGTTTTCTCCCAGTAACGCGTATTTCCCTTTTAATGCCTCTAACTCCATTTCTCCCATCATGGCGGCAACCATATGTGCCGATACGTAGGAGTCGGGGTTTGCTTTGATCAAAGAATCTTCTTTTGCCATCGCCTTTTCAACCAATTGGTTGTATACGTTGGCAATAGAGTCAGCCTTGGCCTGGTCCTGAGCTTGTTGAGCTTGCATGTAGCTTTGATTCAGTACCTGTTGTTGCTTGTATATTCCTAATTGAATGTCGTTGAATTCATTGTTTAGTTTTTGGGCGGCTCCACCTTTTACACTGGTTTCCATGGGGTTCATCGGATTTATTTTTACCGTGAACTTTTCATTTTCCAGAAAAATGGGTAATCCGCCTCTTTGACCTTGCACCGTTATAAATGCGGCGGTTATCCCTTTGACGTTGCCTTTGAATGTGAAATTACCATTTTTGATGTCGGAAGAGGCTAATGTATCTACCTTTCCGTTGTCTACGTTTACCATATAGGCCTTACCCTCTTTCAGACCTTCTATGTTTCCGGTTACCGTATAACCGCTTTGGTTATTACATGCTACAAGTGCTAAACCTGCTGCTGCAAAAGTGAATAAAATTTTTCTCATGTTTTGGGTTTTTCAATATAAACTTTTTAATTACTAATTAATTTTGCTTTTCATGAACCATATCTCCTTGAAAGCAATATTAATTCTTACTTTAGCATATTTCTCCAGAATTAAATTGTCAGAACGGGTCCCTCTCATACCGAAATCGAAGGCAACGCCTAACATTAACTCCTGTGTCCGAAGTCGAACCGGAATCTGAGATCCGACCGTGATCCCATAAGTATTGATGGAATGATCGTTCAAATCTATATGGGACCTTGTAAAATACGTACCAGCCATATATTTGTTACGTTGCCACCAATAACGTCCGGTTGCATCCGGTTGGAAATATCCCCCTAATGCAGCTTTATGGTAATTTTTATACACTCTTTCTCCGCCAAATTCTTGATATTGAGACATGTTTTGAAACGTATAGTCTCCGGAAATCAACCATCGTTTTTTATATTCGTAAGTTGTACCGATAATCATTTTGAAAGGATAATGAATATTCCCGTCTTCCCATTTTTCGTCGTTGATAGGAGTTTGAGCTCCGGTTGCCATACTGATTTTATAGGCTTCAAATGTTTTTTTCCCATGGAAATTGGTTCCGAAATTGAAACTGGTTCCTAAGGTCAGATTTGAATTTTTGTTTAATTGTAACGGCAGTTGGGCTCCCATCGTGAATAGTGCATCGAAAACATTGGTTTGGGTTCGGGTTTTTAGATAATATCCACTACCGACAGGTAATATTTGTAAAGTCTGACGTTCTTCTAATTTACCGAATATCAGAGAGGAGTTTACTCCGATGGAGAGCTTTCCGAATTGATAAGCCAAACCGAGATAGGCTTCGTTTAAACCTCCTTCTCCCTCTATGTGTTGAAGAAAACGCATGCTCGGATCGCCGATTACTTCGTTGTTATACAAAATATCGTATCCGATATCGCTTTTTTCATTGAAACCGAAAGACATGAATAATTTTTTGTATAGTCTGAAAGCCATGTTTATAGAGGCATTTTGAGCGACTTGATATTTGGAATGTTCCTTGTTTGTTGAAATATCAACATATTCTCCGCTGACCCCCAATTGAAAATAGAAACGGAGCGTATCCAAAGCCGTATAAGAAGCCGGATTCATAAAGTTGATATTGTAATTGTCCCGCATGGCAACGGACACGCCGCCCATGGCCGTGTAAGGACCGTAATTATCGGGAAAAAGGCCTAAGCCGTATTTGGAATACGGAGTACCTGAATTGTTTTGACCGAATGCGCTGATTGAACAAAGGAATATGACGATACTAAAAACTATTTTTCTCATAAAATTCATATTTGATAACTGCTTTATCATTTATATTGTGTATAATAGAGCCGTAAAACCGGAACTTCTTCCAGTACTACACGATTAAATGAGCTGCTGATATTTCCTTCCATTAGGTTTATTTTATCTTGCGAACGCAACGTACCGGGTAATCCTAACAATAGATGGATGTTTTGATCGATAGGAGGAACTCCGCTTACCAGACTGTTATAGTAATCCGTGATGTCTATGGTATATTTCCGATCGTTTACGTTCGTCGAATTTTGGTATAAGTATCCATAAACCTGTTGTCCGCTTCCGTTCAACAGAATCCCTTTTAACCCGTTTTCCCGGTCAGACACGAACACTCCCAATTGTTTGGCATCCGGTACCTTGGAATAGACGTTGAAATAGGGTTTTAATTCTATTTCGGCCCTGACGATGGTGCGATAGGAATCGATATTTTTGATAAAAGGCAAATTGAGCTTCAGCATGTATCCGTTCAGTCCTTGGACTACCCCCAATCCGCCTTTTACATACTGCAAAGAGTCGGTTTGGGTTACATGGGCCAATTCTTGCGGAGGATCGTTTTTGTAATTGGTAAAATTGTAATAACTGCCGGATGACCCTATTGTCGGAATATCAAACCAGTATTTGGTCTCTCCGAAATGATAGTAACAACGTAAATACAGGTTGGCCGAAGTGGCGTCAATGGATATCAGGTTGCTGTTATCTTTATCGGGAACAATGGATAGGCCTTTGAAGTAGCGTAAGAAATCCAGTCCATTGCTAAAGACGGTATCTCTTGCCCGCATAAGGTCAAAGAGTTTTTTCCCCAATTCATCGTCTACTTTAAAATAAGCTCTCGACAGATACTCCTTTTGCGGATAAATTTTTAAAGTGGAGATAGGTTCGCTTGCCCGGGGAAGTGAATCCGTGTTATAGAAAAAAGGATTAAGGTAATCAAATTCAGGAAATTCTGTTAGCCTATATAGATAATAGGTCTGGTGTTGACTCGTATCTCCGGCAATGACTTGATTGTATTTGAAATGCAGGGTCAAGGAGTCGTAAACATATTCCCTCTCAAAATTCAGGTTTTTTTCATATCCCGTTTTAACCAGATGGAAATAAGGTGTCGCTGTCGTTCTGCCCGTGAAATCGTCTTTTATCGATCCCATGATCATGTAGGAAAGACTGGAAGTGGGAAAAGAGTCCAAACGTATGGTGGAAGTTTTGTCTATATTATATTTTCGCACTTCCACGTAGCCGGTATTCGGAATCAGATTTTCCCCGATGGTATTTAAATCATTGTCACAAGCATACAATACAATAAAGAAAAAGCCTATCAGAAAGAATATTCTCATGTTGTAGTTTTATTTTGAATTAACAGAATGCGAAGGTATAACTATTTTCTAAAAAACCGAAAGGAGCGATTGTATTTTATCGGAATAAAGTGTAAAAAAGAATAACAAGATATATTTCACCTGTTTTTTTATTGGATTTGTGGATAAAATGTGTAGTTTTGCCTATCCTTTTTGGGTAGAAAAGATAAAAGTATAATATAGAAAAGTTAGAAAATAACAATAAACAAATAGGTAAATAAATAAGTATGAGAACATTTAATTTTTTAGTTCTAGCTATTTTAGGTTTTTTCTTTGCATCCTGTGGATCAGATGACGACCATTTGGGTGACTGGGCAAAGGCTTCTCAGTTCGCGGGTTCCGATCGTTTGGGAGCTGTTTCTTTTGTAATTAACGATGTCGCATACGTGGGATTAGGATACGGTAATAATGATGCGGAGTATCAGGATTTTTGGAAATTCGATTACACGAGTGGTTCATGGACGAGGATTAACGATTTCCCGGGAGAGGCCCGTCATGCTGCCGTTGCTTTTGTTATCGGGAATAAAGCATATGTGGGTTCTGGTTACAGATCGAATACGAATACCACGACACTTAAATATTATGATGATTTTTGGGAGTTCGATCCGGTTGCTGACGGAGGAAAAGGAGCTTGGAGTCAAATAGATAATTTACCTGTTAAATGTCGCGATGCCGTTGCTTTTGCTAATGACAAATACGGTTATGTGGGTACGGGTCGTAATCGTGAAAATAATCAGGATCTCATCTACAAAGATTTTTATAAATTCGATCCGAAGGCCGGTGCCGGACAACAATGGAAGATTTTGGACGGGAAAAGTGGATTTATCGGAGATAAACGCTACGGTGCCTCTGCTTTCGTTGTAGGAGGTTATGCTTATGTTTGTTTAGGTACGGATGGTGCGGGTGTTTTGCGCGATATGAGTAAATTTGATTTCACAACGGAAACATGGACTCCGATGGGTGCTTTGACGAATAAGCCGGATGTAAAACAGGATAAGGATTATGATCGTATTCCTCGTGCTTATGCTATCACGTTTATTTCCGATAAGGGAAAAGACGGACAACCTTATGCTTATGTGGCTACGGGAATGGGAGGAACAGCTCCGAGAACTGTTTGGAGATACAATCATAACCGCGATCAATGGCATCAGATGGAAGACCTTTCTTATTATGCGGCTAATGTGACCATGGGTGTAGGGTTTGCCGTGGGCGGTTACGGATACTATACGACCGGCGGTAGTGGTACGGATGAATATGGCGTTCGTGTTTATGCTGCTACTTGGAAATTTATTCCCGATGTTAAGGAAGATAAGAGAAACGATTATTAATCGTAGGATTTTAATCATAAAGAAAAAGGGAGGCTTTGTGCTTCCCTTTTTTTTATTACCTTTAAGGCATGAAATAATAGACAACAGGAGCAGAAAAATGAAAAAGATTGTCTTCCTTATATTTTTTTGTTGGTGGGGATTGAGCCTATTTGCTCAATGGAATACGACAAATATGATGCGTATGGGGCAAAGTGCTATTTATTTTGACGATTACGTGAGTGCCATTGAAAATTTCAATAATATTATACGGGTAAAGCCTTATTTGTCCGAACCTTATTTTTTCCGGGGGTTGGCTAAGCTAAACCTGGAAGATTACGAAGGGGCCATTCAGGATTACACGAAGGCGATAGACCTGAATCCGAATTATTTTCATGCTTTTATGTACAGAGGTATAGCCTGGCATAACCTGAGAAGATACGAGCAGGCTCTGGAGGATTACAATACGGCTGTTTCTATAAATCCAGGAGATGCATACGTGTATGCCAATAGGGCCATAACAAAGGCTGATATGGGAGATTATAAAGGGGCGGAAAAAGATTATTCGAAAGCTTTGATTATTGACAATAAACTGTTGGCCGCTTATTTGAACCGGGCGATCATGCGGGATAAGCTCGAGGATGTGACCGGAGCCATCGCGGATTGTAATGCCGCGATCCGATTGAATATGTTTTCCGATGAAGCGTATGGGTTGAGGGGATATTTGAAATTTCAGCAGAAGAAATATCATGATGCCATAGAAGATTACAATCAGGCATTGAAGATAAATCCCCAAAATAAGAGAATATTGATGAGTCGGGCCTACGCTTGGTATGAAATGAAAAAATACAAAGAGACGTTGGATGATTATACCACCGTGATTCAGATCGATAGTACTTATGCCTACGCGTACTATAATCGGGCTTTGTTAAGGGCAGAGGTGGGGGATTACAACCGCGCTATTGAAGATTTCGATCAGGTGTTGAAGATGAATCCGGATAATATTCTGATCTATTTTAACCGGGGATTGTTGAAAATGGAGATAAAGGATTTAGACGGCGCTTATTATGACTTTACGGAGAGTATTTCGCTTTATCCCGATTTTGTAAAAGCTTATCAAGCTCGTTCCATGGTAAGTTCACGGAAACACGATTACGCGGAGGCCGAGAAGGATCAGTACAAGGCGGCAGAGATTTTGGATCGTTATAAAAAGATGAAAGACGGGGATCGGAATGCTTTGGTCGATACGACGGAGAATTTCAGAAGACTGATAGACATCAATTCCCGTACGGACAGGATAAAAGATGTCATCAACGGTCGTTTGCAGGATAAGGAGGTGATTATAAGATTGCAGGATGTATTTCTGGTACAATACCTGGATATAGATACCTTGAGGAAAGGTAAGGTCCAGTATTTCAATAAGCATATTATGACTTATAATCAGTCTCATAATTATAATCCGGCATTGACTATATCCGATAAAAAGTTTCATTTCCCGTCAGAATTTTTAGATAATCAGATACGAGTTTTGTCGGAGAGGATAGGACGGGATAAAGATGATATAGAAGCCCTTTTGTTAAGGGGAGGTTTTTACTTGGAACTCGGAAGATATACCGATGCGATAGAGGATTTCAAGGCGATTTTGGTACGAGATCCGAATCATTTGTTTGCCCGGTTAAATTTGGCCGGAGCCCGGATGAAGATGTATGATTACATCGAGTCCGTGGAAGAGAAAACCTCCCGGGTCGTAGGGGAGGATAAAAAGGTCGTGCGGGTTGTCGATTATTCCACGGTATTAGATGATTACAACAAATGTTTGGAGATCGATCCCGATTTCGTATTCGCGATGTTTAATATTGCTAACGTTTACGCGAAGAGCGGGAAAGTGGATGAGGCTATCGATTTGTATACCCAATTATTGGAAAAGGATAAAGATATTGCCGAAGCCTATTACAATAGAGGGTTGTTGTATATTTACAAGGGGAATAAAGCTCAGGCCAATGCTGATCTCAGTAAAGCGGGTGAATTGGGAATTACGGACTCTTACAATATTATTAAACGTTATTGTTCCGTGGAGCAGGATCGTTAATCAGAAATTTCGGATTCTCCATTCTTTAGGGTAATAATTGTTGATTCGGTTTCCTACTTCTTTTACCCATCCTAAGGGGGTAGAGAGGTAGGATATCAGGATCCATTCTCCTTGAGGAGCCTCGAACCGCAGCTCTTCTTTTTTCAGGTATCGAATCGCTGTCTGTAAATCTACCTCTTGTATCCGTATATTATTTTTCGCCAGAACGGGAGATAGGGCCAAGGCATGTGTCGGTTTGTTTTTTCCTTTTATGACTTCGCCTAATTCGCACCCTTTGTACAATAGGTCGACTTTAGAGGATAATTGTTGAATAAAATCCGCATGTTCCCGGGGGATAATCCCTATCGTGTCTCCTTTCTGATAGGCATAGTAAAGATCGGGATTCCGCAGGTAGATGTTGAATTCTTTGGGCAGGCCGATCTCTTTGTTTTTATTGTTCCGTTTTTCTTTTTTGATTTGGAATCTTTCCCCGTTGTTTTTTTGCATTACGCCTATAAAAAATCCTTCTCCTCGCGTGTGATGGGGATAAAAACGATAGCCGTGGGCAGAAGATTTTGCTTTCGTGATCTTTTCGAAGGGATGTCGTATCTCGATGGAGGTGGCATCGTAATGGGTTAAAAGCCATTCTAATATTTTCTCATTTTCTCCCGGATTATAGGTACATGTGCTGTAAATCAGATATCCCCCGGGTGCTAAGGCGTTCCAGATGTCCGATAGAATCCGTTTTTGCCTTTCTTCGCATAGACGTAAGTTGTTTTCGCTCCACTCTTCGATGGCTTTAGGGTCTTTCCGAAACATACCTTCGCCCGAACAGGGGGCATCTACCAGAATAAGATCGAAGGCTCCGGTGAAAGAGGAAAATTGTTGCGGATCGCTTTGGGTAATAACCGTATGGTCGTTACCCCATTTGATCATGTTTTCTTTTAGGATTACGGCTCTGGATTTAATGACTTCATTTGAAACCAATAAGGAACCCTGGGGAAGTTTTGCGGCTAACAGGGTGGATTTTCCTCCGGGGGCGGCACATAAATCCAAAACCCTCAATGGGATATGGCCCGTAATTTGTTGAAGGACTGTTTGGAGAAACATGGAAGAGGCTTCTTGCACGTAATAAACTCCCCCGTGTAAAAACGGGTCTAAAGTAAACAGGGGTCTCTCTTTCAGGTAAAATGCATTGTTACACCAGGGAACCGGGGTGTCGATCAGGTTTTGGAAGGGGGGCAGGGGCGTTTGTTTGTGAGGATTCAATCGAATGGAAACAGGAGACGCGTTATTTAATGCTTCGAAAAAATCCGACGCTTCTTGTCCGAGAATTTGACTCATGCGTTCGCTGAAAAGAGTTGGTAATTGCATCATACAAGTGTAGATTAAACAGACAAAATTAATGAATTATTTGTGATATGTTTTACCTTTGCCGTATTGCTGATGATAAATTTAAATGAAAAATAGATGATAAGAGTTCGGGAGAATTATAATTTGAAAGCGCACAATACGTTTAGCATGGATGCGACCTGTAAGTATTTCGTGGAAAGTGATCGGGAAAAAGAGCTTTCAGAGTTTGTAACGGATTACGAGTTGAACCCGGAAGAAATTATCATTTTAGGCGGCGGAAGTAATTTTTTGTTTACGACGGATTTTCCGGGAGTTGTTTTTTATCCGCTAATGGAGGGATATACTATACTGCGGGAAGATGAACATGAGGTAATCGTTCAGGTCGGAAGCGGTGTCGTGTGGGATGATTTTGTGGCTTGGACGGTTGAACGCGGGTATTACGGGATAGAAAATTTGTCGTTGATTCCCGGGCATGTCGGGGCTACTCCGGTTCAGAATATAGGGGCTTATGGAGTCGAGGTGAAAGAGGTTATATCTGGGGTACGGGCAATTGACCTGCAGACGGGGAAGGTTGTTGGCTTCCATGCCGATCAATGTCGTTTCGGATACCGGGATTCCATTTTTAAACATGAATGGAAAAATCGGTTTATCATTACGTATGTTACTTTTTGTCTCTCCAAGCGACCTCGTTTTAATTTGAATTACGGGAGCATCCGGGAGGAGGTCGATCGATTGGGCGGGGTATCGTTAGCAAATGTACGACAGGCTGTGATACGCGTTCGTAATACTAAATTACCCGATGTGAAGGTATGGCCCAACGCGGGAAGTTTTTTTAAAAATCCCGTGGTGCCTAAGGAACTGTCGGATACTCTTTCGAAAAGTTACCCGCAACTTCCCTTGTATCCCGTGGATGAAGAGTGGGTAAAGGTGGCTGCAGGCTGGCTGATTGAGGCTGCCGGATGGAAAGGGAAGGGTATCGGAAACGCCGGGGTTCATGATAAGCAAGCGTTGGTATTGATAAATAAAGGAGAGGCCAATGGAGTTGAAGTGGCCCATTTGGCTAACGAGATAAAAAAATCAGTTTTTTTGAAATTTGGTATTTGGTTAGAACCGGAGGTCAATATAATCTGAGATCCTGAACATGTGTATCTGATTTGTAATTAGTAAACCAAAGTTATATAAAATGTTGAAGCATACTGACGAGATAAAGATTTGCACGCATTACACCGATTTGAGGGAGAGGCTTTTCGTGAAAACGTTATGTGATTTGTTTAATGATATTGCTAACGAGCAGACGTTGTTGTTGAAATTTGACGTGGGGACTCTGAATGCTCGGGGGTTGACCTGGATGTTACATAAATTGCATATAGTGGTGTCGCGTATGCCGCAGAAAGATGATACCGTTATTTTGGAGACTTGGCCTTCCGGAATCGATCGTCTGTTTGCTCTTCGGGATTTTCAAATGATGACGACGGAAGGTGAGGTCTTGTTAAGGGCGACCTCGGAATGGATGGTTATCGATCTGGCTCGCCGTCGTCCCGTGCGTTTGCCGGAAGTGGTAATTGAAGCGGCTAGATCTTGTGAAGGCCTTGAAAGAAAACTTGGTTTTGATTTGAACACCAAAGAAGTTCCTTTCGAGTACGAATCGGGACGCCATTTCGTGGCTACTTATGATAACATTGACTTTAATAAGCATGTGACGCAGGCTACTTATGTCGGATGGGTGACCAATTCGTTGCCTTTTGATTTTTTGAAAAATCACGAATTAAGAGAGTTAGAGATCGTGTACGAGCATGAGATTATGCCTGATAGTGAGATATATTCTTGCCAACAACGGGTTGCGGAGAAGGAAGGCGAAACCGTTATTTTTCACCGGGTGATGAATGAAACTCGTGAAAAGACGCATTGTGTGGCAAAAACCGTTTGGTGCGAGGTGAAGTAAGATATAAGGTATATTTTGGGGTTCGGCTCGGATTCTTGCGTATTTTTTGGGGGATATCTTTCTTTTTTTTGGAGAAAAAAAATATCTTTGCAGCGTTAAATGCCCAAGTGGTGAAATTGGTATACACGCTACTTTGAGGTGGTAGTGGCCGTTCGGCTGTGCAAGTTCGAGTCTTGTCTTGGGCACAAATCCTGCTAATGTGATGATTGGCAGGATTTTTATTTTGGATGGGAAGGTTTTGGATTATGGGCGATTTGCTTTACTTTTGCATTCATACCGGAGAATGAAAAGGATATGCGCTTTGTTGTCGGTCGATGTTTTAATTTTGGGGAGGTATATTATCGGTAAGCGGCGTAACCTGTGTTTGGATTACCGTAGAAGTAAAGCGGGGAGTAATAACGAATAAAGTTTATGGAAGAACAGTTGGAATCTCTTTTTAAATCGTACGCGGGACATGCGGTAAAGAGCATGGAGGCCTTGCCTTTATCCGGTTCTGCAAGAAAATATTATCGTATGAAAGACGAGAGGTTTTCCTGTATCGGCGTGTATCATGAAAACTTGAGGGAAAACCGGTTGTTCGTTGAATTTTCCCGGAATTTTAAAGAAAAGGGATTGCATGTACCTGAAATATATCGGGTGTCGGAAGACGGAAAGTTCTATTTACAGGAAGATCTCGGAACGGATATGCTGTTGGATATCGTGGAGCGGGAACGGAAGGAAAAGGGATTGAGCGAACACACGATGGAATTGTATAGAAAGTCCTTGTCTGAATTATTGCGTTTTCAATGGATAGGGGGGAGAGGATTGGATTATT
The DNA here is from genome assembly GCF_027666085.1 of Sanguibacteroides sp. AM78-02pH3A. Lineage (NCBI taxonomy): Bacteria > Pseudomonadati > Bacteroidota > Bacteroidia > Bacteroidales > Porphyromonadaceae > Sanguibacteroides > Sanguibacteroides sp. AM78-02pH3A. The sequence continues at coordinate 4,474 of NZ_JAQEHX010000005.1, read as the reverse complement.
CGGCTTGTTTACCTCGTCCTGTTTTTGATGAGCGTTGTATTCGTTGGGATTTGAATTATTTTAAATATTGCTTTTTACGGTTGGCCGGAGTGGAAGCGGACGAGGAGAAATTGGAGAATGATTTTGACCGGTTGACAAAGCATTTGGCGGTAGTGGCAGCCGATTGTTTTATGTTCCGGGATTTCCAGTCACGAAATATCATGGTGTCGGATGATGATGTTTATTTTATCGATTACCAGGGTGGACGTCAGGGAGCATTGCATTATGATGTGGCTTCTTTATTGTATGATGCCGTGGTGAAGATGCCGGAAGAGCAAAAAAATGAATTGCTGGATTATTATATCCGGCGATTATCTACTTATAGTAAAGAGCGGGCGAAGATATTTCGTAAGGCTTATTATCATTTCGTGTTGATACGTCTTTTGCAGGCTATGGGGGCTTTCGGTTTGAGGGGTATACACGAAAGGAAACAACATTTTATCGATTCTATTATTCCCGGATTACGGGAAATTGTGGAGTTGTGCGGTTCAGGAAAACTGGAAAAAGAATATCCTGAAATTCTACGGGTCGTAGAGAGCGCTTTAAAAAATACTTCGTACCTTTGCACGCCGAAAGAGAATGAATAACTATTAAATAAAGTGTAAAATGAATAGTGTAGCTGAGCAGGTAGCTTCTCATTTATTGCAGATAAAAGCTATTAAATTGCAACCTTCTGACCCTTTTACCTGGGCTTCCGGCTGGAAATCGCCGATTTACTGTGATAACCGTAAGACTTTATCTTTTCCGGCAGTTCGTACCTATATCAGGGATCAATTCGTCGAATTAATTCGGAGTAAATATCCTCAAGTGGAGGTCATTGCCGGTGTCGCTACCGGAGCGATAGCACAAGGAGCATTAGTTGCTCAGGAGTTAGGCTTACCGTTTGTGTATGTCAGGTCTTCGGCTAAAAATCATGGATTGGAGAATTTGATTGAAGGGGACTGTAAGCCCGGACAGAAGGTAGTAGTGGTTGAGGACTTGATTTCAACAGGCGGCTCCAGCTTGCAAGCCGTGGAAGCTTTACGGAACGCTGGTTGTAACGTGCTGGGATTGACAGCTATTTTTACGTACGGTTTTCAGAAAGCGGAAGATAATTTTGCTGCTGCTCATTGTGCTTTGGATACGTTGAGTAATTATGGGGCGATGATCGATTTAGCCGTGAGAACGGGTTATGTTCATTCGAATGAGGTTGAAAAATTGAAAGAGTGGAGATTGAGTCCTGAAACCTATAAATAAATATTGTTTATGTCTACGAAGGTTGTAAGCGATGTTCAGAGAATTGAATGTACAATAGATAGGGTTTATAATTTTCTTTCCGACTTCAATCGGATAGGGACCATTATTAATATGGCCCGCCAGATGGGAGGGGAACAGATGGCTTCTATTTCGGATAAAATTGAAGATATTCGTACGACGGAGGATAGTTGTTCTTTCATAATCAAAGGTGTGGGGGAGATGGGAATGAAAATAGTGGAGCGGGAAGAGCCTAAACTCATAAAATTGGGAGGAGACGGACGTGTTCCTTTTGATTTTAGTATGTGGATTCAATTGTTGGAGAATGGACCTTACGACACCCGTATGCGGATCACTTTTGAGGCGGATTTGAATGTCGTGATGAAAATGATGCTGAAAGGAAAGCTGGAAAAAGGAATAAATCAACTGGCTGAAGGTTTGGCTAAAATACCATATGGATTATTACCATAAAAAAAGAGGCTTAAGCCTCTTTTTTTATTTTGATAAATCGTCGAAATCAATGTCATCGAAATCATTGCTTCTGTCTTGATGAGATTCCGGCAACTCGCCGTTCAGAGCCGCTTTGATATATGCTACAGCCTCATCCAGGCCTTCTGCAAATTTTTCAAAATCCTCTTTGTACAAGAAAATTTTATGTTTCTCGTAGTTTTGATTACCTTCTTTGTCAAATTTTTTCTTACTCTCGGTAATCGTTAAATAATAATCATTATTACGAGTAGCTTTTACATCGAAAAAATAGGTCCTTTTCCCTGCTCTCACTGGTTTTGAATAGATCTCTTCCCGATCATTCATTTCCATACCTTCATTTTTTTCGTATCCTTCCATGTTAAATTAAAGTTTAAATTTGAGTTTTCGTTTCAAATGTAGGAAAAAACAACATAAGAACATCTTTTTTTTTCAATATTTTTTATTTTGACAATCAGTAAGTTGTGTAAAATGAGCTGGTGCATGTGCTGGAAAGGTCAGTATTCAAGCTTAAAATGAAGGATTTGAACGTAACTTTTTCTTCGTTTTTTCGTAAAAAAATAATTTTGAAATTCGGTATTGGGAGGAAGAGCAACCGATTATATTGTTCTAAAAGGAATAAAAATATATCTTTGTCATTCGTAAACATTGAAAATTTTTAACGATGGAAACAGTAGTAAGCGGAATTAGACCTACGGGTAATTTGCATTTAGGAAACTATTTCGGTGCGGTAAAGAGTTTTATTCAGATGCAGAATGAATATAATTGTTTCTTTTTTATTGCCGATTGGCATTCGTTGACTACGCATCCTCGTCCGGACGATATCATGGGAAGTGTCCGAAAGATTTTAGCCGAATACTTAGCTTGTGGCATAGATCCGGAAAAATCGGCGATCTATGTTCAGAGTGACGTGAAGGAGATTTTGGAACTATACCTTTTCCTGAATATGAATGCTTATTTGGGTGAATTGGAGCGTACGACAACATTTAAGGAAAAAGCCCGGAAACAGCCTGATAACGTAAATGCCGGATTATTGACGTATCCGACGCTTATGGCCGCTGATATTATTATTCATAAAGCACATAAAGTACCGGTTGGTAAAGATCAGGAGCAGAATATGGAGATGGCTCGTAAATTTGCCCGGAGATTCAATACGATGTATGGCCGGGAGTTTTTTCCGGAACCGGCTTCATTTACCTTTTCCAAGGAAGCGGTGAAGATTCCCGGTTTGGATGGTTCGGGGAAAATGGGTAAATCCGAGGGTAACGCCATATACTTGATCGATGATGCCGCTACAATTCGTAAAAAAGTGATGAAAGCGGTAACCGATAGCGGGCCGACTGAACCTAATAGCATAAAGCCTGAGGTGATACAAAATTTATTTACTTTAATGGAAGTGGTTTCCGACAAAGATACTTATGCTTATTTCAATGATAAGTATAATGCTTGCGAGATTCGTTACGGGGATATGAAAAAGCAGTTAGCCGAGGATATTATTCAATTTTGTACCCCCATCCGAGAGCGGATTCTGGAATACTCGGCCGATCCGGTTTATTTGGATAAGATTGCGGCTATGGGAGCTGAAAAAGCAAGAACGAGTGCGGAGAAGACGATAAAGGAAGTTCGGGAAATCATCGGATTCCGTCCTTAAGGGTATTTTAATTCAGGTTTATTATGTACGAATATATTAAAGGAATACTGATAGAGGCTACTCCTGCCTATGTGGTTGTCGAATGTGGAGGAATCGGATATAATATTCATGTATCGTTGAATACTTATTCTAAGATCGCTTCGGAACGAGAGGTTTTGCTTTATATTCATCAAGTTATACGGGAAGATGTACATCTGTTTTATGGTTTTTTCACCAAAGAGGAGCGGAGTTTGTTTCGTTCTTTGATATCAGTTTCGGGGATTGGGGCGAATACGGCAAATGTCATGTTGAGCTCTATGAGTGTGGAAGAGATTACCGGGGCTATCGTAACCGAAAATGTAAATGCGATTAAGAGTGTGAAGGGAATAGGTATAAAAACGGCTCAAAGGGTAATTATCGAGTTAAAGGATAAAGTGGGTAAGGAGGGTGTGGTATTGGAAAATATGGGAGTATTGTCCAATACGATGAAAGAGGAGGCTTTAGCGGCTTTGGTGATGCTCGGTTTTGCACGTGCGCAGGTGGTAAAGACGTTGGATAAAATATGTGCTACCGGAAGTGTGAGCAGTGTGGAGGAGTTGATCAAATTAGCTTTAAAACAATTGTGAAAACCGGGGATAAGAAGATGACGGGAGCGGGAGATTTAGTGGTTAGACGATTTCGTGATTTGAGAATTTGCAATTTACTGTTGTTGTTTTTGCCCGAAAGTCGTTGAGAGATAGACGGAATAGTGATTTCGTTATTTTTTTGAAAAAATAAGGCGTAAAAATTTGGAAAGGGATAGATTCATTTTTTATCTTTGCACCCGCTTTCGAGAGAGAAAGAGTTCATGACGTTAGAAAGGAATGGTGGGAGGTGGAGTAGTCGTGAGAAGGTGAATGGTGGATGATTTTTCCGGCGGGGGAGAGTATGGAGAGTTGAAAAAAAACTTTTAAAAAAGTGGAGGAAAAATTTGGAAGTTGAAAATTAAGCCCTACTTTTGCACCCGCTTTCCGCGGGAAGATCGAGGGGAAGGGAGCTAAATAAGCAGACGAGTTCTTAAAGATATTGAAGTGACAAAAAGCGAGC
>NZ_JAQEHX010000004.1:0-389221 GCF_027666085.1 Sanguibacteroides sp. AM78-02pH3A | reverse complement strand
TTGATATCCCGGATCGCCCACTGGATCGTGTAACGATGAGACAAATTTTCTACTTTTACAATCGATTCTTCCATACAATAGATTTACTTTAATATATAACTCACGTGTTATTCGTCTCGAGAAAAACGATAAACTTTTCACAAAAAACCAACACAAAACCAATTATTTATTATTCAACAACTTATGCATCTTATACGACATATACTCGTAAGGCGACGTGGTAGCATCGGTACTTGTTCGTCTACCGCCTTATCCTTACCATGTGCTTGATAACGCTACTCATCCATTAACCGATCTGCCGTTCTCTCCGAAGACCAGCAATAATGCTATTAACAGGAGAGAACACTTATCGATCATCCTCATAATTATTGATTTTACACAATACACACACGACGTATAAAAACGTCCCGCATTTTAAAATTTTGGATGTGGATTTTAAATCCACATCCAAAACAAATACTCATTAATACCTGTCGAATACCAAATTATAGTATCCTCCCCATTTCCAGGAGACACTCTTAATATTCCCCAATCCAGATACCTGATGTTGAATACCGACAGCCCCCGGATCCGGAGACCCCAAAATTTCGGCATCAACGGCATTGATCAAATAAAAATACCCCTTATCCGTGGCAACACCCAACAGATAGTCTCCACCGGATGACGGACTCTCCATCAAATGGGTAATATTACCGCCATCCGGAAGAGAAGCATACAATTTCACCGCTTTCGTACTCATATCGTAGAAATACAAGCGATTGCCCTCCCCGAAATAGAGGTAAGAAGCTTTACGCAATTTCCAAAATACGGTATTATCGGAAATTTTATCGCTACCGGTAAATTCTTCTTGAGAAGCGTTCGTTACACTCAGGCTATTATACCCTCCGGATAACTTATACGTTTGCATCAAATATTTACCCGTACTCTCCTGTTTCAATATATTCACATAATTCTTTCCGTCCGTAAAATCCCCGCAATAGAGTAATTTATACCCATCCAAATTCAGGATATCGACGAAAGTGGTCGGATCAACCGGATTAATAATATCTATTTTTCCTCCCAAATAAGAGTTACCGGAATTAAAACTCGTGTAACAGGCTACAAATCTCTTGTGAAGCTGGTCGTATCCTAAAATAAAATTTGCCGCGTATACATTTATATTGAAGAATTCGGATATATCTGCCCCTCCGCCGGGGAAATAAACAGCCACATTCATAAACATCTGCTCATGTTTCATTACCGTAGAATTCGTATTCTTCCTCCAGTAAAGTTTTCCGTCGGTGCCTAACACGAAATCGCAATATCCGCCCCGGATAAATTGTTTGGTCTCGAATCCGACAGGATAAACCCCTCCGGGGAATTCATCCTTAATTTCCAATACTTTCGAGAAATCCAAACCGTTCAACACGGAGGCCCTTCCGCCTTTATAGATTATAACGACTTCATCCTCTTCATTACCGACAATATAAGCATCAGATCTTACAGGAACCTCTGAAGCCAAAGGATCATTCGGATGCAATTGAGAGTAAAGATCGATAAAATCCGTCCAATAATAAATGGTTTTATTGTCGTTATCTTTTCTGGAATCGCGGCGAACAAAATTCAAATTGGTTTTACCGTTATTCTCACTTAAGATAAACCAACCTTTCAAATAGGGAGATTGTACCGTCACCGAAGTTTGATAACGGGTAATCACCCCGGTCGCTTTTTCCGTAACATACAAATAACAAGTAAAGTTACCGCACTCCTCCGGCGTATACTCCAACACCCGGGTCTTAGCTATGGTATCGCCACCCCAAGTATGAATCCAAGTATAATCAAATGCATTTTCAGTCGTATCCCTTTCCGGATATTTCCAGGTTATTTTAGGAGTTATCTTCACGGACTCGCCTAAAACAACCGTTGTTTTTGTTTCTGCAGCGACCGTGGCAATTGTAATCTTGTTGTAATCCACAAGATCATAATTTCCCTTATCTTCATAACAAGCGGCTAATAAAGACGCCCATAATGCTATAATTATTATTCTTATTTTCATAATTCAAATCTTTAAAATTATCCACCTATCAGGTTAACGGTCATTTCCGTTCCATCATCTTCCCGAACTGTACGATTATTATCCTTCTCCCTTAACAGATAGTTTTTAAATATAATCGTGTAATAACGTAATTCATCTGCATTATCCGGATTCAAATCTGCAACACCGGTCTCCTGAATAAATAAGGTGTACTTTTTATCCGAATAGTCCCCGAGATAACTATTAGTCACGGTCGAATTCCACCAATCCGGTTTGGAAACCATATTAGTGACATAAAGGATATTTCCCAAACAATCCGTTTGCCCTAACCTGAAATGAGGCGTTGCTTCCAACTTCAAAGCCAATCGCAAAGCCTTGGTTTTAAGTTCGTTTGTTTTCTTAAACGTAACCCAACAGGTATCGATCACCTTTCCGGCCTTCATTACAAAACTGGCAGGCAAATCATAATTAGCCGTCGTAGCGTTCGTGTATTCGTCGGCCACTGTAATCTTATAATTCCGATCCTGTGTGGAGGGCTTACCTATAACCTCGACAACCACGGGAAAACGCAATTGATTATCGTTCGGGTAAGCTAAAAAAGAACATGTCGAAGAATCAGTAAGGCGCTTGACAAACTGAATATAATCGCCGGAATCGTATAACATGATATCATCCCTGTTACAAGAGAGAGTCATCCCAAAACAAACGACTACAAGTAATAACGTGTATATTTTTTTCATAATTTCTGCATTAGAATTGATAATCTGTTTCACTTTGCGGTAATGGGATCGTCCATTTCTCCGAACTCATCTTTATATTCTCTTCTCCGTTGAAGATATCCCGGTTCAACCGTTTAAACATATAGAAGGTCTGCCCCATGGTCAAGGTTTCCCGGATAATATCCGTCACTAACCTCTCTTTCAGTTGGTCGGCAGCTATCGTTTCTGGAATAGTCGTTTTAGCCCCTCTTTTTTGTCTGATCGTATTCAGCAATCCGACAGCTTCGGTAATCTGATTTTTATTGATCATACACTCGATCAGGATATGATACATCTCCGGGAAACTGATAATCGGAAGATAGGGACCTTGATTCTCAGCGGTAGAAGTAGCCGTATAAGAAGTCCCGGCAGGTCTGATCCAGGTCAGATACCTTTGATAACCATACCGATTGTAATATCCGACTAACCGATAATCATCCTCATCTCCTTTGAACAATTCTGTCATATTTTTCATACGAAAAGCATAATTACTCGTTCCGATCGTACTCTCCCAATTATCATAATTATTATTGTTGGAGAAAGCCATAAAGATCTCGTCCGGTTTTTTCGGGTAAACATAATCTTTATCCGTTATCAACCCTAAATAAGAAGCGGAGGTCCATTTAAACCAGTTCCGTTGATGGAAACGATAACAAATCCACGCATTTTTATAAGCATTATCCTGGTCTCCCAGGTACAAGTACATACGTGCCAACAATGCCGTAGCTCCCCAATAATTCATCCGATGACCGCGATAGCTGAAAAAGTCGTTAGGCGGTGCACTCGACCAGGAATTGGAGTGACGTAATCGGGCGGATGTCGATTTACACCACGACACGCAAAAAACAGTATCCACCTTAGTTAAAAGGGCCTTGGCTCGTTCCATATCCTCGATGATCAAAGTCTCCACCTCTTCGGCCGTCTTGTGCACCGGTTGATGATCGGGATAAGTAGTCACGTAAGGAATCGTGGTTCCGGCATAATTCGTAACAGGTGCCGGTGCAAAAAGACGATAGATATCGAAATGCAACATGGCGCGGACACCATACATTTCTCCTAATATCATATCTTTTTCGATACTTCCCAACTCGAAGAAGGTGGTATCTTTCCCTTCCACGTGTTGAATGATGTCATTGCATGCCGCAATGGTATTATAAGCCTTACTCCAGATTTGCTCCGTTACAGTTTCTGCATTTTCCCAATCAAATTGAGCCGCATAATATAAAGAGGTCGGCAGATAAGTAGTACTACTGGTTTGATAATTGTGCCCGATAGCACTGGCAAATCCCCATGTTAAATTCTTACCGTACAAATCGGTAGAAGACAATGACTTGTAAACACCGTTTACCGCCATTCTCACTCCTGTAATATCCGAGTACAAATCCTCTTCGACAAGTTCCGTATCGGATGTTACATCCAAGAAATCATTACAGGAGCTCAACACCCCGAGTAATAGTATAAAAATCCATATTCTTTTCATAATCTCTCTTTGTTAGCATTAAAAACTGGCATTCAACGTGAAGGTAAAGGTGCGAGCAAAAGGATAGGACAATCCCATCTCCTGCTTTATCGTAGAGAACGTCTTTATATCTTTCATGTTAAATTGTAATCTTAACATACTGAAACCAATCCTGTTAATCAAAGTCGGGTTAAAGTCATAAGCTAAAGATAAAGAGTTGAAAGTCACATAATTGTTTTTTTGCACGAACCGGGAAGTGGCACGCGTCACGTAATACCGATCCTGAATAGCTTTCAACGGGGTCACGTCGCCCACCTCTTGCCATCTATCCGTCCATACGCGCCGGTCCGCATTATAATCATTCAAATTCACGTTTTCAACATTATTGACTAAGGTCTGGTTGTATTTATCTCCACCCCATTCATACAAAAATGTAGTATACAAAGTGAATCGCTGATAACGGACATTCACCCCGAATGCTCCTTGAGCAGTAGGCTCTTCGTCTCCAATGACCTGCTGTTCTTGGGGACTCCAGTCGTAAGTGATGGTACCGTCTCGCTTTTGATAAATTTCTTTACCGTTTGCCGGGTTAATACCCAAAGATTTCATTCCGTAGATAGCTGTTAAAGAGGCTCCTTCTTCATATTTCAAAAGAGGCTTGGCATACTCCTTATTGCTATTACTTAACTGCAATACCCATGAACCCGTATAGTTATCATGATTATACCCCTCGTAATAATCGTTCACCCGTTCGTTATACTGTTTCAGGTAATCTGAAATTTTGGTAATCCTATTTTCATTATGTGATAAATTTGCAAAAAGATTCACATCCAAGTTTTTCGAAGAATAAGCACGTAAATTCAATATAACATCGACTCCCTTGTTTTGAATTTCTCCCATGTTATCCATATAAGTCTTAAACCCGGAAGAAGAAGGAAGCGAAACCTCGGTAATACCGTCTTTGGTTGTTTTGTTATAATAATCGATATCGAATTGAATCCGGTCATTCCATAAGCCGATCTCTGCACCGATACTCCATGAAAGCGTTCTTTCCCATGTCAGATCTTTATTACCCATTGCCATCGGAGCCGCACCGATTCCGGTCGGATACCAGTCATCCAACATGACGTCCCAAACATTTTTCGCCATATAGGGCTGGAAATTAGCCTTACCGGTCTCTCCCACGTTTCCTTTCAATTTCAACAAGGAGACAAAGTCAAGCCGCTTCATGAAATCGTAATTGTGCATGTTTACTCCGGCTCCGGCTGACCAGAAAGGAGCCCATTTACGATCCGCCCCGAATTCGGAGGATCCGTCGAAACGATAAGATCCGTCCAAAAGGTAAATATTATCGTAACTGTAATTGAACGTGGCGAAACCACCTAACAATCGTGTCTCGTTATCCGAAAAAGACGGTTTCGTAACGATCTCATAAGCATAAGCAGGTTCGTGCCGCTCAGCATCCGGAAAACCTCTGTAATGAGATCTCGCATACTCGTCATGAGTCGTACGAAGATTGATTCCCATACTGAAATTTATATTGTGTTTTCCGAAAGATCTGTTATAGGCACCGAATAAATTCAAGTTTAACGTATTGGTATTGGTCTCCGACAGATACAAATCCCCTTTCGTGAAAAGATCTCCCCTGCTATAAGTCCCGGAAAGGGGATCCGTGAAGGAAGAGGTATTAGCTTCTTTGAGGGTAAGCGCCAACTGTCCCTTAATTAACAAATAATCATTGATATACCAGTTTAAAGAAAGATTATTGGTCCACTCTTTATAACCGTTTTTGCTAAAATTACCCAACATAGCCTCATACAAGGGATTCTTGGAACTACCGCCGTAATTTCCCCACTGAGTCGTATTCTGAAGCATCTCTCCGGTCTCTTCATCGGCCCACAAATCATAGGGTTGTTTACTGGTATAATCCCTGAAGCTACCGTAAGGAGAATCTTTTGCCTTCACCACGTCATAATTGATTTGATTCTTTATTTGCAAACCTTTGTAACGATAGTCCAACGTCAACCCGGCTCCGACACGATCCCGATAGGATTCCTTCATAACTCCGTTTTGTTTATCGTAACGCAATTCGACACCGAAACGGATACTCTCGGTACCGCCCTCTACATACACGCTGTGTTTATGATTCACCTCCGTGGTCAACGGCTGAGATAACCAATAGTTATCGATACCCCGTAAAATCCGATTTCTTTTCTCTATATAATATCCCATTAAAGAGTTCAATTCGGACTCTTCACTCACAGAACCCAAATTCTGTAACCTCGGTTGAAACAATCCGGCAGCCCACTCTGCAGCCAATTTTTCCTCCGCATTCATCAGATCGTAACTGCTCAAATCCGGAGCAGTGATATCCAAATTTCCGTTGTAAGAGATACGCAGTTCCCCGGGAGCGGGAGGAACCGTCTCGATTACAATTACTCCGTTAGCCGCACGAGAACCGTAAATTGCGGTAGCAGCTGCATCCTTCAAAATATTGATATCCTTAATCCTGTTCAAATCGAGGTCATACACTTTTTCCACGCTCACCTCAAATCCATCCAAAATAAAGATAGGCAAGTTCGGATTCGTAGACAACGCAAACTCGGAAACATCCCCGGCTTGCAATTGATCCAACTCCTTCACTTGAGAGATCCCGGAGCGCCCCCGTACGTAAAATTCCGGCAACGTGTTCGGATCGGATCCCATCTCGTTGTTTTTTACTATTCTCAGAGAAGGATCAAATACCTGAAGCAAATCCATCACGTTACTGGTTCCCACCTTCATCAGTTCCTCTCTCTTTACTTGAGTGACAGAACCGGTAAAACTGGATTTCTTCACGTTCGCGTAACCCGTTACAATAACATCCTCCAACTTCACATCCTCCTCCTTCATCACGACATTGATCGTATCTTTCCCCGCGTACTTAATCTCCTGAGTTTCCATTCCGATAAAAGAAAAAACCAATGAAAAATCCTTCATCTCAGGCAAAGTCAACACGTAATTTCCATCGGCAGTCGTGGATACTCCCAAAGTTGTCCCTTTTACCACAACCGTTACACCGGGAATAGGATTTTTCTTTTCATCCGTTACTTTTCCCCGAATTCTAATTTGCTTCTCTGCAGTCGCTTGTACACTCTCTCGAGAGACAACAACCACCTGTTCACCCGAAATTTTATAGGTATATTTCGTCCCTTCAAATACCTTATCCAATACCTTGTCTAAGGTTTCATTCGTTACCGAGACCGAAATTTTTCCTAATGCTTTTTCTTGCTCATCGTTATAAAAAAATTTGTAAGAGGTCTGTTTCTTTATTTCCTGAAACAACATGGAAAGAGAAACATCTTTCAAATTCAAGGTCACCCGCTGTGGTTCGATCGGATTACTTTTGGCCGAAAAGCACAATAAATTTGTCCATAGAAAGGTCAACAAAAATATCCAAAAGACATTTTTTACTGACGCGGACAGAGAATACCGCTTTTTTTTCATAATTTTGTAAAGTTAAGTTTATATTAAAAACACGCTTAACATTAGGAGTATCTAAAAAGTGTTGGCGCACGACGGATACTCCTTTTGTTACCTTCTCAATAAAATTCTACCTTCTTCCATAGAATAAGAAATATTTAGATTTACACAAATAGTCTCAATAGCATGTTGGACATTCTCCCGGTCAAATTCTCCGCTAAACGATTGGGTAAAAACAATTCCGGTATTATTTTGAATATCTATACCATACCAACGTTCCAATTTTCGGACAAGATTATCAAACGATTCGTTATCGATCACTAAAATACCATCCTTCCATTGTACCCTATTAGCGGCATCCACCTTCCGAATCTCGAACTTGCCACTATTCGTATGAAAAAGGAATTCCTGGTCGGGATAAATCGTTTCAATACAATTACCCGCATATACCCTCACACACCCCTCCACGAGAGTTGTACTCACCTCATCCTTATCCCCGTATGTATTGACTTCAAAAGAGGTTCCCAACACTTCGGTTTTCATCTCTTGCGCCACGACAACAAAGGGACGCATCGAATCTTTTACCACCTCAAAATAGAGATTGCCCCGAACCTCAACCTCCCGGTTCCCGTTGCTGAAACAAACCGGATAACGCAACGAGCTCTCCGAATTGAGCCACACTTTCGTCCCGTCCGACAACTGTACAAAAAAACGCTCTCCCGCACGCACGCTAATCTCATGATAGATCAATTCGGCAGAATCAGCAAATACCGAAGAGTCCTGCATCTCATACACGATTCTTCTTTGATTTATTTTATAAAGCTGGGCAGATGTCCCTACTTCTTTTACCACTAACAAAGAATCCTGGGTCATGTCGATCTCCCTCCCGTCGGATAAGGTCAGGACAACCGCTTTATCCCGTCCGACCTTCACCATCTCCTTCGGCATCGTATCTCTATGCAACCAAACAAACGCAACGATACCTATCAAGCCGATCACGATCACCGATGCCACCTGCCATAACACCCGCTTTAGCCGTCGATCACGCCGCAAAGATTTTTCCATGAAAAGACGATAATCCTCTAATCCGGTCTCTAATAATCTCCGGTCGGCATGTATCCCCGAAGTCAAATGCCATACTTTTTTAAATTTTTCGAAATATTCCCGGTTTTCACCCTCGTTTATCCATTGGAAAAAATAAATGATTTCCTCCCGATCCGCTCGATTCGATAATACACGAGCCAGCAATTGATCTATATTGAAGTTTGGGAATTCCATCTTTTTTGTCTTCATATCCCAAAGACAGTTAAAAATGATTTTACCCCCAAGGGAAAAAAGAAAAAAACAAAATCATCTGCAGGACCCCATCCAGCTCATCTCTTAACTTACTCAACGCTATAGACATATGACGTTCCACGGTTTTCTCGGAAATAGTCAACCGCTCGGCAATTTCCCTGTTCTTCAACCCTTCCACTTTACTCAATAAAAATACTTCCCGGCATCTCTCCGGTAAAGAGTCTATCGCATCCTGTAAAGCCCGGCCGATATCGGACTGCCACAATTCTATCTCAGCCTCAGGCGATTGTATAATAGTAGAAAAATAGAAATCCGACAATTGTTCTTGCTCGTACTTTCTGACATTTTTTTCGTGAGCCAACGTATTCAGGCTACCGTAATAAACCGATTTAAAAAGGTAGGCCTTAACGGAAAGAGTAATTGACAATACAGCCCGTCCTTCCCAGACCTTATAAAAGACCTGCTGAACAACATCCCGGGCCGTCTCCATATTATTTAACAAACGATCAGCATAATTTAATAACGCATCGAAATACGTGGTGTAGATATACACAAAAGCAGAAATCGTACCCCTTTTCAAAGAACGTTGCAGTTCCTTATCGTCCGAATAATTGTTAATCATCCAAATAATTATAACGTGAATTCACATTTAACACACAAATAACCTTTGAGCTGACCCTTTTGTTTTCTTTTCCAAAAAAATAATTTCGGATTGAAAATTCAAAAATAAATATATATTATAAATATTCAAAGGATGCCATATAAAAAAGTAGGGTCATGAATAACCCTACTTAGAAATAAATGAATAAGCTCAGTAAAAACAATTAGAAATTGTTAATTATTTCCAGCTTTTTCTCCATTAACTTGTATATCACCACTTACCATTTTTTAGAAAATAGTTCAAGCAACTGATTCCTTTTCACGGGTTTTGCAAGAAAGGCACTACATCCCGCTTCAATAGCACTAACACGATCGGAATCAAAAGCGTTAGCCGTAAGAGCCACAATCGGAATTTCGGTATTGAATTCGCGTATTTTGCGTGTTGCTTCCAAACCTCCCATGATCGGCATCTTTAAATCCATAAAAACAAGATCAAACTTCTCATCGATGATTTTCTTTACGGCATCTACACCATTCAACACCCGGGTAAGAGTATAATCTTTAAGGATACGTTCCACCAACAAATAGTTACCGTCATTGTCTTCAGCAACTAAGATTTTCAACTCTTTTTCATCGCCCGTATTAAGAATGGATCGTTGTCCTGTAAGCTGTCGATCTGTCCAATCGGTATTTTCCCGTATCTCGATCTCGCATGGCAACCAAGCCCAAAATGTCGATCCGACCCCATACTCGGAAGTAAATCCCACTTCTCCACCCGCAGCCTCGACAATAGCACGGGATATGGCCAATCCTAACCCCGTCCCCTGGGCAAACTCATTCAGTTTTTGAAAACGACAAAATACCCGGTCCTGCAATTCCTTTGAAATACCCGCACCCGTATCTTCAACATATATACGAACACCTCCCCTTTCGACAGAATATCCCATCTTTATGTACCCTGATCTGGTACATTTGACCGCATTGGTCAAATAATTCATCCAGACCTGTTTCAAACGGTTTCGATCTAAAAAAACCTGACATTCCGGTCCCTTATCCATCCGGAATTCGACATTCGGATTAGTAATCTTCGACTGGATCATCAGATATAATTCATTACACACCTTCGCCAAATCGAACCTCTCTCTTTTACGCTCGAGGATACCGGACTCGATTTTCGAAAGATCCAAGATATCGTTAATCAACCGCAATAACAATTCATTGTTGGAGTCGATTATACTCATATATTCCTCTTTTTCGGCTGGGTCATCACAACTCACCATCAATTCGGAAAATCCGACGATAGCATTCAAAGGTGTACGTATTTCATGACTCATATTGGCTAAAAAGGCGGATTTAAGCCGATCGGAAAGCTCTGCTTTTTCTTTCATCTCCACTAATTCCCGAGTCATTTTTTCCCATTTCGTATTATTGAAAGCAATACCGGTATAACGGGTTATACGCCCTTTTTTATTCTTTTCAACAGGGATACCGGTAATAATAAGAGTCTGCCACTCCTGATCCCATTTGGTTTTGGAACGGTATTGGAAACTGAATTCTTTATCGATTCGTTGAAGCATACTTTCAATATTCTTTTTCACACGCTCCATATCATCCGGATGGGACGCATTCACATAGTCTTCCGGCCAAATTACCTTATCCGGGTGAAAATCGTTGACCGGATCATTAAACGCACGGTATTGTTTACTCTCCACATCGAAATCCCAGTAAGACATACCCACCGTTTTAAACGTCAATTCCATTTTATAATTCCGTTCCTTCAACTCTTCGTTCAAATGGTGAAGTTTCGAAATATTTTGCCGGAATCCGGTAAACCGGATAACCTCACCACTCTCACCATACTCGAAAGGTACCCCTATAATGTTACAATACTGCCACGAATCATCATGTTTCGTTTGCATACGACATGTAAAATTGATATTGAGCTCCTTACCCAACGACATGGATTGTATGGCATCGTAGGCCAATGACTGGTCTTCGGGATGAATTACGTTCAAATACTCCGCAATCGTCAATAGCTTGTCGGAAGCATAATCGTTAACAGGATCGTTATAAGATTCGAATTTCTGAATCCGCACATCGAAATCCCAATGAACGATATTACTAACCCGCATAGCCAATTCCCGTTTTGCAATCAAGCCTTCCGTCCGTTTAGCCATTTGTATTCTTTCCGTCGCATCGAGTTGAGTACCCACGATAAGTAATTTACCCCGGAGCTCGGAGGAAAGCCGCATCCGGCTCTCGTAATGGCGATATTGCCGCTTCCGTTTATGATAGAAACGCAAAGTTATCTGTCCATATAAAATCTCCCGGTTTATCAATTGTCTGAAAAGCTGCTCCAACGGCATACGGTCTTGAGGGTGCAATATCTTTTGTAACTCTTCCAACGACATGGCATCCTCAACTATCGTATCTCCATGCAAGGGACTAAAAACTTCCCTCTGTACATCGTATACCCAAGAAGACATATGGGCGGCATCCATGGCCATCTCCAAATTTTTTTTACCTTCCTCGGTACGGAACTCAGCCTCCTTCGTTGCCGTTACATCATTGGTAAGCAACATATGCCCGAGAATAGTTCCTTTTTTATTCCGTATGGCAACAACCTTAACTTCGTAAATAATCGTATTTTTATTACGGGTCGAGAAATATTCCCTGTTCACCCGGTCGAAATCATACTCGAACTCCAGCACGATATCCTCTCCCGACCGAATCCTCATCTTAAGTTGTTCATCGACATAGGGACTGTCGAAAAGATTGACCTTGCCTATCACCGCGCGTAAGTCATCGATTCCGTACATATGTTGTGCCCGATAGTTGATACCACGCAAAACACCCTTTACATCATAAATTTCAACCCCCATCGGCAAATGGACATAAACGCTCTCCGGGAACAGGATTTGTTCCGTCAGTAATTCGGAGAACTCTATTTCTAAAGACTTTTCCTCTTTTTCGACAGGGATCATTTCGTTTTGTTTCATGTTATAATCTTTTTAACTATATCATGTCGCCTATTTCTCGTTTAGCGTATGACATGGACAGTACGTCGGTATTCCGACGGGGACATACCCGTATGCTGACGAAAAAAACGACTTAACGAAGATTGGTTGGAAAATCCGGTCTTTCCGACTACATCTTTTATTCCAAAGTTCGGATTTCTGAGTAACATCTTTATTTCAACAATCACATAATCTGCTATCACCTTATAAGGAGACTGACCGTTCATCTCCTGAACGACCTTAGTCAGGTACACAGGAGATATACACAGCTTATCAGCATAAAAGGCAATCTCCCGGTGTAAACTATAATGTTCGGAAACCAACATGCCAAACTTAAAGGCAATATTCTCCTTATTGGAATTCAGAGGAGGATTCTTGCTATCGCTCGTCCTCCTTTGAAAGTATACATAAAAATCCCAGTAGTAGATTCTCAGCAAATGCAAAATCGTCTCCCGGCAAAAAACAGGATCGTCATTGCGACCTCTGAAAGCAAGTACATGGCAAAAACCGAGGAATCGTTGGGTCTCCCCATCATTTAAAGCGTACACAAAATTTTTCCGCATATAAAAGAAAAAGTCAGGAGTTATTTTACCCAAACCACTCATTATATCTAAAAACATGACTTTATCGACTTTAAAAAAGGTCATGGAAAAGTCGTCGCTAATCTGGTGGATCGATGCCAATTGCAACGGTAAAATCGTCACAATATCATTTTTGGATATTTGGCGACGCACCGAAAAAACCTCTATTATCGCTGTGCCCGCAGTACAAATCCCGCCGAATCCCTCCTTCAAGTATGCTTCGTGTTCATTTACGGGAAGAAATGAAATATCGGTATATATATGAAAGATATCACTCATTCAATCTGTTATCGTCCTTTTGTAATTTAGTAAACGCCACAAATGTACAACATCCATATGTTAATTATAGGTCTTGCAATCGAGATTGAACGCGAATAATTAATTTCAGTATCAAAACCAAAGAATCGACCCAACATACCCCCTGCAATATCAAAACCTGAAAAACAATTATGAAACCAGAAGTATAAAATAGTCAACTTAGAATTGACGAAACCAATAATACATAGAAGCTATTCTCTCCACAAACTATACTGGAAAGAATAATTGCAACAAAGCTTTATAATATCGGCTTATAATCCTTACCGATTCTATAATTTATATTTGCCTTATAGGCTTGGGCAATCTGGTATCCACGTTTTATACGATAGAGTTTTCCATTTTTAAGCAATTTTGCCCCGGTTTGATGAAACCGAAAAGGCACATCTTTATTTATACATTGCTCGCGTAAATCCAATATCCAGTCATAATCGCATACACGAGCCTGAACTCCCGATTCTCCGCTAACAGAAACCTCCTCGACAGTATTATCAAGATACGACGACAGTTCTATTCGTTCCAACAAAGGCGCAACAATAATCGCCTTATGTTTTATGGAAAGAGCCTTAAATATCGGTAGACGATAATCTGCCATGGCCTGATTTTCAACGGTGCATCCCACGATCACATTGTCATATCCATCCCCCCAATCCTCAGGTATACACGCGGAAAATCGATCGATACGCTTGGTAAAGAAAAAGAAAACCAAATCGGAACGCTCCCGAATCATTGCCCATGCCTCCGCACGCCACTCGTCAGCATCTTTAAGAAAAAAATCAGAAGTAAAACAGGTAAAAACAACTGTCCCCGGAGTTATCTTATAGCTTTTATCCCGTTTACACTTTAACGGCAGATTGAAATCAGTATTTTTATGTACCTTACTACTATCTACTTCAGTCCCGTACATTTCGTCCTGGCGATAAACGTAACAATACTTACACCCGAGACTGATCTTCGTACAACCGTGCCATGGATTCCAATTCGCGTATTTTATCATTCGATAAATTAAAATTTACTGAGCCAATAGATAAATTGACTATTTTGATCTATTTCCCTGCAATCTATTTTGGAAGAAATGGTTGCCACAAAACATTCGCTAAGATTAGTGTCAAAAGCACCAGTATTTATATCGTCGTCTTTTACGAGTAAAATAGGGATTCCTTTCATAAGTCCCATTCCAATTTCTATATCATTCCAAGGAGTCGGTAACCATTTGTTTTTCCATAATTCACAATCTTTCAGACCAGGTCGATATAATGCTTCCATTACATTAATCTGTTTTAATCCGAATACAATCATTGCTGATGACTTTTGAACAGATTGACGGACTTTATTGAATTGACCGAATTTGGAATATTCTCCTTTTTCATAAGGAAAAACCTCTACCCCCTTACTCTTAAGAAGTTTCTCGTATTCTTTGATAAGTATTGCATCTTCATTGCTTAAAGAACTTGGTACACTAAAAAACACACTTTTGGAAGAGTCTGCCGCCTTCATCACGAATGGTTTCGAATCAGAATATATTCCATCAACAAGGAATTGCCTGATCTCATCAGGAATATTTACAGCCTCATTGAAATCCGCCTGATACAGAATCACATTCTTAAAAAAAGTATTCGTCAAATCCGCCCCGCGAAAATTCGCTTTTGTAAAATTCGATTCTTTTATCCGACAACCGGATAAAATAGCATTGTAAAAGACTGCTTCTTCACCATCTATATTCTCTAATAATGAAAATGATAAATCGGCTAAATACATATCGGTCCTGTTCAGAACGATCCGGAATTCCTTATTACCCAAGTATAAATCTTGCATATTCGTTTTTTGCAAATCGATTTTACTCAGATCCTTAGCGTAAGCTAAACCATCCCCTAACGTTTTCTGCAAAATACCAGATGGCAATGTCCTTAATAAAGCAGATATCACGTTGATTACTTCTTCATGGAAATAGGATGAATTTTTTGTTTTAACATTAAGAAACCGCCGTAAAAGAATAGCAGCCGATAATTGAGAAGATAAATTATTTGAAGACAATTGAGATACGGTAGCGTTAAATTCGTCTTTATATTCTTTCTCCTTCTCTCTATTATTTCGTATATCAAAAAATTTAAAAATAAACATAATGACAGCCGCCAATATGGTTGCAGCAATCACAATACCCTCCAAATGATCAATTATATCTATCATAAATTATTAAACATTATTGATACAAAGATAGAAAACAAAACGTTATAAAAAGCAAAAAGAGAGAAATAGGCCACGACTAAAACCAATTCACGCTTTTGATGCAGCATACATAGCTGCTTGAATGATAGATTATTGCAATTTAATCGGTAGAAAAGTTGTTTTTGAGACCTCTGAGACTTGTTTTTGAGGCTGTTTTACACTCTTTTCTCAATGAATCAGAACCATGAGGAAATTTTGCATCCTCAATGAAGCTCACCTATCTTCTATCCGACTACAAAAGTACAAAATTCCGTGATGTTTTCACCGATAATGTCAACTAAATGCAATAGATTTTCATGGATATTGTTTGCTGACCAAAAGAGAAAAAATCAGTCGAAGCCTTTTCCCATTTTTCCCCTCTGTTTGACTTGACTTTATTGCCCGTGTATATAATAACGGTCATTAAAGTCAAGTTGAGAGTGGAGTTATATCTTTTTCTTTTGGCAAGCAAAATAGTTCTTTGATATGATGAGTGTATGATAAACAATTTGCATTGTTTGTAACGAATAACATATTGTTTGTTGATAGGTGTATATGGTGCTTACAAACAACATTATAGCATTTAGTTTTTGGAAGTTTTTGCTCAAAATAGATTATGTATATGGTTAATTATGCCAAGACGTGCATTTTTCTATGTGTAATACATCATTAAATAAATAAATAGTATTACTTTTGCATATTATATGATAGGTTGGTTATAGCAAAGTCATCAACATAGTTGCTTTGCACCTTAAATTGATGTAGTAATGGCAAAGAATACAATGGGAACCAAGCTTCCCCGAAAATTGGAGCAGAAGATGCAGATTGTAGGTGAGCAGATTAAGTTGGCTCGCTTACGTCGGAATCTGAGTGTGGCTCAGGTTGCTGAACGTGCCACCTGTTCACCGCTTACTGTGTCCCGAATAGAAAAAGGGATTCCTACTGTTGCAATAGGGATCTATCTACGTGTTTTGTACGCATTGCAACTTGACGATGATATTCTATTGCTTGCCAAAGAAGATAAAATGGGAAAAGCTTTGCAAGATTTGAGTTTGAAAACAAGAGAACGTGCATCCAAGAAAGAATAATCTATGAAAAAGTTGTATGTATATGCCGATTTCGATTGGCTCAAAGAAATGGAACTCATTGGTGAATTAGGCTATGAGTCTCTTCGTGGTGCGGACAGCTATAGTTTTACGTTCAATAATGAATGGTTAAGGCAGCACAGCAATCTGTTTTTGAGTGACGACCTGAATAATTACCCGGGACAACAATATACACAACTGGACAAGGATATATTTGGATGCTTTTCTGATGCCTTGCCGGATCGTTGGGGACGAACTTTGTTGTTGCGTCGTGAGCAAATTGCGGCAGCGGAAGAAAAGCGACCTGTAAGAAGATTGTCTTCTTT
Source organism: Sanguibacteroides sp. AM78-02pH3A (assembly GCF_027666085.1). Classification (NCBI taxonomy): domain Bacteria; kingdom Pseudomonadati; phylum Bacteroidota; class Bacteroidia; order Bacteroidales; family Porphyromonadaceae; genus Sanguibacteroides; species Sanguibacteroides sp. AM78-02pH3A. Next base: position 372,103 of record NZ_JAQEHX010000004.1, on the reverse strand, counting down.
CGATTTTTTGACTGGTATCGATGATTTCTCCCGAATGGGTGGATTCCGTTTTAAGGAAACCCCTGATAGTGAATTTATAAATGTAAGTGAATCGTTGAAAATCCCACCTCTGACAGATATTCGGGAGTTGATTGCAGCCAGTGCTGAGATTGAGAAGAGCGAAGAAAACAATATGCTCCCCGATAGGAAATGGATTGCACAACTTGTGCAACCTGGGACATCATTAGGAGGAGCAAGGCCTAAAGCTAATGTAATAGATACGGATAAAACTCTTTATGTTGCTAAGTTTCCGTCTCGTAAGGATGACTATGATGTTGGGTTTTGGGAGCATTTTAGTCACTTACTTGCTAAAAAAGCAGGGATAAACGCAGCAAAAACCAAAGTATTGGCTACAAGAGAAAAATATCATACATTGCTGTCACAACGCTTCGATAGAACTAATGATAGCAAACGTATTCATTTTGCATCTGCCATGACCTTATTGGGGCTGAGTGATGGTGACAATGCAACTACCGGGCATGGTTATCTGGATATAGTCGACTTTATTATTCAGAGCTGTACCGATGTGGAGCGAAACCTACAGGAACTATACCGCCGTGTGGCTTTCAATATTTGTATCGGCAATACTGATGACCATTTTCGCAATCACGGTTTTCTTTTGACTGCAAAAGGTTGGACACTATCTCCTGCATATGACATGAATCCCACGCTGAGTGAGTATCAAAGTTTGCTTGTTTCATTAACTTCTAATAAAGCAGAGCTGAGTATTTTGCTGGATGCTTGCGAAGACTACATGCTAAACCGTAAAACAGCAGAAAAGATTATTTCGGAGGTTATTGAAGCTGTAAAAGGATGGCGCGAATTGGCAACACGATTAAGTATTTCCAAGAGAGAAGCGGATATGTTTGCCGGAGTGTTGGATGGGCGATATAAGGTGGAATGACTATTATAGTGTGCCAAATTACCAAGCAAAAATGCGCCAAATTGCCAAACGATACGAGATAGATGGTTGATTTGTATGTGATTGAATAATAAGATGCGATTGAAGTTTTGTGTTATGCTGAGCGAACATAATGTTTGTGTAGCATAATTTTTTGAAAGATGAAATTCATTGATGAAATAGATAAAAGCGGTAAATGTGTTTTTGTGCATAGCTTGATGCCAATTGTAGTCATTCCTTTAAATGATGTTTTTTGCTCATGTACTTGGCTATATGGAGAATTAGATGTATTTTTGTTTGCATTTTAACGAGGATAATTTAAATACCAATGTCGAATAATCAACAAATGATGCTGAATAGAATAAAAGTGGTACTTGCAGAAAAGCAAAGAACCAATAGATGGTTGGCAGAGCAAATGGGTAAGTCCGAGAATACAATTTCAAGATGGTGTTCTAATAAGTCACAGCCATCCCTTGATATGTTGGTTAAAGTTGCAGAATTACTTAATGTTGACCCTCGTCAACTCATAAATGGTGAGACAAAAATTTAGTTATGGCAATAAAGAAGACTCAATTATATAGCATACTTTGGGAAAGTTGCAATATCCTACGCGGAAGCATGGACGCAAGTCAATACAAGAACTATGTATTGACTATGCTGTTCTTGAAGTATATCAGCGACAAAGTTAAATCTGATTCAGACATATTCTTTGACCTTCCTGAAGGATGCTCTTTCGATGACGTCGTTGCTCTTAAAGGGAAAACCAATATAGGCGAGGAGATTCAGAAGAAACTCCATGCTATAGCCCGAGCGAATCCTCGATTGGATCACATTATCAACGAAGCTGATTTTGATGACTCGACAAAACTTGGATCAGGGAAGGCTAAGGTTGATACATTGACAAGCCTCATTTCTGTTTTTCAGCGTGATTTCCTTGATTTTAGTAAGAACCGTGCAGGTGATGACGATCTTATCGGAGATGCGTATGAATATCTGATGAAAAATTTTGCCGCAGAGAGTGGTAAAAAGAAAGGTCAGTTCTATACTCCTGCTGAGGTTTCTCGCTTAATGGCTCGTCTGATAGGCATACATAAAGACAATCGACCTCAGATTTCCATATATGACCCGACTTGTGGTTCTGGATCATTGTTGCTTCGTGCTGCTGCGGAATATACCAAACATCGTGATGGTGTTTCTATATTTGGGCAAGAACTTGATGGGGCAACACGAGGTATGGCGGTTATGAATATGTATCTTCATGGTTATGACGACCCAGAGTTGGAAGTTGGAGATACTATTGAAAAACCATTCTTCAAATCAACATCAAATCAACTGGAAACATTCAACTATGTCGTTGCCAATCCTCCATTTTCTCAGAAAGGATGGATAAAAGGAGAAATTAAGACTAATGACACCTTTGGCCGATGGGGAAACTCCGACAATCTACCGCCCATTCCACCGGTTGGCTATGAAGATTATGCATTTTTGCTCCATATTATCAAGTCTATCAATTCCCAAGGACGGGGAGCTTGTATATTGCCAAACGGAGTTCTGTTTCGTGGTAATGAAGAGGAGGCTGTTAGGCGGAAAATTATTGAGAAACGGTATATCAGAGGTATTATAAGTCTGCCTGCAAACTTGTTTTTTGGTACTGGAATACCAGCTTGTATTATCATTATTGACAAAGCTAAGACTTCGACATCAAAAGGCATTTTTATGATTGATGCTCGCTCTGGATTCGCAAAAGATGGAGCAAAGAATCGACTTCGTGAACAGGATATTCGTCGTGTATTTGATGCATGGGAAACTCTTGAAAATCTCGAAGCAAATGGTAACCTTGATGATAAAGAGGAAACCATACCTCATTTTGCCCGATTCGTACCTTACACCGAAATTACCAACGAGCGAAATGACTGCAATCTCAATGTGTCACGTTATATAACACCAGTCGATACTGAAATTCAGCAAGATCTTTATGCTCACCTCAAACTAAACGGAGGATTACCTGCCAAGGATGTAGAAGATGGATTTTCCTATCTTTGGCGCCACTGTCCGACACTCAAAGACGAGCTGTTTGAGCCATTGGAGAAAAATTATTATAAACTGTGCGTCGGACGTAACGAGATTCCAAAAACTATTACACACAATAAGGAATTCAGTACTTTAAGTGGATTCTTTTCGGAAGCAGTAGAAGAATGGTATAAACTTGTGTCACAACAGATGTTTGCGCTTGCTCTCGGATGCCAGCCTAAAAAACTTATAGCAGACTGGAGTGAGTCACTCCTGGAAATGCTCTCCGAAATCGATGGTCTCGTTGACAAATACACGATATATGACATATTGCTCAACTATTGGAACTCAGCCATGCAAGATGATTGTTATCTGATTTCTCGCTATGGTTGGACGGTAGAATTGTCGTGTGATGTTCTTACAACCGATAAAAAATCTAAAGAGGTAAAGTTTGTTCCTAAAAAGAATCCCACCTTCAGGGATTACAATTGCGATTTGTTGCCGGTTCATGTTGTTGTCAATCACTATTTCAAAAAAGAGAACGATACGGTCAATAAAGCTGAAGAGCGTGTGTTGCAACTCAAAGGAGAGATAGAACAGATGGAGGAGGAATACTCTGAGGAACTTAATGATACTGTTAACGAAATTACAAGTAAATATCTTTACGCTATATGCCCGAAACCATTGGAGGGAGAAAAAGAAGTTTTAGAGGCATATCTTGCTATTAACGAAAAAGGAAAGATTGGAAAAGAGAAACGAGAAGTTATAATAGCTGAAAATCGGAATGTTTTCGACAGTCTTAGTGATTTGAGTGTAAGTGCAATTAAATATCGGTTGAAGGAAGTTGTCAATTATGCAGCATTGCCAGATGATACCATTAAGTTATATAAACAATATATTGACTTGAACAAAGAGTTGGTTGATGCTAAGACCGATGTTAAACGAAAGATATCAAAGTTAACCAAACTTGTTGTTGCGAAATATCCAACTTTACAAGAATCGGAAATTAAGGATATGGTTGTCAATGATAAATGGCATACAGCTATAGTTGGTGGAGCCATTAGTGCGGCTTTCGATGTAACTATGGACATTGAACAACAAGTTACTACTCTTGTTGATCGTTATGCTCGTCGCCTATCCGACATTGAATTATCGGTACGTGGCTTTGAAGAAAAGGTTAATGCTCATCTCGCTAAAATGGGATTTGAATTATGATTGAAACTAAATTCAAACAAACTGAGTTAGGTCCTCTTCCAGAGGATTGGGATGTTACTCCAATATCAAAATGTTTGTCTTTTGGTAATGGTAGAGACTATAAGCACTTAGATAGTGGAATATATCCGGTTTATGGAACCGGAGGGCTTATTACTCATATTAATGATTTCTTATATGAAGGAGAATCTGTATGTATTGGTCGCAAGGGAAGTATAGATAAACCTCAATTTCATAGCGGTAGATTTTGGACGGTTGATACACTATATTATACTCATTCATTCAATGACGTCATACCCAAATATGTATATTACTGTTTTTTATGTATAAATTGGCGTTCATTGAATGAGGCTTCAGGAGTACCATCTCTTTCCCAAAGAATTATAGGAGGACAATATATAAGAGTAGCTTCTTCTGTATATGAACAACGCAAGATTGCAGAAGCATTGAGCGATATTGATGCGTTAATTCGTGAATTTGATACTCTGCTTGAAAAGAAACGGTTTATAATGCAGGCGGCAATGCAAGATCTTCTAACCGCTCGTCGTCGACTTCCTGGTTTCGATGAACCATGGAAAGAAATGGCGTTTAAGGATTTGGGATATACTTATAACGGACTTTCAGGGAAAACTAGTCTTGATTTCGGACATGGCGATTCTAAATTCATTATGTTCGTAAATGTAATTTATAAAGATACTATATCTCCAAATTATTTTGAGCATGTCAATGTTTCCAAAGGCGAAAAACAAAATAAGGTTCAAAAAAATGACCTTATATTTAACACGTCTTCTGAGACCCCGGATGAGGTCGGAATGTGTTCATGTGTAACGGAAGAATATGATGATTTGTATCTTAATAGTTTTTGTTTTGGCTTTAGATTTTATAAGCCCAATATTAATCCAAGATTTCTAACATTTCTTCTTCGCAGCAAAATTGGGAGAGATTTAATGATGGAATTAGCACAAGGATCTACTCGATACAATCTTCCTAAACGGAAATTTTTAAGTTCGAAAATTCGTCTTCCTAAAGATATACATGAGCAGAATGAAATAGCATTAGTTCTCTCTGATATGAATGACGAAATTGAAGAAATTGAGGTGAAAAGGGATAAATATATTGCAGTCCGTCAAGGTATGATGCAGCAGTTATTAACAGGAAAAATTCGTTTGATATGAACACGATACCATTAGTAGATTCAGAACGCACAACCCAAAATCGTGTTATTAATCTCCTCCACAATTACTGTGGCTATCAGTATCTTGGATATAAGCAAGATGCCGATAACCTTCCAATTATCCCCGAAATTCTTGGAAAGTTTATAAAAGATACACAACACGCCTCGAATACGGAGATTGATAAAGTTCTTCGCTTGCTCGATTTGGAGATAAGCCGATGCCATGATAAGGATACGCTGTTTCAGAGCAATCTGAACTTTTATAGCTATCTGCGCTATGGAGTAAATATTCAAGGTGATGACGGACAAAGTAAAACAGTTAAGATTATTGAGTGGCCTGAGGATAATGTGGCCAACAATATATTTTCTTTGGCAGAGGAGGTAACAGTCCGCCGTAATATAGAAGAATACCATACACGGCGCCCTGACATAGTAGTGTATGTCAATGGAATGGCTCTTGGAGTTATTGAATTGAAGAAATCAACTGTTAGCGTTAAGGACGGTGTGCGCCAACAGATTCGTAATAATGGTAGAGATAATGAAATATGCCATTTTTTTGTGCCTGCTCAATTTCTTTTTGCCGGAAACGATAGTGAAGGAGTGCATTATGGAACAATACTGACACCAGAAAAGTTTTGGTTACGTTGGAAGGAACCAACAGGTCAAAGTTATCCCAGTGATACGTCCACGCCCGAACTAATTCCTGAGTTATTTCCAAGATCAGAATTTCCTAATGAACTTGATCGTTCATTGCTTCAGATGCTTGAACCGAAAAGAATTTTGCGTCTTATCCATGACTGCGTTGTATATGACGGCGGTATTAAAAAAGTTTGTCGTCCAAACCAATATTTTGCATTCGAGGCAGCAAAACCACGCATCCGCAATAAACAAAGCGGTATTATCTGGCACTCGCAAGGTGCCGGCAAAAGTTTGATGATGGTATGGCTGGCTCAATGGATATTGGAGAATATGCCAAATGACCCGCGTGTTGTTATTATCACCGACCGTGATGAACTCGACAAACAAATTGAGAATGGATTCAAAGATGCCGGTCATAAACCAATTCGTGCTAAAAGCGGAAATCATCTTCTTTCGATGCTGTCAGAAGTTGAACCGAATTTGATTTGTACCCTTATCCATAAATTCGGTATTGCAGGACAGGAGGAATCTGCTTTTTCTCCAGAGGAGAAGAAACTCCGAGGAAAGCGATCACCTGAACAGTATATGGCTGCACTTGCCGAAAAACTGCCCCAAGGTTTTAAGGCTAAAGGCAATATATTTGTCTTTGTTGACGAATGCCATCGTACACAAGGTGGTATACTCAACAAAGCTATGAAAAAAATCATGGGCGATGATGTTATGCTCATTGGTTTTACCGGAACTCCATTGCTGAAACAACAAAAGAGTAAACTTACATCAAGAGAAAACTTTGGCAATTATATCCACACATATAAATTTAATGAGGCGGTTAAGGATCAGGTGATTCTCGACCTACGTTATGAAGCTCGCGAAATAGAGCAGAATCTTGAAAACGAGCAGGCCGTTGACCAACTTTTTGAACACATTACACGCAATCTCAGTCCGAAAGCAAAAGAAGAGTTAAAAAGCCGATGGGCTGTAATGAAGAATCTTTTTTCGAGTCGTGACCGCGTGCGTAAGATTGTAGCCGACATTGTAAAGGATATGCAACTCATATCATGCCTTCGGGAAGGTTGGGGTAATGCAATGCTGGTTTGCGATAGCATTTATCAGGCTTATCGTTGTTGGGAAGTCTTTCAGGAAACACAACTTAAAGGACATTGTGCAGTCGTTTCAAGTTTTAACGGTAAAGATGCGAGTCCGGAGGAATCATCTTCGGGCGAAACACAAAGCGAGGCTGAATATAAAGCAGAGATGGCTAAAAAGATGTTTAAGGACCGCACTCCCGAAGAATTTGAGGAATGGGCTAAGACTCAATTTGTCGACCATCCAGGTGACATGAAACTTCTGATTGTGGTAAGTAAACTACTTACTGGTTTTGATGCTCCATCGGCTACCTATCTCTATCTTGATAAAAAAATGGAGGGGCATGATTTGTTTCAAGCTATCTGTCGCGTAAACCGCACAAACAACGAGCATGAAGAAAAAGAGTTCGGATATATAGTCGACTACAAACAGCTTTTTAAGAATATTGAAGATGCGATCAATGATTACACTACTGGAGCATTTTCAGATTACGACAAAGAAGATGTGGAAGGATTGTTAACGGATCGATTTGAGAATGCCAAGCGCGATTTGAACACGGCACTTGAACGTGTAGAGCATCTTTGTGAGCCTGTTGCTTATCCAAAAACGACCAACGAATTTTTTGATTACTTTGTATTCGACCAACGCAGTACGGAGCCTGATGAAGAAGAAGCTGCAACTATCCGAAGTGCCCCCATACGCGAAGCTTTCTATAATGCTGTAAAAATTCTTGTGACTCGTTATTCTGCAATTGCGCTTGAAATGGAGAAAGCTGGTTATACGACTGAAGAGGCACAGACTATATTTGAGCGTATCAAGAATTTTGATAATATTCGGAATGCCATAATGCGCCGTGCCGGAGATATTGTTGACATGAAATTGTATGATCAGCAGATGAGAAACATACTTGATATGTATATAGATGCCAAGCCCTCAAAAGTACTCGCCATGCTTGAAGACTTTTCATTTCTTGACCTTGTGCTTGACGGTAACTCAGAGGAAGCAGAACATGAGGCTGAGGAAGCACTTGGAGGAAAGGATGGTGTCGCTTCAACGATTACAGCCAATGTTCGTCGTGTAGTTAACCGTAAACGTGAGAGTAATCCAGAAGAATATAGAAAGTTCTCAGAACGCATAAATCGACTGCTCGCAGAGTATCGCCAAGGAGTTCTTGACTATAAAGAATATCTCAAAGCAATAGCTGAGTTGGCTCGTGAACTTGGGAATCGTACATTCGACCCTAGACTCGACACTCAAGGTAAACAAGCATTATTTGATAATCTAGGCGAAGATGTTGCATTAACTTTGGAGGTCTATCAACTTATCAAAGTGAATGCTAAGCAAGGATTTAGGACGAATGATGTAAAGAAAGCTAAACTTCGTAGGGCCTTAGAATTATTTACTGCATCTAAACCATTTGATGTAGATGACATCCTCCGTATTGCAATAAATAATCCTGAGTTTTAATGCACACCATAAAAGTAGCAGATATCGAAATTGAGGTTGAATGCAAATCCATTAAAAATTTGCATTTGGCTGTCTATCCTCCAGATGCGAGGGTGCATATCTCTATGCCTGATTATCTGACAGATGATGATGCTAGAAATTTTGTCTTGCAAAAATTGGAATGGATTCGAACTCAGATAGAGGAAGTTCTCGCCCAGCCTCGACAAACGAAACGACAATTCGTATCGGGCGAGAGTCATTATTTATTTGGTCAACGGTATCAACTTATTGTAGAAGAGCTACCTCACTATTCAAATAGTATGGAACTTAAAGGTAACAAACTTTATATGTTTTTGAAACCTGGCACTTCTATTGAAATAAGAGCAGAACTAATGCGTACCTGGTATAGGTCGCATCTTAAAAAGGAACTGGCATCAATGCTCCAATATTGGGCTAATAAACTTGAAGAAAATCCTTTTGAATGGCAGGTCAAGCAGATGAAGACTGAATGGGGCAGTTGTATTCCTTCAAAGCGTCTGCTTATCTTTAATCTTGAACTTGCCCGAGTACCACGTGAGTGCATTGAGTTTGTAATTGTACATGAGTTCTGTCATTTTAAAGTCGATAATCATAATAAAATTTTCGAGATGTTGATGACCAAACGTCTTCCGAATTGGCGCACTTTGCGCCAAAAACTGAATGCATTTGTAGCACTACCATACAAAGAATAACGCACACTTATGAATCGAATTATACTTATCGGCAACGGCTTTGACTTGGCACATGGGCTTCCTACTAGATATGAAGATTTCATAAACTGGTATTGGGAAAAACGAGTTGACTCTTTTACAGGAAATATTACATCTATATCAGAGGACTGTCTTTGTTCTATCAAAATTACTTCAGACAACTACAATCGCTGTTGGAATGTCTTTGCATTTTATCTTCCTAAGTATTTTAACAAACCGTCCGGTAAAGAGATAATTGATTGTATTGCCAATGATTCTAAGTCCTTTGAATTTTCATTGTCTCCATTTTTTAAGAGTATATGCACTTCTATTGAGGTCAAAGGATGGGTTGACATAGAAAAGGAATATTATGATTTATTGCGAAATTCAATTATAAATCCAGACAACTGTGATTATACAATTTCTGAACTCAACAAGCAATTACATTATACTCAGGAACTTTTAGCTCAATATCTTTCTTCTATCACAACTGATAATATAAAGTGCAATAAGGAGATACAACGTCAAATTTATGGAAATATTCGTAAAGACGATGTTAGTATTTCACAATTACAGGTTTACTATGACTATGTAGATTATTTAATCCAACAAGACGATGCGTACCAACAGTTACTCTGTAGATATGGTTATGAAGGTTCCGATAGGCATTTTATGACAGAAGATATCAAACAGCTCAGAAAGCAGTTTATAGGTTCGTCAGAGATAGAAGAAATTTACCTAAAGGATTTAATAATTCCTGAGAATATTATGTTACTTAATTTTAATTATACTGAAGTAGCAGACAAATATGGGGGGCTGAAAGTTGCAGCTATAAATCATATTCATGGAGACTTGAATAATCCTAATAGCATAATATTTGGTTATGGTGATGAGCTTGATGAGGATTATAAAGATTTCCTTAAACAATCAGATAATGAGTGTTTAAGAAACATCAAATCTATAAAGTATTTAGAGTCGGGAAAATATCGTAATTTACTTCAGTTCATTGAATCTGCTCCATATCAAGTTTATATCATGGGGCATTCTTGTGGTAACTCGGACAGAACGCTGCTAAACACCTTGTTTGAACATAAAAACTGTGTTTCAATAAAGCCATATTATTATCAAAAAGATGATGGCTCAGATAACTATCTGGAAATAGCACAAAATATATGTCGTAATTTTACGGACATGAAGCTAATGCGTGATAGGGTCGTAAATAAAATGTTTTGTGAACCATTACCACAATATATTAAATGATTTTGTTATGGCAAAGAATATAGAAATACGAAATAGTACGGCTGAGTTTCTCATCTTCATGCTTGAAGGCAAAGAGGATGGGATTCAGGTGATGTATAAGGATGAAACCATTTGGGCAACGCAAAAGGCAATGGCTCAGCTTTTTGATTGCTCAACTGACAATATTGGACTGCACTTAAAAAATATATTTGCATCCGGGGAACTTGTCAAAGATTCAGTTACCGAGAAAAACTCGGCAACTGCCGCAGACGGTAAGAATTATCAAACAATGTTCTATAATCTTGATGCCATTATTAGTGTCGGGTATCGAGTCAATTCTGTTCGTGCTACTCAGTTCCGCCAGTGGTGTACGTTTGTACTCCGTCAGTTTGCCATCCGTGGATATGTGCTTGACCATAAGCGAATGGAGAACGGGGCTTTCTTGGGTGTGGATTACTTTGAGCATTTGCTTGCCGAAATAAGGGAGATAAGGCTGAGTGAGCGTCGTTTTTATCAGAAGCTCACGGATATCTATGCTACGGCAATAGACTATAACAAGAATGCTCCGACAACCCGTCTTTTCTTCAAGAAGGTACAGAACAAAATGCATTATGCTGTGCATGGACATACCGCTGCGGAACTGATTGTAGAACGGGCTAATGCAGATAAAGAACACATGGGTTTGACCACTTGGGAGAATGCTCCGACTGGAAAAATTGTCAAGACCGATGTGTCTGTTGCAAAGAACTATTTGCGAGAAAAAGAATTGGAAGAAATGGGCAGGATAGTCAATGCGTCCCTTGATATGGCAGAAAGTATGGCTATGCGTCATATACCTATGACAATGGAAGATTGGGCAAAGCGAATAGACAAATTCATTAATTTATTTGAGAGCCCGATATTACAGGATAGCGGAAAGGTTTCTGCCGAATATGCCAAAGAGTTTGCTGAATCAGAGTTTGAAAAATACAGGATCATTCAAGACCGTCTTTTTCAATCTGACTTTGATAGATTTGAAGATAATAGTCTTCCTGCATTAGATATTGAATAATTATAATGTCATTTTGAGGTTGGCAAAATCGCCTTTGGGATATGGCAGATTCATGTCGTTAAATTGGCAAGTGTTCGGACAACAGTTCTGTGTTCATCATCTAGTATCTGCATTTATGGTGACCGACGTTACTCCAGTATACCACTTAAAAGCAAGAAAAGAGTTCACATAAGAGTTCATAAAAGAACCAGTAGGGTTCATAAAATGGTTCGTAAAAGCACTACTGAAATACACTCCAAAACCGCAATAATGCCAATTTCAGCTTGCAGAGGATTGGCAAAGTCTCACGAGCGATTTATCGCTTGGGGTATTGAGTTACCCTAACTCAATAAGGTTTGTATAATGGGCAAGCCCTGTGAGCAATTAAGTATACAAATTTCGTTTTTGTCGAGAAAGGCATACCGATGGCTGGCGAAAAGATAAAAGACTCAAATAACGCCTTTTTCTCACCAATCAGCTTGCTGAGAGATTTGGCACTCTCAAACGACCTATTGGCCGCTTGGGGTATTAGGCTCCCCATACAAGATAATGTCTGTACAACGGGCAAGCCCGTGGCTTTAAAAAAAGGAATTATCCACAATAAATTTGCAAAATAAAATGGCAACGACCAGTTTCGTGGATTATCATGAAACCAGTCGTTGCATTTAAACTTTGACTTATATACTAATGGACACTTTTAGAATAAAGTCAAGTGGAGAGTCAATAATGGTAATCCGGCATGAACCGATAAATGCCACGGCTTTCCTGAACCACCATGCGTTTGTTCGTGAGAAACTTAATTATCTTCACAATCTTGTTGTGATTAAATTTCGTTCCCGCCAGTTCGTAGGCAGTGGTCAGTTCCTTTTCCAAAGCCTTATATCCCGAAATCGTCTCTTTTCCGTCAAAAGCCAATTCGAGAGCTTTGCGATGGATGGCTTCATGGATGTCTTTATAAGGGGAGAACGGTTCCAGTTTGGGACGACCTGCGCTCTTTTTTGTCGGCACATAATCCGGCAGAAGTTCGGGAAGTGATTGGTCGTTGATGCAAAAAGCGAATGGCAGGAAGTCTTTGGAACGTGTATGCACACTTTCCACTTTGCTGATGTTGCTGTCGTCTTTGTCTTTCTCGATTTGGATGACAGTCTCAGCCTTGTTGTTGATTTCCGTGCCAATGTGTCCACGGGCATTTTCATCGCTTTTGTTCTGATGAAGGATGGTGTGAAGATGAATCTGGTATTCGTCAGTCCACTGCATGAGTTTGGAGATTACGCACGTGGCTTCGCTCGGAGAATTAATGTCATAGACCAAGTCGCGGATTCCGTCAATCACCACGAAACCGAGACCCTCAATCTGACTGATTGCATCATCTATGATAGCCAAACGCTCCTTGGGGTTGAACTTGCGTAGAGCGAGAAAATAGAAACGGTCGCAATCTTCATTAGCCGGCAACTCTGCCAGTTTCATGATACTATGCATCACAATCATACAATGGTTTTGACTTTGTTCTGTATCAATGTAAAGGATGCGGCTCTTTCCTTCTGGGAAGTCCGTTTTGTAGTTAAGAACTTCCTTCCCTGACAAAGCTGCTGCCACCATAGCCGACACATTGAAAGTCTTTTTGCTTTTAGCCTTGCCTATAGATGCACTGAAATTTCCCAATGTCCCGATAGCCACTTCGCCTATTTTCAGAACTTCCGGCTCCTGTTCGTACTCCTTTTCCAAACTGAGCATGGTATCTTGCCATCTTGTAGCGACCTGAGCAAGATCTTCAATGGGTGCTACCGTTTCCATACTCACCAGCTTTTAGGATTGGCTTTGCGACGTATAGTTGCAAGCATTCGGGCGTGTTCTTCCTCTATGCTTATAGGCGATTCTCCTTTTCTGCCGCTTTCCAACCATTTATCCAATTCATCACGATAGACAAACAGGTGCTTGCCTTGTTTAATGATTGGAATACCTCCATGTTTGGCTTTGTAATAAAAAGAGGATTTTGAGATACCCAGATACTCGCAGACTTCATTGACGGTCATAGGCACATGAGTGTCCTTTTTTACCTCGTTATGCTGCTGATGAAGTTTTTCTGTCAGCAGATTTTCCATACTTGAGATTCTCTCGCAAAGTTCTCCTACCACTTCCGGTAGGTCATTAAAGGTCAGTTTGTCTTTTTGCATATATAACATTGTTTTTGTTAAACATGCTGCAAACCAACACAATGATGTAATGCTGACAACTATCAGAAGGCAATAATATTTCAGTCTGTGTTGAATAATCCTAATCGGTTGAATTTGCTTTTTATTCTTGGGCTTCTTTCATACATTTGAAGTGATAATCTCCGGTTTTAGGAATATCAAGGGCTATTTTGCAAACTCCGCATGTCCGGAGATTTTTAGCCAGATATTTAATCGAAGCATCTTTTAGTTCATGTGGGAATATCGTATGTATGAATGTAGCTCTGTCTATAAGGGAAATGTTCAATCTCTCTCCGATGTTCCACACAAAGTGCATCAGGTCGATAGAACGGAGGGGATTATCTAATCTTGAACGGATTGGCTTGTATAATTCAGATTGTCCGTGTGCGAAATACTCTATGTTTTCATGCAGAATTTCAAGATCTTCTTTTGAGAGAAATTCCGTCATTACAAATGTGGTATATTCATGGATGACACGCTTAATGTCTGCCTGCCTTTCGGCTTTTTTACGTTCAATTTCAGCCACACGTACTTCATAATTATCCATATAATCTTGTTTTGCAACACTTTCTGCAACTAAAATTGCCGGATTTATATTCTTGTCCTTTGGACACTCCGGATCAATCTCCTTAATTTGTTCGGGTAGAGGTCTTACTTGCTTGCCAAAAGACAAACTCAATTCATTCTTTGTAATGAATTGGAAAAAGAAGCGCTGAAGTACTCCACAGGCGAGTATCATTGCCGTGATATATAAAATAACTGGAGTGGAATACTCCATCATGTCGATATGGCAATTAAGATATAAATAGGAGTCTGTTGCCCAATAAAGGATGACACTTACTGAAAGTATGAAACTGGTTCTTTGAGGAGAGATTTTAATACTATTCGTCATAAACTGATACTGTTTGAGTTTTACAATAAGACAAATGTATATGCAGATTTCCAAATAGTTGCTGTTTGTAATAGATAATCGTTCAGGATTTAAGAAAAAATACGCTCAGAGTATGATTTGATGCAAAATATCATACTCTGAGCTATAAAAACGGGATTATTTGAACCTTAATTCTTACTTGCGGATTAAAGAGATTCTGTTGCTGGCTTCACGCTTGTTACTGTCTACGACTTTCATGTACCGTTGTGTCGTGGTGATACTTTTATGTGCCATATTACTTTGAATGGTACGTATGTCTGTGCCGGCTGCTCCTTGAAGTGTTGCGTATGTTCTTCGGTAGGAGTGGAAAGTGATATTTTTGGTAATACCGGCTTTGCGAATCCACTCTTTCATGGGTTGCTGTGTCCAACTTCGTTTCAATCCTTTAAATACTAATCCGGTTTTTTCCGGAGAATAGCCGATCAATTGCAGGGCTTCGTCACTGATTGGAATGATGTCCTCTGTTTTGGTCTTTTGGGTAATTGTATGGACACATTTTCCTCCGGCTGCAAAGTCAACGATTTCATGCCATTGCAACGATAGTATGTCGCTGATTCTAAGACTGGTCAGACATGAGAACAATGCCGCTGTTTTCAGAATCGGCTTTTTGCAAGGTGTTTCTGCCAATTTGTATAGTTCTTCCACACTTAGATAATCTTTTGGGGTATCTTCTGTTTCGATTTTATCCAAAAAGTCATTGATATTGGTTTTGATTAGCCGATTGCGATAAAGGATTTTCAAAAGTCCCCTGAATGTTGACCAATAGCCGGAAGCAGAGTTCTTTGAAATGCGACCGTCACGCCTGAGTTGCTTGGCATTTAGCAGATACTCCCGGAACTTATTACAAAGGTCAATATCAATTTCTTCAAAAGTACATTTGCCATGAACGAAGTTGTAGAAATGGTGGTACACAAATTCCCACTTTTGGTCATGCTTGCGAAGCTGCTTGCGGTAGTATTCGAGAAAATCCGCTTTGAGTTTGTGCCTGTCAAAGAAATCATACCTGTCATTAACGATAGATTCAAAGCGTCGGCATCGGATGGCTTCCGCCTTTTCCGACATAGTTGCATTGAATTTGCGTTCACGTTCATTCTTAGGATTGGCATAAATATAAATGTTCAATCCTTCGTGACGGATGGTTTTCATTGTTTCCTGGTCACGATACCCCGGATAATAATCCAGATAGAAAGAAAGCATCCCATGTTTCAAAGGACGTGTTCTCAATGTTACTGTTTTACATTCTAACATAGTTACAATTATTATTAGTTTATACTTGATTTGCAGCAAATGTTCGGAATGGCTTGACACAGACAATGCTCATTTTTAGAATCATTTTCTGGTCTGCCTAAATTCAGACTTAAGCTTATTTTCTGACACCCATTACATGATCAAATTCCACTTTCAGGAATCTCACGAAACGACCTTTCTTCTCACGTTTGATTTCGTGGAACTGCAGAATGCCATAGACAGAATCCCGTGTGAGATTGTATTTCTTCATGGCTTCCTGCACGGTGTAGTACTCCGAAGCATTATCTTCGGCAGTCTGCTTGGATAGGTCAAAATGTAGCTTCGAGTAGAATATCTGACCATGTTCTATCTCTTCGGGAGTGTACCATTCGGTCAGATCATTATCTGTCTTGTATTTGGCAAAAGCAGCATCAATATGCTTTTTGCTGTAATAGTTGAACTGACGGATACGGATTTTTGGGATATTGTTTTCTCTTGTATATGCCCAAATCCATTTTTGCGATACTTTGTACTTTTCGGAAATTTGCTCGGCAGTGTAGTACTCAGTTATATCAAGGTCATCTTTAATTCTTCTTCGTTCATAGGGGCGCGTTTTAAGCATCAGTTCAATGTCGGCTCTGCGAATAATTGACATCCTTGCACTGATTCTTGATGCTCTCAGTTTATCCTCCTTGACGAGCTTATAGATGTATTGACGAGAAACGCCCATCAATTGTGCTGCTTGTGCGAAAGTAAAGTAATCTTGATGGTCTAACTTACTTTTGACTTCTATCAATTCTTGTAATTCACGAAGTTCGATTCTTCGTTCTTTCATACGGTGTTTGTAGCCTTGACTGGCACATTGATGGCTACAATAATTCGTAGTTGTTTTCTTCGCAATGAATGGCTTGCCACACCATTGACAAATTCTTTTTACTTCCATGTTGTTTTCTCCATATTTTTAATGAAACCATATAGTTTTAATTTCGCTTTTTGTCTACCTATGTAAGCCATTGTCAACACATGTTGTTGACTACCTCAGTGTGACATCGGGGACAAACCCCAATTTGTTTCGCGGTAGAAATACGGTAGAAAAATATGGTGAACAACACTATCCAATCGCTATGAACTGGATTTTGGGCAAATAAAAAAGCCGCTGAATTTCAGCGACTTCATTATAGTTGGTTCTAATTCGTTACGGTTAATTGCGATATATCATTTCCCGATGCAAAAATTCTTAAAAATATTACCCAAAACCTCATCGGTAGTGATTTCACCGGTGATTTCGCCGAGGTAGTGGAGGCATTCCCGGATATCCTGGGAAATGAATTCGCCGCTTAAGGTGGTATCGAGAGCGGTGACAACTCGGCGAATAGCTTCGAGAGCGTGTGTAAGGGCTTCGTAATGCCGGACATTACTGACAATGACATTGCTAAAAGCTTCCGTGTTGACGGAGGAGGTCAACCAACGGATAAGGGTATCCATATTATAACCTTTCTTAGCAGAAACGGGAAGGATCGGTTCGCCGGAAATCTGAGTCTCTATCTCCTCCTTAACGGCATCCAGGACCTCCGTCCGATCCATTTTATTTAACAGAATCAATAATTTAGCATCGGGAGAGAGACGTTCTTTCACCTGCCGGTAGTAAGGAATAAACTGGTCGCTGCTCCGGTTTACATCCTGCAAAAGTAATACGACTTTCGCCTGGGCAATTTTAGCAAAGGTACGTTCGATACCGAGATTTTCGACCGTGTCGGAAGTATGACGTATACCGGCCGTATCGATAAAACGGAATAGCATACCGTTTAAACTTATGGTATCTTCTATTACATCGCGAGTCGTCCCTTCTATATCAGAAACGATGGCCCGGTCTTCTTTCAGCAATGCATTCAAAAGCGTACTCTTCCCGACATTGGTATTCCCTACAATGGCCACCGGAATACCGTTTTTAATGACATTCCCGAGTGAAAAGGAGTTGCACAACTCGGCAATCATATTTTCTATTTTTAGGGCAATAGCACGAAGTTCCGCCCGATTGGCAAACTCCACGTCTTCCTCCGAAAAATCAAGCTCTAACTCCAAAAGAGAGGTGATATGAAGCAATTCCGCACGCAATTTTATCAACTCCTTTGAAAACCCGCCCCGCATCTGATTCAACGCCATTTTATGAGCTGCAGCAGAAGAGGAAGCGATCAGATCGGCCACCGCTTCCGCCTGCGACAAATCCATTTTTCCGTTTAAAAAAGCCCGTTGCGTAAACTCGCCGGGACGAGCCAAACGAGCTCCACGGGAAACAAGCAACTGCAATATTCGCTGTTGAATATACACGGAACCATGACAGGATATCTCCACCGAATCTTCACCGGTAAACGAGTGAGGTGCGTGAAAAACAGAGAGTAAAACTTCATCCACCAACTCCGTCTCTTCCATAACACGCCCGAAATGTACGGTGTTAGGCTGTACGTCTGTCAATTTCTTAGCGGAAGGCGATAGAAAAATTCGGTCACATAAAGCGATAGACCCTTCTCCCGACAACCGTATAACCGCAATAGCACCGCTTCCCGGTGCCGTTGCAACGGCACATATTACACTCTTATCAGTCATAATCTCTCTTTTCCGCAAAGATACGTTTTTTCACCGGAAGAGAAATAGCGAAAGTACAGTTTCCGGTTTCCAATCAAAAGACATATATGAATTCGGTGATTGAGAGATTCTGAGATTAAGTCATTGCAATAAACATTATATCACTCAATTACTTCATCCTCTTTTCCCTCATCCCAAACCCATTTTATCGCATCGGCATACACTACCTGATTGTCCGAACTTCCCTTATCACTAAGCACAACAGAGGATTCGCCGGAGGAGAAATGGAACCGCCCCAAAGACAACCATCCTCTCCCGGAGAAAGGTATCTCTATTTCCACTTCGGACTCTTTACCCTCGTGACTAACGGTATAGTATTGCTTTATAGATTCTGCCTTTCCCGCTCTTGTAACCATCGAAGCAGATATAATAGAGGCACCACTTCCTTTGTATTGATATTGAGTTAACTGCATATTGTCAGGAATATAGGCAAAAACTTCATAGTATCCCGCTTTATCTATTTGCACGGACCACTCGGCCTTACTGTTCCCCTCCCCGCTCTTCTTCATCCAACCGCTACGCACGTATCCCCCGTATAGATCCGAATGAGTGACGAGCGTCCACTTATTGGTAGCCATAAAATTATTGTATCTGACTTCGGATGTATCGGCGTTTTTAAACCATTTACGTATTGGACTATCGGAAGAAGAATCCGATATCCGGAATCCTTTCGAATCATTATCCACTATCAACTCCCCTGCTTCGGGCATAAAACGGGCAGTATCTATCCTTTTTTCTCCTTCCGAGGACGCTTTCGTTTTTTGCCGATAATTCCGAGGAATGGTTATTATAGCGGGAATATTTCTGGAAATATTGGTATTCAATGTAGCCGACATGATATTGCCTTCACATATAACAACAATTTCTTTAGCCTCCTTGGATTTTACCAATACATTTTTACTCTTACTATTGTCATTCGTTTGACCGGAATTCATTATAACTACTCCTCCCACGTTTTTCAACCGCGAGGGCATAACAACATAGTTAAGGGTAACCACTCCGTCCACATCACTATCGTTATATACACTTGCCTGAATACGATAACTCCTGTGACCGCGATCTTTATCTTTTGTTTCGATCTCTTCAATAAGGCAATCCCGGATCAAGAAAGCGGGTATTCGATCCACCGTATACCATTCGGGTAATATTTCAAGCCAATCCATCTTAAAACGCTTTACAAACTCCCGGTTAAAATCGGAAAAATCCACTTGCCGGTATTTGTGTTGCTCCATATACCCGTTGATAAACCTTATCAAATCTGCAGAAGGCACGATCATACCCAAATATTGTTTTTGCAAAACCGTCGCTTTCATACTTAACACCTGACGCAACACATCCGATGGGATCTCCGGATCTTCAAGGGCCTCTTTCACGCTATGATTCTCAAGATAACGAACGGCTCTCCAGTACGAACTGCTATATAACGGGGTAAATTGCTGCTGTCCCTCTTCCGGCTTCATCAAACCATTCAATATCAAATTCATCACCGGATAATCGGAGGAGTATAAATAACCCGAATAACTAAAAAACATGGGAGAAATATCAAACAGATTACCGTTTAACCTATAACCTTTTATCCCACCTTTCCGGGGAAGACGCCTCATCAAAGGATTTCCTTCTCCGAACCATCCGTATTCACCCATAAACGTATTTCGAATAAATTGTTCAACCCACAAGCGTTCCATGGCGCCCCAATCCAATTCCGTCCCTTTCATCAACCGTACGTTATTAGCATAAGATCTGCTGGACCCTTTAAAATTCATACTGAAAAATCCCACGCCACGTTCGGGCAAAAAAACCATTTCCGGTTGAACTTGTTCGCTCTCTCCTCTTTCATCCCGATAATAAGAGGCAAAAGAAGCCGGGGCTTCTATGGCCATGAAACGACGATAAGGATACCTACGGCCCTTTGCATCTTCTATCTTGACTTTCATATCGGATAATATCGATTTCATCGAGTCCTGCACATGACTTATATAAGCCATAAAATCATCATGTCCTTCCGCCACGTAAAGTTCAAAAGAGACCGAATCCGCTGTTACCGAGTATCTCTTATACGAACCGATACACAAGGATAATCCCGGCAAAGGGTTTTCGTTTCGAAAAACAAGCGTATCACCGGATGGTTCCGGATTCCCCTGAGACAATATCGTTTTCTCTCCCAGACCGACAACCTTTAAAACATAAGAGGTGAAATCTTTCTGAATGTCATACACATTCGTCAGGTTCAAGGGAGGAATACTAACCGGATACCACAAACATTCCGGTGTCAGAAGCGTGTAATCCGGTCCAACCATAGCATACCTTTTCCCGGAGCGAAAAAGAGAGGAGCCTATGGTTCTGCTGTCGAATACCAGTTCATCCGGCTGGTCGACATAGCAAATCGACTCGTCTATCCGTCCTCCGTAATCCAAAACATACCTCACGCTATCCCCACTTTCTATTTTGTCGTCCAAGATTAACACCTGATGATCCCTGGAAAAAGAGACCTCTTTTCCCTCTTTTAATATCTTATCCACCTTCAATCCGGGATTCAGGTACAACACGACAGTACGCACCTCCCGATCATGAGGGTTTACCAATTGAATCTCCGTTGTCACCTCTATCCGATCCCCCTTTTGTTTATAAACCAAAGCCTGAGACTTTCGAGTCAGCTTGGGGCATGCTTCGTACCGGTTATAACTCATCCGGTACTCTTCCCGGTCATGCATGGATCTCCGTGTAGAGGAAAACAGGACAAACCAACAACATACACCGAGCAAAACCAGTATTGTCGCAATCAACCGCTGCTTCATTCTGAGTCCCGGACGATTTGGGATGCGCTGTAAAAAAGCAATCGAATAACCGATAAAGCCCATTCCCAAGAATAACCACGTCAAACGTTGCCAAACTACAAACCCCGACTCCGGATACCCCGTTATATCGGAATAGGCATTCGGAACGGTCGTACCTAAAAAATCATAAAATCCCCGATGAATATTGCTTAAATAAAACAACGTCAGAAAAACAAACCCAAGCATAAACAGAATCGTCAATGCTTTATTACGCAAGATGCTTACCGTTAAGAAAGTAAATCCTAAAATAAACACCAAGGAAGGGAACAGAAACAATACCCAATATAAAGGATACAAGAAAGCATTAAAAGGAGCATCACTGAAAAAGAGGTTTACCATGACTCCCAAAAGCAGAGAGACAATTGCTAATCCCATGAATATTCTAACACTTCCCCAAACTTTCCCTATCACATAATCCGCATTACTCATCGGACGAGCATGGAGAATCTCCATCGTGTCCACTTTACGGGTTTTATTCAAAAGCTCTCCTGCCAAAAAGATAACAGTTATCGACAACGCGATACCGAAAAGATAGACATTCATATAAGGAACATAAGAAGACAATGCGATTTGATTCCATGATGTCCATCGTACCATATTCCCCTGTACCAACAGCTGAAAAAAGGTGATCCCTACCAAAGAAAGAATGGCCAGCATCCTGAACAACCAGGAGCGTCTCAGTATCTTTGCCTCATAACGGGCTACTGTATTTATATTACGAATATTCATATTTGTATGTATAGTTTAGATGTTTATCCCAAAGTAAAATTCGATATCTATTTTTCTCCTTCATAAACCCATTTCACCGCATCAGCATATATCACCTGATCCGGAGTACCCTTCTTATCCGTCAGAATAACCGACGCCTCTCCGGGAGAAAAGTAAAAACGTCCTAATGATAACCACTCCCGTTGAGCAAAAGGAATTTCCAACTCCACCTCCGACTCGCTTCCGTCATGACGAACAAGATACAACTGCTTTATCGGCGTTTGTTTCTGAATCCCGAAAACAACACCATGGGATGCTTTGATTTGGACCAAAGACAACTGATTGGGAATATAGGCAAAAACTTCATAGTATCCGGCCTTTTCTATCCGCGTAGACCACTCCACTCTGGAACTACCGTCCCCCCCTTCTTTCCTCCAACCACTTCGTATATGTCCCCCGTAAAAACCGTCATGAACGCTAAGGGTCCACTCTTCAGCAAAAGTCACTTTATAAAAATCTTTGTATTTCGTTGTATCGCTCGTTTTAAACCATCTGCGCAATTGATTACCGGAAGGTACGTTTAAAAGACGAAAGCCTCTCGACTCGTTATCGACGATTAATTCTCCCTCTTTCGGGAAAAAACGGGAAAGATCTATATCTTTAATACCCGAGGAGGTTTCCCGTGTTTCCCTACCAGAAACATAAGGAGAAAGAGAAATAACAGAAGGAAGATTCCCGGAAATATTCATATTCAATGAAACTTGCACCAATTGGCCTTTGCACAGAATAATAATCTCTTTAGCCTTCCCGGCCTCTATCAAAACGTTTTGGCTCCGGTTATTCATATCTTCACTGGTATACGTCATCATAGCTGTCCCGGCCTCCATTTTGGGCATTAAGGAATAATTGAGCGAAACTACTCCATCCACATCACTATTATTATATATACTCGCTCGAATACGATAACGCCTCTTGCTATAGTCCGGTTCTTTCATATCCCCTTCAACCGTCTCAATAAAACACTCTCTGATTATATATGAAGGAACCCGATTGACCGTATACCATTCCGGTAATACTTTCAGCCAGTCAATCCCGAAACGTTTAATAAAGTCTTCATTAAAACGGACAAACTCGACCTGTTTGAATTTATGTTCATCAAAATATTGCTTGATAAAATCATTGAATTCTTTCTGATCTATCGTCAACCCAAAATATTGTAGCTGTAAAATAAAAGCTTTTAAGTTAACAATCTGATATAAAACATCGGAAGTAAGTTCGGGATTCCCCAGAGCATCTTTTATACTATGACTCTTCAGATAATGCATTGCTTTCTTATAGGAAGTACTATATGTTGAATAAGCCGTCCCCTGTGATTTTCCCCGCTTTAACTGACCGTTCAATATGGTATTCATAATCGGATATTCTGAAGAATAGATATAAGTTACATAATTGGAGAACAATGGAGAAATATCATATTGATTTCTACTCAACTCGTAGTCAAAACTCATCTTTCTTAGCATAAAACGTCTTTTAAGGGGATTCCCTTCCATTGAACTACCGTATTCGCTCATAAATGTACTTTGGACAAATTGTTTGAACGCCTGACGTTCGCCATCTAACATCGCCCCCATCGTCTTATTCACTTTTTGCATCCAGGCATACCCTTCCAATGTTTTCTTAAAATTCATCCCCCAGAATCCGACACCCCGCTCCGGCAAAAAAGCTATTTCCGGTTGTATTCGCTCACTCCCTCCCCGTTCATTCCGATAATACGAAGCGAAAGAAGAAGGACTTTCTATTACGATAAAACGATGATAGGGATATTTACAATTCATTTTCTCTTCCGTTTTATATTTCAAATCCGACAAAACAGACGCCATCGAATCTTGTATTTCGTTAAAACTGGACATAAAATCATCGTGTCCCTCAGCTATATAAAGCTCAAAAGAAACCGAATCCGCCGTCACCGCATACTTTTTATAAGAACCTATACACAGGGATATTCCGGGCAAACGATATTCATCCTGGAAAATCAATGTATCACCCGAAGTTTCACGCACACCTTGGGACAATACCGTCTTATCTCCCATTCCCACCACGTTCAAGCGATAGTCCGCAAAATTTTTCTGAATATCGTACCCGTTTTTCAGGTTTACCGGAGGAACAGATACCGGATACCAAAGACATTCCGGAGTCAATAAGGTGTAATCTTTTCCCACGAGAGCGTATCTCTTTCCTGAACGAAATATAGAAGAACCCGTCGTACGGGTATCGAAGATATATTTATCATCCACATCCAAATAACATACCGAACCGTCGATTTGTCCCGCGTATTCCAAAGCAAGTAAAAGAGAATCACCGGGAGCAACCCTCTCCTTTATTTCAATTACCTGATTATCCCTTAAATAAGATAACTCCAGACTTCCCTTTGTCAAACGTTTTACCTCCAAACCGGGATTTAAATACAGCACGACCGAATGAACCTCCCTGTCATGTAGATTTACGAGTTTCAAGAAAGCTCGTACCTCTATTCCGTCCCCTTCCTGGCGATAGGTTATCGTTTCCCTATCAAGTGTCAATTTATCACCTGCATGATACCGATCGTAACTCGACCGATAGGCAGAACGTCTCTCTCTCTCCTGATAATTAGAAAAATACAACATAAAACCGCATACAACACTCACGAATACGAACAAAGTCGAAAGACCGTGTTGTATCAATCTGCGCCCCGGACGATTCGGAATTCGTCGTAATAAAGTAACCGAATAGCCTATTAGTCCCATCCCGAGTGATAACCAAACCAAACGCTGCAACAAAACCGATCCAAGATTCGGATAGCCTGTCAGATCCGAAAAAGTATTGGGTATCGTCGAACCTAAAAAGTCATAAAGCCCTCGCTCTCTTTCATTCAGGTAAAAGATCGTCAAAAACACGTACCCCAATAAAAACAATATCGTCAATGCCTTATTACGAACAACACTCGAAACAAAAAAGGTCAATCCCATGATAAACCCTAACGAAGGAAATAAAAAAACAATCCAGTAAAAAAGATAAATAAATCCGTTAAAAGGGGCATCACTGAGAAAAAGGTTGACAATTCCTCCCAACAACATGGATATAAAGGCTAAGCCCATAAATACACGAACAATTCCCCAACTTTTGCCGACGACATAATCGGCATTACTCATAGACCGGGCGTATATAATTTCCATCGTGTCCAATTTACGGTCCCTGTTCAAAAGCTCTCCACCTAAAAATACCACCGTCACGGCCATTGCCATACCAAACAGATATAGGTTCATGTATGGAATATAAGAAGACATAGCTATCAGATTCCACGAAGTCCAAAAATTTAAGTCTCCTTGCACCATGATTTGAAAAGCAATGACACCTACAAGAGAAAGTACAGCCAATATTCTGAACAACCAGGAACGTTTCAATATTTTTGCCTCGTAACGGGCAACCGTGTTAATATTTAGAAGGTTCATAATCGTGCATTATTTTTAGGATTTCACCAAAAATAAGGTTTTAATTATTAATACATTGATAAAGAAAAGTTAATATCTAAAATTACCGACGAATACCACAAAATATCATAATATTATGTTATTCAATTTATTATCAAAAAAAATATAGTTATAATAAAAAAAGAATTATTTCATTTGTTAAATTTAAAGAAATAACATCTACCACATTTCGTTCACCAACTCTTTTTAAAATATCGTCATCTTCCAGTTATTTTCTCATCTGCACTTTCGTAACGCAAGGATCACCATGCCTCTATATCCCTGAGCCAAAAATAAGACTTGTATTTGCGATTTAACAAATTATCACACTCATAAAATGTCTCCGAAATCGAGTTCATAATCATACCTCAACTTTTTCATATATTCGATCCTCTCCATATTTTACGCAATTACAATGTCAACATCCTACCAATATAGATAATACTGGTTTCAATCCAAATAACATTCAAAATTGCGTTAAAATATTTTACCTCTCGGGAACCTCATTTTCTCCGTTAAAAACCCACTTCACGGCATCCGCGTATATAATCTGGTCATCGACACTACCTTGATCCGTCAGCACGACAGAGGCTTCTCCCGATGAGAAATAAAAACGTCCCAAAGAAACCCAGTCCTCCAACGATACGATTGCCGCCGAAACTTCCGTTTCCTGTCCATCATGCCGTACAATGTAATTTTGTTTCAACTCTCTATCCGAAATTGACGAGGGAACAAAAAAACCTCCCGGCAATCTCTTCACTCGTTGCAAACCAACGTATTTTGGTATATGGACTAAAACCTCATAATATCCGGATTTCTCTATTTTCACCGACCATTTTGCTTTAGATGCCCCACCCCCGCAATTTTTCATCCAACCGCTCCTTACCCGTCTCCCGTAGAAACCATAATGTGTCACTAGCGACCACACCCCCGACGCCATCATAACATTATACGTGTCATAAGTATCCGCAAAAGAAACAGGTTTCAACCATCCAGGCGTACGATCTCCCGTCGCTGCCTGCCATATGCTGAACCCTCCCGATTCGTTATCGACAATCCATTCTCCCTCCTGTGGGAAAAAACGGGAGACATCAATATCTCGTACCCCTGGGTTCGCTTCATATGTCACCTTCCCAGAATATTCGATAGGGATTAATGCCGGTATATTCCCAGAAAGAATCGTGTTCAAAAAAACCGATGTAGGCTTGCCTTCCGTTACGATAACTATTTCTTTCGCCTTTTTAGCTTCTATTAAAACGTTTTTCGTATACAACGACATTATTTTACTGTTACTCCCTATTTCCGGCAATTTCGCATAAGTCAATACAACCACCCCCTCCACTTCACTTTCGTTATAGACATTCACGTGGATTCGGTAACGCCGATCCACCGAACTCCTATCTCCCTTTTCTGCAATCTCTTCCACGCATGCATCTTGGACCACGAAAGAGGGTATCTGCTTTACCGTGTACCATTCCGGTAGTACTCTACACCAACTTATCCCGAATCGTTCCGTAAATTCCTTGTCAAACGAGGTAAAATCAATTTTTTGAAATTTATGATCCTCCCAATATTGTCTTATAAACGCATTAAAATCAAAATAAGAGACTGTCAGCCCCAAATAGCTTTCTCTCAAAGCAACAGATTTTAATTTTATAAGTTGATATAAAACATCGGATGTGACTCCCGGATCTCTTAAAGCTTCCTTTAAACTATGACTTTTAAGATAATTCACGGCCAATTGATGTGAACGACTACTGACTTCGAAATTATCTATCCGATCAAATTGCACCGTATCCGCCCCGTTCAACAAATTATTTAATACGGCATCTAAGATCGGGTATTCCCGTGAATACAATTGATTCACATGATTATAAAACAACGGATTAAGAGTAAACGGACTGCCACTTAACGTATAACTACCGTAAGAATAGGGTACGAAAAGTCTCATCAACGGGTTTTTCTCCATAAAACTACCGTATTCTGATATAAATATATGATTTAATAATTGTGTCAATATACTCCTCTCTACATTTTCCATCTTTTCTTCATTCGTTATTTTCCGGTATGTCTGCTTATTTCTCGCCAAATCCATGTTTTTGAAACCGACCCCCCTTTCTGGTAAAAAGATCATCTCGGGTTGTACCTTCCCACCACCTCCCCTCTCGCTTTGGAAATAAGCGGCAAAAGCAACTGGAGTCTCCACAACCATGAAACGTTCATAAGGATACTTTCTATTATTTTTCTTTTCAATTTTATCTCTAAACTCACGTATAATACCGGTCATAGAATCCTTTATCCGATTAAAATGTTCCATAAAATCATCATGTCCCTCCACGACAAATAATTCATAGAAAACAGAGTCCACCTGCATTTGATAACACTTGTAATCGCCGATACACAAAGATATTCCGGACAACCGATGCTCATTCCTAAAAATTAATGTGTCGTTCGACTCGATCCGGTCTCCTTGCGACAAAACCGTGCGATCGGTCTCCCCGACTACCTTCAAACCGTATTTCGTGAAGTTTTTTTCTACCGCATAAACATCGGACGGATTTACCGGGGGAACTGAAACCGGATACCAAATGCACTCCGGAGTGAGTAAAGTATACTCTTTTTCTAATATCGCATATCTCTTACCAGAACGGAAAAGCTCAGAGCCGACATTCCATGTATTCGCCACGTAATTGTCACATAGCTGAAGATAACAAATAGATTCATCTATTCTTCCGGAATATTCTACTTCCAAATCCAATAAACCTTTTCCTTCCACCGCCTCATTAAGCACGATCACTTGATTATCCCTGTAGAAATCAACTCTCTCACCATTTATGCATATCCGGTTAACCCGCAAACCGGGATTCAAGTATAGAAGCACCGGATTCACCGTTTCTTTGTATTCATTTTTTAAACGTAGTCGTGTCTTTACCGTCAGCTGGTCCTCCTCTTGTCGATAAGTAATAACTTGATTACACTGTGTCAATTTACGATTCGAACGGTATTTCTCGTAAGTCGCTCTGTAATCATCCCGGAGAGTGACATATCGATATTGCCGCATGCATAACGAAAAACCGCAAATAAGCCCCAGCACAACAATAAATGTCGACACACCGAGGCCAGCAACACGGCCCGTTCGAATCGGAAGACACTTAAAAAAAACGCCGGAATAACCGATAAACCCCATACCCAAAAACAACCAACTCAAACGTTGTAACATGACACCACCTAAATCCGGATAACCCGAAATATCCGATAACGTGACAGGTACACCTCCTCCTAAAAAATTGAAAAGTCCTTGGTAGTAGTCGTCCGAATAATATAAAGTAATAAAGATATATAACAATAACTCTAAAACAAGTAACGGTTTATCAGAAACCAGACCTGTACATAAAAAAGTAAGACCAATAATAAACACCAGGGAAGGGAACAAAAACACAATCCAGTAAAAAAAATACATCCATCCGTTAAAAGGAGCATTTGTAAAAAAAATGTTTATAATAGCTCCCGATAAAAGGGATAACAAAGATAAAGCCATAAAGACCTGAATCATCCCACAAGCTTTACCGATCACATATTCCGCATTACTCAATGAACGGACACACGTGGTCTCTACCCTATTCCGATCCTTATCCCACTGAATAACAGTAAAAAAAACAACAAGTACAGCCTGAACGATACCGAATAAATAAACATTGAAATAAGGAACATAGGAAGATAATGCGATCGTATTCCATGAAGTCCATTGCATTATATTACTTTGTACCAGTATCTGAAGAATTAGAATCCCGACTAAAGAAAACAAGGCAAATGTCCTGAACAACCAATTACGCCTTACTATTTTTGCTTCATAATGAGCGACTCTTTTGATGTTAAAAAAGTTCATATTCATGCTCTATATTTGTGAATTTGTCAAAAATAACGTTTAAATCACAAATATCACAACAGAATAAAGTTAATATTATTATCCACACGTGATCTCATTTTTAAATGACTAATATTTATTAATCCATTTTCAATTATTACGATTCAATCACGGACATTCTCCATCACGTAAACCTTGAATGTTAGCGTATATAATAACCCACTATCTCCCGAGGGATCGAGTAAGGTCAGTATCCTAAACGCTCAAGAACTTTTTCGGAAGACTCTAACGGCTTATTCTTCTGTCGGTTCTCAAAATTTATATGATCTCTATAAAAAAGAATCGTTTCATCTGTTAAATTGGTGAAAAGTCCATCCACTAAATTTCTTTTGCCTACTCCTTCCAAAACATAGGTGCTCCCCAAATACTTCTTCATCTGTTCTTCCGTGTCAAAAGAGTAAGCATGTATTTGCATCCCCGAGTTAAAAACAAGAGCCGCCATCCACGGTTTTAACAAATCATCGTACCTGTTCGGCTCTCCCCCGATGCTGGGCCCCATGATCACGGCTCCCTGCTCGATTGCGTAATCGACCCACTTCGCATACGTTTCGGGGGCATCATTTTTCATATCATTTTCACCTAACCATAACAGTTGGCAGGTAGGAATCAAGCGGGGAAAAGCCTCCCGCAGTTTTCTCAAGGATTCCCGAGAAAAAGTCTGTAAAATCACCCGTGCCGGGGTATTGGCGATCCCGACCTTCCCTTCCGTTGTCGGAACGGATTTTAATGAATCCCTATCGACGGCATACCATCCCAACCGCTCCAATTCATTTCGCAAATCCCGTTCTATTCCGGGAAACAAGCGAGGTTCTTTGGTCTCCGGATAGATTCCGGGACGATTCCCGTTATCTGCCGGATCTTTCTCGTACTGCATGATAATTTTTCCATTTTCTTTCCGGTAAAGACGCTTCCCGGTCGAATCCCGCAAAATTCGATTCCCCTCCGCAATACGGATTACATCTTCCAAGGTTAAGATATCCAATCCGGAAAAACCTTTTCTTGCCCGTTCCGGACAGGCCTTATTAAACCAGCTCCCCGCATCCAGCGTCAATAACTCCTCTAAGGTAAATTCAGACACCGGAGCATCTTTCCGCTCCGGGAATTTTTCGGCTACATCCGTTGTCCGTTGCAAATCTTCATCGTGCAAGGCTAACAAATACCCGTCTTTTGTCCGTTGTATATCACACTCCAAATAGTCACCTCCCGTATTCCGGGCCCAACGCATGGCTGCCTCCGTCTCTTCCGGGGCCCAATAGGTCGTACCACGATGTGAAATAACAATATCACGGGGCAGATATGCCAATACCTCTTTCTGTTCTTCTGATAAGGAAGTAAAACCTTTCGATGCGGAAGAACAGGAAACAACGGGAGTAAATAAAACAAGCATAACCGATAACATTAGAAATAAATTCATCTTTATCCGAATTTGTTCCAAACAAAGATATTTTATTTTTACGAATCTCACTCACGTCAAGTTCAATCATCGTATAATTTATGATTCAGAACTTACAATCATTATTGTATAATCGAAACATCGAAATAGCACTTTTACCCCGTCCCAAAGTGCTAATAAGAAAGTGCCTTCTCGTAAAGAGAAGACACTAACCAACAAAAACACACCACAACTCTTTTATTGACAAATAATTACAAATTAATCAGATCTCTATTTAAACTAATCTCTTAATCACTAAATCCTTTAATCACAGCATCTCTTCATTCTTTAATCGTCAATCGCCGCCAATTTATTTTTTATAAACGCTTGCATCTGGGGGTTCTTCAATTGAATGGCTAAAAGATAGGCTTGATTGTAACACTCTTTTGCCTTTTCTTTATCTTTCAATATAAGGTAACAATCCCCCATGGTGGTAATCACCTGTCCCTGGTTATCCGGCCCAAGTTTATAACCTAACAATTTTTGTAACCATCGGATACATTGTTCGGCAGCATTTTCGGTAATTCTCCCTTGTGTAGGCCCCATCAGATTCATCACCGTTCCGTAGTATTCGTTCGGACCGGCATCCGCTCCCATCCGCTCCAAAAATGCATTTTTAATTTTCACGTAAGCATCCGGGTCTTTTTTAGCATAAATCTGGTAGAGGGCATCGGCCTCGCTCGTCAATACGTCATATACCGGAATCTTACGAGTTTTTACCAAGTCAAAAACCGATTTCAGATCTCCGTTTACCCGATTGATCTCCTCTTTATACCCCAAATCTCCTTTCATGGCCAGTTCATTGATTAAAGAACTTTCGTAAGTCACGATATAGTTAGCCAAGATCTCCAAGGGGATTACAGCCTTAAACTCCTCCATACGTTTTACGATAAGATTGAAAACGTTATTATTTTTTTCTATCTTCTGATTGTAGGCGGTCATAATCCTGAAATCTTCGGTATTAATCAAATCCGCAGGATCTTTAACTTTTACATAGGAATCAAACAACTTTTCCACCCGACTTTTCCATAACTCGGCCTCTTTTCCTTGCTTCCCCCGTACAAAATCCGGAGCTTCCAACAAAATGGATTGTTGAACGGTCAGATCGCTTTTGTTCTTTTTATACTGTTCCCACAAGGCTTCAAAAACAGGAGCTTCACCCAGGGCCACCTTTGCATCATGCAACAAACGAGCTGCCGGTATCAATCCCATCACCCGTTTTAACTCGTTACCTTCTTTATCCAGAAAAACCATAGTCGGCATCCCCGTGATCTTGTATTTTTTAGCCAACTCTTTCTCTTTATCCACATCTATTTTACAGGAAACGAAACGGGTATTGAAATAATCACCCAATTTCTTATCCGGGAACACCTCGGCCGACAATTGCTTACACGGGCCGCACCAGGTTGCCATAAAATCGACAAAAATGGCCTTATTTTCTTTCTGGGCCTTTATTAAAGCGGCATCCAAGCCTCCATCTATAAATTCAATACCTTGCCCGAAGGTTGATACGGCCAGAAAAACAACTACCGCCGTCAAATAACATCTTATCCATTTCATTCTTTTGTTTTTTTGCGTATATGATGCTGTCCGTCAATTTTGCAAACAGCATCATACAGATTGTTAGTATTCAAAATATTAAGGCTCGACGACAAAGGTAAAGGCGTTATTTACTACCTGAGTATAACCGGGATTGGTTAACCGTACGGAAACCACGTAACGCCCCGGAACAGCATCATTATCGATAGGAAATAGCATCGTACCGGCTCCCCGGATCGACAAATTTTCTTTAAAATAACGAATAGCTTCCTCTCCAGCGGTCGAAGTCACATTCTCGATCGAAAAAACGATCAACTCGGTACCTTCGTACCCTTGCATAGCCAAACTAACCCAAGGAGCCCGACTTTCAATACGAATAGAATCCAATTTCGGGTCCAATGTTTTGCGGATCACCATGGTATCCGGAAGATATCCGGCATCTTCCGTTAGAAGGTAGCCGATCGTTTTCTGGTGACAACTGCATGTCAGGAGCAACAAGGCACTCCCTATGATTAACTTCATCCTCATATCTCTTTTCCATTTAAATTAAAATTACATATCTCCTAAAGTAAAACCGTAATATAGAGAGTGCACCACGCAATGATCCGGTTCTATATTGCTGGAGGCTATAAAAATACGTTTCCAACTGTAAATCGTGAATCCCTGTATCTGCTTCGCTCCTTTTTCCGGCAAACCGCCATACGTACCGCGGATCGTAAACAACCATACGGTCTGGCCGCTTAGCGTCGTGTAATCATCTCCTCCGGTTCCCACTCCTATAGGTTCTCCCCGCTCCGTGGGGCGTCCCGCCGGAATATCGTCCAAATAGATCTTTCCTTTAAGTAAATGCTTCAATAACACGTCTTCACACCATTGCGGATCCAAATCGGATACCTGCTTATACCCGTTTTGTATTAAATACCGGCGAATGGAGTGATTGGTCGGACCTAAAAAAGTGATCTCCGGAAACTCCGGGTCTTTTCCTTCGAAAATACGAACCATACGAGGTCCTGCACGACGAACTAAAAGTACCGTGGAATCCCAATCATAAGCATTCGCTTCCATGTACTCCAACAGGCTTCCGTTAAAACGCCCGTTACTCAATCCCGTGTCGATATAGTTGTCTTTCAGGCAGGAAGCCATCAATACAACGACACTTATTAATCCTAATAAACGATATATTTTTTTCATAATTTATTATTGTATCAATTTATTCCAGTACGTATTCTGTCGCATCAAATTATTGTTCACGAAAGCTCCGCCAAACACGGGATAATAAAGTGCGCCGTCTTTCAACTCTTCATCCGTCAACCTTCTATACGCTCCCGATAACTCCCGTCGCACGTAATCCCAACCGTTTCGTACCGCATCATAATAGCGATGATCCTCAAAAATCAGCTCTTTTTCCCGCTCTTTGAAAACAGCATATTGTAAATCTCCTTCCGCAACCGAATAGTCGTGATTTCGATTTCCGTATGCCCGTTCCCGTATCCGGTTCAAATCTTCGGCCCCACCGGCTTTTCCCTGCCGAGCCTTACATTCAGCCCTTAACAATATGATATCGGCCAATCTCCAGATTACCTTATTCATATCCAACCCGCTGAATACCGGTTCGGCCTCATAATCATTCTGTTTGTAATAGGGAGTACGAAATTTATTTACGAATGCCTTTTCGATCATTCTGTTGTCATACAATCGAATGATATCGGACGGCAAGGTATCCACGGAAGAGGTATCGTTCGGTATCGAATCCTGGGGCCAATCCGTTGAATCTTGCGAACCGCCAGTCGTATCCGAAGCCCGGGCAAGCACCCGGTATTTTCCCCCTAATGAAGCTAAATTAATTTTAAAGAAAGGCCTTTCGTTTAGATATTCTTCCCCCGAATAATGTGCTTCGATTTTGCCGTCAACACGTTTCAAATAAATCGTATCGGCATCCAATGCCCAAAACCAACTATCACGGCGTAAATCTTCCCAATCATACATATCGTTCACGGTCGTTTTAAAAATTTCCGCATAAAAAACCCAATTCGGTTCAGTCTCCCGATCCAAACGAACCGGCCAGCCGACATACTGCGTACCGAAATAGGGAGCACGGTTGATTTCTTCCTGTACGGAACGGAATATCTCAAAAATACTCTCTTTGCTGTCACGATACATCGTTTTCTCCGCCACGAGTTCGGGATTCGACTCCAAATCATAAAAACCAACCTTTCCGTCAATGATCATGGAACAGTACTCTTCCGCTTTTTTCCAATATTCCGGTTCGTTTAAAACTCCCGCCCGCCAGGCACAAATATGAGCCAATAAAGCGGCGACAGCTCCCTTCGATCCGTATTGTTTCAAAGTACGGGAATTTCCGGCATAATCCTTCAACTCTTCAAAAATCGGCAAATCCATGGCTTTCAATGCTAACTCTTCGGCTTCCTTCAGTACCTCCGCAACCGAACTTTTAGCCAACGGGGTATATTTTTCTCCCCTGATAATAGGCACCTCACCCCAATCCCGTGCCAGAAAAAAATAACAGAGTGCTTTCGCAAAATAGCATTGTAACAAATAAGGTTTTAATTTATCTTGCGAAAACGGGAAACGATGTGCGTTATTCAGTATTAAATCCGCCTTATCGATCGCGTAGTAAAAAGAAGTCCATACAGAATTTTTATAAGTATCCGGACGCAAATTCAAAGCATTGTAATAATCCGAGAAACTGGTAGTATCCATAATTGCTCCCGCAACCGCATGAAATCCGGGACCACCTAACAAACAGGTTCTTACCTGATCCATCAGGGCATTTAACAAAAATTCCGCATCCTGTTCCGAATCAAAATAATTGTTGAAGGTGACGGAATTTTCCGGTCTCACGTCTAACATCCCCGTGCACCCCCAACAGCAAGAGAGCACGATCAATCCGATCCCTATGTATTTTTTCATCATGTATTAAAAATTAAGCGTTAAACCTAAAGTCCATTTACGAGGCAAAGGATAAGCCATCCCGCCATCCAATCCGCTATAAACATCCACCACTTCCGGATTTCCCCCGGAGTAATTACTCCAGTAAAACAGATTTTCGCCGGTAGCAAAAAAGCGGGCCCCGGAAAAACCGATCTTTTCCATCACCTTTTTAGGCATATTATATCCTATGGTCAACTGCTTTAAGCTAAGCAAATTCACCCGCTCTATTTTAGAACGTACCTGGGGATAATACGGACGACCTATCGCCGGCATATCCGTTTGATCACCTTCTTTTTGCCAGAAGGTCAGTTTCCTTACATCCGCAAACACGGGGCCATCCGTACCCGACAAAGAAGCATTTCGCATGTTAATCATTTTCCGTCCCAAAGAGTAATTAAATAGAATATTCAGATCGAAATCTTTATAGGTTAACTCGTTTACCCATCCTCCATATACTAAAGGCAAAGCCGATCCCAAATAATACATATCCTTCGGCTGTATATCGTAATCTCCGCTCGCATCCGATATCCGTTGGGTTCCGAGTAAACCGCTGACACCCGTGAAAGCTCCGACGCCACCTAAAAACAATTTATTTCCTTTGATGTCTGTATAAACGGGCACCTCTCCCTCGTTTTGGTAATATCCCGTATCGTTAAAAGCATAAATAGATCCCAAGGGACGTCCGATTACAAAACCGTTATATCCTCCCCCGATATCTTTACCGGTATAAGTCTTTTCCAAACGACTCCAATCTCTGGAAACATTCAGCTTCATACGCCATCCCAATTTACTGGATCGCAAAATATGCGCTAACAACTCCAATTCGATTCCCTCGTTGGAGACTTCCATCGCATTCTCATCCCGATCTTCCGCACCCCACAAAGTTCCGGGAAGTCTCACCTTGTACAATAGGGAGCTGGTATATTTAAAATAGTAATCCATCTTTACGCTCAACCTATAATCAAACATGTCCAAATCCAAGCCGATGTTATATTGACTGGATTTTTCCCAAGTCAAATTAGGACTGACGGGCTTACTTTGAATTACGGAAGGATTACCGTTAAAAGAAGCACCTGCCACAAATAAACCGTAAGCCATATACTCACTCGTGAATATTTGTCCGGAAGTCCCGTAACTGCCGCGCAGTTTCCCCCAGTTTAACCAATAGGCCCACCGCATAAAAGGTTCTTCCGAAAAGGCCCATCCCAGAGCAAAAGAGGGGAAATTGGCCCAACGGTGATTCTCTCCGAAAGTGGAAGATCCGTCCCGACGAAAACCGATCTCGACCAAGTAACGTTGTTTGTAATTATACCCTAAACGTCCGAAATAACTGACCATGGTCTTTTCCCTGAAATCCGAATTATAGGAAGTCGTTGCTCTCCAATCGGGATTTGTTTCGGTTCCGTAATTGAATATAGGATTATAAGGAGGTGAATAATAATAGATCTTATCACTAGGCCCCCGCTTCCCAAAACCGGCGATCAGAAATTGTTGCTCTTTGTTTACGTTCAATCCTATTAAAAGATCGAAATTATGAGCCTCGTTGATGCTCTCTCTCCAATGCAGCAACTCTTCCGTTTCCAACCGAACCGCTCTCCCGATCGAGCCATCCGACATGTTCTCTTTCTCATCCGGATTCAGCACGGAAGGTTTAAACTGATTTTTATTTCCCTGGGCATAATCCACGCTTCCGGAAGCCGACAAGGTTATCCCTTTCCAAGCGTTATACTGTACCGACATGCTGGCCATAGCCCGGTAATCATCTGTTCTGTCTCTCTGGAGATTGATATTTTTCAACAGTTCATCCTCCGCCAACCCATCGTTCGGAAGAGTCGTACTCTGTTTCGACGGATCTACGGTAATTCCCTCGTACCTTCTCGTTCCTCCCATCCCGTCATCCCTGCTGATACTACGATCCACGTAGGAAAGCATCACCCGGGCATCCACCCGTATTTTTTTCGTCGGTTGGGTTTGCAGATTGATCAACATGTTGGCCCGCGAATAGTCGGAATTCAGCATGATTCCTTTTTCGTCGTACCATCCGGCCCCGATCATATACTGAAACCGTTCCGATCCGCCGGAAACCTGTAAATTGGCATTGACTACTTTTGCAGTACGGAAAATATGTTTCCACCAATTGGTCGAATTATTATAAAACGGATTCAAACTATCCTGCAATACGGGGTTACCCAAAAGATCCGGTCTACCGTCTACCCACCATCCGTCATAAGTTCCTCCGCTTAAATACACCGATTCGTAAGAAGAAGGATAGTACGTCAATTGTTTATTCCAATCATAACCGGTTGCCAGCCTATTTCTCATTACCTGATTACGAAACCATCGCTCCATACGACCGCCTATCTGTAACGGATACTCCTGTACCTGAGAAACAGAATAAGAGATATTCGCCGCAAATTTGGTCGTACCGGCCTTCCCTTTTTTAGTCGTGATCAAGATGACCCCATTACCGGCCCGGGAACCATAGATAGAGGCGGCAGCAGCATCTTTCAACACCTCCACGGATTCAATCATGGCCGGATCCAAATCGGCCAACGTATTCGTTCCCGTAACGGGTGAAACAAAGGAGTGCATCGGGACCCCATCGACGACCCACAAAGGTTGTCCGTCACTGGCCCCGTCGACCAACAAAGAATTAAATCCCCGCACGGCAATAACCGAAGCACTGCCCGGTGCTCCAGATTGTTGAATGATATTGACTCCCGCCAAACGTCCTTGCAACATATTCACGATACTGGCCGTCGGCAATTCTTTCATCTCCTCAGCCTTCACGGAAGAGATCGCCCCTATGACCTCCCTTTTGTTCTGCGTTCCGTAAGCCCGAACCACCACTTCTTCCAAGGCTGCCACATCCTCTTCCATAACAACGCGAAGCGTATCGGTTTTTTCAGTGAAATCGACTTTCTGTTTCTTATAACCGATAAAAGAGAACTCCAACGTTCCTTTCAAAACGGGTAAGGTGATGGCAAACCACCCCTTCGTATCCGTCGACGTTCCCAAACTCGTACCGAGGAGTCTTACCGTCACTCCCGGCAAAAATTCCTCCTTTTTATCCCGTACCCACCCCCGGATCGTAACCGACTTTTTTTCATCTTTCACAACAGCCTTGATAACAAACACTCCTTCAATTTGCTCGTAACCGAAGGCCGTACCCGACAAAACCCGTCGCAACGCATCTTCAACAGGTACATCTTTCAAAACGATATCCTTACAGGTAACTCCGCGAAGACCGCTCACGTTATAGAGAATCCTTACTCCCGTTTGATCCTTAATCCGGGTCAATACTTCGATCAACGTGGAAGACTTTACATCGAGGGTTACGGTCTCGTGTTGGGAATAGACGGCAGCCGATGTCGAAATCGTCAACCATACCATCAGAATAAGACTCATTTTCATCACTAAAATTGTTTTTTTCCATTTAGCCGGCAATTTCCATCGGTCCGGTAAATTTTTTTTCATAAATTTGTCATTCATGTT
This sequence comes from Sanguibacteroides sp. AM78-02pH3A, assembly GCF_027666085.1. Classification (NCBI taxonomy): domain Bacteria; kingdom Pseudomonadati; phylum Bacteroidota; class Bacteroidia; order Bacteroidales; family Porphyromonadaceae; genus Sanguibacteroides; species Sanguibacteroides sp. AM78-02pH3A. Next base: position 333,215 of record NZ_JAQEHX010000004.1, on the reverse strand, counting down.
ACATGTTTTTAAGATATGTAATAAAGGAGGATGCGAAACAAAGTTGGTAGCTTGGGATTCGTATCCTCTGTTTTTTATTTTTTCCCGACCTTTATCCTATTTCCGACCCATTCGAAACGCACGTTCGCTCCGGCCTCGAAAAACCGAAAAAAGGTTTCGATGCGACTGTATTTATCCAAATTTCCACTAAACACCAGCTGTTTTAATTGCTCATCCTCAAACACGATGTCGACATCATACCAGCGAGACAAGGTTTTCACTATCTCCTCCAAAGTTTCATTTTCAAAAGAGAGCAAATTCTGCCTCCACGACACATAGTTTTGAACCTTCACTTTACGAATGTCCGCTACACTTTCTCCCTCCCTATAACTCAACTGTTCGGCAGGAACAAGCTTTACCTCCCCGATCCGTTCGCTTGAAAAAGAGATGGCACCCTCGACCAAGGTAGCGGCAATCCGGTGCTCTTCCCCGTAACACTTCAAATTGAACCGAGTCCCATACACTCGCACCTCCCCGATACCCGTTTTCACGATAAATGGTGAAGTCGAATCGGAAACCACTTCGAAAAAAGCCTCTCCTGTTAACTCAACCACCCGCTGATTCCCGGTAAAAACGACAGGATAGCGAAGACGGGTATCCGCATTCATCCATACCTGTGTTCCATCAACCAAGGTAACATAATACTCTCCTCCCCGGGGAACATACAAGCTATTATAAGAATGGGCATCTATTTCCGTCAAACGAGGGATTTCCCCGTAAACGACCCCTGTCGAATCAACGACGACGGAGACCCCTCCTTTTTCATTGAATTGATAAAAACTCTTACCCAACTCTACGCAATCCCCTCCGGACAGAGTTAAAACGGCCTTTCTCTCCCCAGGTTTTACCGGAGAATAGAACCGCTGTTCCGCCCGTCTCAACGCTGACCTCTTTTTTTCGGGCACGGAAACCAACGCCAGTACACCTAAAACAATAAAACAAGCAGCAGCAACACTTCCGACAATTACGCGTTTCATATACCTTTTTTTCGACCGGACTTTTAAATTACGACAGGCTTTCCTGTAATCATACCGTTGTCTTGCCGCGTATTCTCTTTCAAAAAATTTCCGAACCTTCAAATGTTCCGCAACATCCCGAACATTATCAGGATAGTTTTCCTCTGCTTTATGCTCTCTCAATCGGTCTATCAAGCAACCGACGATTCGTATAGAGTTGGCATGTATATCTTCCCATTTCATCTCAAAATGACTTAAATTGTACCAACAAACACGCCGAACCCAAAAACGGGTGACAAAAAATCAAAAAAAATAATTTATTATTTTGGAATCAGAAGAGATAATTGTTCGTAACGTTTCTTAATCTTGCAAATAACAAAAGGAGAACGGATGTAAAAACTTTTCCCATATGCTCCCGAATGACCTGGTAAGCCCTCTTCTTTTGTGTTTTCACCGTATTTTCGCTAATAGATAATCTCTCCGCAATTTCTCTCACGGTAGCTCCCTCCAAAGCACCGAACAAAATTTCCTTTTGTTGGCCCGAAAGCAGAGACAACACCTCGTAAAAACGGGAAACAGTCTCTTCCTCCAACGCCATCTCCTTCCCTTTTTCCTCATCGACGATCTGTCGGTCGACCCATATTCTATGAATCGCATCAGACGACTTTTTATCCCGGATATAATTTAACGCCCCGTTATACGTGAAACGATACATATAAGTAGTAATCGCCTTTATATTCGAAAAACCAAAAGAGGAATTCCACAATTTGATAAAACCGTTTTGAACAATATCCTCGGCCGCAACCGAATCTCCGGTAAGTTTAGCGGCATAACTGCATAAAGGAGCATAATAATAACGATACAACTCTTCCCAAGCCGCATCCTCCTTATGATTTACTCCATGCAAAAATTGAAGGTTATCGATCATTGTTTTACCGCTATAGGGCAAAAATAAAAAAAAATCGAATGCTATTTATAAAAATAGACGAATAAAACACCAAACAAGTCGAATATTAGAACAATCTAATAAAAAAGATTATTTTACATATCCCTTCAAAACCAATTTTAATGAAGCATGCCGGGGATCGTTACAGATCACGGTGATGGTTTTACGCTGCATTCCGCATCTGCCTTCTGAATCAAAAACAACATTCATTCTTACGTTTTCACCCGGAGAGATTATCCTTTTTTCCGGAACGGCTGCCGTACACCCGCAAGTCGTTTCTATTTTACGTATAATCAAATCTTTATCTCCTTCGTTTCTCAACACGAAGGTAGCCTCAACCTTTTCGCCTTGGACGATAGTATCAAAATCGACCTCCTTTTTATCCGCTACAATTTTAGGTAGTGACAATTTCCCTGTCGACACCGTATCAAAATGTTCGATCACATTAGCCTCAAGCGAAACTCCCTGATTCGGATCTACCAGCACTCCATCGATTGAAAAACGTAAAAAGGTAAAAAAATACCCCAATTGACTATCTTTTGTCATTTGTACAACGACAAGCAAGGTATCCTGCCCCCGTGCCGCAATTTCCGCATCACCCGACTGCCATTCCTGAAGAGTTCCTCCCGACATCCTACATTGCACTCCCGCGGTATATCCCCATCCCCCCAAACGGATCGTCTTCTCCGTGGGATTACGGACAATAACCGTATCCCGGTACTCCTCGTTCCAATAGATATCTCCCAGTTCCAGTTTATCCGTACTGAAACACAATTTGCCGACCGGACTTACACAGGCAGGACGTTTCCCCGAAGAACAAGCCGTTAATCCGGCGAATATTACCACTAAAACAAAAACAAAATTTCTCATACCGAAATAAGGTTACCCGACAAATATAAGATTTTACCCTAACACTCAACGTAATTTATGGCGATTAAAATGCGGTCCGGCTTTAAATTGGAAAAATAAAAGAGAAAGAACCGTCAGACAGGTACCGAAGAAATAGGCATGACTAAAACCTCTAAAAGCCTGAGCGATAGAACCACCACACATTAATCCGACTCCAATACCCACATCCCAACTGGTCAAATAGGTGGAAGTAGCCGTTCCCCGTTGATTATTAGGTGCCAAATTAACGAACAGGGTATTGAAGGCCGGAAACATCGTCCCAAACGACACCCCTTGCATAAAAGCAATAAAGAAAAACAGTCCAGAAGTCGCCCGGGCATTCCATTTCATCATCTCTTCGCAGGCAGCCAAGGCAAAAAGACTTATACCGGCCAAGTACATTCCTAATAAAATAACCTGTGTAATCCGACCCTTGTCTACCTGTTTTCCTGAAAAAATCCGGGAAACAGCCAAACCGACCGCCATAAAAGTAAAATAGAGTCCCGAATTACCTTGAATGCCGATCTCTTCGGCATACATGGCCACGTAACTGGTTGTCATACCGTAAGGAATAGAAAGCAATAGAAGTGAAATCCCGGCAGGCAGTCCTTTTACTAAAAAGAAACGATCGAGAGAAAGAGGCTCCCGTTTAACCGGCTGTTTATAGGGAGTTTTAACCAAACCCGCCATCACAAAACCTAATCCTCCGGAAATCAGAGAGCAGGCAAAAATAACCTCATAAGGACAATGACCATGCATAAATAACCCGACCATAGGCCCAAAACTCATGGCGATATTATTGGCCAGACCGTAATAACCTAATCCCTCCCCCCTCCGGGAAGAAGGAAGAATATCAATAACGATCGTATTACCCGCCACCGAAACCATGCCGAAAGCCAGACCGTGAATAATCCGGAGTAAAATGAAAAGAAAGAGAGCGGTCGCTATCATATATCCCCCGAAAATCAAGGTAAAAATAAAATATGACAACAGATATAAAGGTTTACGACTAAACGTATCCAGCATATACCCTGAAAAAGGACGAATAGTCAAACAGGCTATCGTGTAACAGGATAAAATAAAACCGATCATGGATTTGCCAGCCATAAACTCCTCTCTCAAATAGAACGGCAACACGGGCAATAGCAAATAGAATGCAAAAAACAGCAAAAAATTAGCAGCAAGGATATGACAGAACCCTGCTGAAAAAAGCTTATCTCTTACCATAAAAACCCTTTAATTACAAACCAATATCTTCAACATTTTTATCTACAAAATTATAAAAAAAGAGACGGGTAACGGGTAGTTTTACAAGAATATTCTAAAAATATAAAAACAAATCACACGAAATACATCTATCTATAAAACAATTATTTACACCTTATACTCATCCCCATTGAAAAGAGAGATCAAAAATAGACAACAAATTAATTAAATAGTTTCTTTTTCAATACAAATTAGTACTTTTGTGTTATAAAACTATAAAATCAATACTTATTATTTGTGTGTGGTATGATTAAAATCAATTCTATTTTTCGGAGCGTATTTATGAATAAACCGTTTTTCTGCATTTTCATACTTTGTATGTATACCTCTACTTCTTTCGCTCAAAAAAACACCCCATCCCAAAACGATTATATCCTGATTATTAACAGTTACACGGAAACGACCCCGTGGAGTTCCTCTATCATTGATCCCATCATACGAATGGCTTCCAAGAATCAAAAGTTGGATATATACATCGAACACATGAATATGTTTGTTGTCAACAAGCAGGAGGAATTAAACGAATTTACAGAACTTCTTTTTTCCGAATATTCGGAAAAACGTCCCAAACTTTTAGTCGTGGTAGGGAATTTTGCTTTACTCCTGAAAGACGAAATCCGAAATAAATGGAGAGATATCCCCCTTATCGTTTGTGCGGAACAGGACTACCTTGGAACACCGGAAAATTATTTGAACAAGACCATTATTAAACCCGAAGACAGAGTTTCTCTCGCCTCATTAGCCGGCGAATATAACCTCACGTTACTCTATTCAAGACTATATCCCAAAGAAAATATTGATTTAATGAATGAAATGCTTCCAGATATGCAGAAGCTATTGATTCTCATGGACAAAAGGTATGTCAATCAACAAATTCAATGGGAAATATCCGAAATATTAAAAAAACATTATCCCCGCGTAGAATACAAAACCATATATGCCGAAGAAACAAGCATAAATCAACTTCTCGACACCTTAAAACTGGTAGACAAAGCGACCACGGGAGTCTTATTCTCTTCCTGGTTCCATGCTCAGCAATTTAACAGAAGAACTCTCTTAATGATTAACTCCTTTCAAATCATATCCAACTCTTCCGTTCCCATTTTTACTTTGAGAAACGCCTTCATGAAACACGGGGGAATGATCGGAGGGTATATGTATGACGACACTGATTTTGAAAACAAATTGATAAAAACGATATCCGAAGTCCTAACGGGTACACAACCGAAAGACATTCCCTTTTATTACCCGGTAAAAGCAGCCCCTACGTTCAATTACAACACGTTACTCCTGAAAGGCATATCTCCCGACATTTGTCCTCCCGACAGCGTGTTTTATAACAAACCGGTAACTTTTTGGGAACAATACAAATACCTCCTGATCGGAATAATCGTATTCCTCGTTATTATTTTATTGTTTTTAATCCAACAAGGTCGTATTATCGTCCTGAACAGATTAAAAGAGATGCAGCAAAAAGAGATCGAATACGCCTCCGATTATCTGAATCTCTTCAATAACATGCCAATTCTTTACATGAAAGAGAAGATCATTTTAGACGAGGAAAACAACCCGGTCGATTCCGTCTTTGTTGAAGTAAATCGATTTTTCGAAAAAAGTTTCGGAGATAAAAAAAGCATTATCGGCAAAAAAGTCAGCGAACTGTTCCCCGAGTCCCTCGCCACGTTTATACCGTTCTTTAAAATAGCGATAACAGAAAGAAGAACCATCACGTTCCCCTATTATTTCGAGAGAATCGGCATTTTCTATGACGTGGTTATAAGTTACTCCAACAAGCCGGATACCATCGATATTTTTTGCCTGGACAGCACGGAACTCCATCAGGCTCAAGAAAAAATCAGATCAACGAACCATAAGCTGGCAATGGCTTTGGAAGTAGCCAATATCGTTCCATGGAAATGGAACCTACGTAAAAAAACCATACTCTGCGATGTGAATCGTCCCATAGAGTTAAGCAACGTAAAGCATAATATCAACGAAGATCATCTATCCGTACCGGATTCTCAATATTTTTCCAAAATCATTAAAGAAGACCGCGAAAGAGTCAAAAAAACCTATCAATCTCTGATTGAAGGGAAAATTGACAAGATCAAAGAAGAGTACCGGGTGGTAACTTCCGACCATAACGGGCATCGAATCGACTGGGTCGAAGCACAAGCGACCGTGGATTCCAGGGATGAAAAAGGAGCACCCTTAACATTAGTGGGCTCTTCACTCGTGATCACAGAACGCAAAAAAATGGAGCAAGAGCTGATATCCGCAAAAGACCGGGCCGAAGAATCCAATCGTCTGAAGTCAGCATTTCTGGCAAACATGAGCCACGAGATCCGTACACCTCTGAATGCTATCGTCGGTTTTTCCGGTATATTGGCAACCCTTGAAGAAGAAAAGGAGAAACAGGAATACGTCAATATCATAGAAAACAACAATGAATTGTTACTGCAACTGATCAGCGACATTCTCGATCTTTCCAAGATCGAGGCCGGGACATTAGATTTTATCTATTCGGATATCGAGTTAAACACACTCATGGGCACCTTGGAACAAACTCAATTTTCCAAAATAAACCCGGAAGCCGTTAAATTGCAGTTCGAACCGGGATTGCCCGCGTGTGAAATCAACACGGAAAAAAACAGGCTCACCCAAGTATTGACGAATTTACTCGCGAATGCCATCAAATTTACCACTGCGGGAAGTATTCGATTCGGCTACGAAATTCAGGATAAGTTTCTCTATTTTTATGTATCGGACACGGGCTGCGGAATCGCCAAGGAACAAAAAGAAAAAATATTCGACCGTTTCGTAAAACTCAACACCTTTGCCCAGGGAACGGGACTCGGGCTGTCCATTTGTCAGGTCATCGTTCAGCATATGGGAGGAACTATCGGTGTTGAATCGGAAGAAGGAAAAGGCTCCAAGTTTTGGTTTACCGTTCCCTACCATCCGGTAACGATAAATAAGAAACAGGAACAAACAGTAGAGCCTGTAAAAATAGAAAAGAGTAAATTGACAATCATGGTTGCGGAGGATGATCCGAGCAATTACAAGCTTTTCGAATCGATCCTCCGGTCCGAATACCATATCGTCCATGCTTGGAACGGCAAAGAAGCAGTGGAACTATTCAAAAAACACCATCCTAACATCATCCTCATGGACATTAACATGCCTGAAATGAACGGTTACGATGCGACACGCGAAATCCGTAAATTATCCACACAAGTTCCGATCATTGCGGTGACCGCTTTTGCTTACGCTTCCGACGAACAAAAGATCATGTCGAACGGTTTCGACGGCTATATGGCAAAACCGATTAATGCCAAACAGTTGAAATCACAATTAACAAGCATTTTACAGGAGAGAATCATATTTTTATAGATACCCGATATTTTTTAACACCGTATCCTAAAACGAACAGAATGAAAAAGAAAAACAAAATACCGCAGAAACTCACCCGGCAAATATTTTTCCAATATACGCTACCGATGATGTGTATATTACTCCTGTGGAATGAATACGGAGAGATGAAACTATCCTGGTCATACCTTTTTTTATTCATTATCGAATTTATCGTCGGGACAGGCATCGCTTATATACTGGCTGTCAGTTGGGCAAATCAAATCTCCAGAAGATATTTACCCAAAAAATAATACATCCACGTTAAGTCTATTCTTTACAAACGATCCATTCAATCAGGTTTACGAAACAAGTAATACCCTATAATAATAACAGTCGTTAACGCCTCCGACAACGGCATAGATAACCAGATTCCGACAATACCCATCCACTCCGGCAAAAATATAAAACTCAGGACAAGAAATACAAAACCGCGTAACAAAGCGAACAAGGTTGCGGGTTTCACTCTCTCGAGACTCTGATAATAACCGATCGAAGCCAAATTGACAATAAAACATATAAATCCCATGGCGAAATACGGAAACCCTTCCATGGCAATACGGGCAGCCGCATTATCGGAATTAAGAAAAAATCCGACCAACACGTGCGGGTAAAATATAAACACGCACATAACTATCAAGCCACAGACAACCGCCGTGACAAGAGAAATTTTCCCGGCCAATACAACCCGCCCCACATTCCCCATACCAAAATTATAACTGATGATAGGTTGCGCCGATTGGGCAATAGCATTACCAACCATAAACACGAAAGGAGCATAATAACAGGCAATGCCGAATGCCCCTACTCCATCGTCCCCCAAATAATGCATAAATACCTGATTCCCCGTAAACATAAGCATTGCCAAGGTTGCTTCTCCCAATAAAGAGGAAAAACCGATACGGCATTGATAACCGATGTTCCGCAAAGAGAGCCGTAAACTTTTACGACTTCGTTTGACAGGATACAACCGTAAATGACGTGCAAAAAACAGTAAATAAGAGATCGCTATAAGACCGCCTACCGTGATGCTTATTGCCGTGGCAAAAGCGGCTCCCATTACTCCCCATCCCAAAGGAAAGATGAATAACCAGTCCAAAACGACATTAACCAAAGCCGAGATGACACTACACCACATGGCTAATTCAGGAGCTCCGTCCAGCCGGATAACAAACAAAGAAACAGCTATCCACATTTGAAAAACCAACGACGGGACGAACCATAACAAATAATCCGTCACCATCGGCAACAAATGGTCGGACGAACCGAGCAAATAAGCTGTTTGTCGCGGAAAAATCAGGATCAGCACGGAAGGCACCAAGGTAGCGATCGTTACGAATAACAGGGCTTGGGTTACATTCAATCGGGCTGCCTTCACTTTGCCTTTCGACAAATGAATGGAAGCAACAACCGAACTTCCGACCCCTGCCATAAGACCTACCCCCGTAAAAAGCATCAACATGGGTATACAAATATTGACAGCAGCGATTCCGTCACTCCCCACGCCTTGCCCAACAAAAATTCCATCTGCAACAGTAACCGCCGACATACTGAGCATCCCCAATAAGGTAGGTATAAACAACCTGCCGAATAATGTCGAAATTTTCAATGTCTCCAAATTCATAGCATCTCTTTCCATACTTCTATTGACTTTAGTTACTGTCTACCCGCCCGGAGCACATAAAAATACCGGATAAGTCGATTGGTTTTACCCAGTCACCTTATCCGGCATTCTATTATGCCCTCCGATGAGGATTACAAAACTCTCTTTGGTTTTATATCGGATGCAAAGGTAAGAGTTTTCTCCGATTGTCCAATATTTTGAAATATTTCCATCCACTTCCATACAGAAAAAGTTATCTTATACCCGTAAAAAGAGAGCCTCAATAAGCAGGTAAGCATATAAAAGTAAATCGTACTTGTAATATTACCTGCCACACTCTATCTTTACAACAAAAGACAAGGAACCAACAGGTATCAATTAGCGTAATAAGAAACAAAAAACAAAATATAGAAATAACATGAAAGTATTATTGATTAACGGTAGTCCAAAAAAGAACGGGAATACCTTTATCGCATTATCCGAGGTCGCTTCCGCCTTAAAAGCGGCTGACATCGAAACGGAAATCGTTTCCATCGGAACCAAAGCCGTACAAGGTTGCATTGCCTGCAATAAATGTAAGGAATTAGGCAGATGCGTATTCAAAGATGAACTGTATAACAGTATTAGGGCAAAACTCGGAGAAGCAGACGGAATCGTTATCGGATCTCCAACCTACTATGCCGGCCCTAACGGTTCTTTATGCGCCCTATTAGACCGCTTGTTCTATTCTTGCGGCGATCTGTTGCAATACAAACCCTCTGCCTCCGTCGCAGTCTGCCGTCGCGGAGGAGCAAGCGCCACCTATGACCGTTTAAATAAATACTTCACTATAAACAATATGCCTGTAGTCTCTTCTCAATATTGGAATAGCGTTCATGGTATGTTGCCCGGAGAAGCCTCTCTGGATGCGGAAGGTCTGCAAACCATGAGGACACTGGGAAATAACATGGCCTGGCTACTTAAAAGTATTGAAAACGGGAAACAGGAGATACCGAAAAAAGAACCCGCGATAATGACCAATTTTATACGATAAAACAATACGATCGACCCCTTGTAAACAAAAAGTTTACAAGGGGTCGATCGTATAATGTGATCCGGTTGGGATTCGAACCCAAGACCTACGGCTTAGAAGGCCGTTGCTCTATCCAGCTGAGCTACCGAACCGTTGTCGTTTCTATTTTGACGGTGCAAATATAGGGGTTTTCAAGATAAATACAAATTTTGCCGAATGCTTTTTCATAAAAAATAATAGATGCAAAATAATCCTTTATTTACTAACCTATTAATGGTTCGAAACGTAATATTAGAAATAATTGTGATTTTGCAAAAAAGAAATAAAAGCAGTACATTTGAATACATATTAATGACATATTAAAATCAAAAACAATGGCAAAAATAACATTACAAGGACACAGTATCAACACGAAAGGAAACCTACCCGCAGTAGGTACGGTCGCTCCTGAATTTTCATTGGTTAAAACGGATCTATCGGAACTTTCTTCAGATAGTTTAAAAGGCAAACGGATCGTATTGAATATATTCCCCAGTTTGGATACAAGCGTATGCGCCACCTCTGTCCGCACCTTTAACAAATTGGCAGCCGAAATGAACAACACCGTCGTTTTGGCGATTTCTAAAGACCTTCCGTTTGCTCACGCCCGTTTCTGCACGACGGAAGGTATCGATAAGGTTATTCCGCTTTCTGCATTCAGAAATTGTTGCTTCGGTAACAAATACGGAGTTGAAATGACCGATGGCCCTTTGGCCGGTCTCTTAGCCCGCGCAGTAGTAATCATCGATGAAAACGGAAAAATCATATACGAAGAGTTAGTACCCGAAATCGCTCAGGAACCCAATTACGATAAGGCATTGGCAAGTTTAAAATAAATTTCGAAAAAAAATACTGACATGCGGGACCTGCGAATCATTCACATGTCCCGCATTCATTTTCGACATATCGAAACAAAAAAAAACGAGTAAACGGAAGCATATGTATAATCAATGCACTGTTTTTAATCCTATAACCCCTATCAGTATCAATGATACAAACAGAAGCCTGAGTAAATTTACGGCATCCTGAAAAAAGAGGATCCCCATAACGATGGTCCCCACAGCACCAATCCCCGTCCAGATCACATAAGCAGTACCTATAGGAATTGTCTTTTGTGCCAGATAGAGAAAAAATCCGCTCGCTCCCATCGAAATAACAGAGAAAGCGATGAAAAAACAGAAATATTTTTCATACGTACTCGCTAATTTAAATCCCAAAGGCCATCCTATTTCTAATAGTCCGGCTACTAATAATAACATCCATGCCATATCCGACCCATTAATATTTCAGCAAAGTTACTGGATTAACGGAGGAAAGGAATTGATAAAAATCAATTAAATATAAAACAGTTATATTTGCAATACAAAACGGTCGTACATGAACATAAACTCATTTTCCAAGGCCATAGAAGATAAGCTCAAGCTTATAGGAGAAGAGATTTCCCACCCCAAAGGATATATCCTATTCAATAGCAACAGGGTAGAACGCAACATATACATCATACGACAAGGTATTGCAAGAGCTTTTATTGAAGCTGACGGGAAAGAAATTACGATCTGGTTCGGGCAAGAACACGATATAATTCTGTCTGCCAACGGGTACGTGGACGGAAAAAGCGGATACGAGACAATGGAACTATTAGAAGATTCCGTTTTATTTAAAATAAATCTGATTTCGTTAGCTAAGCTGTATCAATCAGATATTGAAATGTGTAACTGGGCACGCCAGTTGATCGAAAAAGAGTTTGTTCGTACAGAACACCATCTCATTTCCATTTTATCTCAACCCGCATCAGATCGCTACTCGCAACTTTTACATGAAAAACCTGAAATATTACAACGGGTACAATTACGACATATTGCCTCTTATTTAGGTATAACATCCGAACATCTAAGCCGAATACGCGCTAAGAAATTCTGATTCAATCAACCTGAAGCCTTAGAAAAGCGGTGATTTATTCACCGCTTTTCTTATCTGTTCCTTATCTCTTCAACAACCATTTCTATCGCTTTCATCGTCGCTTTTCCGATATTCCGTTCACGGGTAAAGGAAAAGGTATACTTCCGTGCAATCGTTTTTTCCGGAGTCGCTAATCCGATCCAGACCGTACCTACCGGTTTTTCCGGAGTTCCTCCGGTCGGACCGGCTATTCCCGAAGTAGAAACGGCATAATCCGTTTCCATAAGACGACGTACGCCTTCCGCCATCTGCACCACGACCTGTTCGCTAACAGCCCCGTAAGCATCAATAGTATGAGGATCGACTCCTAACACCCGCTCCTTTACCTCGTTGGCATAAGCTACAACGCACCCTTTAAAATAAGCCAACGCTCCGGCAACTGACGTAATCTGTTGGGCTATATTTCCTCCCGTACAACTTTCCGCGGTAGCAATAGTCTTTCCCTTTATTAACAGTAATTCTCCCAACTCTCTCTCCATACAATCTTCTTCTCCGATCGTAAAGCGTAATCCTTGTAACACCTCTTTTAAAGTCTCAAAAAAAAGATCCAGATTATATACTCCCTCTCCCTTGGCCGTCAAACGCAATTTAATAAAGCCGGGAGAGGGTAAATAAGCTAATCCCAACCCTTTCGGCAACTTTTCCTCCCAGCTTTCCAAACGAATCGCCAGCTCCGATTCCGGAATATCGTACACCTTCAGCATTCTGTATTCCAGCATTAAATGAGGATACCTTTTCCTCAATTCCGGAATAACAGTACGGGTCATCAGGTCCTCCATTTCAAAAGGAACTCCAGGCAACGAGATCAAAACTTTGCGGTCCCGCTCAAACCACATCCCGGAAGCGGTCCCCTTATGATTAAGCAATATTTTACAATTTTCGGGCAAAAAAGCCTGCCCTCTATTATTTTCATTCATCCTCATCCCCCCGTTTCGCAATAATTTCTCGATCCAGGAGTAAACCTCTTCATTCAACACCAGACGCGTATCGAAATACTCTGCCAACACCTTTTTGGTAACATCATCTTTCGTCGGCCCCAGTCCGCCTGTAACGACGACTAACTCTGCATGCCGCATCGCGTAATCGATCCATTCCCTGATCTTATCCCCCTGATCGGGAACAGACAATATATCCACCACCTCCGCTCCAAGACGGGTCAACTGTTTCGCAATATATTGCGAATTGGTATCTAATATCTGTCCCAACAAAATCTCATCCCCGATAGTAATAACAATTGCATCCATATGATTTGAAATTTGAAAACAAATCGGACCTTATCCGTTCTGTTTATATTATACATTATCGTTTATTTTTGAAATCGCATCAATCCTTTTTAAAAGCGAGGGATGCGAATAATAGACAAATTCGTATAACGGATGAGGTGTCAAATTACTCAACGCTTTCACCGATATTTTCTTTAAACCGGAAATCAATTCATTTCCATTATAACTTACGGCAGCATAAGCATCCGCCTCGTACTCGTTCTTACGCGACCAGCTATTCATGGCAATCCCTAAAACCGTGCTGATTGGAGAATAGAGAATAGCAAATGCGACTAACCCTAATTGAAAATAAGCCCGGTCTCCCCCAAGGGCCAGGGACAAAGAAGTATTATTCACGAAAAAAGAAAAAAGTCCCAGCATAACTCCCATCTCCAAAACGGATACGAACATACCCTTTAAGGTATGTCTCTTTTTATAATGTCCTATCTCATGAGCCAACACGGCCACGATCTCTTCTTCTGTCAATTCTTTGATCAACGTATCATACAAAACGACCCTTTTTTTGGGACCGACACCTGTAAAATAGGCATTGGCTTTCGTGGAACGTTTCGATCCGTCGATCACGTAAATATTATCCAATTTAAACCCTACCCTTTCAGCATACGATTGGATCTTATCCCGCAAGCCTCCCTCTTCCAACGGAGTTTGTTTATTAAACAACGGAACAATTAACTGAGAATAAAACAAAGACATAAATAAAGAGAAGAGAGTAATACCCCCCCAGGCATACAACCAGAAATATACTCCGGCCCACGTGTAGAACCAGGTAATCAAAACCAACACGACTCCTCCCATTAACAGTGAAATACATATTCCTTTTAATTTATCCGTCCAAAAAAGAGTTTTTGTAGAAGTATTAAAACCATATTTCTCTTCGATCTTGAAGGTTGCATAATAATCAAAAGGAATATCCAATACCGAGGCTACCAAAGACACTCCCAATATAAATATAGCCGTCTGTCCTATGACGCTCCCCGTCAGGGATACTACCCAACCGTTATACCACCCGAAACCGCCTAATACCAAAAAAGAGATCATAACTACAAAATCGAATACCGAACTCCAGAAATCCAGCCGGCCGTTCTGCCGTTTATAATCCTGAAAAGAACGGTATTCCGTTTCGTTGTATATTCCGATCAAAGCTTTTGGCAAACAAGGAGACATATGTTTCAGATTCAGGTATTCCAACCCTCTCTCCCACACAAAATCAAAACAAAGAAAAAGTACAATTATTAAAAATATCAAATCAGACGTCATATCCTTGTATTTTAATCGATAGACAAAGGTATACAAAATAACCCGATTTATTATCCGGGATTTCAGTTTTACCCCTCCCTTACGAGATCTTATTTAAACCATCGGACGAAAACTCTTTTTCGTTCATTTTATCCGGGAAACAGTTGGACTTCTCGTTTATTAATTTTAATTTCGTTGCCGAATTAGAGAAATTTTTCCGTTATGGAAATCTAAAATACAAAAACACTTTAAACCATAAACGATCATGGCAGATTTCAAGTATCAAGAACCGTTTCCAATACAAAAAGATTGCACGGAATACCGTCTGTTAACCAAAAATTACGTAAAAACCGTAGAGGTAGAAGGACGAAAAATATTAAAAATTGAAAAAGAGGGCTTGGAACTGTTGGCCCGCGAAGCCTATGCCGACGTCTCTTTTTACTTACGTGCTTCTCATTTACAAAAATTAGCCGATATCCTAAAAGACCCGGAAGCTACCGACAATGATAAATTCGTAGCCCACACGATGCTATTGAATCAGGTCGTTTCGGCGGAAGGAGAACTTCCGACTTGTCAAGATACGGGAACAGCCATCGCTATCGGTAAAAAAGGAGAAAACGTATGGACCGGGTGTAACGATGCCGAAGCTATCAGCAAAGGGGTATTTGAAACATACAGGGACAGGAACCTACGCTATTCTCAAGTGGTTCCCTTCACGATGACCGAAGAAAAAAATACCGGTACTAATTTACCGGCACAAATCGACATCTACTCCACGCAAGGCAATAAATACGAATTTCTGTTTATAACCAAAGGAGGGGGATCTGCCAACAAAACGTTCCTGTACCAACAGACGAAAGCTCTATTGAATGAAGAGACACTGACCACGTTCATCAAGGAAAAGGTAAAAGACTTGGGAACATCGGCATGTCCTCCTTACCACCTTGCTGTTGTCATCGGCGGAACTTCTGCCGAGGCTTGCCTTGCCACGGTGAAAAAAGCATCTGCCGGATATTACGATAATCTTCCGACACAAGGAAACGAGGGAGGTCAGGCCTTCCGAGATTTGGAATGGGAAGCCAAAATCCAGAAAATATGTCAGGATATGGGTATCGGTGCTCAATTCGGCGGAAAATATTGGGTACACGACGTACGGGTAATCCGTCTTCCCCGCCATGCCGCATCCTGTCCCGTGGGTATCGGAGTAAGTTGCAGTGCAGACCGGAATATCAAGGCTAAAATTACGGAAGAGGGTATTTTCCTGGAACAACTGGAAAAAAATCCAGCCCGTTTCTTACCGGCTGAAGCCCCCCATCTGGCCCCCGCGGTAAACATCGATTTGGATCAGCCGATGGAAAATATTTTAAAAGAGCTTAGCAAATACCCGATTAAAACCCGTCTAAACCTATCCGGAACCCTGATCGTGGCACGCGATATCGCCCATGCCCGTATCAAAGCAATGATCGATGAGGGCAAACCCATGCCCGAATATTTCAAAAAACACCCGATCTACTACGCGGGACCGGCTAAAACTCCCAAAGGAATGGCTTCCGGTAGTTTCGGACCTACCACGGCAGGCCGCATGGACCCTTATGTGGATCTGTTCCAAGACCACGGAGCCTCTATGATCATGGTTGCCAAAGGAAATCGTTCACAAGCCGTCACTGACGCCTGTAAGAAGCACGGAGGTTTCTACCTCGGTTCCATCGGCGGCCCGGCGGCCATTTTAGCAAAAGAGAGCATCAAATCCGTCGAAATCGTCGATTTTGAAGAACTCGGCATGGAAGCCGTTCGCAAAATCCGGGTGGAAAACTTCCCTGCCTTCATCATTGTAGACGACAAAGGAAATGATTTTTTCGCAGAGTGGTCACATTGACAATTGTAGATTAGGTGATTAGAGAATACCACTTACAATCTAAAGCTTATAGATAAAAATGCTGTTCTATCACCGAACAGCATTTTTATTATTTCGCTTACCTTCTTTTGTTTTCAGTTGTTCTTAAAAAAATCTCACCAAAGCTTTTGAAAGCTAAGGTGAGAATTACACAAGATAAAAATCTCTTTATTCTTCCACAGGCTCAAAATCTTCCTTGCCTACCCCGCATAAAGGACAAACCCAATCATCGGGAAGATCTTCAAATGCCGTTCCGGGTGCTATACCACTATCCGGATCCCCTTCCGCAGGATCGTAAATGTAACTGCATACAGTGCAAATGTACTTTTTCATAACGCTTTTCTTTTATAAGGTTTCTACTATGGATAGTTAACTATCCGTTTGCTAATTTAAAAATTTTTTTATCCAATTCACTTTATACGGCGGATAGCGTAAAGGGATATCCATCCAGGAAAAAGAACGTAGGATTGCCCGACGATTACTGAATAATTCAAAACTGGCTTTCCCGTGATATTTTCCCATTCCGCTTCTCCCGACTCCACCGAAAGGTAAACGAGCATTAGCCAAATGCATAATCGTATCGTTAATACATCCACCCCCGGAAGATGTCGAACCCACTACCTGTTTTCCTTCCTTTACATTACCAAAATAATACAAAGCCAAAGGCTTATCCCGCTTGTTGACAAATTCAATGGCCTCTCTTATATGTTCGTATCCGATAATCGGCAATAAAGGACCGAATATCTCTTCCTGCATAATCGGACTATCCGGCTCTATCTCATCTAATAATGTCGGGGCAATATACCTATCAACTATACTATATTCTCCTCCGTGTATAACTTTTCCCGAAGAGTGCATCAAATTAATCAATCTCTTTGTCCCGGCTTCATGTACTATTCTACCGTAGTCCGGACTATTTTTCGGTTCTTCTCCCCAAAAAGAGAAAACAGCCGATTTCATTTGTGTTATAAACTCATTTTTCAAATGACTGGGGATCAATACATAATCCGGAGCAACACAGGTTTGTCCCGCATTCAAAAATTTTCCCCAGGCAATCCGGCGAGCCGTTAATCTCATATTACATCCTTCTCCTACAATACAAGGACTCTTTCCCCCTAACTCCAGCGTAACAGGAATTAATTGCTTTGCAGCAGCTTCCATCACTTTTTGTCCAAAACGAATCCCACCCGTAAAAAAAATATAGTCGAAACGTTCTTTCAACAAAGCTTCCACCTCTTCCTCCCCTCCATTAAATACAGAAACGTATTCCTGTCGAAATACCCCGTTTAGAATCCGAGAAATCACTTTCGAGACGGCAGGAGCATAAGGCGAAGGTTTTAATACCGCCACATTTCCGGCAGCAATAGCCCCGATCAAAGGCATCATCAACAACTGAAACGGATAATTCCATGGGGCAATAATCAATACGATTCCGTAAGGTTCAAACAGTATTCTACCCCGCGAAGGAAATAAAAACAATGGAGTGCTTACCTTCCGCTCTCTGCTCCATCGACGTAAATTCCTTATACAATCTCGGATTTCATTTAAAACAATTCCGGTTTCCGTAAGATAACCCTCTCCTTCCGATTTATGTAAATCGTTCCACAAGGCGCGGCTTATCTCATGCTCATTTTCTATGATCATTTTCTTCAAGCGTCGTAACGCCTCTACCCTGAAATTAAGATCACGCGTGACACCGGTTGCATAATATGCCCTCTTACTCTCTATTTGAATCCGTTCTTCTGTCATCATAACTGATTTCGTCTTTAAATTATACGGATCTTATTTAACAAAGATATGATTTCAAAAGTTTTTTTACATAAAATACCCTGTTTTTTTACTTTGACAACAAAAAACTTTTTCCACGCGTTATCGTTACAGTTAAAAATAGATAAAGAGTTTTGAATGTAAAAGCCCTTTACACTTAATTGAGAATTAATGAATAATCCATGAAAATAGGAGCTTTGTTCGCTTTACTAAGCGTAATTACCTGGTCCGTCAATAGTGTCATCACCCGGTATTGCCTGCTAAACTATGATATTAACATACTTGTGTTTACATCACTACAAATATTTTCCGGGGGAGTAGCATTACTTATTATCCGGGAACCGGTCACCACGCAAAATTGGAAATCCGGAGTCAAATACTCTTGGTTGTACACTTGGCTACAAATTTTCCGGAATTTCTTTTTAGCAGCCATTTATCTATATATCAGCAGTACCGAAACCAGCCTGCTGATCAATTTGGAAGTAATTATCACGACCATTTTGACCTATCTTTTATTCAAACGCAAACCTCATGGCTGCGATATCATCGGCATGCTGGTTATCCTCACCGGAATCGTTCTTTTTCTCCTGTCTCTTCCCGAAGCCATTCGAGGAAAAATAGCAATACTTGTTGTTTTGGCAGCTTTTGCCAGTTGTATCCGGGCTGTAATCGTAGAAAAGACGACCATCATGAGTCCCAACACGACCACACGTCAAAAATGCAGTATATCCGGTTATACGATGTTTTGGGGCGGATTTTCGGTTATTTGCATATTAAGCGGAATCGCTTTATTCGAGCATTTCTTCGCGAAAGATTTAATAGACCTCCCCTTATCTACTCTTTACCTGCCCAAAATAAAAGATATCATTAATCCGGCAGGCCTCATAAGCGCATGTCTCACCGGCCTTCTAATCACATCACTTTCCACTTACTTATACTATGCAACCCTACAATCCGCAACGGCCGAAACCTTTATGACTTTCAGAGCTTTTCAGCCCATGCTCACCTATGGTTTAGAAGTTTGGGCCACTATTTATTATTTCGCCATGCGTCCGGATTTAAACACAAAGGATTTTATTTTGGCCGGGGTCATTATTTTCGGATCATTTTTAATCCTGATCATGCCCCCCAAACGGGATCAAAAGCAATATATGACAAATTGAAAAACTGTATAACGACGATAGCAAAATAAAAGAAGTGCTCATCGACGATCTCGAATTTTTAATTTCCAATTTAAAAACGACAAGATCAGACCTTAAATACGAATCAATTTACAAATAAAAGATTCTGAGATTACGTGATGAAGTGATTTACAATAAAATCAAGTATCTCCTGTTTTTGGGAGGGATGAAACCAAGTGATGCTTGTATCCCGGCGAAACCAAGACAATTGTTTTTTGGCATAACGACGAGTATTCCGTTTGATCAGACGAACGGCTTCTCCCCGATCGGTTTTTCCATCGAAAAAATCAAATAACTCTTTGTATCCTACCGTATTCAACGCATTTAAGTGCCTTAAAGGATACAACGAGCGAGCCTCCTCTTCCAAGCCCTGTCTAAACATTTCGTCGACCCGGGCATTAATGCGGGCATATAATTCATCCTTATCCCTATTTAGTCCTATCTTTATAATGGAGAAATCCCGTTCTTTCCGAATTCCGGTACGTAACGAAGAATAAGACTTGCCCGTCGTCAAACAGATCTCGACGGCATGCATCACCCGCTTTGCATTTTTCAGATCGACCATACCGTAAAAAACGGGATCCAATCTTTTCAACAAGAGTCGCATAAATTCCAGTCCCTTTTCCTGAAACATCTGCATAACCGATTGCCGCACCTCCGGGTCCACATCAGGAATCTCATCTATTCCCTGGCACACAGCATCGATATACATCATAGAGCCCCCTGTCATAACAACAACGTCTCTCTCCAAGAAAAGCTCTTTTATCCGGCACAAAGCCTGTTGTTCGAATTCCCAACAATTAAAATAATCTTTTACAGAAACAGACTGGACAAAAAAATGAGGAACCGCCGCCAATTGCTCTTGATCGGGCACGGCAGTTCCAATATGCATCTCCCTAAATAATTGCCGGGAATCACACGAAATAATAGCCGTTTGAAAATAAGTCGCCAGCTCTATACTCAGATCGGTTTTTCCCACCCCGGTCGGTCCGAGTAACACTAACAACGTTTTCTTCATCCGATGAAACAATTAAAGCCTGTCAATATAATCATCCAGACTCTCGTAACGATCTTCCCGAAAATCCTCCTCGTCGTATCCCCGATCTTCCCGGTCCTCATCCCCGTAACTATCGTTCCCGAACTCTTCCATGAAGCTATCGTCATATTCATCGTCAAACTCCTCCTCCGGCTTATCGAACTCCCAATTATCATTACCTTCATCAAAAGAAAATTGTTCCGGAATATCCCCGTCACAGAACACGCACACGGGCATAACATCGGAAGAATCACGAACATATTCCCCGGCATACTCCACCCTGAAATAACGATTCGTAAAAAAATCAAAAACATACTCCAACTCTAAACAACCCGGCTTTATAATATCACTGATTTTCGTACTATCCATCACTAAGGTATCACTCTCTTCTTCATCCGTCGCCATATCCATTAGCGCTATCTCTTTCCCCCGATTCCCCATTTTGTCAATCGTAAAAAAAGAAGCCATTTGTGAATTGTCGTAATTCAATACATCCACGATTTTATCATGAAACTGTTGAAACGTTTGGTCTCCACCAATTGCGATTTCACATCTAAAATCCGAACTATTCGGTAAGCTGATTTCAAATCTGTAATCCATATTCTATTTCATTTATCCTACATCATTGAAGAACCCAAGCCTATTGCGGCTATTCCCAACACCATTAGAATTATTAACACAACCATAGCAAGAGAGATACAAAGCCCTATGATAGCACATACTCTTCCTGCATTCAAATTTTTATAAGAACTTTCCGTATAAAGTTGCGGGTTTTGCAGATACATCTTACGAGGTTCTGAAGCCAAAACGATAGCAATAATACCCAGTATGACCCCGATTATACTCCCGTAGCACATCCAACAGAATATAAGTGATAAAATCCCCAAAACCAATATTGCCGTCGCGTTAGGCAAATTCATTTTTTTCAATTCTTCTACTTCCATTCGTTTGTATTTTAGATAGACATTAATTTAAACAAATATGATATTAAAATTATAATCAAACAAGCAAACCCGCTAATTTTTAATATGCTTGTCTCAATTTTCTTTATTCCTACTATTCTTCCTATAATCAGCAAGATAAACCACATAAACGGAAGTAACGCCGGATAGGTTACGACCGACTCCGATACCTCTCCTTTCATCAGTAACAACATAGCCGTCTGAAAACCACATCCGGGACAATCTATGCCGCATAATGTCTTTATCCAGCATGACAATTGATGTACTTCAAACCACTCCGTCATTACAAACTCGCTTCAAAGGCCGATATTATATATTGTGGATAACCGTCTCCAGTATGTCCATAGCCTCTTTCACCAAATTCATATTAGCCTGAGATCCCATATGTCCTATACGAAATACTTTGCCGGCCAAACAACTGTAATTTCCACCCACGACCATATTCTGTAAACGCAATTCGCTATCCAATTTTTCCCACGTCATATGTTCAGGAACATAAACGGCCGTAACCGTAGGAGAACAAATCGCATCTTCGAGCGGATAAAGCTTCAACCCCATCTCCTTAATCCGTCCCCGACAATATTCCGCCACCGTATGATGACGATTAATACAATTTTCCAGCCCCTCCTCAAATATTAGTTCGCATGCCTTACGCAACTGTGCAATACCATGCCAATAAGGCGTATAAGGAAAATACCCCGTTTCAACTGCCTTCAGAAAAGGCAATAAGGCCTCGTATCCGGGATAAGCGACTTCTTTGACAATTTCCCACGCTTTTTCGCTCACGGAGAGAAATGCCATATTCGCCGGTGCAGATAAGCATTTCTGTGAACCGCCCAACGCCAAGTCCACGTTCCAACCGTCAACGTCAATACAAGATCCCCCCAATCCGGATACGATATCAACACACAACAACGGGACATCGTATTTCACCTTCAAATCGCCAATCTCTTTGACCGGATTCATCGTTCCGCTCGGAGTTTCATTTTGCACCAAAGTGATCATCTTAGGCTGAAAATCTTTTATTGCCTTTTCAATCAAATCAAAATCCGTTATCGTTTCATCGAATCCGAAAGCCAATGTTTTTACTTCACAACCAATGGATTCCGCCATTTCTCCAAAACCATAACCAAAGATACCCGTAGAAATAACCAATACCCGATCTCTTGACACTAAAGTACTTTTCAATGCTGTCCACAAAGCCAGCATACCTTCTCCCGTTTGAATGACGACATGATTTTTCGTATTCATCATTTTCTGCAGTAATCTTTCCGTTTCCCGGTACATGGTCAAGAATTCCGGTTCCAAATCGGCTGAACCGTAATTAAAGGTCGCAACATTCAAAACTTCTTTAGGAACTGAAACCGGCCCCGGCACTAATGGTATAAGATATTTCTCCATTTCTTTTCATTTAAACTTAAAACGAACAATATTTCGAGTCATTCTTAAAGAATGTGAGAAAATAAGTTCACCTATTTTCTCTATTCAGGTTTGCAAAACTATAAATAAGATTTGTTAAATACACGGCTTCTCTCCAAAAACTTTAACAATTTGTATATTATTTTCAACCCCATTTTCTATAACTTATTTTACTGTCAAATCGTCAGAATAAATAAGGAAATGATTTTAGGTACATTTTTTGATAGAAATCAAGAAGAGTCCTTCCAAAACCTTTTAAGTTTAAATAAAAATGTATATTTGTACTGGATTTTAAAACTATTTTTAGAATGAGTGGAGCAGAAAAAATTGTGGAGAATGTAATAAAAACACTGGATGATCATAAGGGTGTCGATATCGTTAAAATTGATCTGAGAAAAATAGAAAACTGTTTTTGTAGTTTCTTCGTAATATGTCATGGAACGTCAAACTCTCATGTCGCGAGTTTAGCGGACTATGTTCACGATTCGGTTCGAGAGGAACTGAAAGAAACACCCATACATAAAGAAGGAGAAGATCAAGCCCAATGGATCGTACTGGATTACGGGGATGTCGTGGTGCATATTTTTCAAAAAGAGCAGCGGGACTATTACCAACTGGAGGACTTTTGGGTGGACGCAAAAATAACAAGATTAGAAGAGAATTTAACAATAAATTATGGCAGAAAACAATAAAAATGAAGGCTTCAACTTTCCTCCCGTAGGAGGAAAAAACAATAAAGGATCCAAATTCAGCGGATATTGGATGTATATTATAATCGCCGCCATCATTATCGGTTTCAACTTCCTCAGCATGCCTACCAGCCCGGAAAGGACGACTTGGCAAGAGGTCAAAACTCAAATGTTGGAAAAAGGGGATGTTAAGGAATTCGTGGTGATCACCAACACGGGACGGGTAAACGTATACTTGCAACCTGACAAGATTGAAAATTACAGTAAATTAGTTTCCAAAGGATTCAAAAACAATGAAAACGGTCCCCAATTTTATTTTTCAATAGGTTCGACTGAAACCTTTGAAAAAAACATGGAGGAAGCTCGCAAAGAGATCCCCGGAGCCACGGATGTTACCATTGACTATAAACAAGAATACAACTGGTGGAGTGATGTCATATCCATTATTTTCCCTCTGGCTATCTTAATCTTTATTTGGATTTTCTTCTTCCGGAGGATGAGCAAAAACGCCGGAGGCGGAGGAGGCGGAGGAATTTTCAACGTGGGAAAATCAAAGGCGAAACTTTTCGACAAAGAATCCAACGTGAAAGTAACCTTTAAGGACGTGGCCGGATTAGCGGAAGCTAAACAGGAGGTTGAAGAGATCGTCTCGTTTTTGAAGAGTCCGGACAAATACACGAAATTAGGAGGGAAAATACCCAAGGGAGCTTTGTTGGTCGGTCCTCCGGGAACAGGTAAAACGTTGATGGCAAAAGCTATGGCCGGAGAAGCAAACGTACCTTTCTTCTCCATGTCGGGTTCCGATTTCGTAGAGATGTTTGTCGGCGTCGGAGCTTCCCGCGTTCGGGATTTGTTTAAACAAGCTAAAGAAAAAGCTCCTTGCATTGTCTTTATCGACGAGATCGACGCTATCGGACGTGCCCGGGGTAAAAATCCCAACATGGGTTCAAACGACGAACGAGAAAATACACTGAACCAACTGTTGACGGAAATGGACGGTTTCGAAACCAACTCGGGAGTCATCATCATCGCCGCAACAAATCGAGCCGATATTTTGGACAGTGCCCTTTTGAGAGCCGGACGTTTCGATCGTCAGATATACGTTGACCTACCGGAACTAAAAGACCGGGAAGAGATATTTAAAGTTCATTTGAAACCTTTGAAATTGGCTGATAATGTGGATTACTCTTTTTTGGCTAAACAAACCCCGGGATTCTCAGGCGCAGATATCGCCAATGTGGCTAATGAAGCCGCTCTTATCGCAGCCAGAAAAGATAAATCCGCCGTGGAAAAACAAGATTTCCTGGATGCCATCGACCGAATCGTAGGTGGCCTTGAGAACCGGAGCAAAGTAATAAAAGTCAGCGAAAAGAAAGCGATTGCTTACCATGAAGCCGGTCATGCTACCGTTTCTTGGCTATTACAGCATGCTCATCCCCTTTTAAAAGTGACCATTGTCCCGAGGGGCAAGGCCTTAGGAGCTGCCTGGTATTTACCCCAGGAAAGACAAATTACCACGAAAGAGCAGTTGTTAGATCAAATGTGTTCCGTACTGGGAGGAAGGGCTGCGGAAGAACTCGTTTTCGGGCAAGTTTCGACAGGAGCTCAAAATGACTTAGAAAGGGCTACCAAACAAGCATACGCGATGGTATCCATCTACGGTATGAGCGACAAGATCGGGACTTTAAGTTTTTACGACTCCACGGGACAAAGCGATTTCAGCTTTACAAAACCCTATTCAGAAAAGACGGCAGAACTTATCGATGCCGAAGTGAAGGAGATGGTCAGTGCTGCCTACGAACGCGCAAAACAGTTACTTAAGCAACATCAGGAGCAACATAAACAAGTAGCGGAACTATTAATCGAAAGGGAAGTAATTTTCAGCGATGATTTGGAAAATATTTTAGGAAAACGTCCTTGGTCTGACGAGGAGGAAGAGGTGAAGCCGCAAGAAGACCCTAATGACAACATAGACTAAATTTTACATGTAAATCCATGGACAATTGGGTATCTGTTTTTACGACAAATGAAGAATTTGAGGCGGAAAGGATCAAAGAACTATTAAGCGATTCGAACATTCCCGCCGTGATTTTAAACCAAAAGGATTCTTCTTATATCATGCTCGGAGAGGTAAATGTAATGGTGAATAAAGAGCATAAAGAAGAGGCTGAAAAAGTAATTAAAAACAAGAACGATCGTGAGTAATTTCTGGAAAAGAGCCATCAGCGGATTGCTGTTCGTATTCATTTTAACAGGGTGTATTTTCATACACCCCATTTGCTTTTATATACTCTTTTTTATCATCAATATATTGGGGATTATCGAATTCGGAAGAATGGCAAAAAAAATGAACATCCACATTAATTTTCCGTTCTGCATCCTGTGCGGCAGCGTACTCTTCACGGCAGGATTTCTGCATAACTACATTGATTACAAAGACGGATATCTATTCTTTTTCCTGTTGACCTTTCTGATGGCCATCCGGGAATTATACCGAAAACAAGGAAACGGTTTTCAGAACATAGCCTTTTCTTATTACGCCTTATTGTATATCAGTTTGCCTTTCACTCTATTGATCTACCTTCCTTACATGACTTCCGGTCAATGGATGCCGGAAATTATCTTTTTCCCATTCCTGCTCGTGTGGATCAACGATACATTCGCCTACCTGTTCGGTTCTCAATTCGGGAAACATAAATTATTCCCCAGAATATCACCTAAAAAATCCTGGGAAGGAGCTATCGGCGGAGGAGTCACTACCATTCTTGCCGCTCTTTGTATAGCCCCACACATCGAAGGATATACCATCATAGATACGGCCATCATAGCCTGTATCGTAGTCGTATTCGGAATATACGGGGACTTATTGGAATCCCTCTTTAAGCGAAGCATCGAGATAAAAGATTCGGGTAATATATTACCGGGACACGGGGGGATTTTGGACAGATTCGATGCAATTATCTTCGCAATCCCCGCTATTTTTGTTTATATGGAATTCATGTATTAACTTTGCGACTTGTTTTGAAATAAAATCATAATAAGACTAATAAAGACCAATCGCTCTTTGCGAACTAAAATATTACCCGATGAAAATACATAAGGCTGGCTATCCGTTACTATTCAAAGTTTTCGTGTTTATTGCTTTTATAAACGTATTGATCTATGTCTTCATTCCAAGCGATCTTATTTTTCGGATCATACTTGTAGTAAGCGCCGTCATATACCTGCTGATCGTAAACTTCTTTCGATTTCCCCATCGGCATATTCAAGTAAACGATAACACGATCTTAGCCCCCGCAGACGGAAAAATCGTGGTCGTAGAAGAGACATACGAGCCTGAATACCTGAAAAGTCGATGTATTCAAGTATCTATCTTTATGAATATTTTTAACGTGCATATCAATTGGTTTGCCATAAACGGCATCATCAAATATTTTAAATACCATCAAGGAAGATACATGGCCGCCTACCTGCCGAAATCTTCCACGGAAAACGAGAGAACAACCATTGCCATCGAGGCTCGAAACGGACAAGAGATCGTTATGCGACAGATCGCGGGAGCCATGGCTAAGCGAATTGTTTCTTATGCCCCCGTGGGAGGAGAAGCTCGCCAAGACGAACATGCAGGATTTATTAAATTCGGTTCAAGAGTGGATCTTTTTTTACCTCTCGGAACCCAAATCAATGTAAAATTAGGTCAGAAAGTGACCGGTTCACAAACACTTATCGGAACATTTCAGAACCCTGAATCCAAGTGATACGTCAGCGGATTTACAAATCAGAATGCAATGTCAGTTCAAAGGAAAGTAAAAAGAGTTACTACCCATGTTTTATCGGAGATGAAACTAAAGGGCGAAAAAATAAGCATGTTGACGGCCTACGACTTCTCTATGGCCCAAATCATTGATCATGCAGGAATAGACGTTATCCTTGTTGGAGACTCGGCTTCGAACGTCATGGCAGGACACGAAACGACTTTACCGATCACTCTCGATCAAATGATCTACCACGGGGCCTCCGTGGTCAGAGGGGTAGACCGCGCTCTGGTTGTTGTCGATATGCCTTTCGGCAGCTACCAGGGAAACAGTAAAGAGGCCTTGTGTTCCGCCATACGAATCATGAAAGAGACCAGTGCCGATGCCGTAAAATTAGAAGGAGGTGAAGAGATACTGGAATCCATTGCCCGCATTCTTTCTGCTGGAATACCTATCATGGGACATTTGGGATTAACCCCACAAAGTATTCACAAGTTCGGAACCTATGTAGTTCGAGCTCAAGAAAATGACGAGGCTGAAAAATTGGTAGCAGATGCCCACTTGTTGGAGGAAGCAGGATGCTTCGCACTTGTTTTGGAGAAAATCCCGGCCCAATTAGCCGCCCGCGTCGCTAAAGAGTTAACGATACCGGTAATCGGCATCGGTGCTGGCGGTGGTGTTGACGGTCAGGTATTGGTTATACACGACATGTTAGGTATCAATCAGGAATTCTCCCCTCGTTTCTTACGCCGCTATCACAATCTGTACGCGGAGATCAGCGGAGCTGTAAGCAATTACATCAACGATGTAAAAAGCAGAAACTTCCCGAACGAAAGGGAGCAATATTAAATTTGAAAAAATAGAAAAAATGAGTTTGGAAATTTTATACGAGGATAATCATATCATTGCCGTCAATAAAAAAAATTCCGATATTGTACAGGCGGACAAAACCGGAGACGAACCTCTTAGCGAGCAGGTAAAAGCATACATCAAAAAGAAATACAACAAACCGGGAGATGTATTTCTCGGAATTCCCCACCGGGTAGATAGACCTGTAAGCGGTGTCGTCCTCTTCGCCAAAACAAGCAAAGCTCTTACCCGGTTAAATAAAATGTTCCAGGAACATGACAACGAGATAACCAAGATTTATTGGGCGATCGTAAGCGAACTGCCGCAAGAGGACGAAGCACGTTTAGTCCATTATTTAGTACGCGATACGGAAAAAAATAAATCTTCCGTGTACACCCGCCCTCGTCCGGGTGCTAAAGAGGCTATCTTGGAATACAAGTTAATCAACGGAAGCCAAAACTATTTCCTGTTAGAAGTAAAACTCTGCACGGGCAGACACCATCAAATCCGTTGCCAGTTAGCTAAAATAGGATGTCCCATCAAGGGCGACCTGAAATACGGTTCGCCTCGTTCCAATCCCGGAGGAGGTATCAGTTTACATGCTCGCAGCATTAGTTTTATGCACCCTGTAAAACAGGAGATGATCACCATCACGGCTACCCCGCCATTGGAAGACAACCTTTGGAGTTTCTTCTATAATAACTTAAAATAATCCGAATTCTTCAACATAACTTAACGGGATCGCTTGTAGGATCCCGTTTTCGCTGTAAATAGATTTTCTCTATCCTCTCATAAATAGATAATATCGAATCTTATATGATTCTTAAAAAAAAATACTTTATCTTTGAAACGCACACATAACAGTAGAATAATATAATCTATGAGTGAGGAAATAATCTGTAACTGTTTTCAAGTATCAAAGGCCGATATCGTAAAAGCGATTCGGGAACAAGGTTTAAAAACAGTAGAAGAAGTCGGTGACGCTACAAATGCAGGATGTGGGTGCGGTGGCTGTCAAGATGAAATCCAGGCTATTCTGGATGAAATCAACAAATAAAAGGTGCTTTTAAAAAGCACCTTTTTCAATAGACTGTTTTATTTTCATTCTCTTTCCATAATCGGAACTCCTCTCCGCTTCCCTCCTCCCGTTTATTGATAAAGGGAATGAAACGATCGGGACCGTCCAAGGCAATCTCCTTATAGATGAAAGAGTCGTCGAATCCGCCATCGGCCGCATCTTCTTTGGTAGAAGCATAATAAAGATGATCGGGACGTGCCCAATAGATGGCCCCTAAGCACATCGGACAAGGTTCGCAACTGGAGTAAATATCACACCCTTTCAATTGAAAAGAATCCAACTGCTTACAAGCCTTTCGTATGGCATTCACCTCGGCATGAGCGGTCGGATCGTTATCCGGCACAACCGTGTTACCGGATGTAGCGATAATTTTTCCGTCACGTACGACAATCGCCCCGAAAGGTCCACCCGTTCCGTTTTTCACGTTATCCAAGGCTATACGAATCGCCTCTTTCATAAACTCCTTATTGTATGCAGCCATATGAATGAATAATTTATATATAAAAACGAACTAATTCAATTTTTTGCCTTAACTTTTTTCCGGCTACTGTACCATATCATAAATGCTCCGAACAGGACGAAAGGAATACTTAACCATTGTCCCATCTTCAACGCCATTTCTGCCTCCCAGGGTTCCTGTACCTCCTTAAAGAATTCGATGATGAAACGAGCCGTAAAGATCAATACGAGAAACATCCCGAAAAGATACCCCTCTCTCTCTTTCACCTTCGTTTTCCAATAGAGATGCATAAGTACGGCAAAACTAATCAAATAACAGATCGCTTCGTACAACTGGGCCGGATGCCTGAGGAAATGAAGACCCGTACGGGTCTTGGCAATAATCCCGTCCTTCAGGTATTGTGTAATCTGTTCCGTGGAAAAAACGGCCTTTATCCACTCGCTATCGTCCACCCGCAAAAAATGAAATCCCCAGGGTACGGCTGTCGGAGCCCCGATAATCTCCGAATTCATAAAATTTCCCATCCGAATAAAGAATCCCGCTAACGCAATCGGCACGACAGCCCGGTCCAATATCCAGAATATGGATTTTTTACTTACCTTTTTAGAGTAATACCATAATCCGACAATAATTCCGATAGCAGCCCCGTGACTTGCCAGTCCTTGGTATCCCGTAAAATGGAATCCACCTTCAAAACGTACCGGTAAAATGATCTCAAGTGGATGACTGCTGTAATAATCCCAATCATAGAAAAAACAATGCCCTAAACGAGCACCTATCACCGTGGCTATGGCAACATATATCCATAGCTTATCCAGCCATTTCTGACTCAGACCTTCCGATTGGAACATCTTTTCTTCAACCTTATAGCCAAATATAAAGGCCAACGCAAACAATAATCCGTAATAACGGACAGAAATGCCTCCCAAATTAAATATCTCCGGACTTACGTTCCAATCAATATAAAGCGAAATCATGTTTTTGATTTAAAGATTATATAGAGAATGAAATCCGGAGATCAATAAACCAACCTCCGGATTTCCTCATTCGTTTATTACTCTTCTTTCCCGTGACAATTTTTGTATTTTTTGCCGCTTCCGCAAGGACAAGGATCGTTACGTCCGACCTTCGGTCCCACGTGTACCGGTTCCTGTTTGCGTTGTTCCCGGTTGGCTTGAGGAGCCATATCCGAACGCCCGGTTTTCATTTTACTCAAATCCGTACGTCTCTCTTCGGCCTGACGTACATCTTCCGATGCTTCGAAAGGAATCTGTCCCTTCATCAGCGTGGAAACCACGCTTTTGTTGATTTTGTCGACCATGGATTTAAACAGGTTGAACGACTCGAATTTATAGATCAGCAACGGATCTTTTTGTTCATAAGTAGCATTCTGCACGGATTGTTTCAAATCGTCCATCTCTCTCAAATGCTCCTTCCACGCGTCATCGATATGGGCAAGCATGATTGATTTCTCGTATGCCCGAACCAACTCTTCTCCACCCGAATGATAGGCTTTTTCCAAATTGGTAACGACATTATACATCTTCATTCCGTCCGTGAAAGGCACTATAATATTCTTAAACAACTCTCCCCGCTGTTCGAATACATTCTTAATCACCGGGAAAGCCTGACGGGAGATACTTTCCACTTTTCGGGTGTATGTTTCCCGCATCTGCCGATACAAATCTTCCGTAATATCAGCTACCGATTTTTTCTGGAAAACTTCAGGAGTGATCTCGTAGTTGACGGAAAGATTCTTCAACACGGCTAAACGGAACCCTTCCAAATCGTTTGCCTCTTTATATTCCTCAACCAATCCCTCGCAAACATCATACATCGTATTGGCGATATCCACTCCAATCCGTTCGCCCAACAACGCATGACGTCTCTTTTTATAAATAACTTCCCGTTGCGAGTTCATCACGTCGTCGTACTCCAACAAACGCTTACGGATACCGAAGTTATTCTCTTCCACCTTTCGTTGAGCTCTCTCGATAGATTTTGTAATCATGGAGTGTTGAATCACATCCCCCTCCTCATGTCCCAAACGATCCATCACCCGAATAATCCGCTCGGAACTGAACAAACGCATCAAATCGTCTTCCAGGGAAACGAAGAACTGAGAAGACCCCGGATCACCCTGACGTCCCGCACGACCGCGTAACTGCCGGTCGACGCGACGAGAATCATGACGTTCCGTCCCCACAATAGCCAAACCGCCGGCAGCCCTCACTTCCGGGCTCAATTTGATATCGGTACCACGACCCGCCATATTGGTTGCAATGGTAACCACTTGCGACTGACCTGCAACCGCTACAATCTCAGCCTCTCGTTGATGCAACTTGGCATTCAATACATTATGCTTGATACCCCTCAGTTTCAACATACGGCTTAGTAATTCGGAAACCTCTACCGAGGTCGTACCGACCAATACAGGACGTCCTTCTCCTACCAAACGGGTAATTTCATCGATAACGGCATTGTATTTTTCGCGTTTGGTCTTATACACATAATCGTTGGCGTCCTTACGTACCACCGGACGGTTGGTCGGAATAACCACTACATCCAATTTATATATATCCCAGAACTCTCCCGCTTCCGTTTCTGCCGTACCGGTCATACCGGCCAACTTATGGTACATCCTGAAATAGTTCTGTAACGTAATGGTAGCAAATGTCTGAGTGGCAGCTTCAACCTTTACATTTTCCTTTGCTTCGATAGCTTGATGCAGACCGTCTGAATAACGGCGTCCTTCCATAATACGTCCCGTCTGTTCGTCCACGATCTTCACTTTATTATCGATCACCACGTATTCCACGTCAAGTTCAAATAAGGTATAGGCCTTCAATAATTGATTTACCGTATGCACTCGTTCCGATTTGGCTGCATATCCTTGGATCAGCTCATCCTTTTTAGCAATCTTGTCCTCGTCCGACAATCCCATCTTATCAATCTCCGCTAATTCCGACCCGATATCCGGCAAAATAAAGAAATCAGGATCCTCACCCGCAGCCGTAATCGTATCATGTCCTTTAT
Source organism: Sanguibacteroides sp. AM78-02pH3A (assembly GCF_027666085.1). Classification (NCBI taxonomy): domain Bacteria; kingdom Pseudomonadati; phylum Bacteroidota; class Bacteroidia; order Bacteroidales; family Porphyromonadaceae; genus Sanguibacteroides; species Sanguibacteroides sp. AM78-02pH3A. Next base: position 300,451 of record NZ_JAQEHX010000004.1, on the reverse strand, counting down.
CGGTCAGGTCGATGGAATTCTGTTTTTCATCGATCACAAAATAAAGATCATCGGTGATCTCCGGCATCCGGCGATTATTCTCCTGCATATAGATATTCTCCGTCCTAACCAAAATCGCCTTATTTCCCTGTTCACTCAAAAACTTGATCAACGGCTTATACTTAGGCAATCCTTTAAAAGCCCTCAACAAAAGAATGGCTCCTTCATCCACTTTCTTTTTATCATCACTGGCCAAAAGCACTTTTGCCTCATTGAAAATGCGGGTTACCAAATCCCTCTGCATTTTAACCAACTTCTCCACGCGAGGCTTATACTCGTCGAACATCTGATCATCCCCTTTGGGAACCGGACCCGAAATAATCAACGGGGTACGGGCGTCATCGATCAACACGGAGTCTACCTCATCGACAATGGCATAATTGTGTTTTCTTTGTACCAGATCTTCGGGATGAATAGACATATTATCCCTCAAATAATCGAAACCGAATTCATTATTCGTTCCGAAAGTTATATCTGCCTGATACGCCTTTCTACGTTCCGGAGAGTTAGGTTCCGTTTTGTCAATACAGTCCACGGATAACCCATGGAACATATAGAGCGGCCCCATCCATTCCGAGTCACGTTTAGCCAAATAGTCATTCACGGTCACGACATGCACCCCTCGTCCGGTCAAAGCATTCAGGAAAACAGGTAGGGTTGCCACTAAAGTTTTACCCTCGCCGGTAGCCATCTCCGCAATTTTTCCCTGATGCAACACGGCACCACCGATCAACTGCACATCGTAATGTACCATATCCCAGGTAACCTCGTTTCCTCCTGCTATCCAAGAATTGAAATAGATAGCCTCGTCGCCGTCAATCTCCACAAAATCTTTCGTAACGGCTAACTGACGATCGAAATCATTCGCTTTGACCACAATCTCTTTATTCTCGGTAAAGCGTCGGGCCGTATCTTTCATGACGGCAAAAGCCGTCGGCATAATCTCGTTTAAAACCTCTTCTATCTTTTTATCGATCTGCTCCTCTAACTTGTCAATCTTCGTATAGATATCCTCCCGTTCTTCTATGGAAGGTTTCTCATTTTCGATCTTTGCTTTTAACGTTGCAATCTCGTCTTCTTCCTCCTTCACGTAGGCGTGTACCTTGGCCTTCAAATCTGCCGAAAGTGCACGAAGCTCATCATCGCTTAATTTTTTTACCTTTTCCCACTCGGCATTTACTTTAGCCACAATAGGCAACAACTCTTTTAAATCCCGATCCGATTTATTACCGAAGAGTTGTTTTAATATATCATTAAAACCCATATTTCTTTTGTATTTATGAAAACTGATTATTTATATTTAAGATGGTTCTACAGGATCGCATCACCTATCGCGATCAAAAACCATATAGACTCAAACCTTGAATTGCAGTGCCTTTCCGGGCGCCCGGATGGGATTGGCCGCCACGTCAGGAGACTTAAACCCGGGAAGCGCAACCCACGAACAAGAAAAACGATCTGCAATCAAATCGGATATTGTCGTTAAGCTTTGGGCTCCAAACACATCAAAAGCCAGTTCATCAACTGACTTTTTCTCCAATGCAACGGTAATAATCTTTTGAGTAGAAGATATCAATAACCTGTAACTATCCCTTCCGACAGGTACACTTTCATTACGTCCGCCGGAAGGTATTGTCACGACACATCCGGCCACGACATAAAGTGCTGCTAACAGGTATTTATTCATTTCCACAAGCCAAAGATAATACAATAAAGTTAAAAACTAAACGTTAACAAAAAAAGATAGAGAAAAAATCGCTTCACCTTCTTATAACTTTTCTCCAAAAGCCAAATCCCCCGCGTCTCCGATTCCCGGATCGATATATGATTTATCGGTCAACCGCTCATCAATAGCTCCAGTCCACAAAGTAACCGGTTCCTCTTTTAATGCTTCGGTCACATGATACAACCCTTGTCTACTGGTTATAATTGCCGCAATATGGGTATGATCGGGTTTTCCGCCTTGTTTCAACAACTCACGATAAGCAACCACAAGGGAGGCTCCCGTGGCCAACATAGGATCAACCAACAACAGTTGTTTCTTTCTCAGATCCGGCGTATATATCGAATCAAAACGGATCTCAAAGCCGTGATCATCTCGGTAAGCACGTCGGGCCGAAATAAAAGCATTCTCCGCACTGTCGAAATAGTTTAAAAAGCCTTGATGAAAAGGAAGTCCCGCCCTCATGACAGAGGCAACAACAACCTTATCCGTCGGTAACATAACCTCAGCCACATCAATCGGAGTACGTACCTTACACGTATCGTAACGAAAGGTCTTACTGATCTCGTAAGCCATAATCTCCCCCACCCGTTCCAAATTCCGACGAAAACGCAAGGAATCCTTCTGAATGTTTATATCCCGTAACTCTGCCAAAAAACGATTATAAACAGAATTTTCTTCATTGATTACCTTTACCATGATACTTTGTAGATCTTTTTTATTCTGCCACAAAGAAAACAATAAAATTCGAGAACGTGAAAAATTCAGTTATCCTCTTTGATCTCTTCGTAATCCGCATCTTCGATCTCCCCGCCACCCATCTTCTGGCGTTGTTCTTCCTCTTGTCTCTGCTTACGTAGTTTATTAATATTATACTGATTGATCAAATCGGTCACTCCGTAAAAGACAGTGGTAATTCCGAAGAAAGTGATGATCCCTTCTTTGGCCGAGAAAGGATTGGCAAATACAATAAATCCAGCCAACAGAATCAACACGGGAAACAAATAATTTACAGCAGGAATCGGACCGAATTTCCGTGCGGACGTCAACAATACCAACTGTCCGATACCGGCAACAAGCAGAATAAATCCCAACAAATACATCAACATATTGGTAAAGAAATCCGCCATAAACCATAATAAAAGGCCCAGAATAATACTTCCGATTCCATTAAAGGATGATAATTCGCCTGGGGAATCTTCACCCTTGTCTCTATATGAGACAATCAGTGACACCAATCCGGTTATAAAAAATACGGCCCCGATAATTTTCACCGTATAATTCAACACCTCCGTAGGCCATAATACTAAAATAAGTCCTAAAACGATCGCGATAATTGACTTTATTACCGATCTTTTGTAGCTTGTTGAAGAATAAATAATCTGCATAGAGTTATGTATAAAATGACATCAATTATGTTTAACGAAGATAATTCTTTTTTGTTTTCCCATGACAAAAAAGAAGCCGGATTTTTATCCGGCTCTTTCTTTATGCAGATCATTTAATCAATTCTATGCTTCTTTTTACAAACTTATTCAACGCTTCACCCTTCAACAGTCCATTAGCAAGAAGAGCCAAATCGATCAACTGCCCCACGATCTTATTCCCGCGTCCGTACTCTTCCAACAAAGTCGTTTTTTGTTTCCTTAAATCGGCAATGGTCTTATCGTATTCGGTTTTCCGGTCTTTATCCACCTGAGGAATTTCTTCCTCTTTTTTTCCTTTGTTCAATTCATCCAACTCCGTTTTCTTACTTTCAGTCTCTTTGATCTCGAAGTCCAAAGGTTCCAGTTTAGCATTCATCGCCTTTTTCTCTTCCTCTAAAACCTCGTTGACCAACTTATGGTCCGTATTTACAACCAAAGTATACTGGTCTCCCATCGACCCGTAAAAGCTCATTCCCGGATTCATGGCAGCCATCTCCTTCATTCGGCGCATAAATTCGGCACGGGTAACGACAACCGGTTCATTATCCTCTCCCATAGCTTCGAAAGAGACCATGAACATACCGTTATCCTTGGGAAGTTGCGAAGAGAAAACGGTACGAAGTTCCTCTTGTTCGACAGCACTCCAAGTCGTCTCTTTCGTTTCGGATTTTTGAATCAATTTATCTATGACATCCGCATCTACCCGTACAAAACGATGATCCGGATTTTTTTGCTCCAGGTGATTGATAAAATGGGTATCCAGCTGACCGTTCATCAAAAGCACACTGTATCCTCTATTCTTGGCTTTTTCAATATAAGTATATTGCTCATGTACGTCCGTAGCATACAAATAAACGATCTTATTATCCTTATCCGTCTGGTCCGGTTTGATCAAATTTTCGTACTCTTCAAGCGTGAAATATTTTCCGTCGGTATCCCTGAAAAGAAAAATTGCCTTGGCTCTCTCATCGAATTTTTCATCCGTCAACATTCCATATTGGATAAAAATCTTCAAATCATCCCATTTTTTCTCGTACTCTTCCCTGTTGCTCGAAAAAATATCGCTCAGGCTATCCGCAACTTTCTTCGTGATATGATTGGAAATTTTTTTCACGTTACGATCGCTTTGCAGATAAGAACGGGAAACATTCAAAGGAATATCCGGAGAATCGATTACCCCGTGTAGCAAAGTCAAATACTCGGGAACGATACCCTCGACCGAATCGGTTACATAAACCTGATTCGAATAGAGTTGGATCTTGTTTTTCTGTATTTCGAATTTGTTATCGATTTTAGGAAAATAAAGGATACCCGTCAGATTAAACGGATAATCCACGTTCAAATGGATATGGAACAACGGATCCTGGGCCATCGGATACAGTTGATGATAAAATTTCAAGTAATCCTCCTCTTGCAAATCCGAAGGTTTACGTGTCCAGGCCGGATTTATATCATTGATTACATTATCCTCTTCCGTATCTTTGTACTCTCCGTCTTTCCACTCTTTTTTCTTTCCGAAGATAATTTCGACAGGCAGGAACCTACAATATTTGGTCAGCAATTCGTTGATTTTATTATCCTCGAGAAAATCTTTCTCCTCTTCATTGATATGCATGACAATATCCGTTCCCCGCTCTGCCTTCTCCGTCTCCTCCATCGTGTATTCGGGAGTTCCGTTACAAGACCATTTCACGGCTTTTGCCCCTTCTTTATAAGATTTGGTGATAATCTCCACCTTATCGCTCACCATGAAAGATGAATAAAAGCCTAATCCGAAATGACCGATAATTGCCGCCCCGTTATCCTTGTATTTTGCCATAAACTCCTCCGCTCCGGAAAAAGCGATCTGATTAATATACTTTTCGACCTCTTCCCCCGTCATTCCGATACCATTATCGGAAACCGTCAATGTTCCTGCCGCTTTGTCAGCCTTCACTCTTACTTTCAACTCTCCCATTTCCCCCTTGAACTCTCCGCTTGTGGCCAACACTTTCAATTTTTGGGAAGCATCCACCGCATTAGAGACAATCTCTCTCAAGAAAATATCATGATCAGAATATAAAAATTTCTTGATAATCGGGAACAAATCCCCCGTTGAAACACCAATCTTTCCTGTTGACATAGTTCTATATTTTTAATTTAGTTATTTTTGAATTTACGCAATCTTTCCGGCAATTGTTATGCCAAATCCAAACAAATGACGATTTGACAGTTCTTAATACATCCGTATAACTTTTTTCTTTCGTTTATCGTTAATTAGTCGATATTCATTAAAATAAACAGAAACACTTATGAGTAATATAAAAGAACAATACTGGAAATATTCGCTTATCATCATTATCTTCGTGTTAGGAATCATCTTGTTTATCAAATTCATTCCCTTTTTAGGCGGTATTTTAGGTGCGATAACCATATATATTCTTCTCAGACAACAAATGTTGTACCTGACAGAAAAAAAACATATGAAACGAGGGCTAATGGCGTTTCTGATGCTATGCGAAACCATCCTTTGTTTTTTAATTCCGCTATTTCTGGTTATTTGGCTACTTGTAAATCAATTGCACGCCATAAATCTCGCTCCCCAAACGCTTATCGCCCCCATTGAACGGCTGGCGGATCTCATCCAGCAACACACGGGCTATTACGCCTTAAGTAAAGACAATATTGCCTCTATGGTCTCTATTTTACCCAAAATAGGACAATTTCTCATGGGAAGTATCAGCAGTTTTACCATGAACGTATTGGTTTTGCTTTTCATACTCTACTTCATGTTAATCGGCGGAACCAAAATGGAAGCCTATATCAATGACATTCTTCCTTTCAACAAAAAGAATTCCCGGAATATATTGCATGAAATCAACATGATCGTAAAATCAAACGCGATCGGAATTCCTCTATTAGCCATCATTCAGGGAGCTATCGCCATGTTAGGATATTATATCTTCGGAACCCCCAGCCCGTTGATATTCGGTATACTGAGTTGCTTCGCAACGATTATTCCCGTCATAGGTACAGCATTGATCTGGATTCCGTTAGTCCTATACATGGGATTAAGCGGAGACTGGGGACACGCGATCGGTTTAACCGTTTACGCCATCATCGTCATTGCTAACGTGGACAATCTAATCCGTTTTGTATTACAAAAGAAAATGGCCGATACCCATCCGTTGATTACCATATTCGGAGTAGTTATCGGCCTTTCTCTATTCGGCTTTATGGGCGTAATCTTCGGTCCTCTTCTCTTATCTATCTTTATTCTTTGCGTAAATATATTCAAAGAAGAGTATTTAGACAACTGATTATTTCACCCATACGTTTACGATTTCGCCGATATAGACTTTATGCAGTTGCTTACCCGCCCATTTTTCTTTCAATTGCTCGTCGAATATAGCTTCCGGAGTTATAGACTGAGAAATCATCTTACGGCATTCGATAATCATCCACGCCTCGGAAAATGCCTTACTCCCGGAAGGAGTTGTAATCGGTGTTAATCCGCTTTCCTTAACCTTATCGGCATCTTTTCCCGAATGATTCCCACAATATTCCAAAACTTCCCTATAAGTCTCCGTGAAAAAAGAGATCGTGTAGGTGTCTCCTTTTTCCATCAGTTGATAGGTATAACGAGTAGGATATATAAAACTAAAGGCGACAGGTTTATTATACAGATACCCCAAACCGCCCCAACTGGCTGTCATCATATTGAATTTTTCGTCATTGCCGGCTGTAATCAAAGACCAACCTTCTGAAAGCATTTTGATTATATTTCCGGGAATTTTATCCGGAGCAATCTGTTTATACCCCTCCAATTGACTGGACGAGTGGGTCATGTCTGCCGCCATCTCCCTGGCGATCTCGACCGGGGCAACCGCCTTCAACGGAGTATTGGCATTTGTTTTCGTCTCACCGACGTTACCTCCCAATACCTTGACGATATCGTCGTACATACGATCTACCAAATCAATCGTATGAATTCTAAATTTACCGGTCGCCCGAATTAATTTATCTCTCTTTTTGGTCAAGGTATGCTCGTCCGTGATCGTACTCTCGGCCCGCAACAGCTCCATACCGTTCGTACGTCCCGTATTATACGAATAGATAATAGAGCTGATCTTCATGTAACAATTTCCGGAGAAACTCGTCAATGATACCTGATAAGTTATTACCGCACGGTCTAACGCTAACAATTTATCGGCAAATACCAAATACTCCTGTCCTTGACAAACGATAGTTCCACCCTGAGGATCCATATATAAAACCCGACTCTCCAACTCTTTATCGGCTACGAATCGTTTTTCCGCCCACTGACTTAATTTCTCATAAATCTGATCTCGAGTAAGTCCGGGCGCTTCAATTACTTTGGTAAAAGTAACCATACCATCTACTACCGGAACCGCTCCGGCCAAGTATTTTTTATCGGTTTTTTCCTGTGCGAAAAGTATTGTCGGCACAAACAAAAGTAAAAATAAAAGCTGTTTCATAGATTTATTACTTAATGATATGTAGCAAAGATAACAGGAGTTAACGACATTTCCGGTTTAGAAGCGTTAAAATTGATCATTTTATTTTCGACGAGCTAAACGCCAGCATATTGCGTTATCCCTTGACAAAACCAACGAATCTGCATTTAGTTTTACAATATTCAACGTATCTTGTCCTTCGATTGTCTGTCCGTTACCTACACTCTTGTATCCCAATATCAACACTCCATCGTTCAGCTCCCAATTCCTTATCTCTAAGGTAGCCATACCGACAGTGGATGCGGTCCCGTCCTGATTCAACGTAAACCCCTGTTGATCATCGGCATCTATCGGATTCGGTTCGAGCCAGGTTCCCTGAATGTAATAGTAAGGCGAATGTACGGTCACGATAAGTTGCCGAGCTTTTAAAACAGTCCCGTTACCCATTCGTTCTTTCCGGTAAGAGATCTTGACGGAATCATCAATCAGTACGCCGGGAACTTTGGCAGGATCTGCATCCATCGTACTGATATCGACCGTATCGCCTTTCGTCGTAATCACGATAATATTATTCATCGAAGCATCAAAAACGACGCCGCTAAGCGTTTGAATCTTACCGGAAGATTGGCAGCCGCCCGCTCCAAACACGATCAACAGAGACCAAAACAAAGCCAGGTAAATCACTTTTTTCATATTCAAATTATTTCCATCGTTCTCGTTTTTCAGATATACAAAAATACGAAAATTATCCGGAGGTATCCTCTCTGAATAATTCTTTCGTTAAATATTCCTTTCCTTGCTTTTTTAATAAAATTATGCTTAGCTTTGTCTTGACATTTTTCAACAAGGGGTGCCTAAGAAATGAGATAATTTCATTTCTATCTGTAAACACAGATCAATACAACGGGCTGAGATCATACCCTATAACCTGATCCGGGTAATGCCGGCGTAGGTAGAGTGCATTCCCTTTTTGAATTTTGATTAATAAAAAACCGGTCGGAACTCACGTTCAACCGAACAAAAACAACGAGGTTATGCAAATTTTCATCAACGACAAAGCAACACATTGTTCTCCGGAAAACACCTTAAAAGAGGTATTGAGCAACAACGGTATTCCCTTCGAAAATATTGCCGTTGCCATTGACTTTACCGTTATTCCCAAAACCGAATGGGAAAATACGAAACTACAAGACGGAAATAAGATCATCATCATCAAAGCCGTACAAGGCGGCTGAGAATATCCTTGGATCGACCAAAACAGAAAAATCATCAAATCAAAATCATATTATGGAAAAAGAAATGGAAGTTTCCTGCGGTCCGCTGCCAGGATCTGAAAAATTTTACGTGAAAGGAGAGATATTCGATATTGAAGTACCCATGCGCAGAATCAATCTCTCCCCGACCATAGATTTGGATGGCCAAAAAGTAGAAAACGAACCGGTTGTCGTGTACGATACCTCCGGACCCTATACGGACCCCGCCTACAAGGTCGACCTGAATAAAGGTCTCCCAAAAATCAGGGAACGATGGATCAGAGAAAGAAACGATACCGTACAATTAGAAGGATTAAGCTCCGAATACGGACAAATGAGGCAAAACGACCCCTCGCTGGATCACCTTCGTTTCGAACACGTGAATACGCATCCGCGAGTAGCTAAGCCCGGTCAGGGCGTAACGCAAATGTATTATGCCAAGAAAGGAATCATCACTCCGGAAATGGAGTTTATTGCCATCCGGGAAAATCAACAGGTAGACCAAATCCGGGAAAACTATAAAAGAGAGAAAGGAGAACCTTTAGGGGCTCACGTTCCGGCATACATCACGCCGGAATTTGTTCGGCAGGAAGTAGCGGCAGGCAGAGCCGTCATCCCGGCCAACATCAATCACCCGGAGAGCGAACCGATGATCATCGGTCGCAATTTCCTTGTCAAGATCAATGCCAATATTGGAAATTCTCCGATCACATCGACCATTTCGGAAGAGGTTGAAAAAGCCGTATGGGCTTTCCGTTGGGGAGCCGACACGATCATGGATCTCTCCACCGGCAAAAACATTCATGAAACCAGGGAATGGATCATCCGGAACTCCCCGGTTCCCGTGGGGACCGTACCCTTGTATCAAGCTTTGGAAAAAGTACGGGGAAAAGTGGAAGAGCTAAATTGGGAAATATACCGCGATACCCTGATAGAACAAGCCGAACAGGGAGTCGATTACTTTACAATCCATGCCGGCTTAAGGTGGCATCACGTACCGCTTACCCTAAAGCGTCTTACGGGAATCGTTTCCCGGGGAGGAGCGATTATGGCACATTGGTGTACCACCCACAAACAAGAAAGTTTCCTATATGACCATTTCGAAGATATATGCGAGATTCTGGCTAAATACGACGTGGGTATATCCATCGGAGACGGACTCCGTCCGGGATGTATAGCAGATTCCAACGACGAGGCACAGATTGCCGAATTAAAAACACTCGGTGAACTGGCAAAAATTGCCTGGAAGCACGACGTACAAGTACTTATCGAAGGCCCGGGACACGTTCCTATGCAAAAAATTCGAGAAAACATGGAATTAGAGCTGGACTATTGCAACGAAGCTCCTTTTTACACTCTTGGTCCCCTCGTGACGGATATTGCCCCGGGATACGATCATATTACGTCCGCTATCGGCGGAGCCATGATCGGCTGGTACGGAACTTCCATGCTCTGTTACGTGACACAAAAAGAACACCTCGGTTTACCCAATCGGGACGATGTCAAGGAAGGTGTTATCACGTTCAAATTAGCCGCTCATGCGGCTGACTTAGCCAAAGGACATCCCGCCGCTTACTGGCGGGATTATGCCATGAGCAAGGCTCGTTTCGAATTCCGTTGGAAAGACCAGTTTCATTTAGCCTTAGATTCGGAGAAAGCTTTACGTTTTCACGACGAAACATTACCGGCCGAAGGTCATAAAGAGGCTCATTTCTGCTCCATGTGCGGAGAACATTTTTGTTCCATGAGGGCAAGCGAAAAATTAAGAAAGAAAATAAATCAATAACATGAACGAAGGAGAGATACACATGATTGATATCTCTCCTTCCCTAAGGAAAACTCTATGATTATTGTTATAACTCCTCCCGAATTTATTCCCCACGAAGAATCGATAATAAACAGACTCTTTGAAAACGGATTACATCTGTTACACCTGAGAAAACCGGGAGGAAGCCGCAAGGATTACGAAAATTTCATCCAAAAAATTATTCCCGCGTTTCGGAACAGAATCGTCATTCATGACCATTTCGGCCTGGTAAAAACATACGGGCTAAAAGGTGTTCACTTAAAATACGAACAAGTCGCTCAATGGAAAGAGAAAAACGCGTATCATCACGTTAGTGTTTCCTGCCATACCGTGGAAGAAATAGACCGCATACCGTTTCACACCGACTACCTCTTCTTAAGTCCCATATTCGACAGTATTTCGAAATACGGTTATCGGTCAAAGTTTGATCCGGATACTTTAAAAAGCTTCCTAAACTCCACGGACAAACAGATCATAGCTTTAGGAGGAGTCGATGCGGATCGCGTTTCATCCTGCCGCAAAATGGGTTTCGCAGGCGTAGCCCTATTGGGCTATATATGGAATAAATCCGAAGAAGCCATTTCTCGCTTCCTGAAATTATTCCCCACTCCGGTACTAAGTATAGCAGGATTCGATCCCAGTTCCGGAGCCGGAATCAGTTCCGATATCAAAACGTTTGAAAATTGCGGGGTATACGGACTGGGAATCTGTACAGCTATAACATTTCAGAATCAAAACGAATACCTTGAAACCCGATGGTTGACATTCGAGGAGATTACCCGACAATGCGATATCATTCTGCAAGAATTCTCACCCCGGGTTATCAAAATCGGACTGATTAAAGATTTTACTCTTTTGGATCAGATCGTCGCTTACTTGAAGCAAAAACTTCCCCGGACAAAAATAATTTGGGATCCCATTCTAAAAGCCAGCGCCGGATTCGAATTTCACCGGCATGACGACCGCAAAAAATTGATGAGTATTTTGCGAAAAATTTACTTAATTACCCCCAACGCGGAAGAATTAAGTAAATTATTCTCTCTTCCGGCTGAAAACTATAACGAGAATATCACCCGATTGCAAACTGTTTGTCACTCCTTACGGACAAACATCTTATGGAAAGGCGGTCATAACCGGGAAGAATACCCTACCGATCGGTTGATAACGGCGACGCATGAATACTCGGGTTCCGTTTCCCGTAACAAACACGATAAGCACGGTACGGGATGTGTTCTTTCGGCCGTTATCGCTTCCCGATTGGCACAAGGCTACTCCTTACCGGTAGCCTGCCGGGAAGGACAACTATATGTCTCCGATTTCATTCAATCCAACGATACCCGTTTAGGAGTACACCCTTCACGGTATTCCCCCCTGTTTAAAACCGACCTACACCGACTTCCGTTACAATACATCACCGACTTCAAAGAGGGGATGAGTATCCCGGAGCAGGTCGAAGCCGCATGTAAAGGAGGAATACGCTGGATACAATTGCGGATGAAAGAAACCGATCGATCCGAATGCCTAAAAACCGGGGCAGAAGTAAAGGCCATTTGCCAGAAATACAACGCCCTTTTCATTATCAACGACCGGGTCGATATAGCTTTGGAATTAGATGCGGACGGGGTACATCTGGGAAAGGAAGATATGAACCCACTCGAGGCCCGCAAGTTACTGGGAAACGATAAAATAATCGGTGCCACGTGCAACACGTTCAAAGATATAATGACCCGCTCCGTTCAACGGATTGATTACATCGGTTTAGGGCCGTTTACCTATACTACAACCAAGAAAAAATTAAGTCCTGTTCTGGGATTGGAGGGGTATCGAAACATCATGGAATCTTGTCGAAAAACAGGAATAAACATTCCGGTATACGCTATCGGAGGAATCAAAGAAAAAGATATTTCTCCTTTATTTTCCACGGGTATATCCGGAATAGCTCTCTCCTCTCTCATCAAAAACAGTGAGAATCTAACAAGTAAAACAGAAGAAATCATAAATCTTATAATCAATAAAATTTAGCAGCATGGAACCACTTAAAATAGCTGATAAAGTGTTTACTTCACGATTATTTACCGGCACCGGTAAATTCTCGTCCAATGCTTTAATGGAAGAGGCCATTAAAGCATCCGAGTCCCAATTGGTAACGGTTGCTCTTAAAAGAGTGGATATGTCAGAAAAAGAGGACGATATCTTAATTCATTTAAAAGCTCCCCATATCACACTTTTACCGAACACATCAGGGGTTCGAACGGCCAAAGAAGCTGTTTTCGCCGCCCAACTTGCCCGGGAGGCTTTGGGAACGAACTGGTTGAAATTAGAGATCCATCCGGATCCCAAATACCTGTTACCGGACCCCATCGAAACCTTAAAAGCAACCGAAGAACTGGCAAAATTAGGCTTTGTCGTTCTTCCTTACATTCAAGCCGATCCTGTACTCTGCAAACACTTAGAGGAGGCCGGAGCAGCCACTGTTATGCCTTTGGGCGCTCCTATCGGAACGAACAAAGGATTAGTCACGAAAGACCTGTTGGAGATTATCATCGAACAAAGTAATATTCCGGTGATCGTGGATGCCGGAATCGGAGCTCCTTCCCACGCGGCGGCAGCCATGGAGATGGGTGCAGCGGCCGTATTGGTAAATACGGCGATTGCCGTCTCTCCCGACCCGGTAGGGATGGGTCGGGCTTTTAAATTAGCGGTGGAAGCCGGTCGGATGGCATTCGAAGCCAAGTTAGCCAAACAATACCGACACGCACAAGCCAGTTCCCCGCTGACCGAATTCCTGAATCTATAAACGTTTGCCAGAATCACTAAATTACAGCATCAATTATGTCTTTTTATGATACCCTACAAACCTACGACTGGGAAGATGTGAAAAAAAACATCATGGACAAGTCGAAAAACGATGCCATTGACGCCATCAACAACCCGCACCGAACCTTGGACGATTTTATGGCTCTCATCTCTCCTGCAGCCGCTCCGTTACTGGAAGATATGGCACAGGAAGCCAATCGAATGACATTGGCCCGTTTCGGAAATACGATCCAACTCTATATTCCCCTTTATGTTTCCAACTACTGTACCAATTTCTGTGTTTATTGCGGATTCAATCACGATAACGAACTTCATCGTAAGATGTTAACATTAGAAGAGGTGGAAGCAGAAACTCAAGTAATCACCCGATGGGGATTTAAACATATCTTACTCGTATCGGGAGAAGCTCCCGCCAAAACCGACGCGGATTATTACGAACAAGTAATCCGTTCCATTCGGGATAAGTTTTCACAGATAGCCTTGGAAGTACAACCTTTAGAAGAAGCTGAATACGCCCGTTTAGCCGAAGCCGGACTCAGTTTCGTATGCGTATACCAAGAAACTTACAACGAGAAACAATACCCTCTGTATCATCCTAAGGGTCGAAAAGCCAATTATCGGTATCGTCTGGAAACTCCCGATCGGGTATGTAGAGCCGGAGTTCAAAAAATGGGAATAGGAGCTTTACTCGGATTGGAAGACTGGCGAACCGATTCGTTTTTCACGGCATTACACTTGAAATACTTGGAAAAAACCTATTGGCGAACCAAGTATTCCATCTCTCTTCCCCGCCTGCGCCCACATGCAGGAGCTTTTACACCCAATGATCCGATCAATGACAGGGAGATGGTCCAATTAATATGTGCCTATCGCCTGTTGGATCAAGAAGCGGAAATATCCATATCTACCCGAGAAAGCAGAGCATTCAGAGACCATGTCATGCACCTCGGTGCGACCTCCATGAGTGCCGGATCGAGTACCGAACCGGGAGGGTATGTCGTCCCCCATAAGGAGTTGGAACAATTTGCCATCAACGACAACCGTACGCCTCAGGAGATGGTGGAAGCCATCAAAGCACAAGGCTACGAACCGGTATGGAAGGATTGGGATAAATGGATGTAACTAAAAAATAGGATGATTTGAAAACAACAAATCATCCTATCCAACACTAAATTATCTATAAAACAAAACGTGCCAAAAATGAACTCCGGTTCTATTCCACTTTTCATCATTTCTTCAAAACCGAAATTATTTTCGGCACGATTTAACTTTTATCTTCCCCTCCTACGGATCCAGATAAAGAGGGCCATAAAGATCAGGAAGGCGGTCAACACACCCATAAAACCGATCTTCGTGGCAATAGCACCAGCCTCACTCACGTACAATTCGGTATCCGTCGTGCTCGGACGGCGAATGTCGATCGGCACCTCTTCATGAGACAACCAATAGAAAGAACCGATGATGACAGAGTAATTCATGGCTCTCACGTCTTTCCTGCTCATACTAACCTCTCCGTTACTGATACAATCGGCATCCCCCAGAATGATAATACGCTGCTCTTTGTCTCCTATTTTTCTTGAAAGAGCAAGAGCCGTAGGATAAGCTTGTTCCGTCTCTCCCGTTTTTTCATCTATCGTAGGAATATCATCGACAAAATCGGTGGTCTGCAACTCATTCCAGCTTCCCACGGTATCGCTCATGAAAAGAGGCGTAACCGTGTATCCTTTATCTTCCGTGTACGCCAAAGCACTACTACTGGGCATGGTCACACACCCTTCCCATCTCCGAATCCCGTCGAAATGATAACATAGCTCACAAGCTGCCTGTGTCGGAGTTACCATAATCAAATCGGGCTGGAAATTCTCGCTTTTTTTCACCAATACTCCCGGTAAAATCTGAACGCCAAACGGTTCAACTATCGGATTCATAAACTCCCGACGTTTGGGTTCGGAGATGATCAACAAATCTCCTCCTCTCGCGACGTACGCATCCAACCTGGCCTTTTCTTCCGGAGTAAGCGCCTGTTTCATTTCGGCTATAACCAAAATACGTACATCGTCCGGAATATCCTGATCCAACGTAACCTCTTTGGCATCAAAACCTTGATTGATCAAAGCATAACGGAATTTTTTATCTTGGGCAAAACGTTTATAGTCCCGGTCTCCCTCCTTATTGATATCCCTCTCCCCGTGTCCTGTCAAAAAGCCGACTGTCGGAAGGTCCATTACCAGTCGCTTCAACGCCGCCGTAATTTCACTCTCTCCCGGGAATTTCCGCATATCGTCATAAACACGCAAAAACGTCTTTTCTCCGCTTTCACGCTCTATCAAACGCACGAACCGATTCCCTTCCGGTTGCAAATCCACCATTTCCCGAATCTTTTCCGGCGGTAAAAACATATTGGAATCCAAATCCCAGATCTCACATAATTTCTTTGCCCGTTCCTTATCGCTCAAATTCGGATAACGCTCGTCCAGATGTTTGTTTTCCGCTTTATCGTAATAATAGACGTATTTGATTTTGATCTCCGGTTTAAAACGCACGTAGTCTTCAAAATGTCCCCGGTTCATATTCATCATTCGAGGCAGACCGAAACGGTAATCCTCATCCAACAGATTGACGTAAGTCGTGATCGTCAAACCGCCATTCAAACGCTTCACGATATCCTGACTATTGGGAGTCAAGGTATTACTTTTGGTGGAGGTAGCATCATAATACCCCATCAATACCGGACGAGAAGAAAAATACCCCAGTAACATAGCGATACAAACCACTCCTACATATTTGCCCCAACGAACGCAGAAAGAAATCTTTTGTCTCCGTGCTTGCAAACGCAAAATACAGAGCATTAAGAACATGGCTATTACAATGACGAAATAGAGAAAATCTTCACTGCATATCATTCCCCTCAGGAAAGTACCGACGCGTCCTCTCATGGACAACCAATAGGTAATATCCCTTACAAAATCAATATCCTGCCATAAATTTCCCACCATGTTCAAAACAGCCAATATAGCCAAGGTTCCCATTGCCGCAACGACCTGATAGGAAGTTATACTGGACATAAAGAGTCCGATAGCCGCATAAGCACAGATTAACAGATAAATTCCCAGGAACTGGGTCAAAAGGGTTCCGATCTCCATATCCTTAATGGTAAACACACCATAAAGGAAGAACAAGAATAAAACACCGATTAAAACCAAGGCGTAAATCATCATGGAAAGAAATTTTCCCAAAATAATTTGAGCGTTGGTCACGGGCGAAGAATACAACAATTTAATAGAGCCGCTCCCCAATTCACGACTCATCAATCCCATGGTTAACAACGGAATATAAAGATAAAGGTACTCCGTCATTTGCCATAACATATACCCGAAAGCTCTTCCTGTTACAGATCTCAAAGGATACCCCAGAGAGACACTTTGTACCATACCGGATATACTCTCAGTAAACATCATGCTTGCCTGAAACGTGTATATAATCAGAATCAACCAAGCCACAGGCGAATAGAAGAGGGTCTGCAATTCTGCTATCGCTAATTTATAGATTGTCTTCATCAACTTTGTTTTAATTAATAATTTTATTTTATATCTCACAACAACCGAAGCTCTAATAAGTTCCGGGATCACGCACTTTCCCGGAAACTTTTATACAAAAACACCTACGGTATCATCTTCCCCGTCTACGTATCCAAATAAACAGAGCGAAGAATATTAAAATGGCAGGAAAAACTCCCAAAAATCCGATTTTCGCAACTGACATCCCGATTTCACCGACATAAACGGCATTATCGGGAGGAGTCGGGCGTCGCATATCAATAGGAACTTCCTCATGCGATAACCAGAAGAAAGAACCCGTAAGGATATTGAAATTCATCGCCCAAACATCTTTCCGTTGCATACCCAACTCGCCGTTACTGATACAATCGGCATCACCGAAAATGATAATTCTTTGCTCCTTTTCTCCCACTTTCCGAGACAAAGCCAAGGCTATCGGCAAGCTCTCCTCTTTCTCTCCTTCCAAAAGATTCAAGGTAGCGACGTCATCGATAAAATCGGTCGTCTGCAATTCATTCCAGCTCCCCGCCGTATCGCTCATGAAAAGAGGAGTCACGCTATATCCCTTATCCGCCGCGTAAGCCAAGGCCGAACTTCCCGGAAACGTTACACACCCTTCATAATCGATGATCGTCTGGAAAGGATAAGAGAGTTCACCCGCCTCTTTTGTCGGAGTCGTAATGATCAAATCCGCCTGAAAATTCTCCGTAGGCTTCACCAAAACCCCAGGTAAAAATTTTACTCCCAGAGGTTCCACAATCTGATTCATAATATCCCTACGTCTCGGCTCCCCTAAAATCAATAAATTTCCTCCCCTTTCGATATAAGCATCCAATCTCATTCTCTCCTCCGGAGTCAGCGCTGATTTCATCTCGGCTATCACCAGTATCTCTATATCCGGAGCAATATCTTTATCCAAAGTTACCTCCGCAACATCAAAACCTTGATTGATCAAAGCATAACGGAACCACTTATCCTGAGAAAAACGATTATAATCCCTATCTCCCTCCTTTTTCGGATCACGTTCCCCGTGTCCTTGCAAAAAACCGACAATGGGCAATTTCATGATCAGACGTTTGAAGGCCGCCGAAATCTCCCCTTCACGCGGGTTCCGATCAAATCCCTCGTAAAAACGCAAGAAGATCCGTTGTCCGTTCTCCCGTTCCACCAAACGAACAGAGTGGTTTTTTTCCGCTTCCAAGTCGATAATTTTCTTTATCTCTTCCGGAGGAAGTACGATCGTGGAATCGATACCCCAACACTCTATCATTTTCCGGGCTCTCTCCTTATCCGTCATATTCGGGTACATCTTATCCAACTCTTTGTTTTGAGCATCGGCATAGAAATAAACATACTTCATCTTTATCTCCGGCTTAAAACGCACGTATTGTTTGAAAACCTCCTTATCCCAATTAACATTTTCGGGTAAAGTACTGTAAAAATCATTATCCAAAATATTGGTAAAAGTAGTAATCGTCAATCCCCCGTCCAATTTCTTGACAATTTCCTGACTATTGGGCGTCAGTGTATTGAATTTTGTCCGGGAAGCATCGTAATAACTCATAAACACGGGACGGGAAGAGAGGTATCCCAACAACATGGCAATACCGACAACACCCAGGTATTTCCCCCAACGAACGATCCAAGATATCCTTTGTCTCCTGGCTTGCAAACGCAGGATACACAACATTAGAAACATTGCGATCACAATGACAAAATAGAGAAAATCCTCACTACATATCAACCCGCCGATAAATTCATCCGCCCGTCCGTCTATGGATAACCAAAAAGTAATATCTTTTACAAACTCTATGCCTTGCCACATTCCTTTTACATAGCTCAATACGGCAAGAACCGCCAAAGTTCCCATAGCGGCAACCACTTGATACGAAGTTATACTGGACATAAAAAGCCCGATAGCCGCGTAAGCGCACAACAACAGATAGAGTCCTAAAAGACCGCTGAGCATATATGGAATATCCACCATTTTAATCGTACATACGCCAAAAAAGACAAATACGATCAAAACACCTATCAACACGAAACAGTAAAGCATAAGGGAAAGATATTTTCCCAATATGATCTGAGTATTGGTAACCGGTGAAGAATACAATAATTTAATCGAACCGCTCCCCAACTCTCTACTCATGATCCCCATGGTCAACAAAGGAATGTAAAAATAGAGATATTGTTGCATGGCTCTGAAAAATGGAAAATAAGTTTCCGCAGTAACATTGTACACAGGATAACCTAATGATTGGGCACGTACCAAGCCTCCGAAAAGATTGGTATAGACCATTCCCGCCTGAAAAGTAAAAATAATCAGAATCAACCAGGCTACCGGTGAGTAGAATAACGTTTGTAATTCCGCCAACGCCAATTTATATATGGTCTTCATCGTCTCTTACTTTTTGGATAATTCGGCAAATACGGCATCTAATGAGCTCTTTTCCAGATGTATATCATTCAACCTCCATCCTCTGGCCACACTTGTCTCTACCACACGTTCGATAACATCCTGGTTATCGGAAAATTGTAACCTGAATTTCGTTCCTCCCAACTCCTCCACGTTAACTACTCCCGGAACCTTAGCCAATTCATCCACGGCAGGCGGAGCGATCAACGAAACAAATATGGTATTCGGTATGATATAATTATCGAACTCGTCTACCGTCCCGGCAAAAACCAATCTACCCTCCTCAATCATACGGATATAATCACAGGTGGCCTGAACCTCCGGCAAGATATGTGTCGAAAGGATGACAGTACGTTCCTCTGCAATCTCTTTGATCAAATGACGCACTTCCACGATCTGGTTCGGATCCAACCCGTTCGTCGGTTCGTCCAACACTACAAATTCCGGATTATGAATGATAGCCTGCGCTATTCCCAATCGTTGTTGGTATCCCCCGGAAAGGTTACGTACCAAACGCTTATTAAAATGAGAAATACCGCAACGTCCCATAGCATCTTTTACAGCGTTTTTCACTTCCTTAGATGGCATTAAACGCATATTGGCACAATGGGTTAAGTACTCCTCTACCGTCATATCCATATGCAAAGGCGGTTTTTGCGGTAAAAAACCCAAATGTTTCTTAGCCTCTACGGGATTTTCTCGCATACTGACCCCCTTTATATAAACATCTCCCTCCGTCTGTTTTAAAACGCCACACATGATATTCATCGTGGTCGACTTCCCGGCCCCGTTGGATCCGAGAAGACCATATATACCATTAGTGTTGATTTCAAAATTAATATCCCGGATAGCCCACTGAACCGTGTAGCGATGGGATAGATTTTCAACTTTTACGATCGATTCTTCCATACAATTATTAAATTTTAGTTATTGAACATCCTTTCATCGGGTTTCCTTTGTCGTCATTCATGGAGAACAGAATGACGACAAAGAGAAACCGGAGAAGAAACATTAATTTAGAGCCTGTTCCAATTTATGGATCAGTAATTTATAATGAAGCCGAGTGTCTGAAGAACCGGTCATCGCCTGGTTTTTCAACAGATTCAACGTCTTTTTCATTAAATCGTAATAGTAAGGAGCCACATCTGCGTTACCCATCTGAATATCCACGTAATAGCTGAATCCCTGCTTATCCGCCAGCCCCCTATTTCCCATCACCTGCCCGTAATATTTCAGACTTTTGGCCCTAACGCTCTCGGGAACTTCCACGATCATACGTACCCGGCCTTTTCCTCCCTTGGCATCTTTTTCCACGTTGGCACCCCCGATCACCTGACTCAAAAGAGCCAATTGCATTTTCTTTTCGACGTTAGACAAGGTTTTTCCTTGTTTGGTAGGCGTAAAAATAAAATCATACAAATCGTTTAAATAGTCTGAAGACGTGTATACCTGATTGGCAGGTGCCTTCTCCGCACAATAAGAGACAGCCCCCAATCGTCCTAAAATCCCGCTCATAATTTTATCTTCCAACTCCCTGGAAATATTTCCCATCAAAGGCATCTCTTTTTGAAAATCAGGATTCTCCAACCATCCGGCATCCTTTATCTGATTTAACAAAAATCTCAATGCCCGTTTTTGTTTCTCGCGCGGAACAAAAGCGTAATTCGGACGTTTATCTCCCTGATAACTTTCATTCAAATAAATTCCTCCGATATTGGCTGCCACATGATTCAGGTAACGTACATACTGGTATACGATCTCGTTATACATCCTTTCACGGAAAGAGTAATCCAAATCTTCCCCGGCCGTCCACTCGTTTAAATGAGCCAGTACATATTTAAGATTTTTCACACCGTAAGTCGCTGATTTGATTGCGTCGTCTCCCAAATCCTCCTCGAACGAACTCGGATCATAGTGTGCCCAAATTTGTTGTTTTCCATAACGATAAATCGGGTCTCCCGATTTATCGGAAATCCAACGTTCCAATGTCGGAAGCTCATCCTTAGCCGTTTGGGCATCCGGAAGAAACGTATACAACCATTTGATGGCATAATAATCATATAATCCCAAATTAGGGGGTGTCATCTTCACACCACGAGCAGCATCTCCCGGTTGAGCCACGTAATTGTTACGGGCATAATCCATAATAGAATAAGTCGTGCCGTACTTCCGCGTGAATGACGGGGAACGCAAAGAATCCGTCGGGATAGCCGCCGAAGCTGCCATGTTATGCATTAATCCTAAACAATGGCCTATCTCATGAGCAATCACGTAACGAATACAATCTCCAACTGTAGCGTCATCCAATTGTATCTTACGAACAGAAGGATCCGCCGGAGACGTCTGCAAGAAACGCCAATCCTGTACCAATTGGATGAGGTTATGATACACCGATACGTTAGCTTGCAGGATCTCTCCGCTTCTCGGATCTGTCCAAGAAGGCCCCATGGCGTTGGCAACAGAGGAAGGAGAATAACGTACACAAGAGTAATTCAGATTCTCCGGATCGAAATCGGGATCGTCTTTAGGAAAATCCTTGGCAATAATCGCATTTTTAAAACCGATCTTTTCGAAAGCCGCCTGCCACTCCTCGACACCAGCCTTTACATATTCCTTCCACGCCGCAGGGAAATTATCGTCCACATAGAAAACAATGGGTTTTATCGGTTCAACCAGCTCACCCCGTTTATAAGCCTCCACATCTTTCGGTTCCAAACGCCAACGATTGGCATCATAAACCACCTCTACTCCTCTCTCCTTATCACTATACAAATACTTACCTCCGAAGAATATTCCAATCCGGGGATCGGCTATCCGGGAACGCATCGGCTTTTCCGGCAACAAAAGGAATGTCCGGCTCATGGTTGCCGTGTAGGGCATTTTATAAAGCCAGTACCAGTTATCGGCATTAATACTCACGGTATAAGTAAAAGAGGTCTGCACGTTCACGTTATTTTCAAACGCACTGATTTTTCCGATCTGGGTATGTGCCTGCTGAAACTCTTTTTCCAATCTGGCATCTCTCCAATACTCCATTAAAATCGGCATCCATGGAGAAAAAGGATCCAACTTCTCATTTTCGTTAGTCAAAAAATCCGTCATATCGATGACCACGGCCGTACTATCCGGAGAATAGGCTTTTATTTCAAAATTCTTAATAACAGCCTGGATAGCACTCAACTCCACGTTTTGACGCATCCGTTCGTTATCCGTCGTATGCAAGGAGTTTGCCTCACGTAAGTTCAATAAAGAATCCGTACGAGTAAACACAACGTGAAGAGGTTCATGCGGTTTTTCTCCCACCGCCCCGAACAAACTACTCGAATTCTCGGCAATCGCAGATCCGATCAGCATCTCTTTACCCAACAAATTCAAAGGTACCTCAAAATAAACTTTACCGTCTATTTTATGAACCGTCATCAACCCTTTCGCACTCTCGTGAGCTTTATCTTTAAAAAGTTTGTCATAAGCCGATTCCTTCTTAGGTGCTTTTACCTCTTGCTCTACTTCCCCTTTCCCCTTCTTCCCTTTCTTTTTCTGAGCCTCTGCAAGGAATGGCATCAACAAAACAACTAACAGTATAATAATCGTGTTGTTTTTCATGATATATCTTTTTTAACTTTATTACTTATTGTTTATTTCTTAGACATGGCTTTACGAATCCGATACAACAAGTACTCGTAATGGGCTTTCGTATCGCCGCTACTGGAAAGAACAGCCCCTTGCAATAATTTTTGGATCCTTACCAACATGGAATAATATTCCGGAGCCGCATTGTATCCTTTCGCTGTTGCGACATAACCTTGATAACCGCTACGTTGCGACGGCAAATAATCGTTCCTCCACTTTTGCTCCATTCGATTGAATTCTCGCGTATCCGGTTTCCAGTAAACCAAGTTCTTCCCGGCCACAAAAGGGAATCTCTGTTGTTCCTTTTCAAAAGAAGCCGGAGATTCAGCAACAGCGGAAGAAGCCATAACCATACCAACAAAACTCCTCTGTAAAAATCGTTCATCCTCCGTCAACGCACGTTTTTTCAACGTTCCCTCCCAAATATAGGCATACAGGTCATCCAAAAATTCATCCGGAGTATAAGCATCGCCCGATTTTTCAGCACATAATTTCAGATCGCCGACCTTACCGAGTAAGCTACCGATAACGGCTAACTGCATCTCCCGAGAAGGAACTCTCGCGTACCCCAATCCGGTCTCTTTTGTATACTCTTTATCATCCATCCATCCGAACGTTTTAGACATATCCAAAACATACCGTACGATCTCTTGTTGACGCTCCTTGGGTACAACAGTAAAAGTCGGCATATCCTCGTCCGCAGTAACCTCATTCAGGTAGATTCCACCCACGTATCCCAATAAGTTATTCATTTCATTCGATAACAGATTGGAAAAAGAGGAATGAAGGGAAGTCCTTACACGCAAATCCTTATCATCATCTTTGAACCACTCTCTGAAATGTTTCATGGCATATTTAATATTGTTGATCTTGTATTCGAGAGATTTCATCGGATCGTCTCCCAAATCGCCCCTGTTCCGGCGAGGATCTCCCAACAAACGGTAGAAACTCCATATCATGGGACTATACCTATAATTGAGTTCTTTTTTAGCTTCGATAATCCACCGGTTTAAAACCTCTGTTTCATCCTGCGGTTTCACTGTCCCTTCTATTGGTTGGTACAACCATTTAACGGTAAAATAATCAAACTCGCCAATCCCCTTGGAAAACATACGGACGCCTTTTTCCATATCTCCGGGTTGTGCGATATAGTTACAAGCCACGAGATCCATAACGGAAGGCGTCAATCCGTGGGCCCGGGTAAATGTTGCGGAACGCAAAGAGTCTACCGGATAGACAGAAGAGGCCATGAAATTATCAGTAAATCCTAAACAGACACCCATCTCTCTAGCCACATCCGATTTAATCACATCTCCATAAACCTCCACCGGAATATGATTGTTACGGATTTGAGGGTTGACAGCCATCGTATTCATTTTCAATTCATAAGTAGGATCATATCCCACCGGGATAAGAATAGAAGCCGATATAATCTCTCCCGTACGCGGATCGCAATACCTCTGAGATTTTACATCATACATCTTAATCGGAGCATACAAAATGGTAGAATGACTCACGTCTGCCATATCGAAATCAGGATCACCCTTCGGACAATCTTTCACTTGAATCGCATTTTTAAAACCGATTTTCTCGAATGCAGCATTCCACTCCTTAACACCGGCTATCACGTAGGGCTTTATCGACTCCGGTATTAACGTATCGATATAAAAAACAATGGGTTTTTTAGGTTCCACCGTTTTTCCTTCCCGGTAAGCTTCCGGATCGGAAGGTTCCAAACGCCAGCGATTCGTGAAATATACCGATTTCACACCCTTCAGGGGAGATTCGAAACCGCTTTCCCGGTTATATTCCACATTTACGCGGTAATCCGCCAGACGAGGCAACATCTTCTCTTCCGGTAAAAGCATCAATATCCGATTGGCCTCGATAGATACCTTCATATCTTTTTCTATAAGGAACATACCGAAGAAGTAAATATCCACATCGTATCCCATCTCGCAAGTCACCGCAACATTTGTCGGATAAGCCTTTACCCCTTTCAAAAAATTACGATCTTCCTGAAATTTATGATCCCGTACGGCAAGACCAAAAAATGAATTTCCGGCATAGTCGGTAAAGGGTGTCGTATAAATACTGTGAGACATAAACAATGAGGTCATATCCACCACTACGGCACTGCTATCCGGAGTCCACGCTTCGATCTTGTAACTCCCGTATACTCCGGGCATGGCCGAACGATTAAAGGCTTCGTTGACACCTAAATCGTCCGTCATGTTTCTTAAAGGATTCATAAGCAGTATCCTGGCCTGAAGGACAGAATCCATACGGGTAAATTTCAAAGGTACTCCGGGACCGGAAAATTCTCCCACGGCACTCTCTCCGCAATCGCTGATTCTTTCCACGGAAGAGGTAAACAACATCTCCTTATTCAACAGGCGCACCGGAAATTCCACGTAAACCTTATCGCCGACCTTATGAAGGGTCATTAAACCGCGAGCCGTTTGAACCTGCTTACCATCGA
Source organism: Sanguibacteroides sp. AM78-02pH3A (assembly GCF_027666085.1). Taxonomy (NCBI): domain Bacteria; kingdom Pseudomonadati; phylum Bacteroidota; class Bacteroidia; order Bacteroidales; family Porphyromonadaceae; genus Sanguibacteroides; species Sanguibacteroides sp. AM78-02pH3A. Next base: position 274,843 of record NZ_JAQEHX010000004.1, on the reverse strand, counting down.
ACAATTTCTGATAGGCAGTCAACTCTTTCTTCTTTTTATCTTCTTTCTTCTTCCTTCGTTCCCCGGCAGAGGCATCACACACGCCAAACACAAGAGTAAAAAGAAACAATATGTATATGATCTTTTTCATAATTTTCTATTTTATATCTCAATCATTGAAAATATTATCCATCTGACGAACCATTAATTTATAGTATTGTTGCATCTCAGGAGTCCCTACGTTTTGTTTACCCTTAAAAGCGGAATACATTTTCCGTAACAAAGAGTAATTATCCGGTTCCATCGGAAAAGTTTTAAAGAGGAAGAAAGGATCTCCAAATCCGGAAACCTCTGCCGGGTGCTGCATATTCCGTTGTTCACCCCATGTTCTTCTGTTCGTGAAACGTCCCATCACATCCTCACCGATCTCCCCGTATTTCTCCCGGCTCAAAGCTCTCACGCTTTCCGGCACCCGTACAAACGGCGTTTTCAGATTCCACTCGAAAGGTTTCATCCCCATGTCTTTTTTCTGCGCACCGGATGCCTCCAGCAATGCCGCTAACAAACCTTTTTGCAGACTCTGTTCACCCTTCGTGAGTTTCTTCCCTTGCAAGGTCGGAGTCATTACAAAATCATACAGATCGTTCAAATACTCTTCTCTACTGAAAGGTTTCTTTTCGTCGGAAAAGGTTTGTGTCATCGCAACCTTATGGATAATCATAAGAAGACCGCGAAGTATGTCTTTTTGAAACTCTTCCGCAACTTCCCGTCCCAAAGGCAATCCCTTCCTATCATCCAACCAGGAAAGATCCCGGGTCTGCTCCAATACAAAACGCAAGGCATTCTTTTGTCTTTCCCGGGATACCACACCGTAAGCCGGGACCTTATCGTTTTCATATCTTTCGTTCAAATAAAGACCACCCAAATTACACATCACATGGTTCAAATAACGGGCAAACTGATAACGTGCTTCATTCAACATATTCTTACGGAACTTATAATCCTTATCCTCATCCTTTACCCATTTATCCATATGTTCCAACACATATTTTAAGTTTTTCACTCCATAAGTGGCGGACTTCACGGGATCATCCCCTAAATCTTCTTCCATGGCACGGGGATCGTAATACTCCCTGAATTGTTGTTTTCCGTAACGATAAACAGGATTGTCAGACCTCTCCGTAATAAACTGATCCAGAACGGGAATCTCTTCTCTGGCAGACCTTATATCCAGCAGGGGCTTATACAACCACTCGATAACATAATAATCATACAATCCCAAACGAGGGGGTGTCATTTTCACGCCACGAGCGGCATCTCCAGGCTGGGCCACATAGTTATTGCGGGCATAATCCATAATGGAATAGGTTGTTCCGTATTTCCGCGTGAACGACGGAGAACGCAAAGAGTCCGTCGGAATAGCCGCCGAAGCAGACATATTATGCATCAAACCCAACGTATGTCCGACCTCGTGAGCCAATACATAACGCAAACAGTCACCGAAATCCTTGTCATCCAACCGGATTTTTCTGACGGAGGGATCTGCGGCGGCAGTCTGTAAAAAACGCCAATCCTGAACCAGCTCCACCAAATTATGATACACGTACACGGAAGCATTTAAAATCTCTCCCGTACGAGGGTCCGTCCAGGAGGGTCCCATGGCATTCGCAACAATGGAAGGAGAGTAACGGATACATGAATATTTCAGGTTATCCGGATCAAAATCAGGATCGTTTGTCGGAAAATCTTCCGCACGCATTACATTCTTAAACCCTATTTTCTCAAAAGCGGCATTCCATTCGCATATACCTTCTTTGATGTATTTTTTCCACTGATCGGGAAAGGCATTATCCACGTAAAAAACAATCGGCTTCTTAGGTTCCACCAACTCGCCCCTCCGGTAAGCTTCCTCATCGGTAGGCTCCAATCTCCAACGGGTGGCATAATACAAAACATCTATCCCTTTTTTCGGATCTCCCATTTCATACATTCCCTGGTAGAATACGCCTATGCGCGGATCTGCATAACGGGGACGTGCGGGTATCTCCGGCAAAAGAATAAAATTACGGGTCATGATCTGCGTGACCGGTTTGTCCGAACAATAACGGAAATACGAAGTTTCAGCAGATAAACGGAATGCCAATTGGGATTGAACCGTTACATTATCCTCGAAAGCTTTTATCTTCAATACCTGAGACTCTTCCCGCATAAAATTCTTATTCAGAGGGCTCCCCCACATCATAGATAAGATCGGAGACCAGGGAGAAAAAGAGGGTAACGTCTCGTTATCGCTCAATAAAAAATCCGTCATATCGACAACAACTGCCGTACTATCCGGAGTATAAGCCTTAATTTCGAAATTTTTAATGACTGCCGGAATATTTCCCCGGTTCATACGATCCTTCAATGTTTCATTCTGAGTCATGTAAGTCGTCTGAATCAAACCCAAGCTGACCAAAGTCGAATCTTTCTGAGTAAAGGTTACCAACAAAGGATCTGAAGGGCGTTCTCCTATACTACCGAACATATTATCCGTGGTTCCCGAAATCGTGGATCCCAATAACATTTCCCGATTCATCAATTTCGTGGGAATTTCAAAATAGATCTTGCCGTCTACCTTATGCAAAGTAAGCAAGCCTTTCACCGTTTCGCAGGCCTTATCTCTGAATAGTTCCTCGTAACGGTTGTCTTTTCTTTCCGTTACTGCCTCTTTCGGATTCTCCTTTTTCTTCCGAGCATGCGCCATACAAGGCAGTAACAAAACAATTACCAATAAATATATTATTCTGCTTCTCATTTGTTCATTTATTTAAACATTTTACCCGTTAACTATTTCTTCTCTAAAGATTTCTTAATCTTATAGAGTAAGTAATCATAATGCTGTTTTGTCTCTCCCGAACTTTTTACGCTCGCCTTTTTCAATAAGTCTTGTACCTGCAAAACCATAGCATAAAATTCATGAGAAGTCGGGTAATCCGAAACACGAATCCACCAAGGCAGCCAATAAGCCCCTACTTCACGGACCGGACTTTCCATTTCGAATCTATTTTTATGAATAGGACTATTTCCTTTCATCCTTATCTCGTTTTTCAAACTGGTATTCCAGGCCAACCGATTTGTTGTAAATAACCTATCGCCTGAAGCTTGCAAGGTTGCAGCCGATTCGCCCAAAGTCGAATTCTTCAATGCCATCGCCAAATAAGAAGTTTGTAATTTCATCTCCTCTTTTGTCAAAGTACGATTCTTTAAAGTCCCTTCCCAAACGAATTGATAAATATCCTTTAAAAGTTCATTCGAGGTATACGCATTCGCAAACTTGGCTTCACATAGTTTCAAACGTCCCATTTTAGAATAGAGAAGACCAAAAACGGTACTATGCATAGCATCTACCATAGAACCGCGCCCCGGTCCCATTTGACGGATCAGATCCAGGTCCTCCAGCCAGGAAAGATCTTTAGAGAAATTTAATAAATAGTGAACCATCTTCCGTTGTTCTTCTTTCGGAAGCATTTCGTATTTCTTCACATCTTCATCCGCATTGGCCTCGATCATCCGGATTCCACCTATAAAATTGGATAATTGAACCAGTTGATTTCCACCTAAATTCGAACACAAACCTTCATAAATACCTGCCCGTTTCGACATATCTCTGTCATCTTCTTTATACCACTCGTAAAAATGAGCCAGCGCCCCTTTCATATTCTGAAGAAAATACTCGAACGCCTTAATCTGGTCGTCTCCCAAATCGGAAAGGAACACGGAAGGATCAAAAGCACCGTAATATTCAAACAAACGATAACGGCAATTCGGATTATTCCTGGACTCTTTGATCCAACGGTCCAAAGTAACCTTTTCGTCTTGAGGGGTCCGGGCTCCTTCTATCGGTTTATACAACCATTTAATAGCATATTCATCGTATTCGCCGATACCTTTATTCGTCATCCTTACCCCCTTCTCGACATCTTCCGGTTGAGCGATATAATTACTCGGAACGATATCCATAACGGAGGGACTCAACCCGTACTTTTGCGTAAACGAAGCCGAACGTAAAGAGTCGACAGGATAGACGGCGGAGGCCGCACAATTGTATATTAAACCGAGATTAAATCCCATGGTAGAAGCCATCTCCAAACGAATCATCTCCCCCAACTGCTCTTCGGTCAGCTTCGCCCGACGCACGGAAGGATCCGCATTCATCGTGGAAAGAACCCGTTCTCCGTACAAACCACCGATAAAATTATCAGGAATACAAATAGACATACTTAAAATTTCTCCCGTACGGGGATCCACCACCCTATGGTTCATTGCCATAAACCAATTGACGGGAACATAACGAATCACAGAATATTCAATATTAAGCGGATCAAAATCCGGATCGTCTTTTGGGAAGTCCCGAACCTCTATCACGTTTTTAAACCCGATTTTTTCAAAAGCACCGTTCCACTCTTCCAATCCCGCTTTGATGTATTTTTTCCATGCTTGAGGCATAATCGTATCCATATAAAATACAATCGGTTTCGTAGGTTCTACCAATTCGCCTCTTTTGTAAGCCTCCGGATCGGAAGGCTGAATCCGCCAACGACTGGTATAATACACCCTTTCCAATCCCTTCATAGGACTGGTAAAATCATTACTCATCACGTAATTCACACCGATACGGGAGTCCGAAAGGCGAGGCATCATGGGTTCTTCCGGCAATAACATCAATATTTTGTTACTAATTACCGAAATCTTCACGTCCTGTGCCAGATAACCACCGAAAAATCCCAAATAATCCACATCGTATCCCTGTTCGCATTTTACCACAATATTGCTGTCATAGGCTTTAATCCCTTTCAAATGCGTACGGTTCTCCTGCAACTTATGTCTCCGCCCGATAAAACCGAACATCGCATTCGGTGCATAGGGAGGAAACGGATTGGTATAAATGGAATGTTTCGTAAACAAAGGGGTCAATTCGATAACCACGGCCGAACTATCCGGAGTCCAGGCCTCAATTTTATACGTACCAAAGACTCCCGGTAAGGAGGATTGCTCCAAGGCTTTCTCTATAGCCGGATCTTTACTGCTATTGGAAGGAGCTACCGGTAAAAAATCCGTTTCAACAGCCATCCGTGCCTGAATAACGGAATCCCGACGGATAAAACGCAGGGTAAAACCTCCTCCGACAAATTCTCCCACGGAACCTTCGCCGTTATCGGTAATCTTGTCTATAGTGGAAGCCAATAACATATCTTTCTCCAACAAGCGAAGAGGAAATTCCACGTACACCTTTTTATCAACCTGGTGTACGGTCATCAATCCTTTCACGGTAGTTACTTTCTTATCTTTAAATAATTTCTGGTATGGAGTCAATTCCTCTACCTGCTCTTTATTTTTCTTCTCTTTTTTCTTTTTACGGTTACTCGCGTCGACTTCCATTGAAAACGCAAAAAGAAGAGCAAAAAGAGATATGACATATATAACTTTTCTCATAATTTCTACTTATTTTATTCACTTTATTTTTCGCATTCATCCGAAAAATCAAACTCTGCTGAATCTATTCGATGATTATCTGCCTAAAGCTTGTTCTACTTTATGAATCAGTAACTCGTAATGTTGCCGGGTCTCTTTTGAACCTGTATTCGCTCTGTCTTTCAATAAACTTAACGTTTGTTGCAAAGTCGACAAATAAAGAGGTTCCATTGAATAGTTCTCTATAGGCAGTTGTACCCAAAAACTGAATCCATTTATTCCCACCTGAGGAGTATCGAACCGATTCTGCAACTCATTTTTTACCATGAAACGATTCCGCAGCAATCCCGAATCATACTCCCCTGTAAATCCATAGGTATCTCTGCTCTTCGCAAGTATAGTTTCCGGAACGATGATCAGATTCTGATCCCGGAATCCTATGCCTCCACCGGATCCTAATTGAGTGCTTGTTGCTCCGGATCCCTTGATCAATTCCGACAACAACGCCATTTGAAGTTTCCGTTCCGCCCCGGTCAAATCTTTACCTGCTTTTGTCGGGGCAAAAACAAATTCATAAATATCATTGAAATACTCTTCAGGAGTATAGGGTTCAATCTCTTTCGTATACTTCGTCCCGAAAGCCACGATTCCAGTACGATTCAAAACGGCAGGCAATACGATATCCTGAATGGTCTGCGTAAAAGTCCCCATAATCGGCATCCCCGCCTGAAAATCCTTATCGTCAATCCATTCCATATCCCTTACTTGTTCGAGCATGAAACGAAGGGCTTGTTTTTGTCTCTCCTTCGCCACGATAGCAAAACTCGGACGCAGGTCTCCGTCATAACGTTCGTTCAAATACACTCCACCGATATTGGCCAATACATGATTCATGTAACGGATATATTGATACAACAACTCGTTGTACATATTTTGCCGGAAACTGAAATCCTTATCGTCGGCAGCCGTCCATTCATTCAAATGTTTTAGGATATACTTCAAATTTTGCACACCATAAGTAGCCGATTTAACCGGATCCTCACCCAAGTCTTCTTCGAAGGAACTCGGATCATAATGCGCTAAAATCTGTTGTTTCCCGTAACGATAAACAGGATCTCCCGATTTTTCAGAAATCCATCTGTCCAGTACAGGAACCTCTTCTTTTGAAGATCGAGCCGAGTATATAGGTGTATACAACCAATGGATCAGGTAATAATCGTAAAGTCCCAATACGGGAGGTGTCATCCGCACGCCGCGGGCGGCATCGCCCGGTTGAGCCACGTAATTGTTACGGGCGTAGTCCATAATAGAATAAGTCGTACCGTATTTTTGCGTGAATGACGGAGAACGCAAAGAGTCCGTCGGAATGGCAGCCGAAGCAGCCATGTTATGCATAAATCCCAAGGTATGCCCCACTTCGTGAGAGATAACATAACGGATGCAATCTCCCAATGTCTCTTCATCCATATCCACCTTTCTGACCGAAGGATCAGCTGCGGCCGTCTGCAAAAAACGCCAATCCTGAACTAACTGGATCAAATTATGGTAAACCGAAATGTTAGCCTGGATGATCTCGCCACTTCTCGGGTCTGTCCAAGAAGGTCCCATAGCATTAGCTATCGGCGAAGGAGAATAACGCACGCAGGAATACTTCAGATTGTCCGGATCGAAATTCGGATCGTCCGTCGGAAAATCTTTGGCTACAATAGCGTTTTTAAAACCGATCTTCTCGAAAGCAGCCTGCCACTCTTCCACTCCTTTTTTCACGTACTTTTTCCAGTTTTCAGGGAAAGCGTTATCCACATAAAAAACAATGGGTTTTATCGGTTCTACCAACTCTCCCCTCTCGTAAGCCTCCCTATCCTTAGGCTCTAATCTCCAACGAGTAGCATAATAATCGATTTGGGTCTGTTCTCCCTCGTCAAAAGCATATTTCCCTCCCACGAAAATACCGATACGAGGATCAGCCGGGCGAGGACGCATCGGAGTCTCCGGTAAAAGCAAAAAACTACGGGTCATAACGACTGAAAAAGGCATCTTGTATAAATAATAAAACCATCTGTCCCGCACACTCATCTCGTAAGTCAACAAAGACTGAACACTAAAATTATCTTCAAAAGATTTAACCTCACCGACACAGGATAGTTGATTTTTATACTGTTTTTCCATCTTCATATCCCGATTCATCATCAAGATCGGACTCCACGGAGTAAAAGGACTGAACTCCCCCTTATCGCTAAGCAGGAATCGCGTCATATCTATGATGACGGCAGAACTGTCAGGAGTATAAGCTTTAACTTCAAAACTCTCCATGGTTGCCGGCATACTTCCTTCGCTCATCAACTTTTTGTACCGCTCGGTATTGGTAGTCTGAATAGAATTAACCTCCCGTAAACTGACGGTGGCCGAATCATCCTTTACAAACACCACATGAAGCGGATCGAAAGGTTTCTCTCCCACACTACCGAATAAATTACTGGTGATCTCCGTGATCGTGGATCCCAGTAACATCTCTCTCCCCAATACCTGTAAAGGAATTTCAAAATAGACCTTATCGTCCATTTTGTGAATAGTAATCACTCCCTTTACCGTCTTGCACTTTTTATCCTTAAATAGCCGTTGGTAAGGAGTCTCTTTTTTAGTCTTTTTGTCTTTTTTACTACCTGCCATACCGATACAGGGCAATAAAAATGCAACGATCAGAAAAAAAATCGTCTTGTTCCTCATACTTTTTTGTTTAATAATTTTAACAGTTAATTCCAGTTCTATTACCAGAAAATCGATTCACATAACATACGCACACCCGATATTGAAATAGGGAAAGAGCGAAAGCTCTCTCCCTTCTATTTTTACCACTGATTACTACTTGTTCTTAATTTTCTTATAAACTGAATATCTCCGAAATCTTGAGGATAAAAATCAATGTAATCCTCTGTAACACCATTGATAAAAGCATCGGCTGCAATACCCATTTCACACAATTTCCCGTTCGACAAACCAATTCCCATGTACACGGCCCGACTCGATAGGTCAGTTACCTCAATACTTTTAATCGTGGCTCCTTTAAAGTCATAAAGCAATCTCGCGTTGGCTACACCACCCTCGTCTCCCGCAAACATATAACCATACAACTTATCATGCTGATCACCTCCCGAAAACAGGAAATATTGTTTCTCTCGAGGAGAAATTGCGAATACATTCTTTCCATCTAACAACTCGCTACTCGGGAAAACTTTTTCTATCAACGGAATTACTTCCCACAATCCGGTTTCCCAATCTCTATGATACTTGAATATCATATAGTAATATTTTCCATCCTTTCCCGGATTGTTATTTTTATACATAACGAAATATCTCAAGTCGTCCCCATCTTTATAACTACCGTAATAAAGCATCTCCACATCACCCATATTATTCATCATGGTAAACTCCTCGGACGGTGCCTGATACACCTGAGAAATCACACCGCCCTCAACAGCTCCGTCATAATATTCGAAACGATCCTGTAACATCAGGAAACGATTGTTTTTCTTATCGAATGTCAAACCAACCAACTCATCATAGCGATAAGAGGCAAACGGGCCGGCATCCATTCCTTTTTCGATAGCTACAGAAAAATCCGGGAATTTTCCGGTGAAATAAGCATCCGGATCATCTTTTCTTCTCAAATACACTTGTCCGTCATCGGTAAGCAGAATAGTTCCTTTCGGTTTATCGTAAGCCCTGGCAAAATTCACACCCTGCGGTAAACTTGCTCCCACAAATTCATCTGCCAAGGATATACTCTTTTGGAAAGTTGCACCGTCAACATAAACCGGTCCGATACCCCCCTCCTGCAAAATCAAAACCTGGCAAGGCGTCATAAAACCTCGCTCCACGAAGAAACACTCGAGATCCTTTATCTCTCCGCCCAATTCCAATCCCATATTTCGTTCCGCAAAAACATTTTCGATGGTATAAGGTACAACAACATACTCACCTGTTACCGGATCACGACGATGTTCGATATTGGCATAGTCGATCACGTAGTCGCCGTTCCGTTTAGTTACAATCATCCATCCGCCCGTCAAATCATCCGACCGAATGTACAACTGCAATCCTGCATTTGCATCATTGGAATATATACCGGACACGAATTCCAAACCGCTCACGCTATCCTGGATAATAAGATAACAGTCTCTCCCAGAAAACCATCCGGCCGTATCGGCAATCCACACCAACTCTCTCTCCCTGCTAACCACTTCACCAAACAAAACCCATTGAAAGCCCAAACGCACATTCTCTTCATCCAATGCAAATGTCAATTCGGGAGAGACTTTTACCGTAGAACCGATCGAGTATCCCCCTTCGGAATCGTAATCCGATTCATTCGTTATAAAACTCGTTATTTGAACTTCATTGATGGCCTTGTAATTATAATTCCCTTTATCTTCATAACAGCTATAAAGAGAAACAAAAAGGAATAAGGCTAATAATATTCTTATTTTCATATCATATCAATTTATAATTAACCCAAAACAGGAACTGTCATCTCTACATTTCCTTCATCCATAACCGGCTTACCCGTCTCATTCTTGATATTAATCAAATAATATTTGAACTTCAATGAATAATACCTCTTGTCACTTGCACTCATGTTCTCCATGCTGCTTATACCTGTCGCCTTGATAAACTCGGCATATTTAGTCTCCGTATATCTGCCCAAATAAGAAGAACTGATACGCTCGTCCCACCAGGTAGGTGTAATGGCCATCGAGGTAAAATTAACGATCAACCTCGTATTCGCAAGAGGACCGACATTAAAATCATCACTTGCAACAATCTTCAAAACCAAACGTACGCGTTTATTGTCCAAATTAGGAGTCTTGTTTAACGTAAGTACGAGGGTATCCTTATCCTTCCCGGCCTCCCAGACTTGATCATTGCTGAAACTATAGTCATTTGCAGCCGCAGTCGTCAAATCCTGATCTACTTCTATCCGATACTTGCAATTACCCGTAATCTCTTTCCCGGCATAACCGATCTCTATCTTTACCTCTCGACTGTTTGCCCCGGGATAAAAGAAAAACGATTCCACAATACTATCGGCGGAAGTATTGGAAAAATAAACGTACCGTTCCGCATCGTATGTATCCAATTTATCTTCACTACAGGAATAAAAAACGGAAAACAGTATTGTTAATATGAATATATATCTCATAATACTATATTTTAATTTATTAATTAACGTCATAATAATACGTTTTCACTATCAGGTATCGGTAAATAGCTCCGCCCTGTCAGATCTATCGAACTGGCACCGTCCCACAAGGAACGATTCAATCGCTTGTACATAAAGAAAGACTGTCCCTCACCCATAAACTCTCTCCGGGCATCGATCAACATAAAGTCCATGAACTCCGTGACGTTATTGATATCCGGCCAAAGGGTGATATCATTCCGCCGCTCTTTAATTTCTTGAAGCAATTCACAAGCACCTTCAACATCTCCGTGCGATGCCAAATACTCGCCCATGATATAATACAATTCGGCTTTACGAATGACCGGAATAGCTTCCACATCGGTAGTTCCTTGTCTGTTTTTCACGGAAACACGGCCACCGTCCCGATAATTCATGGTCAGATAGAGATAACGCACGTCACTTCCCAATGCATCTCCGCTGAACAATCCATTCAGGTTTCTATAATAAAGAGGGGACGTGCTCAGGTAAGGTTTAAAATTATCCGCATTTTTCTCATTATAAAATGCCATGATGACATCACCTAATAACTTTTTATTTCCATTTTCACTTGTTCCATCTATATCCCATTCGTAATTAAAGTCAAAGGGTTTCGACCAGCTACTCTCTTTCAGGTTACACACGGCATAGGCTTCGTCATAGGCCTCTTTTTGCAATCCCATATAGGAATAAACCCGGGCTAAAATAGCTCTTGCAGCAGCATAATGCATACGATATCCCGGGCGTTTCTCAAAGTAAGAAACAACCTTCGTCTCGTATTCGTTCCAAAATAACGTAAACCTGGTATCTCTTAAAACCTTAACTATACGCATAACAGACCGATCATCTTCTATTACATAGGATGAATCCCATTGTACCAACAAAGGCTGGGCCTCCTTCAAATCGTTCACGATTCTTTCCAACGTTTGATTCACGGTTAACGGTATATTTATCGTACCGTTAATATCCGTCACATAAGGAATGTATCTTTTACCGTCATCTTTAGCGGGAGCAAACAAACGCAACAAATCGAAATGCACGAACGCCCTCATGGCTAAAGCTTCTCCGTAAATTTTTGCCTTCTCTATCTCTCCGAATTCAAAAGCACTCGCACTCTCTTTGGATACATGGTCGATCAAGTCATTACAATCGGCTATCACGTGATACATTCTACTCCATATCGTACTGGCGAGTCCTTTTACGACATTTCCTTTGTAAAGGAAATTATTGATATCTTTCTGATCATCCGTCAGACACTCTTCCGTATAGTATTGTCCTAAAATATCCATAAACCCCCAGCTCAGGTTTTCGCCATACAAAGAAGTTTCTGACAACCCCATATAGATACCATTCAACTGCATTCGATAACCGCTGCCCGTTGAATACAGATCATCACTACTCACCTGATTGTCAGGTTTTACATCGAACCAATCTTCACATGACATGAAGGTGATGATACCTATAAAAAATAATGTATATTTTATTCTTTTCATATTTTGTAACTTTTAATCCATCGATCAGAAACCAATATTTAAAGTGAAGTTCACCGAATTCGCGTAAGGATAATTCGTTCCCCGCTCTGTCTTCACCGTAGAGAGTCTCCAAATATCTGTCGTTCCCACAGAGAACCGCAACATATTGATACCATATTTCTGCAATTTTTCTCCCGAGAAATCATACTCCAATGTCAAGGAATTCCATTTCAATTCATTATCACGCTGCATAAAACGAGAAGTAGGTTTCGTATCGACTTCACGATCTTTTATATCCTTATACATGGTGATATCACCGGGATTTTGCCAACGCAATTCCATGGCTCGCTTATCCACATTCTTTCTGAAATCGGCATTTTCGACTTTCGATATCAAAGTAGTATTGTAAAAATCTCCTCCGAACTTATAAGTAAAGGCCGTAAACAAAGAGAAGCCTTTATACCGGAAGTTAAGACCGAACGAACCGTCCGCTTTCGGCGTTTTGTCTCCGATAACACTCATCTCCGTGGCTTTCCACTCGTACCCCACAGTTCCGTCTTTGTAAACATAAAGTTCTTTACCCGTCGCCGGATCGATACCCAAGGATTTCATTCCGTAAACGGCCGTCGTGGATTGTCCCTCTTCATATTTGGTCAATACACGCGTTACATCGTTCTCCTGATCCGAATAGTATTCGTTTACCTTATCATTATAAGCCTTCAAAGCATCCGAGATCTTCTTAATCTTATTCGTCACATGAGCCAAATTGGCAAATACGGCCAAATAGAGATCTTGACGATTAATGATGTTACTTCTCAATTCTATCTCGAAACCTTTATTCTCGGTTTTACCCACATTACTGGTGTAAGTACTGAAACCGGTTGAAGAAGGTAGCGTAACATTATCCACCAATCCATTGGTAATCTTTATATAGTAAGAAGGATGGATGTAAATAAGATCATTTAAAATTCCCAATTCGAGACCGACATCAAACAATTTTGTTTTTTGCCACTCCAAGTCCGTGTTACCTCTCGTGCTCATCAAAGACGCTCCAGGACCTGTTGCATACCAACGAGAAATATCGATCTCGTGCATCGGAATCGCCGCATATGAAGGGAAGTTCAAGGATCCCTCGGTTCCGTAAGATCCGCGAAGTTTCAACTTAGAAATAACGGAATTTTTCATAAACGGATAATTGTGAATATTGATACCGGCACCGAATGCCCAGAAAGGCGCAAAACGACGATCGGAACCGTATTCGGAAGAACCGTCCATCTTAACAGAGACATCCCCCAGATAGATATCATTATAAGAATAATTAAACATCAAGGTAAAACCGAGCGTTCTTCTCTTTTCATCGCTTGAAGTCGGCTTATCCACCACCTCTTTAGCAAAACTGATAGAGGTAAATTCCCCGGAAGGGAATCCCCTGTAAACAGCTGCATTGTTCTCCCTTTTGGAAGTTGAAACGTCCATTGCGGCGGAAAGATTCATATTATGTTTACCTACCAACTCATTATAAGTTAAAGAAACACGCCCCTGCCATGAAACATCATCGCCGTCGGTACGACTTAATTGCCCTTGCAAAGACATATCGTCACCCGCCTCTCTTTCACTGTACAAAGACTCAGGATGGGTGAACTTATCTCCCCTGTCTCTCCTCTGATTTATCTGCAATCTTCCTTCCAATTGAAGTGTAGGATAGATATACCATCTGATACTGAATTGTTCGGTCAACTCGTTGTATTTAGACTTGTCATAGTTTCCTATATTCGCTTCGTACAAAGGATTCGGATTAAAACGATCTGAATGTAAGTCAAAATCCTTCAATGACTTCACATACTTTCCGTCAGCATCTTTATATTCAAGATAGGGTAGTAAGGTTGTATATTCGGAAAAATTTCCATAAGGAGATTCATGACTCTTCACGACACCATACCTGATTAAATTGGAGACCTGTACCTTTTCCGTCAAATAGCGGAAATCAAAAGAGACGTCGAGCCCTTGTCTGTAAGAACCCTTCATTGCCCCCTTCTGATCGTCAAAAGCAAAATTAAGTCCGTATCTCATCTCTTTGGAACCGCCTTCCACCGTCAAACTATGAGTATGGTTGAAATTGTTTCTTAAAGGCTTACTCAACCAATAGGTATCAACGCCGCGGGCTAAAAGTTTCATTTTCTCGTTATACAAAGTTCGAGAAACGGGATCCGTAAAGTCATACAAACCAGCAGCTTTTTCAGCCTCCACTTTTTCTTCGGCGTTCATCAGATTATAACCGTGCAAATTAGGCATTTCCAAAATACCCGTCATATTATAGGTAAATTGAACTTCTCCGGCTTTAGGAGCTACCGTCGTGATAACGACAACACCGTTAGCGGCTTCAGCTCCGTATCGCGCCGTGGCTGCCGCATCTTTCAAAATAGTCATACTTTCGATACGGTTCGGATCCATATCGTATACGCGCTCGATCGATACCTTAAATCCATCCATGATGAAAAGAGGCAGATTCGGGTTATTACGCAATACCGATTTGGATACGCTACTCCGATCCAAATCTTTCACACCGATACTGGCCTGGCCGCGGAGCCGTACTTCGGGCAAGGCATTCGGATCCGAACCCCACAAATTATTGTCTATGATACGGAAAGAGGGATCGAAAACCTGCAAAGCTGCAACGGCATTCGTCTTGGAAACCTTCAAAAGCTCCTCGCGAGTCACACTCACCGCATTTCCCGTAAAAGCGGATCTCCGAATATTACCGTACCCGGTAACAATAACTTCTTCCACCTGTTTTACCTCGAGCTCCATCTTAACTATAACCTCTTTTTGAAAATCCGTAACGGTTACCTCTTTGGTAATCATTCCCACGAAACTTACCAACAGACGAACCGTATCCTTCCTGGGAAGAGATAAACTAAAATTTCCATCTACATCGGAGGTTACCCCCAAATGGGTTCCTTTGACAACAATCGCAGCTCCGGGCAGAGGCAGATCTTTCTCGTCGAAAATCTTTCCACGAATCGTAACCTGTTCCAAAACGGCAGCTTTCGACTGTCTTTTTTGAATAACAATCACGTTTCGAGTAATAACGAAAGTGTATTCCGTATCCTTTAAACACACTTCGAGAATTTCAGAAACCGGGGCATTCTCAAAAGAATGCGTAATCAAAGGAATCTTTTTCATCTCCTCATTATTACACATGTAATCGTAATCGGTGTTTTCTTTAATGTAATCCAACACCTGCATAAATGTTGACTTCTCGAATTCCACGGTTAACTTAGGCTCTGTCGGAGACTGTGCCCGACAAATTGCGAACCCGAACACTTGAAGCAAGATAAAAAGAGATAAGATCCTACTTATCTTTTTCCCCATCATCAATAAGTTTGACTTCTTTTTTTTCATGTAGATTAGTTTTAAATTACTAAAAATGAAACCCGCATTCCATTCGTTTGCCTCCTTTTACGCGGGTTTCACCGCTGTTTGTAGATTGGTTGTAGAATTTGCTGAAAATTGATATTAGACTATTTTTAATGAAATATTATATATATTTATTTTGTAATATAAATTTTAATTAAATGAAATACAATTTAGAATGTAAATTCCCCTTTTAGATATCTTCCGACTCTATCAATTAACTAATTACTAAAAAATTTAAATATGCTTTAACTCTTTTACACTAATCACACCGTTATGTAATGTAAATTCTATATCCGTAGTATAATTTAAAAATTCATCCAATAACTCCTGTAACGAAATATTATTCGGAGGAGTCCCCGTAAAACGCGATTCCCGTAAAGAAGGCTTCTCAAACAGTACTTCCACGTCATACCATCGACAAATCTTTCTCATAATCATTTCCAAGGTCTCTCCTTCGAAATTGAACTTACGATCCATCCATGATATCACATTT
The DNA here is from genome assembly GCF_027666085.1 of Sanguibacteroides sp. AM78-02pH3A. Lineage (NCBI taxonomy): Bacteria > Pseudomonadati > Bacteroidota > Bacteroidia > Bacteroidales > Porphyromonadaceae > Sanguibacteroides > Sanguibacteroides sp. AM78-02pH3A. Next base: position 258,810 of record NZ_JAQEHX010000004.1, on the reverse strand, counting down.
TTTGTATTTACACGACGTACATTTATCTCGTTGGCAACAGAAAGAGAGAGCTGTTCCCCGGGTGTTAATTGCCAAACGGTATCTTCGGTACACATCCTTACTTTACCGGACAGTAAGGTTACCCGCGATTCGTGTTCATTCTCATAATTCATTACATCAAATGAAGTTCCCAACACCTCCACGAAGAAATTATTTCCTTTTACGATAAAAGGTCTCTCCTCATCTCTGCTAACCTCGAAATAGGCTTCCCCCTCTATATAGACTTCCCGCCTATTTCCAGCAAAAAACCTCGGGTATTTTATCACGGTTTCCGCGTTCAGATACACTTTCGTACTGTCCTCCAAAACGATGTTGAATACACACCCCTTCGGAACGATTAAAGTATGATAGGTCATAGAATCGACCAACGTATCCCGCTTCACCCGCGTATAATCTAAAGTCTGTATACCCGTCATGAAAGAAACTCCTAACGTATCCAATTTTTTAGCTTCTGCTTCTCCCGATAAAGCAATCATGGAATCATTGTCTAAAATCAAACGGATACTATTCCGGTCTATGGGTTCCATCGGCGAAACTTTTGCGATGCTTTCGTCAACCGGTAATAATTCTTGATGAATAAATATCCACGAAGCCATGATCAAACACGCGAAACAAGCCGCACAAGCAAACATTCGGGACATAGACCTCTGTTTTTTCGTCGTTTTTTTATTCTTGCGTACCCGCTCCAAAAACAACAAAAAATCTCCTGCCGTATCGTATTTTTCATACTCCTTGAAACGCCCCATTAAAACGCGGTCATTCTCCAACTCCCTCTTCAATTCCGCCCACTCTTCCTTTTCCAACAACTTCTCCACTTCTCGTTTTTCCGCTAACGTTAGTGTTCCTGCCCAGGACTTAATAATTAATTCAATATATCGCTTTTCTTCCTTCATATCGATTATGAAATACCTAAACCTTCACTCGGTATTACTTTTTTTTAAAAAAAATCAGAGTTCGTATTCCGTTTTCACATTTATTAAACAATCACGTAAATACTTTATACTTCTATTTTTCTGGACCTTCACCGTATTAATACTAATACCCAACTTACTCGCGATCTCTTTTCCCGAAAAACCATTTATACTCAACTCAACAATCTTTCTTCGCATCCGAGGTAAAGTTCTTATATGCATATACAACAATCTCGTAACTTCCTCCCGCACGACTCTGATTGAAAAATCATGATCATCCTCCTCTTCTTCGTTCTTTGTCAATTTATCTAAAATCCGTTCCCGCGTTTTTTTATTCCTTATGTAGATCAAAGAATTATTGTGTAGAGACTTATACAAATAGCTTAATAACTCTGCCGAGGTTGAGAAATGAGCATCCGAATTCCATATGCCCACCATCAACTCCTGCACAATATCTTTAGCCGTATCCATATCGGACACGAAGGATTCCGTATAGGTACACAAAGCCGCATAACAGGCTGCATACAATTGCTCCCAGCTACGTTCATCCTTCCTGTTAATCCCTTCCAAAATGCTTTCTAATCTTATCATTGTTGGAATTCACCCTTTTAGTTTCTTTATTTGTATACTACACATCAACAATTTAAATCAGCGTAATCTTCCCCCTATCCATATCAAAAAACCAACGATTAATACTAATTCGTAACTGATCTCGATTGTTCTTTTTTTTAAAGTATTTGATTCAAAGAATCAATAATTTATAGCTTTTATAATCTTTTGTTCCATGTCATCAAAAATCGTTCGTTTATTAATACTAAAATCAGCACAAACCGACACTCATTTGACCTTTACTGAATATAGAATACATGAATACACTTTTGGTATTATCCGATTTCTTGTTTTTTTAAATGCTCTCGATACGCATAATCTCCTCCGCTATAATGATTACTATTAAACAATATATTCATAAAATATTATAGTTCCATGCCCTATTTTTATTTATTATGGTTTTTTACTAATTAAAAAAAACATGGTGTCGCAAAACGACACCATGAAAATATAAGAAACTAAACCTACCGGCTCCTTCTCCTGATCCAGACCAAAAGAGCTAACAGTAATATCAATCCGGGGATTACCCAGGTGAAAGCAACTTTAGTAATCTTAGCACCTTCCTTTCCCAAAAAGATATCGTTATCTATGGGAAGAGGACGGCGAACATCAACCGGAGCTTCCCCATCCGATAACCAGTGGAAAGATCCTAAAATAATATAATAATTCTCAGCACGTATCTCCTCTCTTCTCTTAAATAACTCTATGTTACTGATACAATCAGCATCTCCCAACACGACAATCTTTTGTTCCTTTTCCCCGATCTTCCGGGATAGGGCTAAAGCCGTTACATAACGTTGCTCTCTCTCCCCGACCGCCGGATTCAATTTTACCGTATCATCTATAAAATTAGTCGTTTCCAATTCATTCCATACGCCTGTTGAATCGGTCACTAAAAGAGGTGTTACCGTAAACCCTTTATCGGTCACATATTCCAGTCCCATACATCCCGGCATCGTGGCACAGGAATTCCATTTGGCCATCCCTTTAAAATAATAAGACAACTCCCATGATTCCGGAGTCGGTCTGCTCAACACCATATCCGGAGAATAATTTTCCGAGGGTTGTACCAATACTCCGTTCACGAAAGAAACTCCCAGAGGTTCGACCAACGAATTCATATACTTTTGATATCCGTTCTCCCCGATAAGTACCAGATTCCCACCCCTCTCGATATAACGATCCAACTTTTCTTTCTCCTCATCCGTCAACTCTTTCCTCATATCGGCAATCACCAAGATCTTAATAACGGCAGGTATTTCTCCGGTAAGTTCGACCTCTTGCACATCGAATCCCTGATTAACCAAAGCCTGACGGAACCATTTATCCTGAGCGAAACGAATATAATCCCGGTCTCCTTCCCGATTAATATTCCGTTCCCCATGTCCCGTTAAAAATCCCACGGTAGGCAACTCCATTACCATACGTTTGAATGCGGCAGAAATCTCCGCTTCGCCTGGATCCCGGAACATATCATTGTAAAGGCGTAAAAACATTTTTTCTCCGCTCTCCCGCTCTATTTGCCGAACAAAATAGTTACCCTCCGGACGTAAATCGATCACGCTTCTGATCTGTTCGGGCGATAAATACCGGGAGAATTTCAACTTATGAATTCCTGCAAACCTTCTGGCACGATCTTCAAAAGAGAGTTCCGGATAAAAGTTTTCCATCTGTTTATTTACAACCGTATCATAATAATAGACGTATTTCAATTTAATCTCCGGCTTGAAACGTATGTATCTCCAGAAAGAGTATTTATCGGAATTCACGTACTGGGGCAATGCCTTCATGTAATCCCGGTCCATCAGATTATTATAAGTGGTAATCGTCAATCCCCCTTTCAAAAGTTTCACGATCTCCTGACTATGGGGAGTCAGCGTATTGCCCTTCTCCCGGGAAACATCCACGAACCCCATCAAACGGGGACGAGAACTTAAATACCCCACGCAAGCAATAATTAAAAATACTCCCGCGTATTTCATGGCATTTTTTCCCCACGACACGTGTTTAACCCGGGAAGAGAGATGTATGATCGCAAAAGTGACGAACATGGCAGGAACCATAATAAAGTAGATAAGGTCTTCGCTACAAATTAATCCCCCGATAAGCCCCCCTGTCCGACCGCGAATAGACAACCAGAAAGTCACATCCCGCACAAATGCAATCTCTTGCCACATCTGGTTGATATAATTCAGGAAAGACAAGATGGTCAGCGTACCGATAGCAGCGATAATCTGGTAGGAAGAGACAGACGACATAAAAAGTCCGATAGCCGCATAAGTACATATCAATAAATAAATGCCAAAAATTCCCGAAAGAATGGTCAACACATCGACATTCTCGACAAAACACAAAAGAAAAAGCAGGTAGACTAAAAAAATACCAACCAATACCAAAGCAAATATCATCATAGAAAGATATTTTCCTAAAATAATCTGAGCGTTGGTCATGGGAGAAGAGTGCAATAATTTCATTGTTCCGCCAGCCAGATCACGACTCACCAATCCCATGGTCAAAATAGGAATATAAAGGAAAAGATATTCCTGCATCGAATAAAGTACCCGAACGAAAATATTCGTACTGACGCCCATTAATTTCCACCCCATCGTCTTTTCCAGAACCATCCGCGAAACTCCCTCGGAAAAGACCAAACCCGATTGAAAGGTAAAAATTATAAGAATCAACCAGGCTACAGGCGAGTAAAATAACATCTGCAACTCGGTTTTCGCGATTTTCATTATCATTTTCATCACATCAAAACATAAATAATTAACAAATTACCGGCCTTTCCGGCGTATCCAAATAATCATACCGGCCATAGCCAACAATGCCGGTAATATTCCCATGAATAGAACGCTCAAAAACTCCATGCCGTCTTCACTCACGAAAAGGTAATCATCGATCAACTCCGGATAAGTTATTCTCACCGGCACCTCTTCATAGGAAAGCCAATAAAAGGCTGACCGCACTAAAGTATAATTCATGGCGGGTACGCCTTTTCGCCCCGAAGCGAACTCTCCGTTGCTGATACAATCGGAATCACCCACGATAACCACCCGCTGCTCTTTATCGTTCACCTGGCGGGTTAAAGCCATTGCCGTAATAAAGGGTCCCATCCTATCCCCGGATAAGGAATCATAAGTAATCGTCCCTTCAATAAAATTTTTCGTTCCGACTTCATTCCAACACCCGACCGTATCGCTGACCAAAATAGGAGTCATGGAGTACCCCTTATCCGGCGTATAAATCAACCCGGCACTCCCGGGCATCGCCACACACCCCTCCCTCTCTCTCATGTATGCCAACCCATCCCACAAAGCGATTCCGGCATCCGTAGGAATACTTTGAATTAAATCCGCTTGATAAACCTCTGACGGTCGTACCAATCTTCCGGACATAAACTGAACTCCAAAAGATTCCGCAACAGGATTCATCCGATCTTGTGCTGTCGGCTCTCCCAAAATCAACAAATTTCCCCCTCTTTCGATATAACGATCCAGATAGGCCTTTTCCGCCGAAGTCAAAGCCGACCTCAACTCTGAAATAACCAAAATATCTATTTCGGCCGGAATCTCTTTTTCCAACGTTACCTCTTCTACGTCAAATCCTTGATTTATCAAAGCCGACATAAAACTCTTATCACTCGAGAAACGCTTGTACTCCCTGTCTCCCTCCTTATATATACTTCGCTCCCCGTGTCCTTTCAGAAATCCGACATGAGGCAATCTCATGACCAAGCGTTTGATAGCAGCAGAAATCTCAGCTTCCCCGGGTCCCATCCTGAAACCGCCGAAATCGTAAAAACGCAAAAAAGTTTTTTGTCCGTTTTCCCGTTCCACGACCCGTACGGTCCGATTCCCCTCTTCGCTCAAATCCTCTATATCCTGCATCTCTTCAGGTGAACGAAATTTCGAAAAATTCAACTCCAACTGATCACACAACCTTTCCGCTCTCTCTTTATCATTCAAATCCGGAAAACGCTGATCCAACTCCTCATTATTCGCATCAGCATAGAAATAAACGTATTTCAACTTCATTTCCGGCTTGAAACGAACAAACTCGCGGAATTCCCGTTTGTCGCTATTTATTCTTCCGGGTAAAGTCGACCAGAAATCCTTATCCAAAATATTCGTATAAGTCGTAATCGTGAGTCCGCCTTCCGCTCTGGCAACGATATCCTGACTGGCAACCGATAACGAATTTCGTTTAGTCCGGGTAGCATCGTAATAAGACATTAATTTCGGCCGGGAACTGAGGTAACCTACCAGCATGACAAAAACCAACGCCCCGACATAGGCTCCCCAACGTACGGACCAACGACTCCTTTGTACCCGGTAACGTATATGAAGGGTAGCCCAAGTGAGGAATAAAGCGATAACGACTAAAAAGTAAATCACATCCTCACTGCATATCAATCCCCGTATAAATTCCTCCGTCCGTCCCCTAATAGATAACCAGTAAGTAAGATCCCGTATAAATTCCATATCCTGCCATACCATACCCACATAATTCAACACGGATAAAACGCCTAACGTGCCCAAAGCCGCCACGACCTGATAGGAAGTAATACTGGACATGAAAACACCGATAGCCGCGTAAGCGCCCAACAACAAGAACAACCCCAATAATCCGGACAACACGTAAGGAAGATCCATCAAATGGATCGTACAAAGTCCCAAAACGGTATAAAACACCAACACTCCCATCATAGCCAGACCAAAGACCATTACTCCCAAGTATTTACCCAATATGATCTGACTGTTACGCAATGGAGATGAGTGTAACAATTTAATCGTGCCGCCCCCCAAATCCCGGCTTACGACTCCCATCGTCAACAAAGGGATGTAGAGATAAAGATAACTTTGCACGACAGTGAATATTTTCCCGAATAAAAAAGTTTTACCTCCGCCGGTATAGCCCATGGCTTGATAACGGACCGTCTCCTCAAACAAAGCAGAAGCAATCATACCGACCTGAAAAGTAAAAATAACCAGTATCAACCAAGCCACAGGAGAATAAAACAAAGACTGCAATTCCGTCTTGGCTATTTTAAATATCATCTTCATACGCAATCTCTTTATTTTTTACTTTTGGTAGATAATTCGGCAAAAATATTATCCAACGAACTCTTTTCCATTCGGATTTCCAATAATTGCCAATCATTAGCCACACTGGCTTGGACGACATGAGAAATGGCCTCTCTCGCATCCGTAAATTGAATACGATAATTGATACCTCCCAAATGCTCCGCACTGATCACTCCCGGAAGAGACTTCAAATCCTCCACGTCGGGCGCAGAAGCCAAAGAAGCAAATATACTGCTGGGAACGATATAATTATCAAACTCTTCCACGGTTCCGGCAAAGACCACTTGCCCCTCCTCTATCATCCGTATATAGTCACAGGTAGCCTGTACCTCGGGTAGAATATGAGTAGAAAGAATAATCGTTCTGTCTTCCGCTATCTCTTTTATCAAATGGCGAATCTCCACGATTTGATTCGGATCCAACCCGTTGGTAGGCTCATCCAATACGACAAATGCAGGATCATGAATGATAGCTTGTGCAATACCTATTCTCTGTTGATAACCGCCGGAAAGATTACGGATCAAACGCTTACTGAAATGAGTCAATCCGCAACGCCCCATTACACTCTTCACCGCCGCAGCCACTTCACTGGCCGGAATTCTTCGGATATTAGCCGTAAACGTCAAAAACTCCTCTACTGTCAAATCATTATATAACGGAGGTTTCTGAGGTAGGAATCCGATATATCTCTTCGCCTCTACCGGATTTTCCCGCATACTTATCCCTTTAATGTAGATCTCTCCCTCCGTCTGTTTCAAAACCCCACACATAATATTCATCGTGGTAGACTTTCCGGCTCCGTTAGAACCCAACAAACCGTAAATACCATTACGGGTTATCTCGAAATTAATGTCTCGAATAGCCCATTGCACACTATAACGATGGGACAAATGTTCCACCTTCACAATTGATTCTTCCATATAAACATAGTTTTGAATAAATGACTTTATCTTTTAACCACGTATATAGAATACTCAAAATCGTCGTTGGTACTATTGTTCCTAAATAATTTTTAAAATAAGCTACAAAGATTCGCTCTCCCTAAACATCGAGGTTCCTAAGCTGAATTTAGTCGCGATAAAAATTTCCCGTAGCCCGTACAGGTATAAACGAATTGTTATAAAAATTAAAGGCGAGACCGTTTTATCAAAGGTATTTCAAAAACAGCTCCATCCTTGGAAAGTTCGGTATCAGGAAAAACGATACGGGCTTGTTCCAATAAAGGAGAAGGATCAATGTAACGGGATGAAAAATGTCCTAACAAAAGTCGTTTGGTCCCGGCCAACACGGCCATTCGAGCTGCCTGGGTTGCCGTACTGTGGTAAGTCGCCTTCGCCAGGTCCGCGAACTCGTCTCCATACGTGGCATCGTGATAGAGAAGATCGACACCTCGCACGTATTCGGCAAAAGATTCCCGGAAAAGAGTATCCGTCATATAGGCATACGAACGAGGTGCCGGCGGAGACGCCGTAAGCCGTTCGTTAGGAATAATCTCTCCTTCAGAAGTTATAAAATCCTCTCCCTCTTTTAACCGATGCATAAAAGCCACCGGAACCTGAAAAGCCTCTGCCATCTCCCGGCAGATACTTCTCGGCCTCTCTTTCTCGGCAAACAGAAAACCGTTTGCCGGAGCTTCATACCGATGTTTTAATGGAAAAGAACGAACGGTAACCAACTTGTCCTCGTATATCAATTCCGGCTCCCGTCCCAAATGATGAAAGATCAAGGGATAATTTAAGCGGGAGTTCATGAGTTTCAATTGAAATTCAATTATCTCCTGTAATCGCTTGTCGGCATAGACATGTAACTCGCCCCTGCGGTTTTGCATGGAAAAAGTAGATAACAGCCCAATCAGACCGAAAAAATGATCCCCGTGCAAATGAGAAATAAAAATACGATTGATCTTATTGTAAGGCACCTTAAAACGCCGGAGCTGGTGTTGGGTACCCTCACCGCAATCTATAAGAAAGTACCGCTCAAGCACATTAAGTACTTGAGCGGCAGCATTTCTTTGAAGAGTGGGCACGGCAGAACCGCACCCCAATATGGTTAATTCAAATTTCACGAATCAATTACGCCTCTTCGTTTTTAGCTTCTTCTTCAGCTTGCGCCTCCATTTGATCTTTCAAAGCAGCCAACTCGGTGATATCTCCCAAAGTCGTTTTTTCCAACTTCTCTTTCACTTTCTTAACGGCTTTTTTCGTGGTTTGAGCTTCGTCTTTTCTCTTGGCTGATTCTACGGCTTTTTGCTCATCCTCAAAAATACGGGAATGAGAGAGAATAATCCGTTTGGCACCCTTGTTGAACTCAATTACTTTGAACGGCAATTTTTCATCTACCTGAGCCTGAGATCCGTCTTCTTTTACTAAATGACGTGGAGTGGCGAAACCTTCCACACCGTAAGGCAATGCGATAACCGCTCCCTTATCGAAAATTTCAGTAATCGTTCCTTCATGAATGGAATCAACGGTAAAGATAGTCTCGAATACATCCCAAGGATTCTCTTCCAATTGTTTGTGTCCCAAACTCAATCTTCTGTTCTCCTTGTCTATTTCAAGAACAACCACATCGATTTCAGCTCCGATCTGAGTAAATTCTGCCGGATGTTTCACTTTCTTCGTCCAAGAAAGATCAGAGATATGGATTAATCCGTCAACACCCTCTTCGATTTCTACGAATACCCCGAAGTTAGTGAAGTTACGAACAATAGCTTTATGTTTTGTTCCCACGGCATACTTCTCTTCGATATTTTGCCAAGGATCGTTTTTCAACTGTTTGATACCCAAAGACATCTTTCTCTCATCACGATCCAAGGTAAGAATAACAGCTTCTACCTCGTCACCCACTTTCATGAAATCTTGAGCAGAACGCAGATGTTGAGACCAAGACATTTCCGATACGTGAATCAAACCTTCTACACCCGCGGCAATCTCTACGAAAGCTCCGTAATCCGCCATAACAACGACCTTACCCTTCACGCGGTCACCGACCTTCAAGTCCGCACTCAAAGCATCCCACGGATGAGGAGTCAATTGTTTCAAACCTAAGGCAATACGTTTCTTCTCATCATCGAAGTCAAGGATAACCACATTCAACTTCTGATCCAATTGAACGATTTCGTTCGGATGGTTTACGCGCCCCCAAGAAAGGTCCGTAATATGGATCAATCCGTCTACACCGCCCAAGTCGATGAATACTCCGTAAGAGGTAATATTCTTAACAGTACCTTCAAGTACCTGTCCTTTTTCCAATTTAGAAATAATATCCTTCTTCTGTTGTTCCAACTCAGCCTCAATAAGAGCTTTATGAGAAACAACAACGTTTTTGAATTCCTGATTGATTTTAACCACTTTGAATTCCATGGTCTTACCAACGTATACATCGTAATCGCGAATCGGTTTCACGTCGATCTGAGATCCCGGCAAGAAAGCCTCGATACCGAATACATCCACGATCATACCACCCTTCGTACGACATTTTACAAAGCCCTTGATCACCTCATCGTTATCCAATGCCGAGTTCACGCGATCCCAGCTACGTAAAGCTCTCGCTTTTTTATGAGACAAGGTCAATTGGCCTTTTTTATCTTCCTGAGTTTCAACGTATACCTCTACCTTGTCACCCACCTTCAATTCCGGATTGTAACGGAATTCATTCAACGAAATAATACCGTCCGACTTGTAACCGATGTTTACTACAACCTCTCTCTTGTTCATAGAGATAACCGTACCCTCAACTACCTCTTTTTCTACCACGGAAGAAAGAGTGTCGGCGTATTTTTTTGCTAATTCTTCTTTTTCTGATGCAGAAATCACATCATCATTCGCATAAGCCTCCCAATCAAAATCCTCGTCAGCCTCAGCAGTTGCCACTGCCGGCGCCGTTTTTTTTACTTCTTCTTTTGCAAGTTCTACTTGCATTTCTTTTTGTTCTTCTGTCATGATTAATTCTTTCTCTGCTAATAAATTAGACATTATGTTTTCTAATAACGGGCGCAAAAATACAAATAAATCTTTAGCTTACAATGAATTTTACAAAAAAGTGGTACTCAAAAACACGATTTTATCTATTCTCAACCGTACTGTTTCAAATTTGCAATTTAAATATTATTCACTATATTCGAAAAAAATTTAGAATCGCTGACCTTAATTATTAACTAAAAATCAAACCACTATGAAAACAATTTTAATGATTTTTTTAACGGCATTTATCTATCTTCCAAGTTTAGCCGGTAGTGTTAAAGTCGTAATTAAAGCCCCAAACGGAGAAGCAATTGAAGGAGCCTCCGTAGAATTGATAGATGTCAAAACAGGAAATACAGTTGCAGCAGCAAGTACAGCCGCGGACGGTACATGCGAATTTAACATACCCGTTATGGGGAAAGAGTATAAACTGAGAATCTCATACATCGGCTATAAAACGACAGAAACAGCCATATTCGTACCCAACGCCGGTAGTGCCACGTTCACCATCACCCTACGTGAAGATACGACAGAAAATACCGATTTAGTTGCTAATTTTCCGGGAACAAATTCAATACACATTCCAGCGAAAAGAACTGATACCCCTTCATTTTTATTAAAAGCTTGTTAATTGACAGGGACATGTTCTGTTCATGATAAACACCCGGCATATCCGGTCCGTGACTCGAATTAAATTTAAAACGACTTGGTGAGATCTTATTTTTAAATTTCAGTAATCGTAATACTGATAGGAATCATATATTTATTGTTTGTGACCACTCCTTTACGGTAACATGTCTTTTTATTTTTATAATCGTTTATCGTTATTTCATTGTTGTAGGGGATACCCAAACAGACAGATCGATTCACTGGAGACTATTTGTCCCGCCCTATACAATAACGGAATCTTTTCGGGAATAGCGTCGGAATCATGATACGTACATTTCATTAAGCCTGATAGCTATAATCATCGGGCTATTTATTTATCGGCCAGCGATTCTTCATTTCAACTCGTTATCCATTCTGTTTTTTCACGCCAACCTTACACCCGTTTTCCTTTTCAGGTTCATTATAACGATAAAACCCTCGATACAGACGAAGTGGATTTACTCGGAAGACTCATCTTCCCCCAGCAAATCCGGACGCAATAACCTGGTTCTCTCGTATGCCTGCTCTTCCTGCCATTCGTCGATTAACGCGTGATTACCGGAAAGCAAGACCTCCGGAACCTTCCATCCGTTAAAATCCGCCGGACGGGTATAAACAGGAGGTGCCAATAAATTGTCCTGAAACGAATCGCTCAATGCCGAACTCTCGTCATTCATAGCCCCGGGAATCAAACGAACAATGGCATCGGTCATGATACAGGCAGGTAACTCCCCACCCGTCAACACATAGTCCCCGACAGATATTTCCCTGGTAATCAAATAATCCCGGATTCGTTGATCCACCCCTTTATAATGTCCGCAAAGAATCATAATATTCTCCTTCAACGACAATTCATTAGCCATTCGTTGATTAAATGTCGGAGCATCGGGAGCCGTATAGATAATTTCGTCATACCGACGTTGGGAAGTCAACTCCCGAATGCAATCAAAAACCGGTTGAATCATCATAACCAATCCCGCGTCTCCCCCGAACGAATAATCATCCACCTTCCGATGTTTGTCTCTCGACCAATCCCGGATATTATGGATAAAAATTTCCACAATTCCCTTCTCTTTCGCCCGCTTAATAATGGAATGATTTAACGGACTCTCCAATAATTCCGGTATTACACTTAAAATATCTATACGCATACATTAAAATATTGAACGTTGAAAACAGCTTTCCATTTCGAGGCAAATATACGGATAAAGTCATAGACTCTAATGAACCTATTCCAACAAATAGCCTCCTCAAAAAAAAATCGCTCCATAAGTTACCATCGTCCTCCCCCTGAATATTGACAGGAAACTACTCCCTACAAAAATTTCAATTCCGACATCGAAGCCATTAGTACCCGAAGAAACAGAAAAAATAAACTACTAAATGTAATTACATACCTTCGAGATACCACCTGCGTCAAAATATCGCATACCGTCAACTTCCTATAACGGGACTTTCCACGCGGACCGATTTCTTGATAAAAAAAACAGGAGCCGCCATCTGGGCTCCTGTTCCGTATTTTATTTCAAATAATCTTCAAAATAATTCGTCACTTTTTGCATCAAATGAATCCGGTCCCGACCCCGTACATTGTGCTCGGCACACGGGTAAGGAAAATAATCCACCTGTACGTTATTTTTAATACACTCCCGGATAAAGCTTAAACTATGCTCCCACACAACTACCGGATCGACCGCTCCTTGGCAAATCAATAATTTTCCCTTTAAATCTTTCGCTTTATGAATAAGGCTTACTTTCTCATATCCTTGCGGATTCTCTTGAGGGCTATCCATATAACGTTCTCCGTACATCACTTCATACCACTTCCAATCGATAACGGGACCTCCGGCCACGGCTACCTTATAGATATCCGGATAATTGGTAATCAACGATATGGTCATAAATCCTCCGTAACTCCATCCGTGAACACCGATACGATCCGTATCTACCCACGGCTGAGAAGTCAGGAATTTAATTCCCTCTATCTGATCGGCCATCTCTTGTTGTCCGCATTGCCGATGGATGATATCCTCAAACGCTTTTCCCCGGTTAGGTGTTCCGTGATTATCCAATATAAACACCACGTATCCCCGCTGGGCCATATACATCTCCCACATACTCAAAGAGGCATTCCAGGAATTCTTAACCAGCTGCAGATGCGGGCCTCCATACACATAATGGATCACCGGATATCTCTTATTCGGATCGAAATCGATCGGTTTGATCAAACGATAGTACAGATCACTCCCGTCAGCCGCTTTTATTTTGCCCAAAGTAATATCTCCGAATTTATAGTCCTTCACCGGATTTTCGGCCGTCAAAATACGACGCACCTGTTTCCCGTTATTAGCTACCAAATCAATGACCCGGGGAACATATTGGTTGCTGTAATTATCCACGAAATAGGAGCAGTCGCTACTCATGTTAATCATGTGCCATCCTTCGGCGGAAGTCAAACGACTTCTTTTTCCGCTTTTCAAATCCACCCGGAAAAGCTGTTTCTCAACCGGGGAGATCTCGGACGAAAGATAGTATGCATATTTACCCGCCTTATCCATAGCGACAAACTCTACATCAGCTTCCACCGGAGTCAAACGTTTAAGTAATTTTCCGTCCCCGTCATGCAGATAAAGATTAAAATAACCGTCCCGGTTATTCGTCCGGAAAATAAAACGATCCGAACCGTTGACAAAATGCAATTTATCCTGCGGTTCCACGTAAGTATCCGATTTTTCCTCGAACAGAGTCGCTATCAATTTACCTGTTGACGCATCGTATTTATTCAAACGCATATGATTCTGTCCCCGATTCAAGACCTGCACGTAAATGGCATCCCCTCGGGGGCTCCATGTAATATTAGTCAGGTATTGTTCCCTACCAAAATCATCCGCATTCAAAAACACGATACGTTGGGAAGCCATATCGTATATACCTAAACTTACCTGCTCCGATTTCATTCCGGCCATCGGGTATTTAATCTCACGTAACGTACCCGTACGGCTCTCGATATCCAACAAGGGAAAAGAGGTTACTTCACTCTCGTCTTTACGGTAAAAAGCCATTTTTTTTCCGTCAGGAGCCCAAAATATCCCCTCGTTAATATTAAATTCATTTCTGCTCACGAACTGCCCGTTCACGATATTCTTATCCTCATCCTCCGTCACGGCAAAACTATTTCCTCGCTTATCGACATAATAAAGATTATTATCCACCGTGTAGGCATAAGCCTCAGCCGGAGCACAATAAGTTATATTAGCAGCACCCTTGGGAAACACGATGGTATTTTTCAACCTTTTACCGACCACATCGATTTGGAACTCTTTACCTTGACGTCGAACAGCCAATGTCTGTTCATCCAACCAGGAGAACTGAGGAAATCCCTTCAATTCCGTTCCTAAAATCCGATTCAACTCTTCCGTTGTCAATACGACCCTTTTTTCTCCCGTGGCCGCATTTTCACTTATCAAATTTTTATCAGAAAGATAAGTATAATTATTACTCTCTCCCTGCCACGCGATATATTTCGACTGCGGATAGAGGTGATACCCCACGATAGCCTCTTCCATTGTCAAAATTTTCTCCTGCGCAGCCAAACTTAACATCATACACAATCCCATTAAGGTTAACCCAATTTTTTTCATTTCTTACATTTTTAATAGCTTCGAATACAAAATCCGTTGCCGTTAACTGTTATTACTACTTATGATCTACAATACACGCGAAATTACTACTATTTCTGAATAATAAACCTATCTCGGTCTTCCAGTACGGGAAATCTCTTCCGAAATTCCCGTAAACCGACCAAATCGATATCCATCTGACGAATATCATCTTCGTAAACCTCACATCGCACCAGCACCTCTCCCTTGGGAGAAACAATCGCAGAATCACCGGAATACTCCAATTCGTTCCCGTCTTTCCCGACACAATTTACACCTATTACATAACATTGATTCTCTATCGCTCTCGCCCGCAACAGTATTTGCCACGCTTCCCGCCGGACGGCAGGCCAATTGGCCACGTAAACAGCCATATCGTACATTTCCGTATTGCGGCTCCACACCGGAAAACGCAAATCATAACATATGAAAGGTGCTATTTTCACCCCTTCGTATTCAATGAGCAATTTTTTATTTCCGGACGTAAAATGTTTGTCTTCTCCCCCCATGGTGAAACAATGACGCTTATCATACCACTCTACCTTCCCATCCGGAAAAACAGCCAATAAGCGATTATAAAAACGCTCCTCCTGGCGAAAGATAACCGATCCCATAATCAAAGCTTTCTTCCGGGAAGCCCATTCCAACAATTTCGAATAAGTCTCCTCGTAAAAAGGAGCTATTTTCTCCTTACCCTGCATGGTAAAACCGGAAGAAAACATCTCCGGCAAAACAATTACCTCCGCCCCTGTCACATGCTCTATCCGCTCGTCAAAACGCCTTAAATTTTCAGGAACGTTTTCCCACGCTAACCGGGCTTGTATAATAGCTATATTTAATTTCCCTTTCATAATCAATCACCGGTAGAAAAATTCTCTGGATGACGAGGATGAGCATCCTTATAAGTCGACATGATGTAACGCAAATCGGCATCCGGATCATCCGACGGTTCAAAACGGGTTCCCCACGTGCAATACTTGTATTTGTAATCGATACGTCCTAAATAAACCGGAACTCCGGCTTGCTTGGCAATTACTAAAAAACCCTTTTTCCATTTCTTCCTTTTTTTCCGACTTCCTTCCGGAGTAATCGTCAAATACATGGTATCTCGTTTCTTAAACTCCTCCACCATCTGCTCCACCAAATGATTATCCTTATTTCCCCGGTCAACCGGTATCACATGCATCGCACGCAATATCATTCCCAACGGAAAAAAGAAAAACTCTTTCTTCATCAATATAAATGTGGGTATTCCCTTACTCATAAAAGTCAACTTTCCCCAAATAAAATCCATTATAGAAGTATGGGGAACGGAAATAACCACAGCTTTCTTATCTTTCGGTAACTCTCCGACCATCTTCCAACCGAAAAGTTTCATGATAAAACGAGCAATATATTTCATATCATTACCAATTAACAAAACCAATCCCATGCAAAAATAAAACAAATCCCGGAGATAAAATCGATTTCCCCGGGATATAATCATTTTCAACACAAATCTTACTCTACCTTAACCCATTTTACCGCATCGGCAGCCAACACCTCCCCGGGTAAAAGTCCCTTGTCCTGAAGCATGAGCTTCACATTGCCCGGAGAAAGCTCATACCTTCCCGAAAAAATCCATCCATAAAAAAAATCAGAACCTCTCCCCTCTTTTCTTCCCTCCAACTCGATCTCTTCTTGCTCCCCGTTTGCCCGATGTAATTTAACCGTTAATATATTATCTTTCCAATACTGATCAGTAATGAAAACTATTTTATCTTCTACATTATCATGAAAGAAAGAGTATTCCACCGATGGAGCATCCTTCCATTTCCGAGAATTTCCATCAATAGAAACATGTTTGATAAACAACTCGTACGTACCCGCTTCCTGAATCGAGGCATTCCACTCTACCTGAGACTTACCTCTACCGCTACCCTTACTGTAAAAACTTCTTACCACATCCCCATAAGCATCGTACGAAGCAAAAAGTGTCCAACGCCATTCGGATTGCTTCGGAGGATAAGAATTGTATTTTTTATCCTTAGCCGGCTTTTCGAAATAAGACGACCGCTCTTCCCGGATCACAAATCCCTCGTCCTCGTTATCCACGATAATTTCATTAGCAGGGGGCATAAAACAAGTCGTGTCGATCTCTCGAATCGTATCTCGATCTACCCACACTTTTCCCTCATCCCAAATGACAAACTCTTCCGGTAAATTCTTAGATAAACCGAGGTAAATTGAAAACTGCGAAAATCCATCTTTAAACGGGACGGCTAACGCAACCTCCAGACAAGCACGAGGAGCAATCGTGATGTATTTTAACGCAGAGGTTTTTGCAAACTGATAATTCACGGAAACCATTCCCTCTACCTCACTTTTATTCCAAACTTTAAAATAAACTGTAGCCAGCTCTTTTTCCTTATCCCCATTTATTTCTATATCCCGAACCACGAAAGAAGGAATCCCTTTCCCCGTGTACCATCTATTCAATACAGGATAAATATCTATATCAAAACGACGATTCAACTCGCTACAAAACAGGTCAAAATCGACCTCTTTGTGTTTATAACGTTCCGTAAAGCTATCGACAAAGCGATTCAACGAATCTCCCACCAAACTTAGTAAACGATTTCTCAACTCTTTTCCTTTCACGTCTACAATACTCTTTATTTCAGGAACCACCTCTCCCGGTTGAAACGCTTGTTCCAAGCTCTTCTCCGAAAGAAATTCAATTGCCTTCATATCCCTTACTATTTTGAACCATATATTACTCGCAAGTGACTCATCCGTCTTCATCACGTTAAACAGTGAATTAATCATGGGATACCGGAAAGAACTCAACAAGACAGTACCCTCTTTTCCCAAAAAAGAACAATCGTATTTATTCCAGGAAGATGCCGTGATAGAAGAACGATCCTCGTTTTTTTTCATAAAAGACAACCAGGAAAAAAAATTCTTTTCTCGTTCCGCTCTATAAAACAAATTAAAATTTTTTACAATTAGGTCAGATTCAACTTCAGCCAACGGCATAGCTTTCACCGCATCCCATAACATATCTTTCATGTCTTCAGTGATTTGCGCCAAATCTCTCTGTATCTTTTTTTCTAAGATGTCTTTGTAATCCGTCAATCGGCTGGTTCGCCGTTCCGATACAAAAAAGAGCTCCGGGTGGACGTAATCGGTTCCCTCTCTCCACCGGCGAATAAAAGTATGAAAAGAAACAGGAACTTCTACAAGCTGCACCTTCCCGTACGGATACTTATAATAAGTTGTAAATAACCATTTGATTCTTTCTACGGATTGTGTTTTTCCTTCCTCTGAAGCCAAAAATGCCCCTTGACAGGGGATCTCTCCCCGGGGATAGTAATATTCACTTAAAAAATCCAGAGCTCGAAACTGTTCTTTATCCATGTCGCCCATCACTAACGTTATTCCAAAAAGATTCTGCTTGTTATCGAAACGGATCGTATCCTCCTTTACGGACATCTCTCCCTGCGAAAGAACTGTTTTTTGAACGGGATCTACCACGGTCAACCGGTATAACGTGTAATCACGACGGGACATCCAGGGAAAACCGATGTTAGTAACCGGTATCGTCGTGGGATACCAGATCGTTTCAGGAGTCAACAAGGTAAAAGCGTCCGTCAAAAAGAAAAAACGATGACCTAAACATAACATGTTGTTAAAATCCATCTCGTTAAACTCTTTATTCTCGATATCGGGATAACAAATAAAAGGATCGATCTTTCCCGAATAACTCATGGTTACCGATAAACTATCACCCGGCTGCAACCCATACGGAATAATTATTACCTGCTCCTCTCGCTCGAAGGACATCTCCCTTCCGTCTATTGTCAAGCCGGAAAGCTCCAACCCCGGGTTCAGGTAAAACAGTAGCGTATCTATCGCCGTGAGGTTCCGATTTTCGATCATGAGCTTACTGGTCGAAGATAAACGTTCTCCTTCCTGACGAAACGTGATCTCGTGTTTATTCGTGTTCACCTTGGGAGTATTATCGTACCGTTCGTAAATAGACCGATAATGATCCCGAAGTTCATTATGACGTTCAAAAGGGAAAAGATAACAACAAGCGGTGACTATACCTGCCCAAAAACAAACGGGTATAATCCATCCGACGTACTTCCGCTTTTCGGATAATCGTTTGAAACCGACAACGGAAAGAGCGAATAACCCCAGGGCAAACCAAACAAACACCAAGCGCTGCAAAAGATAACTTCCTATTCCGGGATGTCCCGCTATGGGCGAAAATATATTCGGTATACGCGAAGCCGTAAAATCACCTATCCCGTGAGCTAAAAACGGAAGTAGCATTAAAGTTCCCCACAAACATAACAATAACAACAACAGAGCAAAAACCCGTGACCGCACGAAAATCTTTATACATACAATCCATGCCGTGGTAAAAAAAATGGCCGGTAGTGTTAAGGTAAAGAAATAAAACAGATACAATAAAGGAGAAAATACCGCATCCGTCGCAGAAACGTGAAGGATCAATGTTAACACCATTAACACGATATCCAGCACAATCAAAATTTTCACAACAGCTAATCCCTTTCCCAACACGTATTCCACATTAGTGACAGAACGTGTCAATAAAGCTTCATTCGTGTTTTTTTGCGGTTCCCTTCTTATAAAATCACCCGCTATAAATATAGATAGAAAGGCTTGAAAAATGCAAAATAAATAAGCATTCGTGTAGGGGATGGCAGAAGGAATATCCAATCTAAAGGCGTAAGAAGCAATACGCCAGTCACTATGCGCAAACACGTGAAAACTTAAAATTCCCCCGATTAGCAAAAACGCCAGAAAAACGAAAATACCGCTTCTCCTTACGATTCTTTCCTCGTACTTGGCTACCAGATCGATATGATTAAAATTCATTATCCCCATCTTTACAATTTAGAAAACAAATACAACATTTTAAGCGAAAGTAAAACGTCAAGATCTTCAAATAAGACGACAATACAGCTATTAAATATATATATATTTTTATAAATAAAACAATGACAAATCACCATCATTGATTTTTCCAGCGAAAAGATTGCTATTCAAAAAACTATTATTACCTTTGCCGAGCGAAAATTTAACCTCAGGGGTATGAAAAGCGGAATCATCCCACCCCATGGTATTAACTTTAATAATAAAAAACAATGTACGCTATTGTAGAAATCGCAGGACAGCAGTTCAAAGTAGAAAAAGACCGTAAAGTCTATGTACACAGACTGGAAGCAGAAGAAGGCTCACAAGTAGAATTTGACAAAGTATACTTGGTGGAAAACGAAGGTCAGGTAAAAGTCGGAACTCCTATTGTAGAGGGAGCAAAGGTTACGGCCAAAGTACTATCCCACTTAAAAGGGGACAAGGTAATCGTTTTCAAAAAGAAAAGAAGAAAAGGTTACGCTAAGAAACAAGGTCATCGTCAATATTTGACTCAGCTTCAAATTGAAGAGATCAACGCTTAATTTATTTTGTAACTTCTAAAATTTTAATACGATATGGCACATAAAAAAGGAGTAGGTAGCTCTAAGAACGGTCGTGAATCTGAAAGTAAACGATTAGGAGTGAAGGTTTTTGGCGGACAGTTTGCCAAAGCCGGTAATATTATCGTTCGTCAAAGAGGAACCCAACATCACCCGGGATTAAACGTGGGCATGGGTAGAGATCATACTTTATTTGCTTTGATTGACGGAAACGTTGTTTTCACCAGAAAACAAGGAGATAAATCTTACGTCTCCATAGAACCTATTGCAGAATAAATAGAAAAATGCAAAATATTTAAACTCCTGCCTCTTAAAGACAGGAGTTTTTTTTATTTTTACAACCGCAAACAAGAGTTTCGGATCGACAACTTAATGACCGGAATCCAACGTAAATCATAAATCGAAATCAATATGTTGAATTTAAAATTTATTCAAGAGAACAAAGAGACGGTTATTCGAAAATTAGCCGTCAAGAACTTTGATGCAAAGGAATTGGTGGAAAAAATCATATATCTCGATGATGCGAGAAAAAATCTTCAAAAAGAATCGGACAACAAGCTGGCAGAAATGAACACGATCTCCAAACAGATCGGGTTATTCATGAAAGAGGGGAAAAAAGCCGAAGCCGAGACGGCTAAAGCACAAACCACCCGCTTAAAGGAAGAGATTGCCGCTTTAACGACGAGACACAGCGACACCTTAGCAGAATTGAACGAACTAATCGTCAGACTCCCGAATCTTCCGCACGATTGTGTTCCTCCCGGTAAAAGTGCAGCAGACAACGTGATCGTAAAGATCAGCGATAATATTCCGGTCCACGAGGAAGGCCAATTAGCCCATTGGGATCTGGCAAAAAAATATCAATTGATAGATTTCGAGGTGGGCGTAAAAATCACGGGAGCCGGATTTCCTGTATACAAGGGATTA
The DNA here is from genome assembly GCF_027666085.1 of Sanguibacteroides sp. AM78-02pH3A. Taxonomy (NCBI): domain Bacteria; kingdom Pseudomonadati; phylum Bacteroidota; class Bacteroidia; order Bacteroidales; family Porphyromonadaceae; genus Sanguibacteroides; species Sanguibacteroides sp. AM78-02pH3A. Next base: position 237,479 of record NZ_JAQEHX010000004.1, on the reverse strand, counting down.
GGGGCCCGTTTACAAAGAGCATTAATCTATTTCTTTCTCGAAGAAAATACAAAAGCAGGATACGAAGAGGTCATGCCTCCTTTGGTCGTCAATGAAGATTCCGGCTTCGGAACCGGACAATTGCCGGACAAAGAGGGACAGATGTATTACGTTAACGAGGACCGACTCTATCTTATCCCGACTGCGGAGGTTCCCGTTACCAACCTGTACCGTGACGTGATTCTGGATGCGGAACAATTGCCGATTAAAAATACCGCCTATACGGCTTGTTTCCGGCGGGAAGCCGGTTCTTACGGAAAGGACGTGCGCGGTCTGAACCGCCTGCACCAATTCGATAAGGTGGAAATCGTCCAGATTACCCGTCCGGAAGTATCCTACGAAGCCTTGGACGGTATGGTTAAACACGTGGAAAGTTTATTGATCCAATTAGGCCTTCCCTATCGGATCGTTCGTCTTTGTGGCGGAGATATGAGCTTTACCTCTGCTTTAACCTATGACTTCGAAGTTTATTCGAAAGCACAAGACCGTTGGTTAGAGGTAAGCTCCGTATCCAACTTCGAAGAGTTCCAAGCCAACCGTTTGAAATTACGGTTTAAAAACAAAGGAGACAAAAAGACAACGCTGGCGCATACTCTGAACGGCAGTTCGTTAGCCCTTCCCCGTATCGTGGCCGCTTTGTTGGAAAACAACCAAAGTCCCGAAGGCATTCGCGTGCCGGAAGTATTGCAGCCGTTTATGAAAACCGATTTGATAAAATAATAACCATTACCTCTGAAAGCCGAATTGTTTATAATCGGGCTTTTAGAGGTAAACAGTTCATTCCCATATTATCCATGCGCTACGTTTACAACACCACCTTCCACGTGGAAAACGACACAGAAGCTTCCTTGATCAACTGGATGCAAAATCATCACCTTCCCGCTATTCGGGAGAAAGGATTATGTAGCGATATACTGTTCACCCGGATAAAAACACAAGAACCGCAAGGCAAATCGTTCTCCTTGCAATTGATCTTTCCGGCAGAAAAAGATTATCAGGCTTTCCTCGAAAAACATCAGGAGGAGTTATTGAAAAAGCTACTCGATCAATTCGGTCGACAAGTTCTCTATTTCAGCACCTTATTGGAGGAAATATAACATGGAAAAACTCATAATGGGAATCGACCCGGGCACTAATTTTATGGGGTATGCCATCATTCGGACTACCGGGAAAAATTGCAGGCCGGAACTTGTCGTTTCCGGAGTCGTCGATATGAAAAAAGTAGAAGATCCTTATCTTAAACTACAACGTATTTTTCAACGTACCCTACAAGTCATCGATAGTTATCACCCGGATGAATTAGCCATTGAATCCCAATTCTACGGGAAAAATATTCAATCCATGCTAAAATTGGGTCGCGCGCAAGGGGTTGCCATTGCTGCGGCCCTACAACGTAATATTCCCATATTCGAGTACGCTCCTAAAAAAATTAAAATGAGCATCACGGGAACCGGAGAAGCTTCTAAAGAACAAATCGCCTTGCTTTTAGGCAAATTCATGGTCATGCCGGATACGATCTCCACGTTGGACGAAACGGACGCTATTGCCATCGCCTATTGTCACCATTTGCAAGGCTCCCTACCCACAACCGGAGGTTCCAAATGCAAGGATTGGGATGATTTCATCAAGCAGAATCCGGATAAACTGATTTGACAGCTTTTAAACGAACGTAAAAGAGGGAAATATGAACATAATCGGATTTTTAAGTGCTTCCATTCTATTGACCTTAATGCCGGGACCGGATATATTGTTCGTGATCACGCAAAGTATCCTCCGGGGAAAAAAAGCGGGAATCATATTCGCCACGGGATTGTGTACCGGATTGATCGTCCACACGGCAACCGTAAGTTTAGGACTCTCCCTCTTGTTATACCAATCTCCGATAGCATTCATCATACTGAAATTCATGGGAGCCGCCTACCTGATTTACCTGAGCGTCCAATCTTTCCTTCACAGGAATTCGGACACACTTGCCATGTCCCGGCATCAGCAGGCAGAACAAAAATTATACAAGAAAGGGATATTAATGAATATTTTGAATCCGAAAGTGCTCCTTTTCTTTATAGCCTTCTTTCCTCAATTCGTAAATCCGACAAAAACGAACGTCTCGGGGGAACTTCTCCTCCTCGGCGTCCTATTCATGCTCCAGGCCTGGTTCGTATTCTCGTTTGTGGCTATCCTCTCAGACAGACTATCCCGTCGCCTGATGCAACAGAAACACTTCTCCTTAGCCATGCATTACATCGAATCTCTCGTCTATTTAACCATCGGCATCAGTCTCATATTCGTCGGCATCTCATACTAAAAACGTCTTAAACGCAATATTCTCGGAATGTAGGTTGAAATATGGCGAGCCTTTTTCGTTTCGTAAACATCCTCGATTTTAATGATAATCGCCGTCTCTTCCACCCCTCCGAATGTCGGGTTAATGGCCGTACCGAAAGTCCTCATGGAAGGAGAGAGACTCATGTAAGCGTTCACCAAAGGCGGGATATTCTCTCCGTGCTCCCGAACGCATTTGGATAAGATCTTATAATCCTCCTCGTAATTGGCACCGATCAGAATCCGGCTGAATTTTTTCTCGTCAATATGAATCTCTAAAGGACGAATCGGTTCTACAAGTCTTTCCCGGTCTCTAAAATATTTCCTCATAAAGTAAAGTATAAGATCCCGGGCCTCCCGGTTAAAACTCGTGTACATCGTCACTTTGCCGAAAAAATATTTCATCTCGGGATTTTCAACGGTTAAAGCTCCCAATCCATCCCACAAATTATCCAAAGCAAACAAAGACTTGCGTCCCATTTTCGTAGATTGATAAAGCGGTTGCACGAAAGAACGCCCTAACTCGATCATCTTCGTCAGGTACTCTTTCTTAAATTTCTCCGACAATCTAAAAAGTTCAGTGGTAGCTAAATTCGGTTCTCCTTCCGCGTTCAAAGAAAGATTATCGCACAATATGTAGCGATACCCTCCCAATATCTCACACTCCTTCGGGTCCCAAACAATCAATTGCTGGTAAGGTGTGCACTCGTCCGTATCAAACTCATCGATATCGACAGCCTTACCGGTTCCTCCTCCTGCCGTACGAAAGGTCAACTCGCGTAAGCGACCTATCTCTTGCATGACACAAGGAGCGTTATGGGCATTCAAAGAGTAAATCTCATTCCCTCCCTTATTCGTCTTGCGAACAAACTTGTCTTCCGTCAACTCGGCGATCAGTTTCGCCTTTTCCACAGGATATATAACCGGTTGCATGGTATCACGATTTATCTACGCACAAAAATAAAAAAAATATAGAGTTTTACCTTTCATTCCAGACTTTTAATTGCCTGTCAAAACGAACCTCTACATCCGATAAACCATATCCCGGATAATCTTTGCCCACTCTTTGGAGGTCTTGCTATTGTCTAAAGTCTGCCACGGTATGGGCTTTCCTATCTTTATCGTAAAGGAGGCTCCTCTTTTTTTAAAGGTCTCTTTCGGTAAAAACATCATCTCTATATTTATTTTTAAACCGATCCTGGTTCGAAAATTCGCCAGATTATAAAAAAAGTTCGAATTTCTTCCGACAACCCGTATCGGCACGATATCCCGATGATGTTTGACCGCTTTACTGACGAAACTCTTTTGCCATTCAGGATCTTGTATCACACCATGATACTTACGACTTACCATACCGGCAGGAAACATGATCACCTGACAATCGGAAGCATACGCCTCATCGATAGCCGCAGCAGCCTCCTTCGCCAACCCTCCGTGCTTGTTAACCGGCAAAAAGATATTGTTCAAATTTTTCAGGTTCATCAACAAATCATTGACCGGAAACTTTAAATTCGGATATTTCTGACCCAAAAAAGAGATCAAAATGATTCCGTCAGGTCCTCCTAAAGGGTGATTGGAGGCAAAAATATATCTCCCGTCAGGATCCGGCAGATTCTCCGCACCCTCTACCTGAAAGGATATATCCAAATATTCTAATATACCGTCGGAAAAATCCAGTCCCTTCCGATCCCCGTATTTAGAGATAAAATCATTTATTTGATCCTGGCAAATAACTCTCTTTAAAAAAGAATACACAAAACCGGGAATCCATCTGGCCAATTTAGGATTCTTACTTTCAAAAAGTTTTTCTATATAGACAGGCTTAACTCTATCTTCCATCATCAATCTATTCAAAAATCAAAATTTCGGACAAAGATAAAAATAAATTTTACAAACCTTATTCATTTAAATTCGTTAGAGTGATTATGAAATAGTGAACAGAAGAATTAAATGAAGAAAATAAGTTAAACTAAAAAAAGAGTATTATGAAAAAACTAACCTTAATAACTAGTAGCGCATTCATTCTTGCACTCTCATTCCTAATGGGAAGCTGTAATTCCATGAAAAAATTGGAAAGAGAAGCCATCGAAACGGCCGTTATAGGACAGGTAAGTCCGGAACAACTCATTTCGGTGGACGGGACTGTAAACTTCAACTACAATATTGCTTTCGCACCGAAACAATTTTATAAAAAATTGACATTAAAAGTGACTCCCAAAATGCAATATCCCGGCGGTGAAGAAGTTTTATCTCCCCTTTACTTCCAGGGAGAAAAAGTAAAAGGTACGAACTATCCGGTGATAGAATACAAAGGGAACACATTCTCCACGCACAACCTGTCCTTCCCGTTTAAAGAAGGGATGCAAAAAGGCGTATTGATGGCAGACATCGAAGCGATGATGGGCGACAAGTCGGTAACCCTGACTCCCGCTATTTTAAACTCCAATGGAGTAAAAGTATGGAAAACATATGCCTATTCCATTCCTTCCGATCCTAACGCAATCCCCCTATTCACGGAAACATTCGTAAAAGATGTCCCGGCTACGGGTGTCGGAGTGGTAAGCGGTTACGTACTTTTCCCCTTAGCGCAATCCGTTATTCCTGATGCACAGAAAAAATCAAACATCATGATGCAGGCAAGCAAACAGATGAAAGCAGTTTTGGCAGATAAAAACGCTCGAATTACCAATATGATCATGTTCGTTTCCAGTTCACCGGAAGGAGCCGAAAGATTAAACAAAAACCTGACGACCAACCGGTTTAAAACGTCAAAAGCCTTCTTCGAAAAGGACTTAGGCTTTACCAATACCCCCATGGCTAAAAATTCCAAATTCATCGTGGCTAATACGGTAAACGAAAACTGGGAAGGTCTTTACTTATTACTCAACGACTCTAACATCAAGGATAAGGAGATGATGGTAAGAGAGATGAAAAATGCCACGACCAATGCCCAACGCGAAGCTCTATTGGAATCGTACATCAAAAAAGTTCCGCAACTGAAAGATGTCATTCTTCCCGTACTCCGCAGAGCTGACTTTTTCGTATTCTACACGGTACCCGCAACCATTCAGGTTGAAAATCAGGTAACGGCTTATTATTTACCACAATTGCAGGAAAATTCCGTACTCTCTTCACAAACGGATGCAAACTTATTAAACGATTTAGCTGCAATGGCCATCCAGAATAAAGAATACGGTAAAGCCAAAAAATTATTGGAATCTGCCCTTGTTATGAAACAACAACCGGAAACATACAATAATTTGGGTATAACCTATATGAAAGAAGGCAACAAAGCAAAAGCAAAAGAGATGTTCGGTAAGGCCTCCGTCAAAAAAGAAGCTAAATACAATATGGGATTAATCCTCATGCAGGAAGGTAATTATAAACAAGCCATCCCCTATTTGAAAGAGATGCCGGATATCAACTTAGCTTATTCCCAATTAATGGCCGGAGATAACCGTGCCGCTTTAGATACGTTCAAAAAATTAAATTTGACAAACGGTTATGAATACTATTTGATGGCCATCGCTGCCGCCAGAGTAAAGGATACCTCTGCTATGGCCATGGCATTACAAAAAGCCATTCAAATGGAGCCTCAATTAAAGGAAAAAGCTACCACCGACAGAGAGTTCTATCCGTACGCTCAAGAGACTGTCTTCATGGACATTGTAGAGTAACAACAGCTTTTATATAATAAAAGAGGTGACCGGGATTCCGGTCACCTCTTTTCTTTATCGATCACGTGACGACAAGTTACAACAAATTACTTGCCACCTCGGCCAAGTAGCTTCTCTCCCCTTTCTCCAAATGCACATGGGCGAAAATATCCTGTCCCTCCATCCGGTCAAACAGATGGGACAAGCCATTGGATTGCCGGTCCAAGTACGGAGAATCGATTTGATCAAGGTCTCCGGTAAATACCATTTTTACCCCTTCTCCGGCACGGGTGATAATCGTTTTGACCTCATGGGGGGTCAAGTTTTGAGCCTCGTCCACGATAAAAAAGACATCGGACAAACTCCTGCCCCGTATAAAAGCCAAGGCAGAAATCACCAACCTCTCATCTTTCAGCATATCGTCTATCATGCGGCTTTCCTGGCTATGCATATTGTAGCGGTGTTTTATCACCCCCAGATTATCGAACAGAGGTTGCATATAAGGACTGACTTTTTCGGTCGCATCTCCGGGCAAATACCCCAAATCCTTATTGGAGAGAGCCACGATAGGACGTGCCAAGTATATTTGTTCGAAATTCTTATTCTGTTGCAAAGCGGCAGCTAAGGCAAGCAAAGTTTTTCCGGTACCGGCTTTTCCGCTAAGGGCGACCAAGGATATATCCGGATTGAGTAAAGCATCCATGGCAAAAGCCTGTTCCGAATTTTTCGGGTATATTCCGAAAGCGTTCAATTTTTCCACTTTACGAACTACCTGTTTCACAGGATCATAACAGGCAAGCACCGAATTACTGCCGTTCTTCAGAATATAGTACCGGTTTCCTTTAATCTCCTGTCCCGGAAAAAAAGTAGCAACGGGAATTCCCCCGTTATTTTCATACAGTTTGGCGATCAATTCCGGTGAAAAATCCTCTATCGTAACGACGCTTTTATTCAAAAAAGTGTCTAAGTTCTTTACTTGATCGGTCTTATAGTCTTCAGCCTGAACACCTAAAGATTTAGCCTTCATCCTAAGATTCATGTCTTTCGTGACCAAGATTACCTTCTCGCCCTCTTTCTTTTTACTTAAATATTCAGCCACGGCCAATATTCGGTGATCAGGAATATCATCGCTAAAAGAAATTTTCATCTCGTCAGAAAAAGGGACTCCCGGTTGGATAAACAATCTTCCCATCCCTTTTCCCAAAGAAGCTCCCTTAACGAAAAAATCCTGTCCCGCAATCTGGTCTAATTCGCGAACAAATTCGCGGGCATGGAAATTGATCTGATCGTTTCCCCGTTTAAACTTATCTAACTCCTCCAACACGACAATAGGAATAACGATATCATTATTCTCGAAATTATAAATTGACTTGTAATCATGAAGAATAACATTCGTATCTAATACAAATGTCTTTTTATTATTTTTAGCAGTCATTGTATATGTATTTTTTACACCGACAAAATAATAAATTAAATCGTATTAAAAAAACGGCTGAGCCGTTTTTTAATGAATAAACCGGAACATTCTGTTCCATCGTATCTTACTTAAGAATGATTTATCAGGATCTAAGGACAGCCAGATAAAATACGCCTTTCCGACGATATGATCTTCTGGAACAAATCCCCAATAACGGGAATCCGCCGAATTATGCCTGTTATCTCCCATCATCCAGTAATAATCCATCTTAAATGTATATTGGTCAGTCGGCTGACCATTGATATAAATGACAGAATCCTTCACCTCCAATTTATTCTCCTCGTATGTTCCGATCACTCGTCTGTAAAGAGGTAGATTTTCCAAAGTTAAAGTTACAGTCTCTCCCTTCTTAGGTATGGGAAGAGGGCCGAAATCATCTCTTGTCCATGGATAATCGGAACTATACGGAAATACCTGCTCGCTACTCCGCTCCCTCGTCACAGAAATCACATTCGGAAGAGCCTTTACCTTTTTCAACATCTCTACGGTCAAAGGTACAATGTAAACATCTCCGTAATTCATCCTCAAATCCTCGTAAGAAACCCCCATATCATGCAATTTAGCCAAATCCAATGGACGATTTGTTTTTATGATGTACTTGTATTGCATCCCTTTGCTGTCCTCCGCTTTCTCTCCATTCACGTAAAGTTGAGCATCTCTCATCTCCAACACATCCCCCGGCATTCCGACCGCCCGTTTAATATAATTCTCCCTTTTGTCCACGGGACGAGTTATAACCCGGTATTTTTTCTTCAAAGCATTTCCCGCGTACAAAGCGGCTTCCTCGTCGGACAACATGTATCCTAAACCCGCTCCTGCATTTTTAACCTTTATGGCTTCGTCTCTTACCTGAGAATAATAATCCGGATTCTCCATGCCGAGTACCACGGTATCTCCGGCCGGAAAATTAAACACGACAATATCGTTCCGTCTAACTTTTCCCGTACCGGCAATTCGTTTATAAGGCCATTGTATGGCTTCGGAATACGCCTTGGCAGATGTCGTAAAAGGTAACGTATGATGAGTAAAAGGTACCGACAACGGGGTATTCGGCAATTTAGGACCATAAGCCAATTTGCTCACGAAAAGATAATCTCCGACCATCATCGATTTCTCCATGGAGGAAGTAGGTATGGTATAGGCTTCAAAGAAAAACATACGAATCAAGGTAGCCGCAACAATAGCAAAAATCAAGGCATCGATCCACTCAACCACCTTTGTTTGTTTTTCTACCCCTCTCTTCTTCCAAAACGCCCAATGTATTTTTTTCGTAATATAAATATCAAAAATAACAGGTACGCCTAATAATAGCCACCAGGAACTTACCCAACAAGTCCACAATAAATATACCAATAAAACGATCCCGAATTTAAACCATTTGTTTATTAAGATATCTCTCATATTTTTCTATTTAGATTTACGATCTATTCCTTCTCCGTCCAAACGGAAAAGTGCATACAAACCGCCCATTATTTATTATTGTCCAAATGCAATAAATCTTCCATTCCGTAGACACCCTTTCTGCCGACCAAGAACTCCGCAGCCATTATGGCCCCCAACGCAAAACCCTCTCTTGAAAGAGCCGAATGATAAATCTTGATCTCATCCGCATCGGATTGATACGTTACCGAATGTATACCAGGCACCTCCCCCTCCCGTTTTGCCGTAATAGGGATTTCCCCCTCTCTTACCGGTTCTCCGTCCAACTTCCACGAAGAATATTTCCCGTGCTGTTCCATGATCCCTTCTGCCAAGGCAATGGCCGTTCCGCTCGGAGCATCTAACTTATGAATATGGTGCGTCTCTTCCACGAATACTTTATAACCTTCGAAGCGGGACATCGTCTTGGCTAACCAACGATTCAAATGGAAAAATATATTGACACCGATACTGAAATTAGAAGCATAAAAAAAACTACCCTGCAATTCCTTACACATGCCAATCACTTCCTCCCAACGATTCAACCAACCGGTCGTACCGGAAACCACTGGAATTCGGTTACGAAAACACCAGGTATAGTTATCCACGGCTGCAGCCGGCATCGTAAACTCAATCGCCACATCCGCTTCGCGTAACCGCTCGTCCTGTTCGACAGAACGGTCATGGTCATCCGCGATAAAAACCACTTCATGCCCTCTCTCACAAGCCATACGCTCGATCGCCTTTCCCATTTTACCGTAACCCAATAATGCTATTTTCATCATGTTAAAAATTTTACCTGCCCCCCGGATTCCCCCCTTCCATCGTACCATTGCTTTATTCGGAACTCTACGCCACAAAGTTAACATTTAAAAATAAAAAAAGGCCACCTTACGGCAGCCTTTTTAATCGATATTTCATAATCACTATGCTAACTCTTTCACTTTCGCAACAACAGCTTTGAAAGCTTCCGGTTGATTCATCGCTAAATCAGCCAAAACTTTACGGTTCATATTAATCTCTGCTTTATGAACTAAGCCCATAAATTTGGAATAAGACAAACCCTCCATTCTGACAGCAGCATTAATTCTCTGAATCCACAATGCTCTAAATTCTGATTTTTTCTTCTTTCTGTCACGGTACGCGTATAATAAACCTTTCTCATACGTGTTTTTGGCAACCGTCCAGACGTTCTTTCTTGCTCCAAAGTTTCCTCTGGTCTGTTTTAAAATCTTTTTTCTGCGTGCTCTCGAAGCAACGGCATTTTTAGCTCTTGGCATACTCTTTTGTTTTTTGAATGTTAGCGTTCCAATGGAAACTTCTATTTAAGCTTAACATTCTGGTTAATAACTGTTTAATTTAAAATAATCTTACATGCAAAGCATCTCTTTCACGCCCTTTACATTCGCTTGATCTACAATTGTCGAATGAGTAAGATTTCTCTTTCTTTTTGTGCTCTTTTTCGTCAAAATATGACTCTTAAAAGCATGTTTTCTTTTAATCTTCCCCGTAGCGGTCAAGGTAAACCTTTTTTTCGCGCTACTTACGCTCTTCATCTTTGGCATCTGTTCTAATTTTAATTGTGTTTCAGAAAAATATAATTATAAAATATCGATCAAAATTACTTTTTAGGAGCAATAACCACAATCATCTTTTTCCCTTCCAATTTCGGAGCTGACTCTACCTTCCCGTAATCATCCAATTCACTGATGAAACGCTCTAAAAGATCGGATCCCTGATCCTTAAACAATATAGAACGTCCTTTAAAAAACACGTATGCCCTCACTTTCGCCCCTTCTTCCAAAAAACCTCTGGCGTGCTTTAATTTAAAGTTAAAATCATGCTCATCCGTTTGCGGTCCGAACCGAATCTCTTTTATTACCACTTTAACACTTTTCGCCTTGATCTCTTTCTGCTTCTTTTTTAACTGATACAGAAATTTGCTGTAATCAATCACCCGGCAAACAGGTGGATCCGCGTTAGGAGAAATCTCTACCAGATCGGCTCCCGCAGCCTCCGCTATCGCTAAGGCCTCTTTCAAAGAATAAACCCCCGGTTCTACATTTTCTCCAACGACTCTCACAGAGGCAGCTCTGATCTGCTCGTTTATTCTGTGCTGTGGCTTGTCATTTTGACCTCTAAAGCCCCTACTTTCCATTGTTCGTGCTATAATTAATCCTCCTTTATTAGTAATTATAGATAGAGTCCAGCTGGGATTCTACCTCTTTATTTATCATTGTCGCAAATTCTTCCGGTGTCATAGATCCTTTATCTCCCTCTCCCTGACGTCTCACGGAAACCCTATGCTCGTTCATCTCCTGTTCCCCGACAATCAACATATACGGGATCTTTTTCAACTCGTTATCACGTATCTTCCGACCAATCTTTTCGTTACGATCGTCTAAGACGGTGCGAATATCGTAATTATTTAACAAATTCAAAACATTTTGAGCATATTCGTTGTATTTTTCACTGATCGGAAGAATAACAACCTGCTCCGGAGTCAACCACAAGGGGAATTTCCCCATCGTGTGTTCGATCAAAACAGCAACAAAACGCTCCATACTTCCGAAAGGCGCCCGATGAATCATAACGGGACGATGTTTTTGATTATCGGCTCCGGTATATTCCAATTCGAAACGCTCCGGCAAGTTGTAATCCACCTGAATCGTTCCTAACTGCCATTTCCGGCCGATGGCATCCTTTACCATAAAGTCCAACTTCGGGCCGTAAAAAGCAGCTTCTCCCAACTCTACGGTGGTATTCAACCCTTTCTCCTCGGCAGCCTCTATAATAGCTCGTTCGGCCTTCTCCCAATTCTCATCCGTACCGATATATTTCTCTTTATTGTTCGGATCCCGTAAAGAGATCTGAGCCGTATAATCTTTAAAATCAAGAGCCTTAAATATAATGAAAATAATATCGATTACCTTTTTAAACTCCTCTTTCAACTGATCCGGAGTACAGAAAAGATGCGCGTCATCCTGCGTAAATCCGCGTACCCTCGTCAACCCGTGCAACTCCCCGCTTTGCTCGTAACGATATACCGTACCGAACTCGGCAAAACGCACCGGGAGATCTTTATAGGAACGAGGTTTAAATTTATATATCTCACAATGATGAGGACAGTTCATCGGTTTCAACATGAACTCCTCTCCCTCCTGCGGAGTGGTGATTACTTGAAAACTATCTTTTCCGTACTTCTGAAAATGCCCGGAAGTCTTATACAAATTTACATTACCGATATGAGGCGTAATGACTTGCTCGTATCCATACTTTTTCTGTACTTTCCGCAAGAACGCTTCCAAACGATCCCTGAGCATCGCCCCTTTCGGCAACCACATGGGTAAACCGGAACCCACGGCCTGAGAAAAAGTAAACAACTCCATCTCTTTACCTATTTTCCGGTGATCCCGTAATTTAGCCTCCTCCATCATCTGCACCCACTCCTCCAACATCTTCTGTTTCGGGAAAGTGATTCCGTATACGCGGGTCAACATCTTGTTGTGTTCGTTCCCTCTCCAGTATGCGCCGGCAACGCTGGTTAACTTAATAGCCTTTATATAGGAGGTATTGGGCAGATGCGGTCCGCGACACAAATCCGTAAAATCCCCCTGTCGATAATAGGTGATCGTTCCATCCTCCAGATCGTTGATCAATTCGACCTTATAGGTTTCATCCAAAGATGAAAAATGATCCAACGCCTCCCGCTTACTAACATCTATCCTGCAATATTCTTCGTTCTTTCTCGCTAACTCCAACATCTTTTTCTCGATTGCCACAAGATCTTTTTCCTGGATGGATACCCCCTCACCCGGATCTACATCATAATAAAAACCGTTTTCGATCGAAGGGCCTATCCCGAATTTTATTCCCGGATAGAGTTCTTGCAAAGCTTCTGCCATAAGATGTGCAGACGAGTGCCAGAAAGCATGGCGTCCTTCCTCATCATCCCACGTGTTTAGCTTAATCTCGGCATCTGTCGTAATTCCCCGCGTCAAGTCCCACGTGACTCCATTTACGGATATTGACAATACCTCCTTAGCCAACTTAGGACTAATCGACTTCGCTATGTCCAAACCGGTAATCCCGGATTCAAACTCTTTTACATTCCCGTCAGGAAATTTAATCTTTACCATTTACGCTTTCTTTTAGTTACTACTAATGTAATTTACAATTTGCAAAGGTAGCAAAAACCATCGGAATAACAAAAGAAAAAGCCTTCCAATAAACGATCTATATCAACAAAATCAATCCGAAACGATCCTCAGAATTCTCTCCTGTTTTTTTTCCGCACCTGAATCAATAATCCCAAAATAATACTTTTACAAGAACAAGGATACGGTGAGAATTGGAAATTAGTAGCATTGCCTTGTTCCGTGCCACTTGTAAACGCGTATCTTTTCTGTGTCGTTCAGTCGTTATTCATTATCATCGTAATAACGGATTTCTCTCGTCGGGAAAATACGGGCGGCAGTTTAGAATCTATTAATGTCCGCCCGATGTATAGCGGGCGCGATATGACTAAATTTCGTACGGTGGTTATTCGTCCGAATCAACGAGTTCTTTTTTCGCAGGGAGTAAAGTTTCGTGGTAAAGATTCTGTCGTTTTTGAACCATCGAGTTACTTATCCGGGTGGTAATTTTACGAGTCGAATATTAGATATAGACAGTTTGAAGTTTTCATTGAACACGTTTCAAGAACCGGATGTATTTTTAGAACACTTTGCCCAGGCCAAACCGAAAGGAATTAAAGCGTATTTCCAAAGTGATTTTTATTTTAATCCGGATTTAAAATTATCCGATTTAAGCTGGCTGAGCATGGAGTAGCTCATGTCCGTTTTATCGAAACCCCGGTATCTTTTTTATTGGAGTTTAATGAAGGAAAATTCATGAGTGGACAAGTGGAACCAGGAATGACATTTTTACCGGAAAAAAGGGTTCGGCATGGAATTGATGGGAATACTGAACATTCCCATTTCCTCAAAAGGAGAAAAAGACAATAGAAGAGTCAGATACATCGGTTCATACGACACGGAAAGTGAATATTTCCACGAGATCGGACAATCCATCGCCTTAAAAATGGCAGTAGAAACAGTAGGAGCCGATGCACAGATCAGTCATCCGTTATTGAAATGGAGAAAAACAGGAAAGTGGAAATACACTCTCTGGAATGCCATGGCGATGTTTTACGACACTCGTTCAAATGTATATTCCGCAAAGTACCCCTTTGCAGATTTTCTGTTTAGAACTTTATATTCCGACAAATCGCATTTTGTATCCGGCCGTCTTGCAAAACCCTTTATTTACAATTTTTCAGGTAGAGACGAGAAACAATTGCAGGCTTACATACGGTATCACAGTTTAGAAAACGCTTTGCAGGACGGGAAGTCGCTCCCAACATTTTATACCATACCGTTCGCGAGAACCTGTTTGAACTAACCAATTACTTGGGTCCAAAGATTTCTTTGGACTCTCTTTTCATGAGATTGGAAGAGGTCTATCACAAGCAACAAGGCATTATCAGCCTCGAGCAATTGGCAAAAGAGCTGAAGATAGAAGGAAACATACGGGATGTGTTTGACAAATGGTTAAGAAGTGGACATAATCAATATTTCGCTGTAAAAGATTTAACACGCAATTTTTACCCCGGAGACGAAGACCATCCGAACGGATGGGTTGAAATAAAAGGGAAAGTAATGAATCGGGGCAAAGAAGGCGGCTTTGTTTTCATGAAGCTAATCACGGGCCGGGGCAAAGAAAATTACGGTTGTTATATTAAACCGGGAGAGGCTAAAGCCTTCAGGTCGATCTCAACAGCAGAAGGATTGTATTATCCGTCGGCTGTTTTAAATACAGGCATGGCCATTAACCGTCCCAATGAATTCTCTTTCATATATAACGAGTTACCCTATTCCGGTAGTAAAGTCGAAAACCCAGCCGGGTGGATCGACATGGACACCTCCGCTTTCCAACCGTCTCACAAAGAAATCATCGTGGACAATTTAGACCCCGATTTCTCGTATGACGACCGAGCCAATCAGACGTTATTTCAAAAATGGTTCGGGGTAAAACGGACAGGGGATTTATACACTAAAAACATGGAAGAACGATTTTGGAATCCTCTTGTCTGTAAAAATTTTTACGGAAAAACAAAAAAAACGGCAATGAAAAGACATTGGTCACTCTTGAGCATGGAGCTTATTAAACAATATGGCCAAATTCGTGTAAATGGTTGTGTTCTGCACGGCAATATGGGAAGGAACTTTTATACGGGCCGGAGTAAAGTTCCATATGGCTTTTATTCCCCAAGCAACCATCAGATCGGCTACTCCCTGGGCACATTCGGCGGGAACCGTAATAATTCCTATGGCCACGTTACATTCGGCAGGCATTCCGCGAAATTGATCGATGTGATAAATTTCAATGTCATTAATCTTCGTTCCGATTTTGGAACGATCCACATCAAATGCCTTCTCTATATTCAACCCGAAATTACGCAGACCTTTATCATGAAGTAACGCACTACCCAAAGAACCTACCCCGACAAGAAAAGCGTTATTGATTTTATTGAACCCTAAGAAATCTTCCAAAATACAGACAAAATTATCCACCTCGTATCCTACTCTCGTCTTGCCCGATATTCCCGTATGAGACAAATCCTTTGTCACTTGCGTCGCATCAATCTCCATGTATTCAGCAATGCGCGTTGAGGAAACATATTTCTCCCCCTGTTTTTGTAAAGTCTTCACAAAAGAAAGATAAGCCGGCATTCGCCTCAATACGGGCACTGGAACTATTTTATTATCACTACTCATAAAGCGTTCAATAATTTCTGCAAAGGTACATCTTTTCGCGAATCATCTGCAAAAAATCATACTATTTCTTTTTTAACATTCCATGCCCATTCCCTCTCCCTCCCATCTCTTACAACATGTTTCTCCTGTAAATAACCCCATCCTTTAAAATTTGCAGGAAGCGAAAATAGCACCAGCCGCACGCTGAAATTTCCGATTTCGTATTCTTCTTTACCGTGATTATTGTTACTTTTGCACGCTCAATAAAAAGATTTTGTATCTATCATGAATTACAAAGAAACATTAGAATGGCTTTTTACTCAACTACCGATGTACCAAAGAGAAGGAAAAGCTGCTTATAAAGCTAATTTAGATAATACTTTAAAGTTGGATCAACATTTTGACTCCCCTCATCGTCAATTCAAAACCATACACGTGGCAGGCACGAACGGTAAAGGTTCCGTCTCGCATATGCTGGCCTCCATCCTTCAGGAAGCCGGATATAAAACGGGACTATACACATCTCCCCACTTGAAAGATTTCCGCGAGCGGATCAAAATCAATGGCGAAATGGTCAGTGAAGAATACGTCGTGAATTTTGTAAAAGACTACCGGGATCTTTTTGCCGAGATAAAACCCTCGTTTTTTGAAATGACCGTTGCCATGGCTTTCAAATACTTCGCAGATCAACAAGTAGATATAGCCGTCATCGAGGTCGGGTTAGGCGGCCGGCTCGATTCCACCAATATCATTAAGCCTTTGGCTTCTATCATTACGAACATCTCTTTCGATCACATGGCTCTTCTTGGAGACACGCTCGAGAAAATAGCACGCGAAAAAGCCGGTATCATAAAACCTCAAGTCCCGGTAATTATCGGTACGCGGGATACCGCAACGGATTTCGTTTTCGAGGATAAAGCGGACGAATGCCAATCGCTTCTTGAATTTGCTTCCGACAACTGGGAAGTAAACCGGAATTCTACAAACACCTATACCCTTCACCGTCGAAACGGGATCCTATTCGACAATATCCAACCGGATCTAAAAGGGTTCTACCAACGAAAAAATATTCCGACCGTATTAGAAACCGTTCTAACACTGAAAGAACAAGGGTTGTCTCTCCCGGATCATGCCGTCTACGCCGGGATCGCCCGTACGATACAAAATACCGGTCTGTTAGGACGTTGGCAGGAATTAAAGAAACATCCGTACACGGTATGCGATACCGGACATAATATAGACGGATTGACCGAGGTTGTCGCTCAAATAAATGCTTGTCGATACGAAAAACTACATTTTGTCATCGGTATGGTAAACGATAAAGATGTCGACAGCGTTTTGCATATCCTGCCCAAAGATGCCGCGTACTACTTCTGTAAAGCTTCCATTCCAAGAGCCATGAACGAAAAAATTTTAGCAGAAAAAGCCCGGTCTGTCGGATTAACGGGAGAAACCTTTCCCACGGTAGATGCCGCATATCGAGCCGCACAAAAAGCAGCATCACCCCGGGACATGATTTACATCGGCGGAAGCACTTTTGTCGTTGCCGAAATCGTATAAAAAAACATCCGGCAAATACCGGATGTTTTTTCTATGTACTGAAGAATCAATTGTAAATATTTATTTCAATCACTTTTTCTTTTCTATTTTTTCCGCTTTAAAAACAGCAATCACATTCCCGTCGTTTTTCAAACTCAATTTATCGTTTTTAATTACAAAACGATTCGTTTCGTCCAGCATCTTAAAAAAGGTTACCTCGATATCCATATTAGGACAGGCCATCTTGGTCGCTCCCATCTGACTAAAGGTCAATTTATCCTCCTCCGTGGCATAGGTCCCGAAAAAACGGTTACATCCGGCTTGTCCCGCCACCTTTTTCCCCGCCTTCTCAAAAGTGATACTGACTTGTTGGTTGCTATTTTTCATTTTTAACTCTTTACCGTTCAAACTTTCGGCAACCCAATTCACTCCCGTCAACGGCAAATTTTCCTTAGCCGATTTACACGAGACAGCCCCTAATACCGCCAGACAAAAAAACAAGATTTGTTTCATATTTCTTTTCTCTATTGTTTGGATACTCTTGATTAACCTTTGATTAGTTCTTGTATTTATACAAATTACATGCCAAAACAATCGATAACCCGTTTAAAGGTTCATTTCGTCAAAAAAACAACAAAAAAAAGCTCACGAAAAAAAAAGTAAGTCATCGTAAGAATTAACCTGACAATTACGGATAAAATTCAATAATAGGTTATATATTTGCAGGTATTTTGAAAACGTTTGTTTTACGATAGATTAATAAATAATTATCTACATATCAAAAATATAAAAGAACAATGTCCAAGGTAATAAAACTGAAAAAAGGCCTTGATATCAAGTTAAAAGGAGAGGCGGAAAAAACAGTGGCCTCCGTGGAGGGATGTAACCTATACGCGGTAAAGCCTACCGATTTCCGAGCGCTTACTCCTAAACTAATGGTAAAAGCAGGCAATGAAGTTAAAGCAGGCGACGTATTATTCTCGGATAAATACAGACCTGAAGTCCAGTTTACGGCCCCGGTTAGCGGTATCGTGGATACGGTAAACAGAGGTGAAAGAAGAAAATTATTAGAGATTGTCATAAAAGCGGATGCAGAAATCAGCTACAAAGATTTCGGTAAGGCTGATGTGAACAAATTAAACCGGGAGGAGATCATTTCCAAATTACTTGAAAGCGGAATATGGCCCATGATCAAACAACGTCCTTACGACGTAATTGCAAACCCGGAAACCACACCGAAAGCCATTTTCATCTCAGGCTTTGACTCGGCTCCGTTAGCTCCTGATTTCGAGTTCGCCTTACAAGGAGAAGAAGAGGCATTACAGACGGGTATCGATTGCCTGAAAAAGCTTTGCAATAAAAAGGTATATTTAAATCTCCGAGAAGGAACTCCTTCCCATTCCATTTTTGCAAAACTAAAAAACGTTGAGATCAACTATTTCAGCGGTCCCCACCCAGCCGGGAACGTAGGCATACAAATCCATCATTTGGATCCGATCAATAAAGGAGATATCGTATGGGTTGTCAATATCATGGATGTTGCCATCATAGGTCGGTTATTTTTAACAGGCCATTTCGATGCGCGTAAAATTATTGCCTTAGTAGGTTCCGAGGTGAAAAAACCAGCATACTATAAAACAATCCTCGGCGCAAATATCGGTTGTATCGTTAACAACAAGTTGAAGAACCAAGTACACCAACGGATCATTTCCGGAAATGTTCTCACGGGTTATAAAGTATCCCCGGAATCGTTCTTGGGTTATTACAACAATATGGTAACCGTCATTCCGGAGGGAGACGAATACGAATTTTTAGGTTGGGCCACCCCCGGATTCAACAAATTCTCCATGTCCAAAACCTTCCCCTCTTTCTTATTTCCCAACAAGAAATACGCGTTGAACGCGAATTATCATGGAGAAGAGAGAGCGTTTGTCGTCACCGGACAATACGAGAAAGTATTACCCATGGACATTCTGCCGGTTTACCTGCTAAAAGCCGTTTTAGCCGAAGACCTGGATAAGATGGAGCAATTGGGTATGTATGAAATTGCACCGGAAGACTTGGCTCTTTGTGAATTTGTTTGCACCTCTAAAACTCCGGTACAACAAATCGTAGAGCAAGGTATTGAACTGATGATGAAAGAACTGAGTTAATTGACGATTTTAGATTTTAGATTTCGGAAATCAAAAATCATAAATCATAAATTCAAAACAATAGAAAATGAACTTTTTACGAAATTATTTAGATAAGCAAAAGCCTAAATTCGAAGAGGGAGGTAAACTGCACAAGTTGCACTCCGTTTTCACGGGTTTCGAGTCTTTTCTTTTTGTGCCCAATCGCACAACGACTTCAGGTTGCAATATCAGGGATGCCGTTGATTTAAAAAGAACCATGATCATCGTGGTCATAGCCCTGATCCCGGCTTTACTGTTCGGTATTTACAATGTAGGTTATCAGCATTTCAAAGCAATCGGTTCATTAGCGGAAACCGGATTCTTCGAACTATTCTTTTACGGTCTATGGAGAGTTCTTCCCATGATCATCGTCTCTTACGTGGTCGGGTTAGGTATAGAATTCGCCGTGGCACAAATCAGAGGGCATGAAATTAACGAAGGCTTTCTTGTATCCGGCTTGTTGATTCCGTTAATCATGCCGGTAAACGCACCGTTATGGATGATTGCCGTGTCTACAGCCTTTGCGGTCATCATCGGAAAGGAAATATTCGGAGGAACCGGGATGAACATTTGGAATCCGGCTCTATTGGCTCGGGCATTTTTCTTTTTCTCCTACCCTTCTATGATCTCCGGCGATAAAGTATGGATCGCAGGAATGCCTGACGGTTTTTCACAGGCTACGCCGTTGGCTCAGGCCGCCCAAGGCACACCTCTAACCGCAGACTTCAGCACCATGTTTTGGGGGTTGATTCCGGGATCCATTGGAGAGACCTCGACCTTCTGTATTTTACTGGGTGCTATTTTATTGATTGCAACAGGAATTGGAAGTTGGAAAATCATGCTATCCACTTTTATCGGAGGATTCTGCATGGCTTACTTGTTAAACCTAACCTTACCCGAAACAAACCCGTATGCAGCCGTAGATGCTATCGATCATTTGGTGATGGGAGGGTTTGCCTTCGGCGCCGTATTCATGGCGACAGATCCGGTAACTTCAGCTCAAACCGAAAAGGGAAAATGGATTTACGGATTTATTCTCGGAGTAATGGCAATTCTAATCAGGACCTTGAATCCGGGGTATCCGGAAGGAATGATGTTAGCCATTTTGTTAATGAACACGTTCGCTCCGCTTATCGACTGGTTTGTTGTGCAAGGCAACATTAAACGCCGGTTGAAAAGGGCAAAAGTCATGGTAGATTGATCTAATTCTAAATCAAAGAGAGATGAATAAACAAGGAAATACATACACCTTTATATATTCCATTATACTGGTAGTCATCGTTGCCGTTCTGCTGTCCGTGATAGCCCTGTGGTTACAGCCTACCCAAAATGAAAATATAGAGAATGAAAAAAGACAGAACATACTGCGTTCTGTGAATATTACCTCCACCCCGGAAAACTCCAAAGAACTATTCGACAAATACATTACCAAACAATTTATTGTCAATTCGAAAGGAGAAGAAGTGGCGGGGAACGCTTTCGCGGTTGATCTCAGCAAGGAAGTGAAAAAATCGTGCGAAGATAGACAGCTTCCGGTCTACGTGGCCAATATCGATGGCGTGATCAAATACATCTTGCCGTTACAAGGAACCGGTCTATGGGGACCCATCTGGGGATATATTTCGCTAAACGAGGATAAAAATACCGTTTACGGAACCGTTTTCGATCACAAAGGTGAAACTCCCGGCCTTGGAGCAGAAATTACTCAAGATCAATTCCGTCGTCAATTTGACGGAAAAACAATCTTTGATAACGGTAATCTGGTCTCCATATTCGTGAAAAAAGGCGGAGGAGCTACCGGCCCGCATGAAGTGGATGCCATCTCCGGGGGAACCATCACCTCCAAAGGAGTAGAAAGCATGCTTAAAAATTACTTAACCTGTTACGAACAATTCTTAAAAAAATAATTCTGATGAGCGAAAAAGAAGCATTATTTTCAGCTAAGAACCTACAATTACTGTTAGGTCCTTTGAGCAAGAATAACCCGATCCTCGTACAGGTTTTGGGAATATGTTCTGCTCTTGCTGTTACGGCAAAATTAGAACCGGCCATCGTTATGGCACTATCTGTTACTGCCGTAACCGCCTTCTCTAACGTGATCCTTTCGCTGTTGAGAAATACCATCCCGACCCGTATCCGTATTATCGTGCAGTTGGTTGTGGTCGCAGCTTTAGTAATCATCGTGGATCAAATATTAAAAGCCTATGCTTACGATGTAAGTAAACAACTATCCGTATTCGTCGGTTTGATTATTACAAACTGTATCATCATGGGCCGAATCGAGGCTTTCGCTTTAGGAAACAAACCGTGGCCTTCCCTCCTCGACGGTATCGGCAATGGTTTGGGATACGGAATCATCCTGGTTATCGTGGCTTTTTTCCGGGAGTTACTCGGCTCAGGAACACTCTTCGGTATCAAAGTGGTACCACAGGCTTTTTACGATATGGGATACATGAATAACGGTTTGATGATTCTTCCTCCGATGGCCCTGATCATTGTGGGAATCATTATCTGGATACACCGTTCCAGGAATAAAGACTTAATCGAACAGAAGTAGTTAACCAAAAGATAAAATGAAGATATGGAAAACCTTTTAAATATATTCATTCGCTCTATATTCATCGACAACATGATTTTCGCATACTTCTTGGGTATGTGTTCTTATCTGGCCGTGTCGAAAACCGTTAAAACTTCTTTCGGTTTGGGTATAGCTGTCGTTTTCGTGTTACTGATTACCGTTCCGGTAAACTATTTGTTGGACAACTACGTGCTAAAAGCCGGAGCATTGACCTGGTTGCTGGGAGAGAGTGCGGCCAACATCGATCTCAGCTTTTTAAGTTTTATTATGTTTATCGCTGTTATCGCCGCGATGGTACAATTAGTGGAGATGGTCGTTGAGAAATTCGCACCGACTTTATACAATCAATTGGGAATATTTTTACCGTTGATTGCCGTTAACTGTGCCATCATGGGAGCATCATTATTCATGCAAGAAAGAGGCTACGCAAACGTAGCGGAAGCCACTGCATTCGGATTAGGGTCCGGTATCGGCTGGTTACTTGCCATCGTGGGAATCGCTGCTATCCGTGAAAAACTAAAATACTCGAATATCCCCGCTCCCCTGCGAGGTATCGGGATTACGTTTATCGTGACAGGATTAATGGCTATTTCATTCATGAGTTTTTTGGGTATCAATCTGTAAAACAATTCAGTGATTTAGAGATTGCCGATTCAGTGACGATTAATCACAGAATCTAAAATCACGGGATCACTTTATCAGTAAATCTAAAATTAATAAGATGACATTATTAGTAATAAATACAGCGATCGTCACGGCAGGAGTAATCGTGTTCCTTATCGTAACACTCATTCTCGTGGGCATGCTCCTGTTTGCCAAAGCAAAACTAACTCCCAAGGGGGAAGTGAAGGTCAGCATCAATCATGGCGAAAAAGAGATAACAACGGAACCCGGGTCAACCTTATTGGCCACCCTCGGAAATAATAAAATATTTCTTCCTTCGGCTTGCGGAGGAAAAGGCTCCTGCGGCATGTGCCGTTGTCAGGTAGAATCGGGTGCGGGATCCATTCTTCCCACCGAAACGGGCTTCTTCTCCTATAAACAGCAACACGATAACTGGCGTCTGGCCTGCCAGGTAAAAGTGAAAGAAAACATCGAGATGGAAATTCCCGAATCCGTATTGGGTATCAAAAAATGGGAATGTGAAGTCGTTTCCAATAACAACATTTCAACTTTCTTGAAGGAGTTCGTCGTGAAATTGCCGGAAGGGGAAACTTTGAAATTCAAATCGGGAGGTTATATTCAAATAGATGTACCGGCCATCGATGTTGATTTCAAAGATATTGAGGTAAACGAGAAATACCGGGCAGACTGGGAACGCATGAAGATGTTCGATTTGAAAATGCATAATCCGGAAGCCACTTACAGAGCCTACTCCATGGCCAACCACCCGGCAGAAGGGAATATCATCATGTTGAATATCCGTATTGCCACTCCCCCGTTCGACAAAGCAATAGGTGGATTCGCCCATGTAAACCCGGGCATCTGTTCATCTTATATTTTCACTCGCAAACCGGGTGATAAGGTGACCATTTCCGGACCTTATGGAGAATTTTTTCTACGGGATACCAATAACGAGATGATGTTTATCGGTGGAGGTGCCGGTATGGCCCCGATGCGTTCGCACATCTTCAATTTATTTAAAACCATGCACACGAAACGGAAAGTGACCTTCTGGTATGGTGCCCGAGCATTGCAGGAAGCCCCTTACGTGGATCAATTCAATAAGATACAAGAAGAAAACCCGAACTTCAGGTGGACCTTGGCTCTTGATAAACCGGATCCGGTGGCTGATGCGGCTGGAGTAGCTTATAAGCCGGGATTCGTACACCAGGTAATCTACGAACAATACCTCAAGAATCACGAAAATCCGGAAGATATTGAATACTATTTGTGCGGACCTCCTATGATGATTCAGGCCGTCACGAAAATGTTATACGATTTAGGTGTTCCCGACGAAAACGTTATGTACGACAATTTCGGAGGATAACATGAATAAAAAGGCCCTTGTTCCCAAGGGCTTTTTTATTTATTTACCATGTAGGCAAACAAAACATTGTACGGTCTCCGGGGAGATTTTATCGCCGCTTTTATTTCATTTGCCTGTAATTGACCGCGTAAAGGACAATAAACAGCAAGACAAAAAAGCCGGAAGTAAGGAATGAGACCCAGACGATCATCGAAAAACCTGCATAATAAGGAAGTACGAACAAAGCCAAAATCTGAGCTGCCGAATAAATATAAAACCCGACCTTTCTCAAATTAAACATAAAAATAGCCCCGATCAAACTAAACAAAGACAAAAACAAACCGGATAAATTAATCGCTGTTGCATGCAGGGCTGTCACTTGCATAAGATCCATGCTCGAATTCATCCATGCTTTAAGAAAACCGGAACCCGAACTTCCGCTACTTTGATACAACTGCTGTATTTCCATTGCAGAATTCTGAAGCCCCGCTGTAAACAATCCCATTAAATTACTTAAAATTCCCCAGCCACTCCCGATAAAAGTCAGGATACAAAGTACCGTTAAAAAGGCCGAACGTTTCGGTTTACTCGTTTCAAAAGGATTTTCCATAGTATTCAAAATTAAATTTGAAATCAAATATATAAAATATTAGAACTATTTTACCATATATTTATAATTTGCATAATACATCAAAACAAAAGCCGCATTGACCAATAAACCCAATACATTATAAATAAGAAATATCGACACGAATTGCACGGTCGTGTATACAAAAAAACCGAATTTATCCAATCGCCACATCCGATGTGCTCCATAAAGAGAAGCTCCGCTCAACACGAGTGAAATAAAAGAAGCCATCATTACAGTTTGCCCGGAAAGATACTCCTGGGGAACCATTCCATTCATCCAAAACAATTGCTCTATGTAACCGGATATCAATAGACTCACGAAGCTGACTAAAAGAGTGGATCCGCTACCGATAAAGGTCAGAATACAAAGTACGGTTAAAAAAGCAGGTCTTTCCGGTTCCCGGCCTCCTTCCCGGTTATCCGATACATAACTTCGCCCCGTTTCCATCAATTCATACACTTCTTCGGAAGAAGCGCCGCCGGATAATTCTTTTTCTCCTATCTTCATTATTTTACCTTTTATATTTCAATTTCCTTATTCCTTACGAATCTACGGGATAAAGGGTTTTTAGGATTAAAAAAAAACTTGAAATACTTTGTTTACAACGAGTATTAATATAATTTTGGCAAAGATTTTAGAATGTCTATATATTAAAAATTTAAATAATGAAAAGAGATACACAAATTTTTGACCTCATTGATAAGGAGTGTCAACGTCAAAAACAGGGGCTGGAGTTGATTGCCTCTGAGAACTTCGTAAGCGATCAAGTAATGCAAGCCATGGGTTCCTGTTTAACCAACAAATACGCCGAAGGCTACCCCGGAGCGCGTTATTACGGAGGATGTCAAATTGTCGACCAAACGGAACAGCTGGCTATTGATCGCGCATGCCAACTTTTCGGAGCCGAATTCGCCAACGTACAACCCCACTCGGGAGCACAAGCCAACGCTGCCGTGTTCTTTGCTTGCATGAAACCGGGAGATACGTTCTTAGGGTTAGACTTGGCACACGGAGGCCATCTTTCCCACGGTTCACCCGTGAATCTTTCAGGTATCAACTACCATCCGGTAGCTTACCACGTGAAGGAAGAGACCGGTATGGTGGATTATGATGAGATGGAGCGATTAGCCATCGAACACAAACCCAAAATGATCGTATCCGGAGCATCCGCATACTCTCGCGACTGGGACTACAAACGTATGCGTGAGATTGCCGATAAAGTAGGAGCTTTACTGATGTGTGACATGTCTCATCCGGCCGGTTTGATTGCCAAAGGATTACTGAATAACCCGATGGAATATTGTCATATCGTAACTACCACGACCCACAAAACACTTCGCGGTCCCCGCGGCGGTATGATCCTTCTCCCTAAAGATTTCCCAAATCCATGGGGTTTGAAAACACCGAAAGGAGAGATCAAAATGATGTCGCAGGTAATTAATTTCGCCGTTTTCCCCGGACAGCAAGGAGGACCGCTCGAACACGTGATTGCCGCTAAAGCCGTCGCTTTCGGTGAAGCGTTATCCGAAGAGTATACCAATTATGCCAAACAGATGTTAGCAAACTCCAAAGCCATGGCAAAAGCGTTCATGGACAAAGGATACAAAGTAATCTCCGGAGGTACTGACAATCACTCCATGTTAATCGATTTAAGAACCAAATTCCCGGATTTAACCGGTAAAAAAGCCGAAAATACATTGGTATTGGCAGACATCACGATCAATAAAAATATGGTACCGTTCGATACGCGTACCCCGTTCTCCACATCCGGTTTGCGGGTAGGTACTCCTGCCATTACGACCCGCGGCTTGAAAGAAGAACATATGCCTGTCATCGTGGATATGATCGACCGGGTATTAAGCAACGTCGATAACGCCGATGTAATTGCACAAGTAAGAAAAGAGGTAAACGCCATGATGAGCGACAGACCGATGTTCGCTTGGTAATATTATCGAATACGAATAAAAAAGCTGCTTTTGAAGCAGCTTTTTTATTCGTATTTTTGACAACCGGGACAGTAATATATACTACCTCCCATATAATTTTCTTTCAATATCATTTCGCCACAGCGTAAACAATTGCTTCCCAGCGTAGCCTTCGACAAATGAGAAATATATCCTCCCGGTTTTCCGAACAAATCGGTTTCGGTGCTTCTACCCCCGAAACAATACATCTCACTTAATACCACCTTAATAGCTTCAAACAACCCCTCCTTTTGCGTAAAAGATAAGGAAGAGACCTTACTCCTCGGATGGATCCTCGCGTGATAAAGGATATCCTGCAATACCCCATTCCCCAAACCGGGAATCGTTTGCCCCGTTGCCAAGAAAGCCTTAATACTCTTTTTTCCCTGCTCCTCTCCTTTAAGCAACTCCATAAAATAAGATATATCGAAAGTATCCGTCATTACTTGAGGTTTATATTTCGCACTCTCGTAATAAGGTTTTAAAGAGCCTTCAAAATCTCCGGTCGGAAAGCACCAGATTCCACCGTACATCCGGACAGAAGCAATTATACAACTTTGATCTTCAAAACCAACTAACAATTGATGTTTGGAAGGAAGTCTCTCCCCCGGCCCATAATAACGAAGATTTACCCCATCAGTATAGACTAAACGAATATCTTCGGCACATATCTCAACCATACCCCCGAAAGCACACGCTCTTCTCACGGTCTTCCCGAACAAACGCTTTTCATATTCGTCCGTATCCCCATAAAAAAAAGTAAACCGATGCGGCGTATTCTTCACAATTAAATCCGTAACACGCTTTCCTTTGATCGTCCGGTTTAATTGTTCGGCCAAACATAAAGCTTCCGGTGCCTCTATCATCCTATTTTTTATTTTTGAATTGCAATTT
Organism: Sanguibacteroides sp. AM78-02pH3A; assembly: GCF_027666085.1. NCBI lineage: Bacteria > Pseudomonadati > Bacteroidota > Bacteroidia > Bacteroidales > Porphyromonadaceae > Sanguibacteroides > Sanguibacteroides sp. AM78-02pH3A. Next base: position 210,020 of record NZ_JAQEHX010000004.1, on the reverse strand, counting down.
AAAACATCGAAAGGAACTACTTCCCCGTAATACCCTTCTTCTGTTTCAGCTTTAAGTGCCTATTGAAAACAAATCAGATCTTCAGTCGTAATATTCGTGGGCAAAAATTTGGTAGCATCTCCTCCGTTCATAACAATATCCCGCACGATGGTCGAACTGATAAAGGTATGTTCCGGAGAAGTTAACAAAAATACGGTTTCAACGGAAGAATCCATAGCTTTATTTATCTGCCCCACAGCTCTTTCATATTCAAAATCAGCAGCCGTTCTCAAGCCCCGAATGATAAAACCGGCTTCTATCCGGTTACAATAATCAACCGTTAAGCCGGAATAACTCTCCACCCGAACCCGTTCTATACCCTTAAATACTTTCTGTATGATGGCAATACGAGTATCTATATCCAAAAATTCCCTTTTGACGGCATTGATACCTACAGCCACAATAATACGGTCGAATATCTTCAATCCTCTTTTGACGATCTCCTCGTGTCCCACGGTAAAAGGATCGAATGAACCCGGAAATACGGCAATTTTTTCCATTACAATTCATTTATGATTAAAAACAAACCCTAATTTTCTCATTTGCACACACATAGAATACAATACACAAGCAACTTCCCCCACATATTACAAATTAAAACTATTTTTCTGAATTAACAAAGGAATTGTTATTATTTCTCCTCGATTTCATTGAAAATTATTAGGATAAAAAAATAACTTTAGATATATTTGTGAAATAGTAAAATACAACACATAACAATTAATTCTTATAAAACATGGCACAAAAATTACTAATCAGAGACTTAACTCTTAGAGATGGTCAACAATCTGCTTTTGCGACACGAATGAAACAAGAACAGGTAGACCGGGTATTACCTTACTACAAGGATGCAAACTTCTATGCAATGGAAGTTTGGGGTGGTGCCGTTCCCGACTCTGTAATGCGTTACTTGAATGAAAATCCCTGGGATCGTTTGGAAAAAATCAAAGCCGGTATCGGAGACGTTTCAAAATTAACCGCTTTGTCGAGAGGTCGTAATCTTTTCGGTTATGCTCCATACACGGATGAAATCATCGAAGGTTTCTGTAAAAATGCTATCGAATCCGGACTTGGGATCATGCGTATATTCGATGCGTTGAATGATGTCAATAACGTAAAATCGACCATTAAATACGTGAAGAAATACGGCGGTATAGCTGACTGTGCAGTTTGCTACACCATTGATCCGAAGTATCCGAAACTCAGTTTAATGGATAAATTGAAGGGAAAGAAAAACCCGGAACCGGTGTTCACCAACGCTTATTTTTTAAACAAAGCCAAAGAGATGGAAGCTCTCGGGGCTGATATGATCACTATTAAGGATATGAGTGGTCTGATCAACCCGGCCCGGATTGCAGAGTTAATTCCGTTATTTAAACAAAATCTGAAAATTCCCGTCGATTTCCATACGCACTGCACTCCCGGATACGGGTTGGGAGCTGTATTGATGGCTATCGTCAAAGGAACCGATATCGTAGATACCAATATATGGAACTTCGCAGGCGGTCCTGCCGCTCCCGCTATCGAATTGATTTACATCTTCTGTCAGAAGTTAGGTATAGAAATGGATGTAAACATGGAGGCTGTAGCTAAAATCAATAAAGAACTTTACACGATCCGTAAAGAACTGGAAGCTTTCGACGCTGTTAAACAATTCCCGAAACCGTTCAATCCGCTCACGGACAAATTACCGGCGGAAGTGGATAAAGAGTTTGACAAAGCCATCGAAGCCGCAAAACAGAATAACGAAGAGGCATTGTTGAATGCCTGTCATGCCATCGAGGCTTATTTCAATTTCCCGAAACCGAACGAATTGGTTAAGAAAGCTGAAGTTCCCGGAGGTATGTACACCAATATGGTCGCTCAATTGAAGCAATTGAATGCCATGGATATATTGGAAGATGCCATGAAGTTGATCCCGACGGTTCGTTTAGCTGCCGGTCTTCCTCCTTTGGTTACGCCAACAAGCCAAATTGTCGGAGCACAAGCCGTAAACTGTGCTTTGGATATCAAAAACGGCAAACCCATGTATTCTAATGTATCCAACCAATTCGTTGCTCTTGTCAAAGGTGAATACGGAAAAACTCCGGTTCCCGTCGATCCCGCTTTTCGTCTGAAAATTGCCGGAACACGGGAAGAAACACCGTATGATACTTCAAAATACCAAATGCAGGAGAATCCCGTGTTGACGGCATTCGGAGGTGTTAAATTAGCGGAAAATGAAAAAGAAGTACTTCTGCTCGAACTCTTCCCGGCTGTCGCTAAAACGTTCCTAACCAAACAAAAAGAGGCTCGTTATATGGCTACTCATAAACAAGAGGAGACCCAATCCGCAGTCGAGGAGAAAAAAGAGGAACCGATTACAGGAAAAGTAGTTGAAGCTCCCATGCCAGGAAGCATTTTCAAGATTTTGGTAAAACCGGGAGATATCGTGGCTAAAGGACAAAACGTACTCATACTCGAGGCAATGAAAATGGAAAACAGCATTGCCACGGATTATGCCGGCAAGGTTAAACGAATCTTAACAAAAGAGGGAACAACCGTTGCAGCAGGCAGTAAACTAATCGAGATCGAGGTGTAAGCCTTCATTAAATAATTTTGAAAAGAGTGGCTTCCTTTAAGGGAAGTCACTTTTTATTATTACTTTTGCCGCAAATAACAAGGCGCCATGAATAAAACCAACCATCCCCGAAGACACAAACCTCAGATACGTCAATTTACGGTCGGAGAGGAAATTGAACTTTTGTCCTATCTATTCAAACAATTCCCGGAAAAGAGCAGAACAACCGTAAAATCCATATTGAGCAACCGACAGGTCAACGTGAACGGCCAAGTTACGACACAATTCAACGAGCCGTTAAAACCGGGGGATTATATTTCCATAAACATGGAAAAAGGAAACGTTGAATTTTCCAGTCCGCATATGGACATGGTGTATGAAGACTCCGACCTTATTGTTATCAATAAAAAGAGCGGTCTACTCTCCATGGCTACCCAAAATGAAAAAAAGAAAACAGCCTATCATATTTTAAGTGACTACGTCAAATCCATTGATCCACAGAATCGTATATTTATCATCCACAGATTAGACAGGGAAACCTCCGGTTTAATGATGTTCGCCAAAAATCAGCAAACACAGGAAAGAATGCAACAACACTGGAACGAAATGCTTCTTGAAAGGAAATACGTGGCCATTATTGAGGGGGAACCGGAAAAAGCGGAAGATCAGGTATCGACCTATCTTCAAGAAAATGAAGCCATGAATGTTTATACCTCCGACCGGGGAAAATGGGCCGTTACCCACTATAAAGTAATTAAATCCAATCGTCAGTACTCATTGGTTGAACTGGAATTGGAAACCGGACGCAAGAATCAGATCCGCATTCACATGGCAGAAATAGGACATCCCGTAACCGGAGACACCAAATACGGCGCACGCAATAACCCGATTAACCGTTTAGCCTTACATGCCCGTCAATTGAAATTCATTCACCCCTCAACCGGTCAGGTTATGAATTTTAGAACAGATGTTCCGAAACGTTTTAGTCTGCTCGTAAAGAACCGAACAGGTAATTAACGAAGTACCTGTTCAATTCGTATCTACGGTTAAATCCGCTTTAATCACTCTACCCGCTGATATTCCGAATCCTCTCGGTCTCCAGGAAGATTAAAGATCAAAAAGTGCAACTTTTCATTAAGTCTGACGATACAAGAGAGTATGAAACTTCGGGTAAAAACTATCTTAACCCGTATTAAACCGGGTTCGGCTATCGCAAAAGGCATCGTGGTACTACTCTCTTGTCTGCTGGGAGCATACATCACGGGAAGGTTCCATGAAGGTTCCAAATATATGGGAGCAATGCTTGCCGCCATTTCCGGAATTGTGGTGCTTCAAGATGATTTCAAGACATCCATCCACCAGGGATGGTTGCGAGTTGCAGGCACGTTTATCGGAAGTTGTATCGCTTACGCCTATCTTACCTGGTTTCCTTTTACCATTACAGGAATGGTGATCTCCGTACTCATTCTCGATTTGTTATGTATGGCGATCGGACTTCCTGACGGCAGCAAAATGGCCGCCATTACCTTAGTAGTAATCATGATTGTCTCTATCATGTCACCGGATATTTCTCCCCTGCTAAACGGTCTGTTGAGATTTACGGAAGCGACCGTCGGGGCCCTGATTGGAATTACCCTGGCCTGGATATTGCAACGTATCCCTGCTAAAAAAGGCTCCTGATCTCATTTATTACTCATTTTGAATTATCTTTGTAAAAATCCCATATCCATGCATGCAGAATTATATTATCAAGATAAAATAGCAGAAGCGACCTCACAGGTAAAGAAATTGAAAGCAACGCGTAACTACATTACATTTACCAAGATCATACTCTTTTTACTGATCATCTACTTTTTATATTCCCTGCTTACGACGGGAAACCTTTTTGCATTATACACCGGAATTCTTTCCATAATACTCTTCGTCTATATCAATTATACGGAAACCAAATTGTTACAAAAAATAACCTACTATACCGAATTACGTCATGGTGCAAAAATAGAGGTAGAGTACTTGGCGGGAGATTCGACGCACCTGCCTAAGGGAGACAAATTCAAAGATCTATCGCATGCCTACTCTCACGATTTGGATCTATTCGGAGAAAACTCGCTTTTTCAATCCGTCAACCGGACGGTTACCCCTAACGGGACTCAAAAACTCTCCGAGTGGCTGTGTTCCCCTCTAAAATCTAAAGAAAGAGTGCTACAAAGACAACAAGCCGTTCAGGAGTTAAGCGAAGATCCGGACTGGTGTCACAGTTTCAGAGCTATCGGTGTCAGCCATAAATTATCCGGTATCGCCATAAAAGAGATTCGGGAATGGTCCGAAGAACAATTACGACTCCCTACCGCCATGCTCCAACTATCCTACTATCTTCCGATAGTGACAATAGCAGGCTGGAGCTTATGTCTGTTTTCAATCATACCCTTTTCTTTACCGCTTTTATTATCGTTTATTCAATTAACGATCGTTCTCTCTTCCGCGAAAAAAATAAACCGGGTCCAACACCAACTGGATCAATTTATCCATTCGTTCAGCAATCTTCACCGATTGATGCAACACGTTCGATCCAAACAGGTAGATTCGGAGCGACTGAAAGAGATATATTATAAACTATACGAGCAAAAATACAACGCAGAAGAAGCATTCCGTTCGCTTCACAAAACATCGGAAAGTTTTGACCAGCGGGGCAATATATTAGCCGCCATACTGTTGAACGGACTTTTCATGAAAGATGTTCATCTTATCCGCCGATTAACTAAATGGAAGGAAAAATATGCCTCCTTCATCCCGGAATGGTTAGAATCAATAGGAGAATTGGATGTATTCGTGAGTCTCGCCAATTACCGCTTCAACCATCCCGATTACATCTTTCCCATTCCCGACGACGAGGTTATCTTACGCGGAGAAGCAATAGGTCATCCGATGCTCCCGGCATCGCAACGGATTGTCAACGATTTCCAGGTAGCACGTTTGCATGAATTCTATATCGTCACGGGAGCCAACATGGCAGGAAAGAGCACGTTTTTACGCACAATAGGCACTAACCTGATTTTGGCTAATTGCGGTTGCGTCGTATGTGCCAAAACCTTCCGTTTTCAGCCCATAGCTATCTTTTCAAGCATGAGAACTGCCGATAATCTGGCTAAAGGAACCTCCTATTTCCACGCAGAGTTATTGCGTCTGAAGCAATTGGTCGAAACTGCCGAAAAAGAAGATAAACTCTTTATTATTTTAGACGAAATTTTAAAAGGAACTAACTCGGTCGACAAATTGAACGGCTCGCGCCTTTTCCTACAAAAATTGCTATCTCTTCCTGTTTCCGGCTTAATTGCAACCCACGATTTAGAATTAGGAAAGTTGGCGGATGTATTTCCTCGGCACTTTATCAATAACTGCTTTGAGATCGCACATTCCGGAACGGAAATAAGTTACGATTACAAATTAAAGCCGGGAATCAGCCAAACAATGAATGCCTCCATTCTTTTAAAGAAAATGGGACTGGTATAACTTTATTTTTGTCATTCCGTTATACCCAGAAAACGAAATGATATGAATACAATACAAATCGTAAGCATTTGCTTCATCACCCTTTTTTTGTCGGGTTGCAAACCACAGAAAACGAAAGAAGAAGAACAGCCGAAGCATACTACTTTTCCGGCACAAACAGAATTATCCATACCACATTATTTTAACGGAGAGTTTTCGCTCATACGGGAACATCCGGTTCTCACGGACTGTGCCACAGGAAACCGATTAACAATCACCATGGACAGCATCGCGAAAGAGGTTATCGAAAAATACCGAAAAATTCAAAAGGGTACAAACACAAGTCTATTAGGGGTGTTCGAAGGTTCACTCTCTTTCTCGAACGATATCGAAAAGAATCAAACACTCCAATTGACACTGACCGATTTTATTCGTTTCGATACGGTAAACGATTGCGATCCGCAAAGAAAGATTACCGGTGAATACGTGGCATTAATTCCTAATCGACAACAACCGACAGATAAATTTACCCTGAACCTTCATCCGGATTATACTTATACCTTCACCATTTTCAACATGTTGTCTAACTCTACCCGGAAAGCAAAAGGGTATTGGTATCAGTTATCCGAAGATATGATCGCTTTAGAAATAACACCCCTTACCAATTACCGGAACAAAGCGTATATCAATTACAGTACAAAAGAGCTTACCTTTATCAACAGCAAACGAGTATATCACCATCAAGAAGAGTAGATCCGCTCCACGGGAACATATACTTGATCCGACAAATCGATCATGGCATTGATCAAAAATACCCCTTGATAACGGGTGAGATCCGCAACACGAATCTCTCTTTCACGGACAATCCCTTCCCGCAACAGACGCTGACGCCGGGTTCCGTTCAACAAGAAAGCGGAAGGAGTATAGAGACCGTCGCAGGCTCGAAAGACAACATTTGAAAATGAAGTGTCTGTTATCTGCCCTTGTTTCACGATCAAAACCTCATCACGATCTCCCCGACGATCAGACAATCTCTTTAAAGCATCCCGGTCCGTAGACTTAAAAGGGTAAACAATCTCGTTGTCCTCCACTAATTTCAAACTGGCAATTTTCCGAATATGATAAGGAATAAATTCCACTTCCCGAATAACATAATCGTAAATAATCCGACACTTTACAACCCCCTCCCGTAAATCTTCGGGAACTATCAATTCATCCGGTATGAAAACGATTTCCCGTCTGAAAAAAACAACAGAGGTCTCTTTCATTCGAGCCACATGGAATGAAAAATTACAAAATTCACCGTCAATCACTTGTATGGTCTCAATAAATGCAGACATCCGTTTCCCGTTAAAAAGGTAAATACACTTTTTCCAATACCTCCTCGTATTCACTTCGGCAAGAACTATTGATCGTTATTCCTCCTCCGCTACGAAAATAACGTTTCCTTCCCTTCTCCTCTATAAAACGAATCATCACGGCCGTATCCAAACGCTTCCCGTCGTACAAGCCAAAAACTCCCGTATAAAATCCCCGCTTTTCTCCCTCGGCACGAGATATAATACGTAACGTAGCAGGTTTGGGTGCTCCCGATATGGAACCGGCCGGTAATAAGTCAAACACGATATCTCCCAAGAAAGTTTCATAATGTTCCGGCAAACGGCCCGTAATCTCCGAACTGACCTGCAGGATATCCCCATTACTGGTATGTAAGCGATCCACGTATCGAAAACGTTCCAGTCTTACTTGTTCCGACACCCGATTCAAATCATTACGGATCAAATCCACTATCGTATTGTGTTCCGAACGCTCTTTATAGTCGGATAATATCACCTCTTCGGCAAAAGGAACAGAAGCATCGATAGTCCCTTTCATCGGGTTGGAAGAGATCCTGCCCTCCTCTATCAACACGAAACGTTCCGGGGAGAAACAAACAAAATTCTCCGGTATACATAACCGGTACAAAGCGTGACTTTGATGAAATATCTCCACCAAAGACCAACAGGTCTCGACCTCTGTTGCCACCGTCAGGTTCGATAAAAAGGAATCCCCCCGCAACAATCCTTTCCTTACCTCCCTGAATTTACGTTCGTACTCCTCGAAAGCAATCGGATTTTTCACTAATGCTTTTTGCTCACCGTTTATCTTAGCACGCTCCACGTTAGAAACTCCCCGTACATCAAAAAGAATATTTTGTTGTTCCAAGGGACTCTCGATAAAAAAACCGCGAGTCAATTCAAAATCAACCCCGAAAAGAAAAGAGGATCCGGATGCTCCGGCCCGATTCATTAATTCTTTGACTTTATTCGCTGATTCCATCATATTTTTGGGGGTCTGCTCCCTTTATATGTTCCGGTAATTTACGTTTTAAAGCGGGAGAATAAAAAAAATGCTTCAAAAACAGGACCGGCTCCGGCCCTTCCGCATTATAAAAACTCTCCAAATAACGATTGAACTCCTGACGACTCACTGCCGCTCTCCCGCATCCCGCATCGGTAATATCATAAAAACTGATCGTAACATCCCTTCGCGGCAAAAAAAACAGGCCATTAGCCAAAACATAAAAAATTCCCTTCAAATAAGTCCATAAAAAGTTAGGAGATTCCCCGTTCCAAGCCTTGGACCACATGCTACCCCATAATCCCCGAATACGGACGCCGATGATACGGGTATTCTCCGGCAATTGCCGGCATACTTGCCAGGCACTCTGTTTATTATAAATCCGTTCATACCCTTGACCGGCCAATTGGCCCGCCGGATAAATCAACATACTATGACCATGGGCGAGAGCCTCAAGTACGTTTTTATAAAGATTGGCAACCACCTCTATCCCTTTCCGGCTTTTTTCCAGATCCGGAACGGATACGACGCCCATCAAACGAAATATCGGCTTCAATATCCAAACTTTACAATAAGCTTCCGTCACCAAAGGGGAAGCTTTCGTGTATTTATATAAATGAGCAAAAATCAATTGAGGATCAACCGTTGCCTGATGATTTGGCAAAAACAATTTCGTTGAAGAAGAAGTTAAATGTTCGGTTCCCTCCAATTTCACTCTATACCTCAATGCCAGCAGATAACGATATATAGCAGCAAACACTCTTACCATTATTTCCGTATTTTTAAATTCTTAAATCTCCCTCTCATCTCTTTCACCTGCTTATACAAAACAAAAGTCATGAAAAATGTCAACGTAGCTAAAAACAAAAATATATATTTGGTATCCCATAACATCTCCATCGTTCCGAAACAACCCGAGGCAACAAGCATGAATAAAAAGGTGATCAGATTGGAATAAGCCAACATGTCTCCCAACTCCCTTCCTTTCACATTCGCTTGTATCCAGGCATCCAAAGGCACTTTATACATCCCGCTGCAAAAAGCAGCTGAAAATACCAACAAGGCAAAAGCAATTCCTTGCAGATCAAACAAGAAAATAATGGCAAAAGCAATTCCTGTCATCATCCCACCCCACGGAACCAATCCCAATTCTACCTCCCCGTGAGAAAACACTCCCGCCAGATAACACCCCGCTCCGATCCCGATAGCAGCCAACGACATGACCATACCGGTTTCTGAATCGCTCATTCCCAACTCTCCCCGACAATAAACGATCAAGGTCATCTGAATCATCGAACCGATAAACCAGAATACAGCCAATCCCACGACAATCAGATTCAACCCTTTAAAATCACTCGCACGGATATACATATCCCGAACGAATTTAACCGGATTCAATGTTTCATGACTCTCTTTCAACGGTTCGCTCTCCCGGACCCGAATCGTTAAACTACAGCCCCATCCCAAAAAGGCAATCACAAACAACAACCCGCATAACCCTAAAATACTCACATTCTCGGAAAGAAAAGCAGCCAAGAGAGTCCCCGATAGTATTCCGACAAAAGCAAACATCTCCATAGCCCCCGATCCGAAAGATATACCTTTTTCACCTCCGATATCCCGAATCAACCCGTACTTGGAAGGAGAAAATAGCGCACTCTGCAACCCCATCAGCAAAATAGCAATCAATACAACAGAAGTAGATGTCATCAATAACCCCAGACTTGCCACAGCCATAATCCATAATTCGGCAAATTTCGCCCACACGACAATTTTGTGCTTCTTATAAATCTTGGCCAACCGACCGGCCAAAGGGGAAAACAGCAAATAGGGAATCACCAAGGCGGCGGATGCTGAAGTAACGACCATCGACTCATGCTCCTTTCCGACCCAAGCAATACATATAAAACACGCCAAAGTCTTCAGGAAATTATCATTCAATACCCCCAAATAGTTTGTAAAAAAGAGAGGTAACCAATTTTTATTTTTACTCATAATCCGAATTTATCGCATCATTTACCTTTATCACCCCCGCGTTTCGGGCCAAAGGTATTTAATTTTATCATTCAAACCGATGAAAAAAACTAAAAATAGCCCTGTTTTCTCTATTTTTGTCTCCCGTAAAAGGGAGCTTCAAGCATGAAAAATATATTGGTAATCGACAATTACGACTCATTCGTGTATAATCTGGTCCAACTCCTGAAAGAAAACGGGAAATGCAGATTCGATATCGTTCGAAACGATCGCATTGATTTCACTCGACTAAGCCGATACGACGGCTTACTGCTTTCTCCCGGCCCGGGAATACCCGCTGAAGCCGGGGATCTGCTTCGTGTCGTCAATCAGTGCAAAACGACTCATTCGATTTTAGGAATCTGTCTGGGACACCAGGCCATTGCGGAAAGTTTCGGTGCAAAATTAGAACGATTGCCCTTCCCCAAACACGGACACGAAAGCCCTTTAATCATTCAAGATACCGAAGATCCGATTTATCGTAATCTTCCGCCCCAGGCTGTTATCGGGCGCTATCACTCTTGGACGGTAACCCCTTCTACCCTCCCTCCTCCTCTTAAAGTCAGCGCTATCGATGAAGAGGGACATATCATGTCCTTTTATCACCCGGTCCTCCCCATTCATGGTTTGCAATTTCATCCCGAATCCATCATTACCAACATCGGCTCTCTCCTTATTAACAATTGGATAAACAGAATAAAAATCCAATGTAATCCTACACAAAGATACCTTTCTTTCTAAAACTAATTTCTGGCTATAAAGAGCGGTTTGGATTGTGACTTGCTCCTGTCAAATCCGAACCAGTACGTTTCGGTTTCAAAGGGGAGACGATAAAGACGCATGACCTCCGTCCACTCCCCTTCCAACACCTCCAAGTTTTCCGGCAAACGGCTATCCCATGCTTCTAAACGTCTGCTCGGCTCTTTGGTAAAAGGTATTCCGGCCGCAATCCATGCCACTGCTATCTTCGGTAAATAAGAGGGATATGCCCCACTACAAAATCGATACAACAACACACCCCGTTTTTCCAGACTTAAAGGTTGTTCTAAAAGTTCCTGATCTTCAAGCCAAGAAAGAAACTCTTCCAAAAAACAAGGATGATCGGTGACGAGCTGACGAATCACTTTTTGCCAAGCCAGAGCGTTATAAAAACCGTCTATCAAACGGGAAAGCAGGCGAGCTCGTCTCAAGTCGCCAACAGACATGACCGGCGTTTGTAAAACTTCATAAGGAGGATCCGGCGAATAGATTATTCCCCACTCTTCAGCTCGTTCTCGCATCACCGTTCCCGGTAACAATTTCAATAATTCCAACTGGATCTCGCTTGTCCCGAAAGAGACCAAGGTTCTCACGTCTTCAACTATTTCCCTAAGGGAATATAAAGGTAAACCCGCTATCAAATCCGCATGTACCACGAGATTAGAAAGAGAGGACAAATAACGCAAACCTTCCAAAGCGGCTTCTATATTCCCAATCCTCTGACACGTCTTCAATACCTTTTCCCGTAAACTCTGTATTCCGGCTTCCAAATGCAACAAATCTTCCGGCATCTCCCGGAGCAAGTTCATTACCTCTTCGGAAAGCAATGCCGGATGAATTTCCAGATGAAAATGCATTTTTCCGGCATATTCCCGGAACAAAGACAGAAGTTCTACGGCACGTCGGGAACTCCCGTTAAAAGTACGGTCCAGCAACCGGATGTCCCGGATACCCCTTTTCCGAATAAGATCCAACCTCTCCCGGATACGCTCGACAGGTAAGGTACGTACCGGCTTCTCTCCTCCGCTCACGCAAAAAGTACAGGTATTAAAACACCCTCTGGTCGTTTCCAACTGCACGAAAGGTTTAGTCCAATCAAAAAAAGTACTTTGCTCCGGCAAAGCCAAACTGTCAAAAGCTTTAATCTTAGCGATACCATTATCCCGATACACCCCTGCTTCATTCAACCAACACAATCCGATAATCTCCTCCCATCTATCCGGTCGCTTATACACGGCTAACCATTCGTGAAACCCTACTTCTCCCTCCCCCCGAAACACGCAATCGATAAACGGATAGGTTCGCAAATAAGCCTCGTTATCACCCAACATCTCCGGTCCTCCCAATATAACAATACAATCCGGCAACAAAGCCTTTACCCGAATAATAATTTTACGCAATACTTCGTGAGTAAATAGCCAAGCCGTGGCCGCTAAAACTTGCGGAGCATACCCGACGATTTCCGTCACAACACTCCCCACGTTCGAATTGATCGTAGCCGAAACCCGACACCACTCCACATCAATCTCCGTCCCCGGTTGCTGAGCGTGAATCGCCGGTAAAGCCAATGAAGAATGAGCGTACGAAGAGTTTAAATCCAACCAGAGTAATCGCATAATCCTGTTTTATTCTTTCACAAAGATAGACGATCTAAAGAAAAAACACGATCTATTGCCTCACAAAAAAGCCATTCGTTTTGACGAATGGCTTTTTGATTATAAATTGTAAATTAATAACCTCTCAACCTGCAAGTCGTTTTATTTCGTTCCATGCACGTGAACATCCATCTGCGGGAACGGAATATTCAGGTTCTCCCGAGCGAACGTTTTATAAACTTTCTCATTCATATCAAAAAATACCCCCCAATAATCGGCGGCATTTACCCACGCCCGTACAACGATATTGACGGAACTGTCACCCAAAGAGGTAAGAGCTATAAAATAAGCAGGGGTCTTCAATACCCGAGAGTCCTCATCCAACAATCTGCCTATAACCTCTTTGGCCTTATCGTAATTATCCCCGTATGCAATACCGAACTGCCAATCCACACGCCGGGTCTCCTCTTTAGAATAGTTTTTCATGATACCGGTAGAAAGTCCCCCGTTGGGAATAATAATGATCTTATTATCTGCAGTCGTTACAATGGTATTGAATATCTGAATCTCCTTTACCGTACCGCTTTGTCCCTGAGCTTCGATAAAATCTCCTACCTTAAAAGGTTTAAATAACAAAATCATTACTCCGCCCGCAAAATTTTGCAATGTACCGCTCAATGCCATACCGATAGCGACACCGGCAGATGCAAACAAGGCTATGAATGAACTGGTCTCTATTCCCAACACCCCGATCACGATAATGATCAACAATAAATTTAACGTGATACTTACCAAACTTTTCACAAAAGAAGATAAAGAAGCTTCTACCTTTCTTTTCTCTAGAATAGTAACCAGTAATCGATTCAATTTTTTTACAATCCAACGTCCTACAAGAAAAACGACCAATGCAATCAATAACTTTGATCCTAAGGACACTCCCAAATCAATCACTTTAGTTAAAAAAACATCCCATGACATAGCTGATGTCGAACCCAAAAACTCATTCATAATTTAATTTTTACTTCATTAAACTTTTCAATATTTCACAAATATATAAACCTTTATTTAAAACAACAAAATAAGATTATCTTGTCGCCTTGTTTAATATACAATCCTTATAACTATCAAAAAAAGTAACAGCCGAATCATTGAATACCGTATACCGATCCTTTACAAAAATAACGGCTTTATCCGGATCCACGACGAAGTTTCTGTATTTTGTCATAATAGACAACGATTCCCGTATTCCGTTTAAAGACCCGTAACGACACAACCGATTCGTGATTACAAAATGCCATAAGAATCCTTTTATCCGGGGAGGAAGTATCGCGTAATGTCTTATTAAATTCCAATAAAATCCCCATGCAAAACGTTGTAGAGACTTAGAGGTATATCTTTCAAAATTAACAGCCAAGAAATGGTCAAAAAAGATATCCGTCAACACTCCGGAATAACGTCCGAAATCAGGTCTCAATAATAAAACTGCTTCCCGAACCGCAGGATGCCCATCCGCGTATTGATCCATTCTACGATGCAAGGCGATACCTTCGCGTATACGTTCCGGATAGTGATCGTAACTTCCTTTCACCGCATCTCCGATAAAATTTCCAAGCTGAATGTCTTTATCTTCCCCGGAAAAAAGTATATGGGCCAAATAATTCATCTACTCGTCGATTTCCATGTAACGACAACAATTCTCCAACACTTTCCGGGAAAGCCGTTCCATGCATTGAGCAGAGTGTCCGGAAACCCGATCGGTAAATAATACATTTTCCAAAGGTAATAGAGAATTTTTTAAATTTCCCATTCCTACTTGATCGCACACGTAAAAATTACCTGTCCCTGCCAACCACTCGACCAAAGCCTCTCCATCGAAAGTGGGGCCCACCGATGTATTAAAAAATATCTTTCCTTCTCCAAGAGCAGCAAAGTCATCTCTTCCCAAAACAAAAGTATTTCTCGGCAAACAAGTCCCCAAAATATCCACCTGTCGTAACAACTCGTTCAATGGCAAATACATTATCCCTTCCCGTTCTGCCTCCTGTTTACGACGACGATTATAGTAATACACCTCCGCTCCTAAAAACTTCAATCCTTTGGCAATCATACTCCCCGTTCGTCCCAAACCAATTATCCCGACTTTCAACCCGGTCAGCTCGTAAGCCTCGTCTCTCCACCGTTGTTTTCCGAAACCATGCAACAGCCGAACCAATTCGCTAATCACGTATTCGACAACCCCTTCATCCCCATAATCGCAAATTCCGGTCACCATAATTCCATGCTCCCGGGCCGCCACCACATCGACATTCGCACTCTGTTCACTATATAAAGTACAACACATCCCTATATATCGAATAGAAGGACATGCTTCTATCACCTCCCTGCCAATCCGGGTATTGTAGGATACCAATACCCCCTCGGCATCAGCAATACGCTTTACGAGAACCTTATTATTCTCCGGTATATCCCCGTATACATCGACCTGACGGGCAAACTTTCTCAAACCCTGTATAGCCCAGGGTCTCAATCCGGTAGAATCTACTATCACGATCTTCTCAAACATACTTTTTACATTAACAAGGCAAAATTACAAAAATCCTTGCTGAAAGAGGATCGTTTTTAAGAATGAAATTTATTACATTTGTCCTAAAGTTGCGATCAAATCATGAGATACATACTATTTATTGGATTTCTATTCATATGGGCCACTTTTTCTTCTTGCGGTACAAACCGGCAATTAGCCTTCAATAAGCAACAAACGGCACAACTGTCCCGGAAACTCGGATTCACCGTGAATCGGAAAGACGACCTACCTCTACTCGAAGAGGTTACCACCTGGTTAAGAGTACCTTATCGATACGGGGGAACTACTCGGACCGGAGTTGATTGTTCCGGTTTTGTCGGGGCCGTTTATAAAAATGTATATCACAAAAAATTAGAAAGGACCGTTGCGCATATTTTCCAAAAAGACTGTAGGCGTATCGGAAAACATAAACTAAAATCCGGAGATCTGCTTTTCTTTACCCTTTCGAAGAAAAAGAAAAAAAGACTGACACATATGGGTATCTTCCTAAAAAACGGTTATTTTGCCCATGCCAGCGTATCCAAAGGAGTCATCATCAGTCACCTGAGTGACCCTTATTACAAAAAAGGTTGGAAAAAATCCGGACGGGTATGGTAATTTATCCCTCGTTTTCCTGTCGATACGAATAGAAAACAAATCTACTAATGAGCGGTGACTCCTGGTATACATTCCATTCCGCTTCCACTGAAAGATCAAACACCAAATTCATCTCCCATCGACCTCCGGAATATTCCGTGTTAACCATAGCAGTCGGTTCCGTTATGGTTTTCTCTTTTAATATATTCTCCAACCAAAACTTTCACTACCTTTGGATATATAAAAACAAGAATTACTTCATGAACGGATTATTTATAGGCTTATCAACCATAGATCTGATTTATTACGTTGAAAGAACCGTATATGCTAACGAAAAGATAAACGCAAAAGAGATTGTATTATCCGGCGGCGGACCAGCCTATAATGCCGCCGTCACATTTTCGGCATTAGGAAACAAAAGTCTCTTGATTAGTGGAATAGGCCCTTCTTCTCTTTCAACTATTATTCATAAAGAACTAAAAGATTTCCACATCTCTTGTATCGATGGTTTTAAAGATTCTTCCCAGACACTCCCCGTATCCTCCATACAAATCACTCCTGACGGAGAACGTGCCGTATTAACCAATTCCGGTCCGCGTTCTTTACAGCCGGAACAACTACCCGGAGATATCCCTCCCGATACCCGTATCTTGTTGACTGACGGACATTATTTAGAATCGGCCATACATTTTTCCCAAATAGCTTATCAGCAAAAAATTCCTACCATTTTAGACGGGGGAAGCTGGAAAAAAGGAATGGAAAAATTATTACCATGGATCAACGTCATCATCTGTTCCGATACGTTTCGTATTCCTTCCGTTGCAGATAACTATTTGGAAAAAAAGGCTTATTTGTTTCATACTGGCCCCCAAAAAGTAGCTTTTACACGTGGAGCAAACTCCGTTCTGGCTTTCGAGAACGATCTGCAAACAGAGATTACCGTTCCCGACTTCCCCGTTGTCGATACCTTAGGTGCGGGAGATATTTTCCATGGAGCCTTTTGTCATTACTATATAGAGCATTTCAACTTTTTAAAAGCTTTAAAACAAGCCTCCGAAATAGCCAGTCTCTCTTGTAAATATAAAGGAACCAAAGCTTGGATCGATCAGTTAAACAAATAAACAGGTCAAGACGAGATCGTTTTGACCTGCTCCCTCATTAAATGAATAAATTCACGTTCGCCTCCTCCGCCCTCTCTAAATAAGTCGCCACACCTCCCACATTCACTCCCTCCAACAACTCTTCCGGCCCTATTCCCATGACCTCCATCGACATCTGACAAGCAATGAATTCCACTCCACTTTGTCGGGCCTGTTGAATTAAACTCTCCAGAGAATCGATCTTTTTACTCTTCATGATCCTTCTCATCATCCAACTTCCCATACCGCCCATATTCATTTTAGACAAAGACAGCTTCTTACTATTCGAGGGAAGCATCCAACCGAACAACTTTCCGACCCAATCCTTTTCCGTCCTTCCCGGATGCTCTTTTTTGATCACGTTCAATCCCCAAAAAGTAAAGAACATCGTCACTTTACGTCCCGTCGATACCGCTCCGTTAGCAATGACGAACGATGCAATGGCCTTGTCCAAATCGTCACTAAAAACAATCAATGTTTTATTATCAGCCAGCAACCTCTCTTTCTGCCGGAAAGAATCGCCTTTCTCAACAACAGCCGTAATAATACCTTTTTCCCGTTGCAAACTTACCACCTGATTTCCGGTCATCTTGGCCCACGAAACCACATCCCGATAAAAACCATTATCCGTTGCGGTTATCTTCATCCGCTCTCCAACCTTGAGATGCTCAATTTCTCCCTTCAATTTCATCACAGGCCCCGGACACTGCAATCCGCAAGCATCAATCGATACAGTTTGAGGCTCTTTCGCTTCTTTTTTCTCTTCCGTATTTGTTTCTGGCTTCGCCTGAACACTACTACCTTGTTCCTGTATAGCCATCCTGTAGGTTTTCAAACCTCCGTTTAAATTCATAACCCGAAAACCTCTTTGTGAAAGAATCCGGGCGGCAATGTAACCCCTGAGTCCGACGGCACAAAAAACGACAATCGGCCGATCGGGGGTAATAGAATCGATCTCCTGCCTCAAACGATCCAATGGAATATTTATAGCTCCGGGAATACTTCCTAATACATATTCATCCGGCGTGCGAACATCAAGCAAAATAAACTCCCCTTTCCGGACCTCTTTTAAGTTACGCCACTCTATGGTTTGTACCTTACCGCTCCACAAATTATCTGCCGCAAATCCAGCCATGTTTACCGGATCTTTAGCGGAAGAAAACGGCGGTGCATAAGCCTGCTCCAATTCCGCCAAATCGAACACGCTACCTCCACCACGTATGACCGAAGCCAACATCTCCAGTCGTTTATCCACCCCCTCATACCCCACAACCTGTCCTCCCAGCAAACGTCCTCCCTCCGGAGAGAAGTTAATTTTGATCATCAAGGGCATAGCTCCCGGATAATACCCGGCATGGGAAGAAGCATGGATGATCACATTCTGATAAGGAATACTATTTTTCTCCAACAATTTAGCCGCAACCCCGGTACTGCCGACCGTCATATCGAACACCTTGGCAATAGCCGTATTAATAGCACCTTTATAGGAATACCGATTCCCGTATACCATATTGTCAGCGCATATCCTTCCCTGTTTATTCGTCGGACCGGCTAAAAAAGACAACGAAGGACGCCCAGTAACGGGATTCGGAAACTCAATGGCATCTCCGACAGCATAAATATCCGGATCAGAAGTTTGTAAATACTCGTTTACCCATATCCCGCCGGTCTCTCCAACCCTCAAACCCGCCATCGAGGCCAACCGATGATCGGGACGCACACCAATGGAAAGCAAAACCAACTCCGTTTTTAATCTATCCCCGCTACGCAACGCGACCAAAATAGTTTCTTCCTCTTTCTCGAAAGAGACCACAGCCTCTTCCAACCGCAAATTTACTCCCTGATCCTTCAACTCCTGATGAACAAACGTAGCCACTTCGTAATCTACAGGCGTCATAACCTGATTTGCCATCTCTACGACAGTCACTTCGATCCCCTGTCTTTTAAGATTCTCGGCCATTTCCAAACCGATAAAGCCAGCCCCGACAATCAAGGCCCGTTTCACGCGATGTTCCCCTATAAACGTTTTTATCCGGTCCGTGTCGGCTACGTTACGAAGGGTAAATATACCCGGATGCTGAATACCATCCAACGGAGGAAGAACCGGTTCCGCTCCCGGAGAAAGAACCAGTTTATCATAAGTCTCTTCATATTCTCTTCCTGTTTCAATATCCTTTACAACCACCTTCTTAGCATCCGGCAAGACATCCGTAACCTCCGACTTCACCCGCACACCTACCCGAAAACGGGCAGCAAAACTCCGAGGTGTTTGCACGAATAACTTCGAACGCTCGTCTATCACATCCCCGATGTAATAGGGCAAACCACAATTAGCATAGGAGATATATTCCCCCTTTTCCAATAGAATAATTTCCGCCTCTTCATCCAACCGACGCAACCGAGCCGCAGTCGACGCTCCACCGGCAACACCCCCGATAATAATATATTTCATAACTCTCTTCCCTATTTATAATTTTCTTACAAGTACTTCTCGATAATCTGCTGTAACTGGTTGGCCGGAACTACACCGCTATTATTCCATAGTACCCGTCCTTGCTTAAAAAGCATTAGTGTCGGCACCGATTGTATATGATAAGTATAAACAGGCTGACGATTGGCAGGAACGTCAACATCCACCTTTACGATTGTTATCTTGTCGCCCAAGCGCTTTTTTAAATCCTCCAAAACAGGATGCATCATTTTGCAAGGACCGCACCAGGTCGCATAAAAATCAACCAATACCAATTTATCTCCTTGAATCAACTCGTTAAACTTTTCCATAATCTTATCTAATTTAAATTTATAATATCAAATACATAAACATACATTTATATAATAAGGTAAAAATTATTCCGAACACTTCATCATACACCGCATGGCGTTCGTGATACGGTCATCTGCCAATCGATAGTAGGCATTCCGTCCTTCCCGACGAATTAACAATATCCCTTTAGCCAGCATATCCGTCAAATGATGCGAAACCAATGCCTGACTACACTCCATCTTTTCACAAATTTCAGAAACACTCAACTCGGCATTTCTCGAAAGCAGGCATATGATATTCAATCGATTCGGATGAGCGACAGCTTTCAATACATAAGCCATCTTCTCTAATTCTTCCCTCGTTAAACAATGTTCCATCTGTATATTCTTTCATTTAATAATACAAATATATAAACATATATTTGAATATACAAGTAAACGCAAAAAAAAATTTTACGCGATTATACCTCAACGAAAGCATCCAATTGAAAATTAAGATGCTCATCGTATTTCACGTAGCCCAATTGATTACATAATAATTTCGTTCCCTCTATATCGACTTCCGGCATATTGGAATGGGAGTGCCCGTATATCCAATAATCAATCGGATATTTTTTTATAAAATCCTTCAACTCCACGACAAAAGCCGAAGTTAAAACGCCATCTTTAAACTGGGGAGGATTACAATAATAGGTCGGTACATGATGAGAAACTACGACTCTTTTATTCGCCGTACTTTTCTCTAACGCTTTGTTTAAAAAACATAAACACTTCTCGTGTACTTTATCATAATCGACAGCAGCAAAGGGGCGACCGGAATAACAGATCCGTTGACAGTCCATCATACCGTATTCGACATCCCACAACATCTCTTCCGGAACGGGTGACCATAAGGTGGTAAAAAAAAGTTCCGCCTTCCCGATCCGTACACTCCGATTATTAATCCACCTTACATTCGAACGAACTTCCATGACAAAACCTTCCAGTACATTCGCCAAGTCGTATCCCCCGTAAAATTCATGATTCCCCGGTACGACATACACCTGTTCATAATGCTCGGAAGCCCAATCCCAAAAAGGATGACGATTCAAACGCCGATCTTTGATGTAGCTAACATCCCCGGCTAAAACAAGCATATCTCCTCTAACGATCAAAGGGATCTCCTCCAGAAACTTTGTATTCTGACTGAATTCCAAATGTAAATCAGACGCGTATTGAATTTTTATACCCTCTTCTTTCATACTTTAAAGATATGAAAATTATCCGTATGGAGAGCTTTTCATCCCTTTTATAAGGCTTGTTTCAATCATCAACGTTAGTTTATACACGGAGCGAACCGGAAATTTATCTCAATAAAAAACTGCTCCAAAAATCATTTTGAAGCAGCTTTTTATCTATTTGTTAAATCAATCAAGAAATAACGATCCGTCTGCATAAATCTCGACAAACATATTCAGACTTCCGTTTTTTTGTAACTCTATCCTGTATACGTCATCCCCCGATGCGTATTCCCTGAATTCGGCTCCGATCAGAGTATACCCTACAAAAGCATTTCCTTTCAAAGTATTAAGGACAGGCTGAGGTAACTCCGTCAACAGTACTTTCCATTGAGTCTGAAGCCACGAGTTGTCCGATGCGAATAAAACCTCTTTTACCCGTCCCTCATCCAAAATAGTGACAATCTTACGCCCATCGATCAGGAAATCGGAATCAACGATGACGGACTGTGGATAATCCTTCTGAATAAAACTGACCATTGCCGTCGGTAAATCCGTAGTACTGTTGTCATCGGCCTCCCGCCTCAAATTTCCTTCCTCATCATAATAAAGCGTTCTTTCCTGTTGTCCTTGTTCCACCTCTATCCGATAGGATAAAGGCATATTCAACCGTTCCAGCATCTCGACATCTTCTACTTTCCAGGTGGAGTAAGCTCCGGCTTCAAATCCTGTCTTAACGGCTGAAGGCAATTGATTATACGACAAATCCGTTTCCGTCAATAACCATTTACCGGATTGAGAGAACCATGCTTCACAACTTTTTCCTTCAAACGTAAAATCCGCCCGGGCATACCCGTTATCCATCTTCCATTCCACATTCGAGGCCGTCGCGTATTTTGCCTGAAACGCTTCAATAACCTGTTTTCCGGGAGTATTTTTCCCTCCGTTATGATCGTCATCGCTACAAGCCGCAAAAAAAGCGAAAAAACCGATAACGACCGCCAAAATTCCATTTTTCATCATCTTCATATAGTTTATTAAATTTCTATCCGACGAAAGATAAAGCTGTCTGAAAAATACAAACAGCTCCTCTTTTGCCTGTCGTAATACTGTTTTGATCCTCTTTTTCTACAGCTCCATATCATTACGACAGCCATAAGGTATAACGAAACGGTCTGAAAAAAGTTTCTTCATACACATCATTCCTGCGACCAATATTCACTATCATCCGTCACGAGGGCGCCTTACGATAAGATTTCGAAAAAAGAGTGGTATCAAATAAAATATCGGTTATGAGAGATCTCCATTGCTTGCGAAGGATAGATAAGTACAAAACTGTTTTCCTGGAAATATTTATTCAGGTATCCCGGAACACGCCCCATATTAGCATGATAAGAAGGCCCTTCCCTGCGACTTAACACGATCCATAAATCATCATCCTTACGGATATCCCGGAACACAATTAAAAAATCTTCCCAATCTCCGAATTCTACGAATTCGGCCGCAATAGGACGTTTGGCATAAATCTCCTTCAATGCCGACAAGGTCTGTCCGGAAGCGTAAAATACGATCTTAGCTCCCGTATTGTTGGCCACCTGCCAGATCTTTGCCACCCATAAAGTAAAACCGACCTCTTTTTCCGCTTTATCCGGGACGACAACCAAATGCCGTTTTATGGTTGCCAAAGGTTGAGCCGGTTTATAAATCAAGGTCGTGGTATGACTTTGACTCAATAAACCTTCCGTTATTTTACCTAAAAACGAAGTCGAAATACCCTTCTCTTTATGCAATCCAAGTACCAGATCGGTGATGTTCCTCTCCTTAATCACCCCGATGATGGCATTTACAATACTCAAGTCATAACGAATCAAATCCTGTACATGATTATCTGCCGCAGAAGCCGTCACAACGGCCTGATTCAAAATCTTCTTCGCCCGCTTAAGTACCTTTTCGTCTGTTTCCCGACTATCCACTACATTCAAAGCATACAAACCGCTTTTATTCTTTTTTGATTTTATGACCGTACTCAAATTAACCAATTCATCCACGTTATGTTCATAGCTTACCGGAATCAATATTCGTTCAACCTCAACGCTATTATCCGAATCCGTATCGGACATATCGGCCAAAGCCAGATTCTGAGCTCCTTTCTGAGCAGAAAAAGAGGCCATCGTACAGGTTACCAATATCATTAAAATCGTACCGTTCAGTACGCTTTCATTTAACAATCGTACCGGTTCTCCCGTATCGGTATGCCCCAATATCACATTATACCCGACCATCACCGCCGCCAGGGTTGCCGCCGCCTGTGCATTACTCAAGCCGAAAATAACCCGTCGTTGGTCTACCGACATTCGAAATGTTTTCTGAGTAAGCCATGCCGCCGCGTATTTAGCGACAGTAGCCACGACTATCATCACGACACCGACCTCTATCGTTTCCCAACTATTAAAAAAAGCACGATAATTAATCAACATCCCGACCCCGATCAGGAAAAAGGGAATGAAAATAGCATTACCGACAAATACGACCCGATTCATCAATGGAGAGGTTCTAGGAATCAAACGGTTCAAAGCCATTCCGGCCAAGAAAGCACCTATAATAGACTCGATGCCCGCTACCTCCGCCAAAAAGGCTCCCAAAAATACCATGACCAATACAAAAATATACTGGGACACGCTATCCTCACAGCGCTTAAAAAACCAACGTCCGATCCATGGAAACACCAACATGACGAACAAACCGAACACCATCACGGCTATCGCCAAACGATACCAGAACATATCGTCCACACTATCCGTCGACATTCCGACGACGACCGTCAATACAAGTAAAGCCAAGGTATCCGTGATCATGGTCCCACCCACGGTCAGATTAACAGCCAGATTCTTGCTGACACCTAATTTACTGATAATAGGATAGGCTATTAACGTATGCGAAGCAAACATACTGGCCAATAAAATGGAAGTCAGCCAGGAAAAATTCAACACGTAAAGACCGACAACGGTTCCCAAGACCATCGGAATAAGAAAAGTATACATTCCGAAAATCAAACTTTTCCCGCTATTCTTTTTAAAATCTTCCAAGTCAATCTCCAAACCCGCTAAAAACATAATATAGAGTAGTCCCGCCGTACCGGAAAGAATAATGCTGCTATCCCGCAGAACCAAATTAAAACCGTTCGGACCGATAATCGCCCCCGCGATAATTAACCCCAAGAGATGAGGTATTCTCAATTTGTTCAATAGCAGCGGTGCCGCCAGAATAATAATCAAAATCAACAAGAACTTCAGAACAGGGTCTTCCAGAGGGAGCGAAAAATCCGTAATTGCCAATAATAATACATTCATCATTTTAACCTAAATATTAAATTCTTACAAACATTTACTTTCCTCGGAACCGAACAACACAAAAGTAATAAAAACCAGCTTTATAGCAGACTTTTACCCGATCAATTTTTCAAGCGGAAAAAGGCACCGGAAAAGGGACATCGAGCAGAGAAACTACGTATATTTGTACCCGCGTTTTGATCAAACTGACATGTACATGAAATCCAAAGATTATCTGCAACAAAAAATGACAAAAGACATTGTTATTTCAGTATGTGTATTCCTATCGGGATTTTCCTGCTTCGCCCAACTCTATTATTTTCAACCGCTTCTTCCCGATCTGGCCAAAGAGTTTTCCTTAACCGCCAGCCATAGCAGTTTGGCCATATCTTTCTCCACGTTAGGTATGGTTATAGGGTTATTTACCGCCATGTTTATCGCTGATCGTATTCCAAGAAAACAATTAATCAGTTGGGCTTTGCTCTCTTCTTCCATTTTTTCCGTCATTTCATCTTTTTCAACATCCTTTTTTTTCCTTGTACTATTAAGTGCCGCTAAAGGTTTCCTGCTTTCCGGAGCCACTTCCGTCTCCTTAGCCTATATTTCGGAAGAAGTCTTACCGCAAAACAAGGGAAAAATCACCGGATTATATATTGCCGGGAATGCTTTAGGAGGTATGGCGGGACGGGTCATCTCTTCTTATATCAGTGAAGAATACTCCTGGAGAATAGCCTCCGTATCCATCGGAATACTATGTGCATTTTTCGCTCTGTTATTTCTCTTTTTCAGTCCTATGTCGACCAATTTTATACCTAAAAAAGAGAATTTCAAATCCTTGATCACGGAAAATATAAAATTTATCACGGTCAAAGAGTTGGTTCCGTTCTATATCATCGGTTCCCTCATGTTAGGCATATTCGTAAGTTTATATAACTACCTGGGATTTTATTTGGTAAAAGAACCTTTTAACTTTTCTCCCAACCTGATCCATTACATCTATCTGATGTATTTGTTCGGTATTTTCGGTTCCGTCGCCACGGCAAAACTAACTTACTATTTCAATCCCGTACAGGTGTTGAAAACGACCATTCTCATCTCCATTCCCGGCATCGGGTTAATGTATATCACTGATTTTTGGATTGTCACGTTAGGATTAGCCATCCTTACCTTCGATTTTTTCGTCATACACGTCATCTGCAATCGTATCGTCAGCGAATACAACGTGATGAAACGTTCCGTCACGATCTCCATTTACCTTTTAGCCTACTACCTCGGTTCCAGTTTCTGGGGATCGGCCACGGGTATCGTATTAGACAAATGGGGATGGCAATACTTTTTAGCAGGACTTATCGTTTTACTGCTTATTCTTTATCTTTTCGCCAAACAGGGAGAAAAAGTCACGCGAAAAAAGAGGCTATCTTAAAATAAACTTTCGAATCAGACGCTATTACACCCTGTTTGTAGCTGCTCCCATTCACGATCAAAAAGAGGGAAGCAAACAATACCCGATAACCCATTTTGAGATCTTCTAATAGGCATCATAACCCTATCCTCCCATTATTAAGTCAAACATTCATATTCTTCTGAATGGGGTTTTACCGCGAGCTCAAATGCATGAAAAGATAATTCAACTTATGTGCCAAATCCGGTACGACAGCCAAAAGCCTACCCGCACTCGTATCTATGTCATTCTCGCATCATAATATAGACATACTATCTCTATTATCAAGTAGATATAGTACTATTTCATTTCGTTTCTTAAACCCGTTACATAATCGGGCACGCTCTTCAAAATAATATCCCGACCTGCTATCCGGCTACCGAAGAAATTTTTATAACGGTCGACTTCGGCCTTCACCCTATTTCCATACGGGTATATGACGACCTCGATTTTTGCATCCGGACGAATCATACGAGCCAAAAGCTGACGGATCTCAAAATCGGCAGAGGGAAGAGAGTAACCGATAAAAACAATTCTTGTCGCTTCAGAAAGTTCGATGGCTGCATTCTGCCATACCAACTTAATCTGTATGTTACTCAAATTCTTCAGGTAAGTAGGCAATAATAAATTACTCCTTAATTTAATCGAACTGATCTCCCCCATCCCGTAATTCTTGCGACAATGACGGCAATAAGCCGCTTCCATCATCTCTATCTCCTCCCCGAATCTCACGTACATCCGTTGACACATGGGACAATGAAACCAATTCATCGAACCGTGCAATTTCAAATACTTGATATTGTAACCGCCGTAACCAATCGCCAGCAAACCGGGCTTCACCGTATCGTCATTGGCTTCCCAGGAACTCACGTAACAACAATAGTCCACAACACTCAATTTTTCCGGATGCCCGTTATCAATGGCTCGCTTCAAGGCATGATCGAAAAGGACGTCCCAATTCGTGGTAATCAATGCGACCCGATCCTCCCCGTCCTCCATCCTTTTCTTGGCCATCCCGTCAATATACTCGGCAAATTGATCCACGTAATCCCCGCAACTTCTATTCTTTTTAAAACTATAATTCACCGCCGCTGCCATCAGGGCATGAAACTCCTCCCTCAATTCGACCAAACCCTTTGCACTGTAACGACCGATAGAAAGTCCATCCCAAATGCAACGATCTATGGGGGTAAATACATCCTCAAGAGCTACATTACAATAATGATCCTCGTATATATGCAACTCCTCTTTCAAAAAGTCGATAAAATGATCTCTCGCCCGGATCAACTTTTTATTATCACCGGTAAACTTCTCGTCCAAAATCGTCCGGATTATCTCATTCTGAACCAACCCTCCCGCTTCTTTCGAAAATCCTGAACCTAAAAAATACACCGTCTTTTCCATCATTTCCCCATTTGAATTTAGACAAAAGTAATGTTTAATTGTTACATATCCATCTCTTATTAAACAATCTAACCGTACATTTTATCCCCCCATGGAGAATTAGATTTCTCTCAGAACAAAAAAATAAGGATCGGAATAAAATATTCCGATCCTTCCGAGCCAATTTGGGGACTCGAACCCCAGACCTACGCATTACGAATGCGTTGCTCTACCAGCTGAGCTAAATTGGCAATTACGGCTGCAAATGTAGTACAAATTTTCAAACATAAAAACGATAAATCAAAAAAATTCCCGTATCATTTCTCATTTTTTCGTATGTTTGTCCCGACTTTTTAATTATCAGAAAGATGAATGACCGCAAATTTTCAATAAAAGCTAGAATACGCAGTTTCAAATACGCCTTTCAAGGAATTAAAATACTAATTACCCATGAACATAACGCCCGTATTCACCTTTTTGCAGCGGTATGTGTCTCTATTGCCGGATTCTTACTTGATATTTCAAATAACGAATGGATCGCCGTCATTTTCGCCATCGGATTGGTTTTCTCCGCGGAAGCTTTTAATTCGGCTATCGAATATTTAGCAGATCTGGTATCGCCTGACTATAACGAACTAATCCGTAAATCCAAAGATGTGGCCGCCGGAGGCGTATTATTTACCGCTATCGTCGCCGCTATTATCGGATTACTTGTTTTCATCCCTCGATTAATCACTTTATTTCAATAAAAATGATGCGCTATCTTTTCATATCGATAACCCTATTGGGACTCTTTTTTATACACCCCCTACAAGCCCAGCGCAAAGCTATCCGTACAACGGGAGACGCCCTTCTCTTCGTCGCTCCCGTAACGGCCTTTACCATGACCCTATTCAAGAAAGATTACGAGGGAACCAAACAATTGGTACTTTCGGGTGCCACGGCTGTCGGATTGACCTATATTCTTAAATACAGTATCAGCAAGGAACGCCCCGATAAAAGCGACGATCACTCCTTTCCGTCCGCCCATAGCTCCATCTCTTTCACGGGAGCCTCTTTCCTGCAACGGCGTTACGGATGGAAATTCGGGATACCCGCCTATCTACTCTCTACCTACGTGGCCTGGAGTCGTGTATACGGGAAAAAACACGATTGGTGGGATGTACTAGCAGGAACGGCCATAGGTGTAGGCAGTACCTATATCTTCACCAAACCTTTCGGCAGAACGGCCATTAGCATCACTCCCGCCGTCCTGGACAACTACCCCGGTATCCACGCATCTATTGTCTTCTAAATTTAAAAACTCGCACCTAAACTCCGGGCCCTTTCCAAATAATCCATATGTCGGACCTCACCTTTTTCCCAAACGTCACAGGCATACATCTCTCCCCGATTCTTCCACCCCATGTACTCCGTCATAATCCGGTAAGTTTCCTGAATACCTTTCAATTCCGCCATCTGATCGGTAGCAGCCGCCAATATCAAAGCACTCTCTTTTCCCTTCAACTTAACAGGAGAACGATCGAGATAATAAGGATACAAACGATCTATAACGGCTTTCAATTGGGTTGACCAGGTAAAGAAATAGAGAGGAGACACCCAAACAACGGCATCAGCCTGTTCTATCTCCGGATATATTTTTTCCATGTCATCCGATTGTACGCAAGGTTTTCCCATATTCCAACACATACTGCAGGCAAAACAGCCGTTTACCCGGTAACAGGATACCTTTATAATGCTGACCTCGTGTCCCTGGCCTCCGGCTCCCTCGGCAAAAGCTTCCGCTAACATATCGCTATTCCCATCCATCCTGGGACTTCCTTCCAACACTAAAATATTTTTTCCCATAACCGCAAATTAAATCCACTCCTATAGCAATCGCTGACCGTTTATGACCAGTTCAAAACGAATATTCAAAAACTCTGCCGCTTTTCTGCTCAACAACATTCTGCCCAAAAAGATCTCAAAATAATCCATAACGGCAGAAATTTTGGTATCAATTGTCAAATCGAGAATAACAGCACTTCTATCTTCGTTAAAATAGATTTCGGATTCTTCTACGGCATAATTTACCCGATCGTGAATATCAAAATTAGCGAAATCCCGGTTCCGGACACGACTACGCCTCACATCCGTCTTATCTCCCAAAATCAATGCCGCTGCAATCGGATTTACCGGAGCGGCCGTACTTTCATCATGGTTGCCGATAGCACTTATCACCTGGGCAATCTCATCCGCTTCCATCCCCATTCTATCTAACAATCGAAAAGCCATTACTGCTCCGCTCTGGGCATGATCCACCCGATTCACGATGTTGCCGATATCATGCATATATCCGGCTATTTTGGCCAATTCGGCTATCCTCTCCGGATAACCCAAAGTCTGTAATATCATCTCCGCCGTATTGGCCGCTTTCACCACATGAGGAAACGAATGTTCCGTATAGCCCAACGTTATCAACACGTTATCCGCTTGAGCTATATAACTTTTTATTCCCTCGTCTTTTCTTATATCTTCATAAGTCACCAACATATTTTTCCCTTCTGTTATTCTATGTCTTCATAATCGCAATATACCCAAACACAAATCAATCTCCCGAGGATCTCCGGTATGTTTACCCTCCACATCGGAAAGCTTTACCACTGGCAAAAAATCCGCCCCTCCTTTGGGCCTGCACTCAAACAATTTTATCACCATGTTTAAAGGTTTTACACCCACGTCATTCGTCAAATAAGTACCGATCCCGTATACATCATGAATCCGGCCGTTTACAAACGCTTTGATCTTCTTTACCCCTTCCAGATCCAAGGCATCGCTATAAACAATTGTTTTGGTCGTCGGATCAATCCGATGCTCCCGGTAATGTTTCAACGCTCTCTCCGTAAACTCATACGGATCACCGCTATCCCATCGCAGACCGTCAAACAATTTGGCGTATTTGGTATTGAAATTTCGAAAAAAATCTGCCGACGTATAAGTATCCGCAAGTGCTATTCCCAAGTACCCGTCATATACTTCCACCCAATTAGCCATAGCGATCTCGTTGGCCGAACGATAGCCGTAGTGAGCCCCATGATACATAAACCACTCGTGCGGATGTGTTCCCATAGGAATCAAATCATACTTCATGGCAAGATACACGTTGCTGCTTCCGTTAAGAAAACGTCCCATATGCTCTTTCAATATACCGACCACCCGATCCTGCACTTCGTAAGAGTAACGCCTCCGGGTTCCAAATTCCGAAATCTCTGCTTTTAAGCGCACAAACTCTTTAGCTTTACAGACGGCATTTTTCTCCTCATCCCGAGCCTCTAATCCCATCATTTTAAAGTACAATTCAGAGATAATAGCCATTAAAGGAACCTCCCAAAGTACCGTACGATACCACAACCCGCGAATTTCCACGTTTAACTCTCCCCCCTCCTGTGAAATTTCAACCTCCTTAGGATCAAACCGAAAACCTTTTAACAAATCAAAAAATACGGAATCAAAATAATAACACTTTGCACGCATAAAACGTTCGTCCTCTTCCGTCAACACCAAACTTTCCATTCGATCGACCTCTTCCCGCAAAACAGTTGCGAATCCCGGCGGAAATGAGGTTTTTCCCCGATTCACGAAACGATAAACCACTTCCGCATCCGGAAACTTCTTTTGAATAGCATTCATCGTCGTGAATTTATACAAGTCGTTATCTATAAAACTTTTTATAACCATATCCCCTATTCTTTTTCTTTTTTCAACAATCCGATCTCCTCCATCATTTTCCGGTAATACAAAGCTTTCTCCTCCACCGGTTTGGGATAGGCCCTCGAAGAGGAAGGCATCCGATACAATCTTATCACCCGCCCCTGAAAACAAAATTCAGAAAATCCTCCTACCGGCGGCTGCTCCGTTCCAGTTAACGCGATCAGCGTATCCGTCGCCTTTTGTCCTGTGGTTACAATCGCTTTACATGCAGCAAGTCGTTGTAAAACGACTTGCAAGTCCAAAGACTCCACCACTTCTAAAAACTTATCCGAAGCATTATCTTTATGGCGGATAATTTTGGTGGCCGTATCGCTTAAGGCTATTCCCTTTTCAATCAAAAATGCCCGTATCTTCTCCTCGTAAAAATGTTTTCCGTCCTCCGTCAGAAAATAGTTTTTATCCTGAAAAAAGACAATCCCCAGAATCCTCCACATATCGTTTTGAAAATTAGGGTAGTAAAAGTCCATGGACCAACGGGACCGGGGCGGGGGAAAACTCCCCAACATCAACAATCTCGCCCCTTCCGGTAAGAACGGCTCTAAAGGATGAATCTCTATTGCCTTATTATTATCAATCATTTACGCTTCAAAATATCTATATTTTCCAGATACAAATGTACGAAAAAAATACGAACATCATACCACCGAAATCTCCGGTATTTATCCTTTCTTATTTTACATTTTTCGCCTCTTTTACTTTTATTATTTATTGGAAAACATAGACTGTATAAAAAAGAAAACCATAATTCCATTTAAAATAGCCACAATCCAGGAACAAAAAGAACACAGTTTAGATACATTTATTAAAAATAGATGATTTATTTTTGTCAAAATAAAATATCATTATTCTTAATGACATAAATAAATAACAAGACGCTATTATTCCTTGCAATATCAAAATGTGTAACTAAAAAAGTAAAATCATGAAAACATTAAAAATCTTTTTAACACTATGCGTGTTATCGATCAGTTCTTCTTTGTTTGCACAAGATACTAAAGTGGTCTTAAATCTTATTGCCGACAATACAGACATAAAAGACGTCACGCTAACAATTATTGAATATCGGGAAATATCAGAATCAAGATGGACCCTCCATGCAAAAATTCCTGCATTTACTCCAACAATTGTGATTAAAGGTTTACGCGAGGGGAAACAATATCAATTCAGAGTCATATTGGCATCAAAATATGGGGAAGGAAGACCGGCTGATAGTAAATTTTACGAGATAATGAGTCCGCTATGGGAACTCTCCATTAGTATATGGTGTTACCCACCGATCTTGGCTTATGCATGGACTCCAACAAGCAAGGCCAACATGAACTATTCCAACATAAACGGTATATTGAACAAGAAAACCACAAAAGTTCCCCTTAGACCTAAAGAATAAATAAAAATAATACGATAAGAAATAGGAATAATAGGAAAATCGAAACAGTAGATTGAAGTAAATGTAAGTTTTCAATCTACTGTTTTTTATTTCCCAAGATACGATCTCTAAGCAATTACGGTTGCCACAAGCCGACGTGCTCCCCCCTGTTCCCTAAACTCGCAAAGGTATATTCCCTGCCAGGTACCCAGATTCAATTTTCCGCCCGAGATCGGGATCGTAAGCGTTACCCCGGCAATGACTGTTTTAGCATGAGCCGGCATATCGTCATCCCCCTCCAACACATGGCGGTAATAGGGTTCCCGTTCTTTTACCAAACGATTAAAAATACGTTCGAGATCCCCCCGGACTTCGGGATCTGCATTCTCATTCAACGTCAGAGCAGCAGAAGTATGTTTTATAAACAAATTCAATATACCCGTTTCCGGCAAAAGAGGTAAATGGCAGATAACTTCATCCGTAATCACATGAACACCTCTCGGTTTTTCCCGAAGTGCAAATTCTATTTGTACGACCATGTCAGCCTATATTTTCCCAATCCTCCACATGAAAACCTACCCACACCCGGTCTTTTCCTATCAGCAAAGGACGTTTTACCAGTTTTCCGTCAGAAGCCAAGAGCTTCAACTGCTCCTCTTCACTCAACAAGGGTAATTTATCTTTCAATTGAAGTGCCCGGTATAATTGCCCGCTTGTATTAAAAAAACTCCTGACAGGCAATCCGCTCCGGATTATCCACTCTTTTAACTCATTAAATGTCGGCTTATTCACAACGATATCTCTGTCCTCATATAAAACACGATGTTGATCCAACCACTTTCTGGCATTCCGGCAAGTACTGCATTTGGGGTATTCTAAAAATAAATAGCTCATAATATTTCCATTTCATGTATACACTTCCGTTTTCGAACGCTTACAAAAGTATACAAATATCACCGGTTTGAAAAACGAAACAAACAGGAAAGATTGTCTTTACAAAAGATCCGTCAGACAACTATATCACTATATATCAAAACAATACACTTCAACTTATCTCTTATACCACATCTGTTTTTATTCAAAGTTTTCTAATTTATTCTAACGGAAAAGGAGAAAATTAATCTTTTTTAAAGAAAGAAGGCTAACCCTCTTTCCATCCCTCACGTATATGCCATAGAATTTCAATATTCTACTCCTTATGGATAGAGACTAGCATCACAAGAGGAGTATCGAATGGGATAAATTCGTTAAACTAAACTACATAAAAAAATAAAAAAGAGACGCTATGAAAAGATTACTTTTTTTATTGGCAATGGCTACATTCTTGTTTTACGATTTCAGTCTTCAAGCACAAACCAAAACAAAACAAGAGATAAAAGCGGAGAGAAAAGCACACAGACAAGCGATGAGGGCACATAATAAAATGGTTCGCCAGTTACAAAACGAAATCGCTTACCAAAATGCACTACAAGCGTTAAAGAACAATAGTTGGGCATTACAGGCAAATACCTTGTATAATAATTACGGCATGCCGATGTCCGTAACCAACAACACGAACTTTATCGCGATGGATCGTAATCGGGTTTCCTTACAATTAGCCTTCAACGGCTTCAATCCCGGTCCTAACGGACTCGGAGGGATCACGGTTACCGGTTGGCCATCCAGTATACATCAAAGAATAGACAAGAAAGGGAATGTTACTTACACGTTCAATGTCATGGGTGCTGCTATTTTTGCACAAGTTACGGTACAACTCTCGTACGGAAGTAACTACGCGACGGCAACGGTAACCGGCAACACGAACGGAAGACAATTGACTTTCTCCGGTATACTGCTACCTTACAGTCAATCTAATATTTTTGAAAGTGGGTTCAGTTTTTAAGTGAAAAACTTTACGACACAACTCATTTAATATTCAATTACTCAATTTTCGCACATGAAAAAACCGGGTTGGCTCACACCAACCCGGTTTTCATATTCTACTCCCCAAAATTTACTTGGCAGGTTCCAACTCCACGGTAAAGTGACGCATAATCGGGAACTCTTTGGTAATCACGTAACCGCGATTAATTGATTCTCTCCGGTCATATACATTCTTCAACGCTGCTGCAATCACATCCATATGATTGTTGGTGTATGTTCTACGCGGGATAGCCAAACGTAACAACTCCAATTTCGGATAACGATTTTCGCGGGTAACCGGATCACGGTCAGCTAAGATCGAACCGATCTCTACACCGCGGATACCGGCTTCCAAATAAAGCTCAATACCTAAAGTTTGAGCAATGAATTCTTCTTTCGGAACATGAGTCAGGATCTTCTTGGCATCCACAAAAATAGCGTGTCCACCGGCAGGACGTTGATACGGAATACCGTATTCATCCAATTTAGCCCCCAGATATTCAACTTGTTTGATACGGGTTTCCAGGTAATCGAACTCAGTCCCCTCATCCAAACCTTGAGCCAAAGCGTTCATATCACGACCGGACATACCTCCGTAAGTGATAAACCCTTCGTTCATGATACAGAACATCTGGCATTTCTTCCATAGTTCCTCATTTTTGAACGCTACAAATCCGCCCATATTCACGATAGCGTCTTTTTTAGAGGACATCGTCATAATATCGGCATAGGAGAACATCTCTTTTACGATCTCCTTGATAGTTTTATTCTCATAACCCTTCTCCCGGGTTTTGATAAAGTACGCATTTTCAGCAAAACGAGCGGAATCAATTTGCAGATTAACACCGTATTTCTTACAGATAGCGGAAACCTCACGTATATTAGCCATAGAAACCGGTTGTCCTCCGGCCGTGTTATTGGTGACCGTCAAAACGACTGCCGGAATTTTCTCCTTCGGGTATTTCTTTAATACGGCTTCCAGCTTAGCCGGATCCATATTCCCTTTGAACGGAATTTCCAATTGCGTATCGGCAGCTTCGTCTATCGTACAATCAATGGCTAAAGCCTTACGAAATTCAATATGTCCTTTTGTCGTATCGAAATGAGAATTACCTGGAAGTACATCTCCTTCTTTAATAATGGTTGAGTAAAGAACATTTTCGGCAGCACGTCCTTGGTGGGTAGGCAAGAAATAATCAAAACCTAAAATATTTTTAATCGCGTTCTTCATGTTATAGTAAGAACGAGCCCCGGCGTAACTCTCATCACCCAACATCAATTCCGACCATTGCTTATCACTCATGGCTCCGGTTCCGGAATCCGTTAACAAGTCGATGAACACATAATCGCTCTTCAGGTTAAACAGGTTATACTTCGCCTCTTTAATCCATTGTTCGCGTTCTTCACGCGTACTTTTACGGATGGTTTCCACCATCTTAATTCTATACGATTCTGAAAATGGCAATTCCATAATCCTAAAATTTAAATTGGTAAATAATATAAGTTATTTTATTTGATTCTTTTCACAAATAATCAGACCCAGCGGTCTTTTGCATAGGAAAGTCCGTGAAAAAACTTCACGCCAAGACAAGAAACGCATCCCGCTTCTTAATATTCAGAAAAAGCTGATTGATCAATATGACGTTTCTTACTTTCATGCAGGCAAATTTGAGAAAATAAAAAAAAAGATCAAAATTATTTTGATCTTTTTTATATCTCTATCTTTTCTTACGATGTGCCATCCTTTTGGCCTTTACGTTTCTACGATTGTCATCCGTCGTATAACTGTTCTTTTGCTTCCGTGTATGAAAAGCCCCTCCCCCTTGCGGTTTTCCTCTCTGGTAAACGATATTATTGGTCTGTATCCGCTCTTCATCCAATAAAAGTTGAGACACTTCCAAATCTTCAGGTAAATCCGCCAATTTCACTTTTTGCGAGATCAGTTTTTCTATATCGTCAAAACGCTCTTCCTCTTTCTCGGAAACAAAGCTTATAGCCGTTCCCGTTTTCCCGGCTCGGGCCGTTCTCCCGATACGGTGTACATACTCTTCCGCAAGAGAAGGAATATCAAAATTTATAACATGCGTAATATCCTGTACGTCGATACCGCGTGCCGCCACATCGGAGGCAACCATGATTCGAGTCGTTCCCTCTTTAAAAGCGTTTAAGGCTTTCAAGCGGGTATTCTGTGCCTTATTCGAATGAATTACACTTAATTCATTTCTCCAATAGTCCGCCAATCGCTCCACGATACGATCCGCGTTCTTTTTGGTTTCCGTAAATATCATAACCTTTTTAAAACTTTCTTTATCAGCTAATAACGACTTCAACAAATTAATCTTCGTCATGATATTGGGCACGTCATACCGTATCTGTTCGATATGTTCCACCGGGGTCGCCTGCCGATCGACCTCCACTCTTACCGGATCACGCAAAAAATCACTTGCCAGCATATTCACGGCCTCCGAAAAAGTGGCGGAAAACAACAAGGTTTGGTGTTTCTCGGGAATAACCTCCAGAATACTTTTCAATTGAGGTAAAAATCCCAAATCCATCAACCGGTCCGCTTCATCTATAACAACCGTTTTGATCAATTTGGTCCGAATAATACCATTATAATAAATATCCATAAATCGCCCGGGAGTCGCCACCAGCAAGTCCACGCCTTCATACACCTTATCCTGTTGCGTACGAATATTAGTTCCTCCGTATATTCCGACACAGCGAATATCCATATACTCTGCCAAAAGCTCTACACTTTCACATACTTGAACCACCAATTCCCGGGTCGGAACGACAACCAAGGCCCGCGGATAAACATCCTGAGCGTAATGCAATTTCATCAATATCGGTATCAGGTAAGCCAATGTCTTCCCTGTTCCCGTCTGTGCTATTCCAATCACATCCATTCCGGAACGAACGACAGGAAATACCTCTCTTTGAATAGGTGTAGGCGTCTCGAATCCGGCTTCTTCCAAAGCCATCAATATCTGCTTACTTATATTTAAATCCTGAAAACTCATGCTTTAAAATAGATTTATAATTTAGATCTTCTTTCATAAATAGTCTCATCTAACAACCGGACTATTCATCTTAATACTCAATAATCGAGTGTACAAAGGTATAAAAAGCATCTCTCCTGAAAAATAAAAAACCTATTTAATTACAAGAAAACTCTTTCGCTTCTCCGTCCTTCCGGCTGTCTACAAGAAAGATATCGGTCGTACGCGTTGATTCTCCATAACAAAGGCGATACGAGGCAACCGCCATAAAATATAATGAATCTAAATACAATAAATATATTCTCTCATAATAAAAGAGTTATCCAAATCCATGTTTCAGACCGGCTACAAATTAGAGTCGGAGAACAGAATATTTTATTTGCTTTTCTCAAAATAAAGTTCTACATTTATTGCAGGTAATAATTCTAAAACTACTACGTTATGACTTATACTATTACATTCAACGAATTAAGAAGAATTAAAGATATGTTGCCACACGGTAGCATGCAAAAAATTGCGGATGAATTGGGAATCAGTACCGATACCGTAAGAAACTACTTCGGAGGGGATAATTATGAAGAGGGTAGTTCTGCCGGTATTCATTTAGAACAAGGTCCAAACGGTGGAATCGTTGTTTTAGACGACACGACAATCCTTGAAAAAGCAAAAGAAATGCTGGAAGTGTAAACAAAGAAATTGAATGCCGGGAAACGATGAAAACAGTTCCCGGTATTTTTTTATCCGTTTTTTAGCTACTTTTGCGCCGGAAAAATCGATATCGCACAGGTGATAGACAAATAAAATTATGAACAAAATAATATTAAAAGCCGGTAAAGAACGCTCTCTTTTCCGTTTGCATCCATGGATATTTTCCGGTGCCATAGCTAAAATGCCGCGTGATCTCCAGGAAGGCGATGTGGTCGAAGTATACAACTACGATGAAGAATTTATGTGTATCGGACATTACCAGATCGGAAGCATCGCCGTTCG
Source organism: Sanguibacteroides sp. AM78-02pH3A (assembly GCF_027666085.1). Taxonomy (NCBI): domain Bacteria; kingdom Pseudomonadati; phylum Bacteroidota; class Bacteroidia; order Bacteroidales; family Porphyromonadaceae; genus Sanguibacteroides; species Sanguibacteroides sp. AM78-02pH3A. The sequence goes on along the minus strand of NZ_JAQEHX010000004.1, from coordinate 171,783 downwards.
GGTTCTCTGCTTTGAACAAAGAGAGATCGATTATGCGTTTTGGAAAGAACGTATCCAACAAGCATACGATACCAGGATAACGATCGGACTGGCAAAATCCCACGACTCCAATGTATATCGTTTGATACACGGAGAAGGGGATGATCTTCCCGGTTTAATCGTCGATTTTTATGCCGGTGTCGCCGTCGTTCAATTCCATTCGGTCGGTATGTATAAAGTTCGTCAGGAAATAGCCAAAGCAATCGTAGAGGTTATGGGAGATCAGTTATCAGCCATATACGATAAATCGGAAGGAACCCTCCCTTTTAAAGCGGGATTAAATCCCCGTAACGAATATTTATACGGAGCATCTGAAAACTTCATTGCCATAGAAAACGGTTTAAAATTCAACGTCGATTGGCTCGAAGGACAAAAAACCGGATTTTTTGTTGACCAAAGGGAGAATCGCAGTTTGTTAGAAAAATACGCGAAAGATAAAAACGTATTGAACATGTTTTGCTACACGGGAGGTTTCTCCTTTTACGCTATGCGTGGAGGAGCACGCCTGGTACACTCCGTTGACGCTTCGGCCCGGGCCATCGAGCTCACGAACCGAAATGTAGATTTAAATTTCCCGGGAGATTCAAGACACGAAGCTTTCGTTGAAGACGCCTTCAAGTTCTTGGAAAAATCCAAATACACATACGACCTCATCATCCTCGACCCCCCAGCTTTCGCCAAACACCAGAATGTACTGGAAAACGCCATTCAAGGATACAAGAAACTCAATCGCAAAGGAATCGAAGTCGTAAAACCCGGTGGTCTCATTTTCACTTTCTCTTGTTCCCAGGTGATGACCAAAGAACTTTTCAGGCAAACCGTTTTCACGGCAGCAGCCAACACGGGAAGAAAAGTAAAGATTTTACATCAGCTGACACAACCGGCCGATCATCCGATCAACATCTACCACCCGGAAGGAGAGTACTTAAAAGGACTGGTTTTATACGTGGAATAATAAAAAAATCGGCACTTGCCGATTTTTTTATCCGATTAAACTCCGGGCTACTTGTATAACTTCATCAGCTAATCGATTGGCGGAATTCTCGTCTTTTGCTTCCGAATAGATCCGGATAATGGGCTCCGTATTTGATTTTCTCAAATGTACCCACCCCTCTGCAAAATCAATTTTCACTCCATCTATATCCGTTATCTCCTCCGAGGCATATTTTTGTTTTAATCCGGTCAGGATCTTATCCACATCCGTACTCGGGGACAGGGTCAATTTATTTTTTGAAATAAAATACCGCGGATAGGCTGCTTTCAACTCCGTCATTTTTTTCCCTTCTGCAACATAATGGGAAAGGAAAAGCCCTACTCCGACTAAAGCATCCCGACCGTAATGACTCTCCGGGTAAATAACTCCCCCGTTTCCTTCTCCCCCGATTACGGTCCGCGTCTCTTTCATTTTGGCAACGACATTGACTTCTCCGACTGCCGCTGCATAATAAGAGTGTCCGTATCCGAGGGTTATATCCTTCAAGGCCCTGGAAGAAGAGAGATTAGAAACCGTGTTTCCCGGAGTATGTTTTAAAACGTAATCGGCAACAGCAACTAAGGTATACTCCTCCACGAACATTTCGCCATTCTCACAAACCAACGCCAAACGATCGACATCCGGATCTACCACAATTCCCAAATCGGCACCGCATGCTTTTATTTTTTCTGATATTTGCGTTAAATTTTCAGGAATAGGTTCCGGATTATGACTGAAATGTCCGGTCGGCTCACAATTCAATGGAATGATCTCTTTTACTCCCAAAGCCTTCAATAGAGCAGGAATGACAACTCCACCCACGGAATTCACGGCATCCACGACAACCTTTAGATTGGCCTTGGCTATAGCCTCCCGATTTACCAATTTTAAATCCAAAACTTGCTGAATATGATAATCGGTATAATCCTTATACGTGATCATCCCTAATCCATCCACATCAGCATATTCGAAACACTCCTCTTCTGCCATTTCCAACACTTTACCCCCTTCTTCGGCAGAAAGGAATTCTCCTTCAGCATTCAGCAGTTTTAAAGCATTCCATTGCTTGGGATTATGACTCGCCGTCAGAATAATACCGCCATCGGCCTTCTCCGCCGTAACCGCAACCTCGGTTGTCGGAGTCGTCGCTAACCCGATATTCACGACATCATGCCCCAAAGCGGAAAGTGTCGCTTCTACCAATTTGGCATACATATCACCGGATACTCTTGCATCCCGTCCCAATACAATCTTTGCCTTTTGCTTTCCAGCTTTCTCTTTCAGCCAAGTCGCGTAAGCAGAAACAAACTTAACAATATCCAAAGGAGTAAGATTTTCACCCGGCCTCCCTCCGACCGTTCCACGAATTCCTGAAATAGATTTTATTAGTGTCATAATTGTTTATACAAAAAAAAAGACTGTACCTCCACTCAAGAATAAAGGTACAGTCTCTACCATCCATAATATGTTTAAATCAACGCTTTATAGGCATCAGCACTAAGCAATCCGTCCAATTGAGCTTCATCGTCTATTTTGACCTTGATGATCCAACCTTCTCCATAAGGATCCTTGTTTACCAAATCCGGTTGATCTTCCAATGCAGCATTGAATTCAATCACCTCACCGGCAACCGGCATATAAAGATCCGATACGGTCTTCACGGCTTCAATCGTTCCGAAAGTATCTCCAGCCTCCAAACTATCTCCTTCGGTTTCGACCTCTACAAATACGATATCACCTAATTGACTTTGCGCATAATCCGTTATACCGATAAATGCTTCTTCACTCTCAACACGAATCCATTCGTGTTCTTTAGTGTACTTTAATTCTGCTGGTACGTTCATTATCTTATTAATTAAATTAAATTTGACGTATATTAATGCCACAAATATACTCAAAAAATTAAACTCCAAAACAGTAATCAAATATTTTACATCTCTATTTTATTCTCCGTATATTTAACATTTTAATACTCAAAAGGTATCTTTTCAGAAGAGAATAACGGGAATCATTTTTTTCTTACTTGTCTCCCCTTTTTTAAATAACTTTTTTTCATTTTTCTTCCTACGGGTATTGCAGAATAAGAAAAAGTCTATATCTTTGCACCGCAATTGGGAATAACAGCGGTTATTCTATACAAAAAGGTTCGGTAGTTCAGCTGGTTAGAATACATGCCTGTCACGCATGGGGTCGCGGGTTCGAGTCCCGTCCGAACCGCTTTTTTGAAATATTTTGGTGTGGTAGTTCAGCTGGTTAGAATACATGCCTGTCACGCATGGGGTCGCGGGTTCGAGTCCCGTCCGCACCGCTAAGATATAAAGCTCTGAAAACAAATCTTTCAGGGCTTTTTCATTTAAAAATAATCTCGCCACAACTTCGCTCAGGAGGAGTAGCTCATAAACCACCGGGTAACTTTCTCACTATAGGTTTTTGAAATCGGAATATCCGGAACCTTATCCACTCCCAATTCTAAATATATCCCGTCTTTTCCGCGTCGAATGACTTTGACCTGCTCGAAGTTCACCATATAGGAACGATGACAACGCAATACGGTCGTATTGATAAAATGTTTTTCTATGTTCTTCAACGTATTACGCAACATAAACCGGGTCACGATCCCCTTGTTCAAGTACCAGATAAAAACATAATTGTCTGCCGACTCCATGTATAACAGATTATTCCGCTTTACGGATAAACGCAGCTCTTCTTTCTCGTCATAAAACGAAAGAACGGTTCCCTTCCCGCCGACATCCGCCCTTCCCTCTTCCAGTCTCCTTAATTGACGTTCTTTTTCCTGTTTGGAAAAATAAAGCACAAGAATAGCGTAAGGAAGGAGCAATACCAAACTCGTGTTCTTCATGGAATCTTCAAAAACATCCAACACCTCCTTTTCTTCTTTTAACGAGAGCGTATATATCGTGTAAAAAAGAGCCATCAAAAATATTTCTCCCAAAATCCAAAGCCCGTATTGACCGTATGAAATAAAATGAGACTTTACATAATGATACATTATGATACGACTGATGACCACCACCAATACCCCCGTCAAAATGATCAAACTCGAAAAGAGAAAAAATTTGAATTCGGAAACAGGATACCAGTAAGAAGAACTGAAAGGTTTATATATATTAATAAATACAAGAGCAAAAAGAGCTGTAAACAAGACCAAACGAACCAAGTTCGATTTCTCGTACATGTAAACCGGTATTTTACGATTCAACAATCCCATTTTTCCATGTTTTTAAACAAAGATACATTATTTTTTCTCAGAATTTTCACCACGCATAAATGAATTTTACCCCATTATATCGGTTTTTATCCCTTTCCGGAAAGCACTGAAACTTTTTTTTGGAAAATAGAGTATTCTCTTTTTTGTTTGTATATAAAAACACGCTAAGTCATGAAAATTTCGTTACGCACCCAACAACTGAAAACTATTTTTTCTTACGAAAAAAAGACGACTATCGAAGACAGACCTTTGGAAATTCGTCCCTATCGTTTTATACAACGCATCGGGGAAAACGAAATCAATTGTTTCCAAGAGTCTATCCCCACCACGGAATTTTGCCCGATACACGATAACGGTATCGAAGAAAATAAAAATTTCAAATACACGATTTTCGTTCCCAAAGGAACACGGAAAACCGACCAGGCGATTCTGTTTTTACACGGATTAAACGAACGAAGCTGGGAAAAATACCTGACCTGGGCAGAATTTCTCTCTTTGGCAACCGGAAAAGCCGTTATCCTTTTTCCCATTGCCTTTCACATGAACAGGACTCCCAGTAACTGGTACAACCCAAGAGCTATCCTGCCTTGGGTAACCAAACGCAAACAACAGATCAACGACCTGCAAAATTCGACCTTTGTTAACGTGGCTCTGAGCAGTCGACTATCCGAAAGTCCCATCCGTTTTTATACTTCAGGAAGGGAATCCGTTTTCAATCTATGGCAACTATTATCTGAAATCAAACACGGCGAACATCCGCTTTTCAAAGAAGATTCGTCTGTAAACATATTCGCTTACTCGATAGGTGCGTTTCTTGCTCAGATTTTATTGTTAGCCAATCCGGATCACTTGGTTCAAAACAGCCGCTTATTCATGTTCTGCGGCGGTTCCATATTCAGTCGAATGAACGGAAACGCAAGGGATATCATGGACCAGGAAGCCTATGAACGCGTACGTCAGTATTTTCTCCATAACTTTTTAGAGAACAACGAGCATCACCGGCTGCTACCTGCGGTATGTAAAGAAGATTTCCTGGAAAAAGCTTTTAAGGCCATGCTTGTTCCCGAAACCTGCAAAGAATACAGGGAAGCTTTCTTTGAAAAGAACAGAGAACGGATCAGAATCCTCACGTTGAAGAAAGATGTCGTTATGCCGACGTCCGGCGTCATCGAAGCCCTGGGTGAATCTAACGCCACCACGATGTTAAAGGAATGGGATTTCCCGTATGATTACAACCATCAGAATCCGTTCCCTTCCCATACGCACATCGCCCCCGAATTACTTTACCAATCATTCGAGGGTCTCTTTAATAAAGCAGCTTCTTTTCTTTAACTCTATCTTTCCCGTAAACAAAATAAAGCCGTAAACGTACAACGAATAAACCAATTGACAGGAAAATGAAATTGCACGTATATTCTTCGCCTCGAAAAACGGCTCACGCATTATGTCGGAAACTGATGGAAAAGATGAAAGAAAAAGAGGGGACTTTCCATTTAGCCATACCTGGCGGCAATACCCCCATCCCGTTTTATAATGCCTTAGCGGGAAAATACAGAAAAGATATTCCATGGGAGCGTGTCTGCCTCTACTGGGTAGACGAAATCTGCGTACCACCGACCCATCCGGCAAGTAATTACGGATTGGTAAAACGGCTGCTTTTAGACCGTATTCCTCTATCCGCATCTCAAATCTTCCGTATCCGCGGGGAAGCCGACCCGGAAGAAGAAGCCTGCCGCTATTCGCAATTGGTAAAAGACCAATTACCGTCCAAAGACGGTATCCCCGTTTTCGATATGGTTATAGTCGGTGTTGGTAATGACGGACATACTTCCTCCGTCTTTCCGGGAGAAGAACCCGTTCTCCATTGTCAAGAAAATTACGCCGTAGCTTTTCAACCGGAAACCGGACAAAAACGAATAGCCTTAACCGGTAACCCCACGCTTCATGCCCGTGATATCAGCCTATATATCACCGGAGCGGAAAAAGCCCCCATCGTAAAAGAAATATTAATCGATTCCAATTTAGTCGATGATTACGCGGCCAAATTCATTCTACAGGAAGATAACGCTCACTTGGATCTCTTTTTAGATCGCTCGGCTCTTTCGTTAACCAAAGACTGGCAGATATCAACCTTGATCGATGCGGATTATCCGGAACATATCCCAAAATCACTCTACGACGCCTCCGGCAATATCCAATAGTTCTGTCGTTATCCCTTGTTGTCGAAGTTTGTTGTATTCCAACTGCAAATTTCCCAGTAACTTAATCGCATTATCATTAGCCATTTGCATGGAAAGAATTCGGGCCGCCTGCTCGGACGTCTGGTTCTCCAAAAAAGCCCGATACAAAGCGGATCGAATCGTCAACGGGTAGACCGTATCCAAAATGGAAACGCAATCCGGCTCATAAATATATATTCTATTTTGTTCCGTGACCGAAAGTTTTTCAAGCTCTTTCCCTTTCCAGGGTAAAAGCTGAAAGCAAGTCATTTCCTGGGAACCGATACTCTTGTAATGAGCGTATATGATATCCACCCGATCAACTTCTTTCTTCAGGAAACGATACATCAGTTCATCGGCTAAAGACAACATAACGTTCGAATGCTCTTTCTGCACTGTCAATTCGGGAATCTCTTTTATTTCGATACCTGCCGTACGTTTCACTTCCGTCAAAATCTTTTTCCCGACAGGGTACACCTCTACCTTTTTTCCCTTCTCCCTATCCAATAATTCTTCCTGCAATTTTTTATACAACATGAGGTTAAAGGAACCACAAAGTCCCTCGTCCGACCCGAAAACGACAACGGCAACTTTTTCCACGGACCGTTCAATACTCCATGGAGAAATGTAATCGCACGTACCCGCAATGCGATCCAAAAGACGTTGCAATTGTTCTAAATAGGGGCGAGTATTATACAAAGCATTTTCTGCTTTCCGTAACCTCGCCGATGAGATCATTTTCATCGCCCCCGTTATTTTTTGAGAAGAATGTACAGAATTAATTCTTCCTTTTAATTCTCGCGTCGTCGCCATGTCGTTTATTCCTTAAATTTTTGAGCTACATCCGTTGCAACCTCTTTCAGCAAAACAGTAACAGAATCGTCCAAAATACCGTCTCGTAATTTATCCAGTACTTCTCTCCGGTATCTGGATCGCAAAATTTCCAAAAAGAATTTCTCGAACTCAGCTATATTCTTCAAGGGAACCCCCTTCAACAAAGCTTGCGTACCACAAAATATGACAGCCACTTCTTCCTCCACGGGCATAGGAGAATAAGCAGGCTGTATCAACAGTTGTGCATTTTTACGTCCCTTGTCGATAACCATAGCCGTCACCGAATCCATATCCCCGCCAAATTTAGCAAAAGCCTCTAACTCCCGGTACTGGGCCTGATCGATTTTCAATGTCCCCGCTATTTTTTTCATAGATTTTATTTGTGCATTCCCCCCCACGCGGGAAACAGAAACCCCCACATTGATAGCTGGTCGCACTCCTTCATTAAATAAACCGGACTCTAAAAATATTTGTCCGTCCGTTATCGAAATCACATTCGTAGGAATATAAGCGGAGACATCACCGGCCTGAGTTTCGATAATGGGCAAGGCCGTCAAAGACCCACCTCCCTTAATATGAGGTTTCAACGCATCCGGCAAATCATTCATAGTGGCAGCCACCTCATCATTCGAAATAATTCGTGCGGCCCGCTCCAATAGCCTGGAATGCAAATAAAAAATATCACCAGGATAAGCCTCCCGTCCGGAAGGACGGCGTAAAATCAACGAGATCTCACGATAAGCCACAGCCTGTTTGGAAAGATCATCATACACGACAAGAGCATGACGGCCACTATCCCGGAAAAACTCTCCGATAGTCGCCCCCGCGAAAGGAGCGTAATAACGCATCGCCGCCGAATCCGATGCATTGGCAGCTAATACGATCGTATACTCCAAGGCTCCGCGTTCCCGTAACGTATTTACCAACATGGCAACAGAAGAAGCCTTCTGTCCGACCGCCACATAGATACAATAGACAGGATCTCCCTTATCGAAATTCTTTCGTTGATTCAATATGGTATCTATTGCTATCGTTGTCTTTCCTGTCTGCCTATCGCCTATTATCAACTCCCGTTGTCCTCGACCGATGGGAACCATGGAGTCGACCGCTTTAATCCCGGTTTGCAGAGGTTCCTTCACCGGCTGACGATAAATAACCCCCGGGGCTTTCCGCTCCAAAGGCAATTGGACTAAATCACCCTGAATTGGGCCGGCCCCGTCGATCGGTTCGCCTAACGTATTCACCACTCGCCCTAACAATCCCTCTCCTACCTTGATAGAGGCTATATTACCGGTACGCTTTACCGTGAAATTCTCTTTTACCTTATCTCCCGCATCCATCAGTATGACCCCGACATTATCCTCTTCCAGATTCATAGCCACTCCCAGTACCCCGTTTTCAAACTCGATCAGCTCGTTGGAACGCACGTTATCCAATCCGAACACGTGAGCAACTCCGTCACCGACCTCCATTACCGTCCCCACCTCTTCAAAAGCCATTCTGGTGTCCACCTCCTTAAGTTGCATCTCTAATATATCTGAAATTTCATCCGCTTTAATCATAACTTTTCACTTAAAAATTAATTTCTATTTCAAAAGTCCCAAACGAATATCCTTTAATTCCCTGAGCAATGAAGCATCCAACTGACGGGTTCCGATTACTAATATAAATCCCCCTATAATGGCCGGATCTATTTTATGCACGAACTCGATCGTTTTATCCGTATGTTTTCTCACAAATGCCTTGATTCTCTCCAATCCTTCTTCCTTCAGATCGGTTGCAGTAACCACTTTTACCCGTATTATACCGTAAGCCTCTCTATAAAGTTTCTGATACATCAGACAAATCGATCTCATATACATCTCCCGGTGATTTTTGATCAGCAACCGAATGGCCCTCAAATAAGCTTGTCCCGGCTCTATCCCGATCGCTGTCGACAAAAGTTGTATCTTATCATCAACCGATAACATCGGATTCAGCAAAGCCTTTTGCAAATCCGGATGAGAGATATAGTTTGCCTGAAATAATTTCATCTTATCATAGACCAACTCTTCCACTCCTAAACTTTGCGCGTACCGGAATAGGGCCTTCGCGTATCTACGTGCAATCAATCCTTCATCCATGCTTTTTACTCTTTATTCTCTAACTCGTTCAATAACTTATCGATGATTTCCATCTGAGCCTTATCGGTAGACAAATCTCTTCGTACCAACTTTTCCGCAATCTGAAGAGAAAGTATCCCCACTTGCCTTCGCATTTGCAATTCAGCTTCCCGCTTCGATTGTTCTACAGCCAATTTTGCCGCCTCCACCACCCGACGAGCCTCCTTATCCGCTTCTTGACGAGCCTCTTCTATTTTTTCCCGTTTCAGTCGTTCTGTTTGCTGTAACACCTCCAATTGCTGCTTTTGCGCTTCGGCAAGCAACTTTTGGGCATCGACTTTCGCCTGTTCCCTGTCCTTTTGAGCTTCCCGGGTGAACTCCACGCCTTTATCAATAAAAGCAGCCCGTTCCTCCATGTTTTTTATGATCACCGGCCAAGCGAACTTTCCGAGAATACCCAACAGGATCAAAAAAACAACCAGCATCCAAAACGCCAACCCGAATTCCGGTGTAAATAACGACATAATCTAACGTTTATACAAATAAAGCCAATAAACAAACAATAATCGCAAATAGGGCAACTCCCTCCACCAAAGCGGCAATAACAATCATATTGGTTCTGATCTTATTGGTTGATTCCGGTTGACGAGCGATGGCATCCATGGCAGAAGAACCTATTTTTCCAATTCCTATACCGGCCCCTATTGCCGCAATACCCGCTCCAATTGCTGCTCCGATCTTTGCCAAACCAACGCTGGCTACTGCTTCTAATAAAATCATACTTAACATAACCTTTTCATTTTTAATTTATTCTTAATTTCATCTATCGTTTCACAACCCCATAACTGTTTTCATTCGATTATTCGTCACTGCTCTTTTTTACCCGGGCTAATCCTATAAACAAGGCTGAAAGCATCATAAACACATAAGCCTGAATAAAAGCGATCAACACGTGAATCAAATCCATAAACACGGCAAAAAAAACGGATAAAACTGTCGTCGTACCCACCACAAGGCTTCCCATAGCCCCGAACAGGAATATCAACGATATCAAAATAATGATAATCAAATGCCCTCCCAGCATATTGGCGAAAAGCCGGATCATCAGAGCGGCCGGTTTCGTGAATACCCCGAATATTTCAATCAAAGGCATGATCGGAAGAGGAAACTTCAGCCAAGTCGGTACATCCGGCCAAAAAACGTCTTTCCAATACCTCCTCGTTCCCGATACATTCACGATAACAAAAGTACATAAAGCCAATACCAACGTAATCGAGAGATTTCCGGTCACATTAGCTCCCCCGGGAAAAACGGCAATCATCCCCACTATATTGGCTATGAAAATAAAGAAAAATACGGTCAACAAATAAGAGGCATAACGCTTAGCTTCTTCTCCCAGTATCCCGACAATAACTTCCCGATACAGCATCTCAATAATCATCTCAATGAATCCCAATATCTTACGAGGAGCTTTCCATCTCTTTCGTTTATAAAAACGAACCAAAGCAAAAGCCATCCACAGGGTTAAAAGGGCTGTCAGAATAATTGACATCACATTTCTCGTGATAGAAAAATCCATCGGCCGATACAAATTACCCGAAACGTCCTCGCCTACTACCTTATTCTCGTATTTTCCTTCTCCGGCAACATAAAAGCCCTCGTGTTTTTTTCCCTTCTCAATATGCTTCGAACTGAATACATGCCATTTACCCGTATCATCTCTTACAATAACAGGCAAAGGTAATTTCAGATTGCTGGCAATTTCCCACCCGTACGTATCTCCCAAATGCTCAAAAATAACCTTTTTAGGCTGGAAAACATCTTTCTTTCCTTCCTGATCGATCTCATCGCCCATACTCATTCTTGATGCGATTCCCAAAGTATCGTTCGGTACTTCCGGATTCTCGCGGGCATATACCTTCATACCCCCTGCAAACAAAAACAGCATCACGAAATATGTAATCCATTTTTTCATAACCTTAACCGATACAAATAATCACTTCGTTATCTCGCACTTCCACCACTCCGCTTTCGATCTCCATCTCTTTCTCTCCTTCTGCTTCTAAATAAACAATTTTTCCTTCAACCAACGAGGAGACCAAGGGAGCATGATCCTTTAAAACGGTAAAAAATCCCAGACTTCCCGGCAAAGAGACCCGTTCCACCTCGCCTTTATATACTACTTTTTCCGGAGAAATAATTTTCAATTTCATAATACCCTCCTTTCTACTCGACAAAACCTCTACTTCTCGGCCGCTGCCATCATCTCTTTTCCTTTCTTTATCACATCATCGATAGTTCCCACATTCATAAATGCTTGTTCCGGATATTCATCCATATCACCGTCCAGAATCATCTTAAAGCCTCGAATGGTTTCCTCCAGGGGAACCATCACTCCCGGTATTCCCGTAAATTGTTCCGCAACGTGGAATGGCTGAGAAAGAAACCTTTGTGCCCGCCTCGCCCGGTTGACAACAATTTTATCCGAATCCGAAAGTTCGTCCACGCCCAAAATAGCAATAATATCCTGTAATTCATTGTAATGCTGCAACAACTCTATTACCCGCTGAGCCACATTATAATGTTCTTCACCTACAATATTCGGATCCAAAATACGAGAACTGGACTCCAAGGGATCAACAGCAGGGTAAATACCCAATTCCGTAATCTTACGACTTAATACGGTCGTGGCATCCAAAAAATTAAACGTAGTTGCCGGGGCCGGATCCGTTAAATCGTCCGCAGGAACGTAAATAGCCTGAATGGAAGTGATCGATCCGTTTTTTGTAGATGTAATCCGCTCTTGCAATTTACCCATCTCGGAAGCCAACGTCGGCTGATACCCCACGGCAGAGGGCATCCGCCCCAACAAGGCCGAAACCTCGGACCCTGCTTGAGTAAACCGAAATATATTGTCAATGAAAAATAAGATTTCTCGTCCTCCCTCGTTTGAATCCCTAAACATTTCCGCTACCGTCAATCCGGAGAGAGCTACCCTTAAACGAGCTCCGGGAGGTTCATTCATTTGTCCGAAAACCAAAGTCGCCTGAGAATGATTCACTTTTTCCATATCCACACTCTTCAGATCCCATTTCCCCTCCTCCATCTCATTCTTAAACTTTTCGCCATAGTCAATAACTCCCGATGCTATCATTTCCCGTAACAGATCGTTTCCCTCCCGCGTTCGTTCCCCAACTCCCGCAAAAACAGAATAACCATTATGTCCCTTCGCTATATTATTGATCATCTCCATGATTAATACCGTTTTTCCCACACCCGCTCCGCCGAACAATCCGATCTTTCCCCCTTTAGCGTAAGGTTCCAACAAATCAATAACCTTAATGCCCGTAAACAAAAATTCTTCCTTAATCGATAAATCTTCAAATTTAGGAGCCTCTCTATGGATAGAAAGCGTTTCCGAATAGTCTAAAGGAGCCAAGTAATCAATGGCATCACCCGTGACATTCAGCAAACGTCCTTTTATTTGTCGCCCTACAGGCATCGTTAAAGTCCTACCCAAATCAATAGCTTTCATTCCCCGGTACAAACCGTCCGTCGTATCCATAGCAACACAACGTACGGTATTTTCTCCGACGTGTTGTTCAACCTCCACGATCAACTTATGCCCGTTATCTCTTTCAATCTCCAACGCTTCATAAATCGGTGGTAATTCGCCTTCTTTATTTTCGAAGATAACATCGACAACAGGTCCGATTACCTGTGTAACATACCCAATTTTCTGTATCATAACATCAATTTAAAATCTCTAAACTTCAGAACAATATGTTAACGTATTTCAACTAAAAAAGTTATTATTCTAATACCGTTAACATTACAAGGCAGGAATATCCTCTATTTAATAGGCTCAAATAGAACTAAATAATCATTTTACTCAACATATAGATATAAAATCCTTGTATATGCCGCTCGAATAAATACCCCCCTATCTTCCGGTAACTGTCGGTACATCTCAAAAAAGCGATCATCGTTTGACGGTTACTCCTCGCAAAAGGATCAGACCGTTTGCCCTTTTGAAACTCGGATTCAGCAGGCAAATCAACAGTAGGCGTCAAAACAAACGAATTTCCTATCCAATCGTAAACATTCATTAATTTATCAACTGTTACAGGCAAAGAAAAACTCGTCTGACAATCCTCGGAAACAATTGAAATTTCCTCCTCTCCCTCATAAATAGCTTTCTGGAAAGGTTTTGCCCCGACACTCAGGGACACCGATAAAATCAATATAATCCAAATCAATCTTTGCATAACTACTCATACACTATCAAAGATAATGCCAATTTTGAATTATTACAACATATTTCAAATAAAAAGCCATATCTTCCAACGCAACCCACCACAGGCCGCGTAGAATCGGAAAACGGAGGCAATCTTTAGATCAGGAGAAAAAGACATCTTTTATTGCCTACCGTTTTCCTGGCAGGATTCTACTTGATCTGTTCCAATGCTTGCTTGGCAACCTCATCCGAAGGATCGAGCCCGATCACTTTATAAAAATAGGATTTTGCAGTATCATATTCCGTTTTAGCCGGTAAGGGATTGCCATTATTCTTAGCCGTAACGGCATCCGCTTGCAAATAATAATAGTACCCCAAATATTTATAACTCTCTATCAGCTCTTTTTTATTACGTTCCGGCTGTCCCAAAGCAATTTCAATTACTTTTTCATAATAAGGACGGGCCAAACCTTTTGCCGTCTCTGGATCTAACATGGAATTCGCCCGGGCACGCCAAAAATAGCCGACATAACTTTGCGGCACCTCTTCGCTCACGATATGGAATAAAGAATCAGCTACCATCAACTCTCTATTTCGAGATTCCGCAACGGAGTCCCGACATGCCACGTCATAAAAACATTTTCCCAATCGCAACACATCCCCGGGTTCGCAGTTATCCGTCGTTTCCGTATATTTTCGGTAATAACGAATGGCCCGATCCGGTTGCCTTGTTTTTATACATATATCCATCATCTCCCGGTAAAGCTCTCTTTTCGTCTCATCCTTAAGCAATGCTTTTTCGTAATAAGAGAGAGCATCATCATAACGTTCTACTGATGCTAATTGCTCGGCATAGCACAAAAAATCCTGCGCGATGCATTCATTTTCGGAAGTCGTTTCCATAAAATGCCGGATAGCATCTATCCCGTTGGCATCCGTCTCCAGTTTCGATAGACAATAAGCATACAACCTCTTGGCCACTTTATTATCCGGCAACTCTTTTAAGACCGAATTGATTACCGGAAACATCTCTTCGTATTGTTTGTTAAAATAAAGGATTCCCGCATAACGTAACCTATGACCCGAATCGCTATACCCGCAACGAATAAATTCGCCATAATACTTCGCCGCATTACTATAGTCGCCGGACATCTCATACAGCTCGCCAAGCAGACCATACGTTCCGCAAAAGTCAGGAGCCATCTCCTTCACGTGATTCAAGTTTTCCTTTGAAAGCGATGAATTGGCCGTCATATATAACCGAGCCAATTTGAGGTAAGCTCCTATGCAATCCGGAGAAAAATAAAGAACCATGTCGTATTTTGCACAAGCCTCTCCGATACGGCCCTCTTTTGTCAAAATATCTCCCTCCAATAAATAGGGTAATCCGCTTTCAGCATCATACTCCTTGGCTTGTTGTATATATTCCATCGCTTTTTCCCTATTACCGGCATAATAATAAGCCCGGGCCAACGCCACCTGTAAACGGACATCTTTTTTATATCCTTTGGTTTTAAGAACTTCTTTAAAAATATCCTCCGCCTCTTCCTCCGCCTCTTTCAATTTTAACATGCCAATCCCTATACGATTATAAGGATATTCCGGTTGAATTTCCATCCCCTTTTCGAAATAAATTCGCGCGGAATCGATTTGCCCTAACATCACGTAATTTTCACCCAAATAATAATACGCCTCCATCTTTTGTTCCGGAACTATGGTTTCCAAATTTTTCAAAAAATAGATTTTAGAGACATCATACATCCCTGATTGATATAACTCAATACCCTCTTTATTGTCCGCCGCCTTTCCGCATAATCCGGCAAATAACAAACCTATACATCCTATCAATTTTATCGAGTCCATGACTTTACATTTTTTTATCCATCAATTTCACAATTCACTTCTTATATCCACGATATTCACAGGCATCGTGGCCGGTAACAATCCGGCCTTCAAAATAATTCTCTGGCCCTGAGCTCCCGTAATGAAGGAGGTCAATCCGGTCGGTAAAACCCCCTTGGGATCATTCAACAAAATATAGATATCTCTTCTCAACGGATATTGACCGGTATAGAGATAATACTGGTAAGGTTGATAACTGTTTTGACAAGAAGGTTGTCGAGAACGACTAACACGCATAACCTGAATATCCTTCCTAAAATCTTTGCAAAGAGAGTCCTGGTCTTCGCTAATCCAATTAACCCCGATTACCCCTAAAGCACCCGGTGTACGTGCGACATAATCTATGACTCGCTGATTCGTCCCGGCTGCCCGGCAACGACCGGACAACGGTTCTCCCCGGCATATGGAATCGATCACGTATCGAACCGTACTGGAATTCGGGTGATCAAATACGACCTGGATCTCTCCCGATGCGGAACGGGAAGGGAGCTCTTTCCAATCCGTCACTTTTCCTGAAAAGATCTGTTGTAACATATCCAAATTGACAATCGAATCGGCATTTTGTCTATGTACGATCAAGGCAATCCCGTCCGTGGCGATTTTTATCGATCGCGGGAAAAATTTACGGCTATGAAACGATTCCGTTTCCTCCCCCGATAAAGGACGGGTTGCTATAACAAAACGCACGCTATCCTTCAATAAAAGATTGATCGCTTCTACTTCATTCGTATATTCAGGTAGTATTCCCGCATATTGGTATCGCGATTCGAAAACGGCTATCTCCTCCTCCGCAAGCGGAGCAAGAGTTTGGTCGACAGCTATGGACATTACGCCGCTAAACAAGGTTTCCTGTCCCGCCGACGAGTTGCCTTTACAGGCAACCATCAGCAGCAAAACAAAAACGAACCCGGTATAGTTACTCCATTTTTTCATAAATCACCGTTGAATTTTAAACGTGATCGGCAACGTGAATCGTACAGAAACAGGCACACCTTGTTGTTTTCCGGGAATCCATTTCGGCATTTTCTTAACTACCCGTATGGCTTCCTTATCCAAATCTGCATCCACGGAACGCAACACCTCGACATCCCTGACACTCCCGTCCTTTCCGATCACGAACTGAACGATTACCTTACCGGAAATTCCCATCTCTTCTGCTACCGGCGGATAATGAATCTCTTTACCGAGCCATTTCAACAAAGCTTTCATCCCACCGGGAAATGTCGGACTCTGTTCGACCACCTGGAAAACAGCATCTTCATCATTCACGACTAATTTATGATCCTCCAAATCGGCAATATCCTTTCCGGACTCCTCATCGTTTCCCTTTACGTCCGCTATCGAGATCGCCATCTTCGCCTGAGTTACTTCCTCCTGAGTTTTCAACTCGTCTTCCTCCCTCACCTCTTCATCTTTTTTAATTACCGGAGCCGTAAATTTTATCGTGCTCTTCAACGTGGGAGGAGGCGGGACATTTACCGCAACCACCTTATTTTCTTCCTTTACCTCCGGTAATTCCATCTTCAAATTCGACAACTCAGTTACCGTAACCATTTTCTCCTGAGCCTTCACCGGTGTTAAAAAACGAATAAAAATCGGCAATACCATAAACAACACGATCAACCCGATAATAATCAGGTATGCCGTAATATGGCGTCTGGAAGAACTCTTACGAAGCACGTAAGCCCCGTACTCTTTATTTTTTCCTTCGAAGATCAGATCACACCATTCTCCGCAGGTTACATCCAAATCTTTCGCCATAACCTATTGTTTTAATTCTACATAACGAACAACTTCTTTCAAATCTTCCGCATACCCATCATGCGTCAAATCCTGCAATAAACGCAAATCGCCGGGAGTAATATCCATAATAGCGTAACGCCCTATATTGCAAATCTGCATCTCGTCCAAAGCATCTATCAGATTCTTATAACTGGCAAAATCTGTCGCTTTAATCAATACCACGGGAGAATCTTTATCTTTCCGGATCTCTGAAGACTGCTTCATATACTCTTCATTCGTAATCTCCAGGTTGGCTCTTTTCTGTTTCAGCTCCCGAATCTTTTGAACCACGAACCGATTACGTCCCAACAATAAAGCACGTAATCCGTTGGAAGAAAAATCCGTCTCTTTCAACAAATCGGGATCATCATAATTCGGCTCCCCCACGTAATAATATACCTTACCCTCTTTCCCTAATAAAATCGTTATGGCCTTAGAAGCTTTCACTTTATTTTGCTCCTGTTCATTCAATAAATCCTTCCGAGGCATACTGATTTCCATTGTCTGAGGTTTACTCATGGAGGTACATAGCATGAAAAAAGTAATCAGTAACATATTCATATCCACCATGGGTGTAAAATCCACATGAATGTTGAACTTTTTCTGTTTACCCTTTTTTCTGCCACCCTCCTCTTTTTGTTGAATCTCTGCCATAATTTTTTATTTTAAAATTGCTCAGACTTCAGGTGCATTCTTCAAATTGGTAATCAAATTATACCGATTCTCTCTTAGATCCTGAAGGGTATTCATGATATCTTTAATCAAAGGATAAGGAGTACTTTGATCCGCCTTAATCGCAATGACTAACTCTTTATTTACTTCCCGCACGCATTGCATCCAGGTCTTAAATTGATTATCCGTACTGTCACACGGTATGCCGTAATTCATGATCAGCTTATCCTGCTCTTCCGGAGATAACGCAAGAAATTGTTTCATTCCTTGAATAGGAACCCCAAAAGAAGTATTCAAACTAAATTTTTTCAACTCCTGATCAGTAAAAGCGATATGATAATTTTCTCCCATTTTCTTTAAAACTTCCATCCGATCCTGAGGTTTATCCAAACCCATAAATACCTTTCCATTCGATTCGATCAATATGGATACAATATTGTTTTCCGGTATCTTTATTTCCGATACGGACTGCGGAGGAGCAACCTTCACGGGCTCCTTCTGGATAAAAGTGGATGTCAGCATAAAGAATGTCAACAATAAGACCGTCACATCGCTCATGGCCGTCATATCGATAAGTGTCGATTTCTTTTTTATTTTCTGACTCATCACCCATTCATTTTAACGGTTTTCGTATTCATTTATGCTAAAAGCGGATCGGTCGTCGGAGCGACCCGATTTCCCGTCTTTTTCAAAACGTTCACTTGCGATTCGCGAACGGCAAAAGTTTGCACGATATAAGCCCCTATTTCATCAATACTATGCGTAATGCCATCTATTTTACTCGTGTAAAAGTTATAAGCGATAACCGCACAAGCTCCCGTGGCTATACCAAAAGCCGTATTTACCAAAGCTTCCGAGATACCTGTTGAAAGCGCAATGGAATCCGTTCCCCCGGCAGACGATAAAGCCGCAAACGATTTGATCATGCCGATGACGGTTCCCAACAACCCCATCAAGGTCCCTAACGTGGTTATCGTCGCGATAACGGGTAAATTCTGTTCCATGGTAGGTAACTCCAGCATCGTCGCCTCTTCCAGGTCTTTTCTCACGGCCAACTGTTTCTCCTCCTTAAGCATTTTATCGTTCGCCTTCACATCGGCATAAGTGACCAAGGATGCCCGTATTACGTTAGCAACGGCTCCTTTCTGTTCATCACACAATGATTTTACCCCCTCGATATCTCCATCCGCCAGAGATTGCTTCACTCTTATTACAAACTGTTTCAAATCATTTTTACCCCTTGCCTTGCGCAAAGCAAAAAAACGTTCCACACTTAATGTCAATACGGTAAATAATAGAGTCTGAATCACAGGAACGATTATACCTCCTTTATAAATAGTTCCTAACAAATTTCCAGGTAAGGGATGATTATTCGGATCATTGTTCACAAAATTTGCAGGATTACCGAACACGAAATGATAGATGACCAAAGCCAAAGCAAAACAAAGAACAATAATCGGAAACGCGGATATTCCAAAATTCCTTTTTCCTTTATTTATATTTTCACTCTTTTTCATAATTTCAAATTTTATATATTACAATGCCAGATATAACGCTAAAAAAACCAACCCAAAGACAACTCCCATCACGAGAAACGGATATAACTTTTGCAGGACCAATTCCCCGCGTAACTTCTTCTTTTCCATGGTATAATTACTTATTAAAAAACATAAAACAGTTACCCTTCGTGAAATACAGAAACGGGACCCTCCGTTTTCTCTCCAATACACGAAATGCCAATTACAATTACCCACAAGCATAGGGGATACAATTTGATACCCGGATGAGGTATCAATGCCCGGGGAAACCTGTTCCGGAATGAACCTTATCAACCCATCCATTCATTACCCTTTACACCTGACCCTCTAAATGCAAATCGGTCAGAACAGAGAAATAACGGTAGGCTAAATTATTATTTTACAAAGCTGATAGACATAGAAACCTTCTTGGTGTCGTAGTTCAAGAAGAGTATTAAAATTCTCTTGTGAAAGAATTTTCTCCGATAAAGCTACATCTATTTTTAAAGAAGAAAGTTGAATATTCCGATAGTATAATAGAGATATATGTTCCCGATTACCACTAAAAGAAATTTCTTGTTGAGAAAAAACGAGAGATCGCTCTATGGCCCAACCGTGGTCTATTTCTGCGGTCGAAAGCGTTGAATCATCCTTCTCCCCTTCTACACATACTTCATTCCCCACGACACCCCGACTATCGGACTCCAAACCGAATAGTTCCGTGCCAAACAGGAAGAGAAGCATGAACAGCGAGACATATTTCAACAATATCTTTCTCATTTTTTCATATTAATTACGTTCAAAATTAAGAAATATTATTCTCAAAAAAAATCTTTTTGACAAATAAATTTTGAATTTGACAATGATTCACATTAATCGATGTTCTTTTGTTTATATATCATATTTTAATTTTCTTATACGATTGATAAATCAAAAAGTTAACGTTACCAACCTACTATTTCCATTCGGCAACAGGTCATTTTAATGCATAAAGATGTAACAACCCTTGTTTTAATCACGAATAAAACATAACTTGCATTACTCAAATCATGTAAACAAATCGTATTGAACATGAAAATAGAAACTTTAACTACAGCTGAAGAGGCCTTACGTTCACTGAGTGAAAAACTCATCTCTATCATCGGACAAAGCCGGGTAAATCCGTTTCATATCGCGTTATCCGGCGGCAAAACGGCACAAACATTATTCAAAATATGGACAAAAGAATACAAAGAACGTATTCCCTGGGATATTCTTCGTTTCTATTGGGTAGACGAGAGATGCGTGGCCCCGGATGATGATGAAAGTAACTTCAAGCACGCCGAACAACTTCTTTTCCATCCTTTGGAAATTCCCATAGACCACATTCACCGTATTTGGGGAGAACAAGATCCCAATATCGAGGCGGAACGTTACTCGGAAATGGTTAAGTGGGAACTCCCCGGATATTCCGATCTTCCCCGTTTCAACTGTATCATTCTCGGTGTCGGTACGGACGGCCATACGGCTTCCATCTTCCCGGAGTCGTCCAACTTGTTGACGGACCGCCGTTGTTATGCGGTATCCCAGCATCCTGCCACCGGACAAAAACGAATTAGCATGACCGGTCCTCTCATTTTGCAAGGAAAACATATTTTAGTTCCTATCCTCGACCCCGAAAAAAAGGAGATCATGGAACATATTGTCCGTGGAGAAGGAGATTTTCCGGCTCTTTACCTCCTTTCAAAAGCTCATAATGCTTGTATATACACGGATCAAATCATATAATATACGACAGGAAGAATTTGGGAAAATCATATGAACCGGAAAAATAATTTGTCGGTTAAAAATCATGCTGTTTTCAGTAATCCCGCATCATTTAAGTAGAACAAAATAAAACATACATACGATATACATGAATAACATCTAAAAACAAAACGAAATGAAAAAAGTATTACAAGAATTCAAAGCTTTTGCCATGCGTGGAAATGTGGTGGATATGGCTGTCGGTATCATCATCGGAGGTGCCTTTGGCAAAATAGTATCCTCGTTGGTCGGCGATATTTTAATGCCTGCCATCGGATTGGCATTGGGAGGGGTCAACTTTTCCCATTTGAAGATAGTCTTAAAACAGGCTGTCATCGATAACGGGCAAATGATCTCCCCGGAAGTAGCCTTAACTTACGGCAATTTTATACAGGTAGTCATAGACTTTATAATCATTGCCTTTTCTATATTTATCCTTATAAAGGTAATCAGCAAGCTATCTCAAAAGAAAGAAGAAGCTCCCGCAACACCTCCCGCTCCTCCTGCCGATATCCAGTTATTAACAGAAATCCGGGACCTTTTAAAAGAAAAAGAGATAAAGTAACTTTCCGTCCTACCATTACAATAAAATACTGATCTTTATAAACAAGGTCAGTATTTTTATTCGTTCTTTAGAACCTACTAAAGAAATGACAGAAAGAGATATAGCAATTTTCTGGTTAAACCTGGATATTGAATTTATCAAGCAGAACAGCAGTTATGACGTGAAACCTATGTTCAGCGGAGAAACAATGTTTATTTCCTCTCGGAAATACCCGATCGTTCACGATATTTTAACCGACGTGTCACGTGGAGATTTCAAAGACAATAATTCATCCCCGATGGACGATTACCTGGCCACAGAGTACCTAAAGGGCAAGAGTTTAAAAGATGCCCTGCTCGATGTGCGGGATGTACGGATCATGAAGATCACAGAAACAGCCCCCCTATAGTTTGTATAGCTTCAAGGTATTTAACTGGAGTGAGGTGCCCGGACTAATCAAGACGGGAGAACACAAAGGGTGGATTATCCTACCACACGAGGGAAGGGAAATACGGGCCCGGGGACAGCAATATAATGGACACATCCCGCAAAAACCTTTGGCTCAAAACATTACCGCTACTGTACGTTTCAAAACAAAAGACATGGGAAACGCCAACGTGGACACGACCACCGGGGTCTTTAAATTAGACGCATCGATGTTCCCCGCTGACAAGAACGCAAATGAAATTATCGTGGATAACGAAGATCCAGGGTTCAAGGTGGTAAAACCGGAGAGTTTTATCACCTCTTTATTCCGAAAAGAAAAAAACGGGAAAAATATCATGAATTTTTCATGGAAGATACTTGGTTGCCTACTAACCATTTTTATGGCGTCCCCGTGAAAAGTGCATACTTTAAAAGTGTGAGTTCCGGAAAACAAAAAGTGGTGTGGAACGTCACCTTCCCGCAAAAGGGAAAACACGAGGTATTCTTTTACTACACGGAATTCGGTGACTTAGATTCTTTTACCATTGGTGTACCAGAAAATCTAAAGATATTACGTTCCTATACCGTTTTCGACGGTAAAAAAGAGCAAGAAGTTATCATCTCTTTGAGCAAAAAGGAAAAAGGAACTTGGGTATCCTTGGGCATATTCGATTTTTCAATAAATGCCCGGGTAACCCTGAGCGACAAGGCTATCAATAAAGACTACCGGCAAGGACTCGTGACCGATGCCGTAAAATGGGTAAAAATAATTTCCAGTGATGTCTTTTGAGGTCCATTTCGAACCTCAACACCATTTCCGGCACGATAACCCGTCAACTTATCTCCGAATTTCCACACGTATCGATATACTATAAAATCGGTTATCGGATGGATGCTAAACATGATCCGATAACCGAAAATAAAAAAACAAGATCTACTCCAGTAAAGGATTTTTTAAAACCGGAGGCTTTCTTTTCCGGACATTCATGACAGTTATATCCGCATTATCCAAAAGAAAGGATGCGGGGTAGATCATCGATACGACGGCTCCTTTATCGAGTATAAAATTATTTACCCTCTCCGAGGAGCAAATCGCCCTGATATTTTTCAACTTAGCCATGTTCACGGGGGAAACTTTCCCGAATCGGACCTGGGTCTCTTTTCCTGTTTTCACATCCACCCGATACAACAAGGAAGCGTTACCGGACAAGCGACGCACGATATAAGCGTAATCCATTTTCTCTTCCTTTGCCACTTTAAGTAAGGCTTTTTTCATGGCTTCGGGTTTTAACCCGTCGTTCGCTTTCACATGGAGCGTTCCGGGAGCAGTCACGTAGATCACGTCACCGCGGGCGGGAATAAATCGGGCACTTCCGGTGGAATAACGCACTTTATTCGTCGGAATCTTCCCGTTCAGCTCTTTTTTCAAAACACCTTTATCCACGAGCAGCATCTCTTCTTCAGGAACCACTCCCTCGGCATCCACGACATAGCTTCCCAATAGGGGTACACTCATATATTCCGTCATAGAACTGTAATTCACTACACTCAACCGGGAATCGAGCAATTTTTTCCCGATCTTATCTTCGAAAGAGGTTGTCGCCTCCCTCTCCCCCAACGGCATCCGGTAAGTACATAGACCACCGTTATTCCCCAACAGATTCTCTGTAAAAATCTGCCGTACGGCTTCGTTTTCAAAAAGAATCGGCCCACTGTACTCCTCTCGAAACACCTCTGCGTTTTTCAGATCCATCAGACGCCGGGCAAAACCAGCCACGATTTGTTTGAGCTCATCGAGCGCAGGTAAGGCTGTAAACGAGGGGGCAAGCAAAATATAGGAATCTCGTATATATTCCCCAGTTGCCGTCATAACGGCTGCCTCCATATACAACTCCACGAAATCCAGCGGTTGTTTGATCGCTACCTGCTCCGTAGTCAACTTATAAAAAGTCATCTCGTTGCCCTGTAATATCACTTTCGATCCGATAATCTCCTTGTAATGACCGAACACGGCCGATAATTCCCGTGCCATCGTTTCCACCTCCGAAATACCGGAAATATAAGGTTGTTTTGCCTGAACCATCTTCTCTACCGAAGGGGTCGGCAACAGATCGGGAAGCCCCTGAGGAACCTCGTAAGGATTAGCTTCCAGGTAAGCTTTCTTGGCTGAAAATTCCTGCAATGCTATCTTGTACGCCTGATCGGAAGCTAACCAAAAACCGAAACGAATCGCATTATAATCGATTTCTCCCCCTAAATCCACTCTTAAAAATTGTCCCACGTGGCGTAAATCATTCGTTCGATTGTAGTCGCCGATCAATACCTGCGCTGTTCCCATCAGGTGAAGAGGCAAAAGAACCGAGTTCAACACGGAACCCAAAGTAGCTTCTACCGAATACTGACGGGAGAGAGAAACAGCATAAGAAACATAAAAGGGCTTACTCATCATCGGAAGAGCTAAACGCTCTTTCGTTCTCACCTGTTCATCACCCATCGCCGTAAAGATAATCAACTCTTCCGGAGTCTGGGCATGCAAGACACCCGAGAGCAAAATCAACGTTAACAGTACTCTATATTTCATTATTTTTCCATTTTTATCCATAACTCCATTTTTTCATTGAACTATTTCTGAGGTAAATGCACTCTCGGGAGAATAGGAGGCAGAATACTGGACTTAGCCGTGCGCTGCGTCTCTATTTTGCTAACCAAAATAGTCGGAGATATGGCCGTAACCTGAACATTTCCGGACTCTGCCCCACAAATACCGACAAACACGTCTGGATCGTCTCCCGCACACACGATGTTCGAAAACATCGACAAAGGGGTCCCGATCAATATCACTCCCCGAACCAATTCATCCGGACGACCATCCGTGTAAATCCGATAGACTACCAAGGGGGTCACGTTAAACGAATTGGTACTGCCCTTACCCGTGTAAGTCAGACCGCTCGTCACCTCCTTAAAGAAATAACCGTACTCCTTTTTCTGCTTTTTCACCTCTTCGACTAACATACGGCGCAGCTCTTCTTTCGTCTTCGGGGATTTCGTTTCGATACAGAGATTGGATTGCCGGGATACCGGATCGAATCCATCACTGGCACGAGCATGCCCGTTGGTCATGGGAAATCCGTCTATCGGTACCCGGGTCATCAAAAAATCGCGTAATTTACCGTCGACAACTACGTCAACCCGTTTGGAACGGATCCCCTGATCATCAAACTTATAATAACCGTTCAAAGCCTTTCCGGCATAACGGGTTAAGGTCGGATCGTCGAACACCTGAAAATCGGGTGCCAATACACTCTCCCCCACCATCTGTTTAAATGTCTGCCCGTCTTCATCCGTTTTCATACGTTGTCCTTCCAGCCGATGCCCGAATATCTCGTGAAAAAACACCCCGCTGGCAGCTCCCGATAACAAAGCCGGTCCGGTATAAGGTTCGGCAACCGGAGCCTCCCGTAAGGCAGCTAACATTTTTACCATCTCACGGGTATCCGCAATCATTTGCTCATCCGTGGGCAAATCCGCCGGATCGTAAGCAAAATAGGAAAGCAACAAAGGAAGTTCCATACCGTCCAAAGCCGTAACACTCCCCTGAATCATAATCCGGGCATAGGGCAGATTCTCCGCCACGTTCCGACCTTCCGTATCGACGAAATAACGGCGCTCGACCTCATACGTCAAGATCGCATCCCCCCGCGTCATATACATGTTCTCGTTGAATAAATCGGATATTTTTTTCAACCGGACAATCCAGGCGTGCGTATCGACCTTCAACCGGTCAGCCGGGAAAGGAGGTTCGTAATAAGACTCCACGGGAGCGAAAGAGAAATAAGGAGCTTTGTCCTCGTTCTTGACGTTCACCTTACTTTGCGCCTTCGAACGCTCGTATATATCCGAGGCAAACGCGTACCGGGAAGAAGACTCCATCCAGATCGCCTGACGGATGGCTTTCTCGTTATTCTCGTCATCGATAGGCAATACCGCATATGAAATTCCTCTCTCGGAGACTTCCGCTCCCATCGGGTAATAGCTGAAATTATCCAGAAGAGAATCCCCGATCCGGATATGCGGAATCATGATCCGGGTATGCCTGGACTGATTGTCCCTCAATACCCCGAACGAGGCCGCAATCGTCGTACTCCAAGTATCGATAATCCTGTAATTCATATAATAGGGGGGAAATTTTTCCCCCTGCAATTCCCGGTAATGTTCATTCAATTCACCGGAAAGCATGATCAGCAATTTATCTTCCGATTGCGCGAATGCTCCGGGAATACCTATTATTCCAAGGACACAATATAAATAAATAAACTTTACTCTTTTCATCTATTTCATTTTAAGATAAATGTAAAAGCATCTTTCACCACTTGACTATATCCCGGGCCTGTCAAACGAACCGATACCGTATAGCGTCCGGCCGGAGACTTCCCCTCGAAAGGATAACGTAAAATACCCCCGCCTAAAATAGATACCTCTTTCATAAAGGAGGTAACAGCCACCTCTCCGGCTGTTGAGGAAACAGATTCCACTGTAAAATCAATACGTTCCGTTCCCTCGTACCCTTGCATCGCCAGTGATTGCCAAGGAGATTTATACTCTATCCGCACGGCATCCAGTTCCGGATCCGGAACAAGACGAACAACCATCGTGTCGGGTTCATAAACGGCATTTTCCGTCCTCAAATACCCCTCCTTTTCTTCGCAAGCGACAAGACAGAGGCAGACAATCGGTAATATAAACATGATCCATTTCATAACATTCTGTTTTTTATATTTTATAAATCACCCAATGTAAATTGGTAGGTTAAAGAGTGCACCACGCAATTATCCGGTTCGATATTCGAAGAAGCAATCGAAAAATCGCGAAATGCATTTTGGGAATATACATTCAGAGAAACCGCACCTACATCGGGAATTCCCTGCAAGGTTTCCTGATGCGTATACAACCAGATCGAATTTCCTCCCAAAGTGACATACCAATCCCCGCCATCACCCGGCTCAGCTTCATCCTCATCGTACTTTCCTCTCGGAACATCATCCCGGTAAATCTTCCCATCGATGATGCAATTAAGCAATAGCATCTCACACACTTCAGGTTCTATATCCGAAATTCGTTCGTAACCTTCAAACAGCATATACCTACGAATGGAATGGTTTGTCGGTCCCAAAAAAGTAATTTCAGGGTGCTCAGGATCCTTCCCCTCGAACAAACGGATCATATCCGGTCCGGCCTGTTCTACTAATCTGGCTGTCGAATCCCAATCGTAAGAGTGCCCTGAAGCTTTTAAATACTCCAGTAAACTACCTTCAAAACGGCCGTTATGCAGCCCCGTTTTGACAAAATTATCCTTCGTACAGGCTCCCGTAGCTACAACAAAACCTACAAGGGCCACTATAAATATATGTTTCATCATCTTATTGTACTTTTGTGTTCCAGTAAACATTTTGTAAAACCAAATCGTTGTTTTCCATCGCCCCAGCGTTCACGGGATAATACAAGGCCCCGTTTCGGATATCAGCGTCGGTCAAACGTCCGAAAGCCTCCGGCAATTCCCGCCGTACATACTCTAACCCGTTTCGCACGGCATCATAATAGCGGGTGTCCTCGAACAACAGCTCCCTTTCCCGCTCCCTGAATATTGCTAACTGAACGTCTCCGCCAAAGTCATCCGTCAGGTCGGGTCCCGATAATCCCGCACGTTGACGTACGGCGACCACGTCCTCCATGGGATCGGGCAATCCGGCACGGAAACGACATTCTGCTCTTAACAACATGATATCCGGCAAGCGCCAAACCACCTTATTCATCTCCATTCCCAAATACCGTTTCGAACTTTCATTATCCTTAATATTATAAAATGGAAAACGGAATACATTAGCAAAAGCTTTTTCCATTTCCGTGTAATCGTAAACCTTTATCACCTCCACCATTTGTCCCGTCAGCCAATCGTATTGCATAACCTTCACATGGAATTCGGTCGAATCAATACCATAGAAATAACTTTTTCTTCGCAGGTCCTCAAACGGATAAAGCTCATTGACCGTCTCCTTCGTAAACTCCAATACATCCGGATAAGCAAAGCTCACGTCCATATCCGTTCTGACCGGCCAGCCGATAAACTCCTCGCTGACAAAAGCACGTTCGGTAAACTCTCCCGGCGTTATCCACGTTCTGTAAATTTCCCAAATACTCTCCTCGCTTCCCCCTTTTAATACCCGGGTACATACCTCTTCCGGATCAGCGACCAAACCATAGGCACCGGCCTTGTTCTCGATAATCATCGTACAGTATTTCTCCGCTTCCTCCCAATACTCTTTTTTATTTTCCAAATTGGCCCGCCAGGCATAGATATTAGCCAACAGGGCCGCAGCAGCACCTTTACTCGCGTATTGTTTGATCGTTCTGGACTTTCCGGCATAATCCTTTAAATCTTCGTAATTCGGTAAATCGATAGCCAACAAAGCCCATTTCGTCGCCTCTTCCAAGACCTGCTTTACACTGCTTTTTCCTAATTTCTCCGTAACGGACTCGCTGTTGGGAACGATCGGAGCTTCACCCCAGGCCCGTCCGAGCCAAAAATAACAGACCCCTTTCACGAAATAAGCCTGTAAACGATAGATATCCACGATCTCTTTCGACATCGGGAAACGGTAAGCGTTATCCAAAAGCAGATCGGCATCATGGATGGCGGCATAATACAATTGCCAACTCGCCTGAAAATAGGTTCGCGGAGCCAATTGCCGGGCACGCCTTATGCTGTTCCCCCGGTAATCCTGAGCCACGTTATCCACCTTCATCCCGGCCCACGCGTGCACCTGATCCTGATTCTCCGCGAAACGCAGATTCGACATCATGGAGTTGAGCAGTGCTTCCGCATCTTTTCCCGAACGAAAATAGTTATTGAACGTCGTTGAATTCTCCGGTCTCACGTCCAAAAAATCGGTACACGCAACAGACAGGAGTCCCATGATCATATATATATAAAACCTTTTCATCGCTATTAAAAATTAAGGGTTATACCAAAAGTCCATTTTTCAGGCAAAGGGTATGCTTTGCCCCAATCAATACCACTATCCATATCCACCACTTCGGGATCCGTACCGGAATAATTGGTCCAAGTCCAGATATTCTCTCCCGTGATAAACAAACGGATGCCGCTGAAATAAAATTTCCTATTGAATTTTTCCGGCAGGTTATATCCCAATGTCAATTGTTTCAACCGGAGCATATTGACCCTTTCCACGTTCGAACGCAATTCCGGAAAAACGAAGGAAGCCCCCACGCGCGGCAAATCCGTCAGATCCCCCTCTTTTTCCCAGAAAGTCGTCTTTCTCAAATCCCTGAACATAGGCCCGTCGATGTTCATCGGAGTACCGTATCGTGCGGCATTTATCATTCTCCGTCCTAAAGAATAATTGAAAAGGATATTCAAGTCAAAATTATTCCAGGTAATCTCGTTTGCCCATCCCCCGTAAGCCAACGGCAAAGCACTACCGATGTAATACAAATCTCCGTTACCGATCTCCCCGTTGCCGTCCACGTCCTCTATTTTCACCTCCCCTACGACTCCACTCGTCTCCCCGTATACCTTATTGATATAAATCGGGAAACCCTCGTTATTGTAATAAACGGGAACCTCTTTCTCGTTTTGGTAATACCCCTGATCGTTAAACACGTATATACCGAACAAACCCCGTTTCAGCACGTTACCCATCATATCCTTACCGTCAAAGGTTTTTTCCAATTTGTTCCAGTTCCGGGATATATTCAGCCGGCTTCTCCATTTTATCCTCGTATTCCTGAGTATATCGGCTTTTAATTCCAATTCGATTCCCTCGTTTGAGATCTCTCCTGCGTTTTTCTTGTAAGAATCCATCACCTGCACATCCCCGAAAGTTGGTACGTCCGTAATCAAAGAGTAGGTCAGTTTATTATAGTAATCAAATTTCACATTCAAACGATAATCGAATAATTCCAGATCCAAACCGACGTTATACTGTTTGGTCTTTTCCCAGGTTAAATCGGGTGCAACGGCATTATAGCTGGTCATCCCCGGATTCCCGTGAAATATACCGTTTTTGGACATCAACCCGTAAGCCATGTACGGATCAAGAAATACCTGACCGGACTTTCCCCAGCTTAAACGCAACTTCCCGCTGTTTAACCACGCCACATTTTCCAGAAAGGCTTCGTCCGCAAAATTCCATCCCACCGCAACCGAGGGAAAATTGGCCCAACGTACATTTCTTCCGAAAGTAGAAGAACCGTCTCGGCGATAAGCAAATTCCACGATATAACGTTTTTTGAAATTATAACTCAAGCGACCGAAAAAACTCAACATGACCTTTTCGTTAAAGTTCGATCGGTAATCCGTTCGGGGTCTTGGAGTTAATTTATCCGATTCCGTATAATAAATACCTCCCGGTCCCTGATAATAATACACATTATCGCTTGCACCTCCGTTACCGGATCCCCAATTCTCGAATCCCTGTTCTTTAGAGATACTCATCCCCAATAAAGCCTCTAAGGTGTGTATATTACCCTCTATCCTGTATTTCAACAAATTTTCATTCATCAGCGAAATATCCCTGGATATCTGCCCCATGGAAAGATTTTGACCCTGAGTCGCATCCAAGTTACTCGGAATAAATTCGTTCACGTTGAACTGAGCGTAATCGACCGCCCCCATTCCAGAAAGAGTCAATCCTTTAGCCAATTGAAACTCCAAGCCCAAACTGGCGATTAAACGGTAATTGTCATTCCGGGTCACCGTCTGGTTGATCTTTTCCAAAAACTTATCTTCTATTTTTCCATGCCCGGGAAATAGCGTGGATTGCGAAGCTGGATCGACCGTCATTCCCTCGATTCCGCGATTTCCTCCCTTGTTATTCAGATTTCGGCTTTTATCCATATACCCCAAATAAAGTTGGGTCGTTGCCGTTAAAATAGGAGCAGGTCTGGCCGAGAGGTTCACCATTAAGTTTGCTCGAGAGTAATTACTGCTCAACATAATACCTTTTTCGTCGTAATACCCGGCCCCGATCATATATTGTATCTTATCGGTTCCCCCGGATGCCTGAATATTGGCATTGATCACCTTACCCGTCCGGAAACTATATTTATACCAGTTTGTCTGGTTGTTATAGAAGGGATTCAGACTATCCTGGAGAACTTTATTTTCTCCCGCTGAATCGGGAAACCCGTTTCCCCACCATCCGTCATATCCTCCGTCACCCCTATTGAATGCATCTTCATAAGAAGTCGGGTAAAAATAGAGCCCGTTCATATAATCATATCCCGTTTTCAGGCTATTCCGCATATGGTATATCTTGGTCATTCTCTCCAAACGCCCTCCCGTCTGCTCGGGTGTAACAGGTAAAAAAGAAGCCGTATAGGAAAAATTCACGGAAAATTTGGTTTTCCCAGCCTGTCCTTTTTTAGTCGTAATCAAGACTACCCCGTTTCCCGCCCGGGACCCGTAGATTGCGGCAGCAGCGGCATCTTTCAATATCTCCACGGAAGCAATCATGGAAGGATCCAAATCCGATAACGTATTCGTCCCCGTTACCGGAGAGGTAAAGGAAAACATGGGAACCCCGTCGACCACGTACAAAGGCTGTCCGTCGGTCGCCCCCTCCTGCATCAAGGAGTTATATCCCCGAACGGCAACCCGGTTCCCCCCGGAACCCGGAGCTCCCGACTGGTTCACGATATCCACGCCGGCCAAACGCCCCTGTAACATACTCAAAATACTGTGCGAAGGAAGCTCTTTCATCTCATCGGCCTTTATCGAAGTAATCGAACTGACCATCTCTTTTTTATTCTGCGTACCGTAAGCCCGAATCACCACCTCGTCCAGATCCGTCACTTCTTCCTCCATCTTTACCGACACAGCCTTATCCGCTTCATAAGCCACTTTTTGCGATTTATACCCGACAAACGAGAGTAGCAAGCTCCCCTTTTCCCGGGTTACTGACATCTCGAATTTACCCTCCGAATCGGTAGCCGTTCCGATATTCGTTCCTTCCAGCAACACGGTAACCCCCGGCAAAGGCACACCCTTTTCATCCGTCACTTTCCCTTTCACGACAAACCGTTTTACATCCGCTTCCTTACGTCGGATCATGATATAGATACCCTCCTGTTTATAGGAAAAAGGCTTATCCCGAAAAACCGTATCCAAAATCTGGAATACCGTTTTTTCTTTCACGTCGAATGTTACCTTATACGGTTTCGTATCTTCGTAATTAAACACGAATTTGTAGACATCCGCTTTTTCCAAGGCATTGAATACATCCGACAAAGGCACATTTTCCCATTTGAAACTCAGTTTCTTTTGCTGACCGAAAACAACCGAGGCCATACAAAAGAAGCTTAAAAACAAAATCAAGCGAATACACGTGATGTTTTGCACCCGATTCTTCGTTTTTCGCTCCTCAAAATGAGGTGAAATCGATTTTTTTTCCATAGATTTGTAGTTAAGAATTAAACATGTTCATCCGTCCGATGAACCAAATTCATGTTAAGGGGATAGGTCTCAACTATCCCTTTCTTATTTGGTCCTCGTTCACTTTATCTTTTATATAAAAACGATTACCGTTTTTCCCGTTACCTCAATCCGCAATTTACCCGTCTCGTTCAAACGTCCGATCACCTGTTCCACCGTATCCTTCCGGTTAGCCCAAAACTTAAAGCGAAAATCCTTGGCTTCCGGATTCCGGTAAAACACGGTAAAATCGAACCACCTGCCCAACTCGTCGAGTATGTCTTCTAAACGTACGTTATTATAATAGAAAAATCCCTCTTTCCAAGAGGTATACTCTAACACATCAACCTCCTCTACGTGTAATAAACCGTCACGCAACGAGACATTCTCTCCCGGTTTCAACACGACCTCATGATCCGCACCCGTTCCCTCTTCCTTCACGGAGACAACTCCCTTTATAAGTGTGATATTCTCCACCCCGTTCTCGTATGACTGCACGTTAAATTCCGTACCTAATACGTTGACCTCGGTTCGGGTTGTCGCCACGACAAAAGGACGATCCTCCTCCCGTTTCACGTCGAAATAAGCCTCTCCTTTCAAAAAAACCTCCCGCTTCGCCCCGCTAAACGCCAAAGGATATCTCAATTCGGAATCGGAATTGATCCATACCCGGGTCCCGTCATCCAAAATCAGAATATACTCGCCCCCGCGAGGTACTTTTATCGTGTGAAACTCTTCCGGCCGACAATCATCCCGCAATACTCTCATGTATTTCATTCCTCCCACCGAATCGATAACCACCCCTCGTATGTTTAAAGAATCTTCAGCACCCGTACCGGAAGCCAAAAAGTACTTTTTTCCGCCTTCGGTGATCAACGTTACCGTATTCTTCTCCGTATTCCGGGTTAACTCCATCGGTTGGATAAATTGTCTTTCTCTCTGTTGATAGTAAACAGCCATCGTCACGGAAATCAACACTAAAACCGAAGCCACGAACTTCATCATCCTACGACGGATCCGTATTTTACTCGCCCGTAAAGTTATTCTCTCGTCCAACAAAAACCATTGATACTCCTCGTCCACCTCCATCCCTCCCTTTTCACGCATACCGGCTTCCCGGTAACGCCGTAATCCTTCCAACAGATCCCGATGCTCCTTCACCTCCAACCAAGCTCGAACCTTCGGCTCAGCTAATAATTTCTGATGATGTAAAATATATAATGCGAATTCTATATCCTCGCAATTAAAATCGTTTTGCATGTTTTCGTCTCCTGTTTTTAAGAACACGCACTACGTTTCAAAAAGGGTGATGTCTTGGAATACTTTTTTATTTGTTTTTCGTAAAAAAAATACCAGCAACCAAAGTGCATCATTCGAATACTCTTCCCGGAGGATACGTAAAGCCTTACTTATATGCGTCTTAACCGTATTGATAGAGATAGCCAATTCATCTGCTGCTTCTCGATATTTTCTTCCCTCGAGAAAACATTTCCTGAATACGGTCTTCGTTTGTCCTGGTAAATTTCCGACGGAATCGCACAAACGCTCGATTAAAAGTTCATATTCCATGCAGTCCTCGTTAATTGTCTCCTTCTTTAACGACCATTCGAAGGCAAAACGCTCCTTTGCCTTCCGACGCCGAAGCTGACTCACGCAATGATTACGTACCAAAGTATACAATAACGGTAGAAGAGATTGGGATCGTTCGATCTTTTCAAAATTCCTCCAAACCTTTTCAAACACGTCATTGACCGTATCTTTCGCCGTCTCCTCATCATTCAAAAAGCTAAGGGCATGATAATACAAACGGACATAATTCTCCCGGAACAACTGTTCAAAAACCTCTTTATGGTCAATAAATTTAATCATATAATACCCTGTATCCGGTACAAATATACAATATCAAAATTAGATTAATAAAATAAAAATAGATATTTAATGACATTAAAACAATATCATTATTTTACCAACACTTCCAATATCCATTCATTATAAATATAATACTTTAGCATTAAAGGTATTACCGAAAGAAGAGATAAAAAGCAAAAACTGTAAACAATACGGGTTTAAGACTTCTTGTCATTTGACAAATAGGGTGTATGATCAATTCACTGTTCTCATGATAACACCCCTGCTTACTACCAACCGTAGATTTTTCAGACATAAATAAACCATTCTATACATAATTATTATTCAGCCTGTTATATGACAAATATAATTGCATATGTAAAAAATATCCCTATATTTGTGTAGAACGATTAAAAATTACAGCTTATGAAACGCCTTATCGCCTTGCTTGCGGTTCAGCTATTATTCTGGGGTTCCTTATCGGCACAGAGGATAACAGAATTTTCGGAATATGATTTTTTGTTTGAAAAAAGACCATTTGGCAGATTATTTTCAGATACCCTAAAAAAACCAAATCTCGATAACGCATTTACCTTAAGCAATCCACTCCAACCAGATCCGAAAAAAAAGATTTTGACCAGAAACGATTCGATCTATTTCAAAAAACTACCTCTTAAAGAACCGAATGCAAAGAGGGATGGGTTATCCAACGTTGATTTCAAATACATATTACCTGCAAAACCCTTGTTTTATATCTCGTTATGGGATTATTCCCCCAAACCCATGCCGGATAAAAGATCTCTTTTCTATAACCCGCTTGAAAGAAAATCGAGAGATTTACAAAACTTACGATACTTATGGTCCGGAGATATTACCCACTTTAGAGAAATCGGTTATTCCGGTAATTATCCCGGCCAACAAAAACCAGTATATAAAATTTATATCGTAAGAAACGGAAAAAAAATCAAAGGGTTTGGAATCGAATTGTTAGATGACGAGTAACGAGATGTACACGCGAGAAGTAGGCATAAAAACAGAAAAATCAAAGAATTTACAAAATCCATATCAGATAAGAGAGAGAAAAAAAATCGTAAAATCGAATTATAACATAACAAGTATCGATAATTAAATTAAAATCAGCCATCAAAAAAACCAAATCGTCTATGATCGATTTGGTCTCTAAAGCATTGTGATCCAGCTGGGATTCGAACCCAGGACCCCAACATTAAAAGTGTTGTGCTCTACCGGCTGAGCTACTGAATCGTCAATTGTTTTTTTACAATTGCGGTGCAAAGGTATATATTTTTGCATCCCACACAAATTTATTTTCGTTTATTTTCCGGACTTTTTTACACTTCTTTCTTGGAAAAACATTAAATAGTTGATAAACAAAATCTCCATAGTGCATAGCCCTTCTCTTTGATATTTCAAAAAAATATCATAACTTATAACCATTTATAAAATCACAATAAATATGCCGCTTAGATCGTCAGAGAAAAAAGGAATTATCGTACTATCTTTTCTGCTAACAGGCTTCTTCGTATTTCCTCTTCTAATCGAGGAAGACGACACCCCTTTTTTCCTGCTCACGCAAGCCGAGATTCCCGATTCCATGGTACAGCTCTCGACTCATCCGGCCTCTCCGGTAAAACGGTTTGAATTGAACTCGGTCGACAGTGTTTCTTTAACCAAGATAAAAGGCATCGGTCCCTACTACGCTTCCAAGATACTAAAATACAGAAAACGCCTCGGTGGTTTTCATACTCCCCTACAATTGAAAGAAATCTCCTTCAAATACCTCTCCGTAGACTCTTTGCTGGATCACTTTTATGCCGATCCCAAACACATTACAAAAAAAGAGATGGATACCATGAGCTTTAAAAGCATATTGAGCCATCCTTATTTGGAATACGGGGAAGTGCAACTGATCTTTAAAGCGAAGAAAGAGTGGGGAACAATCACCTACTCCCTGTTGGAGCAGAAAAAAATATTGGCACCCCACAAACTCAAAAAGATAAAACCTTACTTCAAATAATTTACATAACTTTGTAGGGACTCATTATTGATTAGAAACATAAAACAACTAAATATGAAGAAAGTATTCATTATTATCCTCGGTATTTTTATACTGTTCATTATCGCACTGATAACGATTCCGGTATTCTTTAAAAGCGACATTCTCCGGCTTATAGAAGAACAGTCCTCAAAGTATATGAAGGCCGACTTAAAAATCGGAGACGTAAACTTAAGCATGTTCAAAAATTTTCCGGATTTAAGCGTTACATTAACGGATGTCATGTTATCCGAGAACCGGGAAACGGTAAAAGACACCTTAATTCGTATTCCTGAATTTGAAGCATCCGTTAATCTAAAATCTCTTATTTCGGGAAACGAGATCATCATCAACCGTATTTTATTAAAAGATTGCCGTTTGATGCCGCAAGTAACGGCCTCCGGTCGGGAGAACTGGGACATTATGATCGCATCGGACAGTACGGGAACCGCCACTCCACAAGATAGTATTCAGACAAAAACAGACGCCTCCGGAAAATCGGTCAGATTCAATCACATCGAGATCCGGGACCTTTATTTAGATTACAAAGATTTTCAATCTTCCACCTATTTCAGCATCGATAAAATCAACCTGGAATTGCAAGGAAATCTTTCCGAAACAAATACGCTTCTACAAATTTTACTCCATTTGGAAAATATCTGTTTCCGTCAAGGCAACAGCGTATGGGTCAACAACACGAATTTCAACTGGCAAGCCGATATCGAAGCCAATCTGAAGGAGATGCTGTTCCATATTAAGAAAAACGACATGTCGTTGAACGACCTGAAATTAGATTTGACAGGCAATGTTGGTATAGGAAAAGAAAAATACGATATGGATCTGAAGCTAAACGCTCCCGATACCCAATTCGAAAGTCTTTTGGCTATGGTTCCGAAAGAATTCCAAAAAGAGATTGAAGGAGTAAAAACTTCCGGAGGTTTTCAGCTTAATGCCACGGCGAAAGGAGAATATTACGAAAATCATCTCCCGCAATTCGATATCCAATTCAATATATTGGATGCCAGTTTAAAATATCCGGAGCTTCCTGAATCCATCGAAAAGATCAATCTTAAGTTAAGTATTACTAATCCGGGAGGAACTCCCTCCCTAACGGTTGCAGATTTACGTACCCTATCCTTTTCCGTGGCAGATAATCCGTTCGACATGAGCTTATTGGTTTCCAACCCGGAAGATCCCACACTAAAAGGAGAAGCCAAAGGCGTCATCAATTTCGAAAGTCTTAAAAAAGCTCTTCCCTTGCAAGACATCACCCTCAACGGAATACTTTCCGTAGATATGGCGTTCAACGGAAAATACCAATACATCGAAAAAGAACAATACGAAAAATTTTCCGCTACCGGAAAAATTTCATTGAAAGATGTTCTGTTCAAAAACAGTGATTTTCCCAAAGGCATCGTCATCCCCTCCGGAGATTTAACCGTAACCCCGGCTCGTTTGAATTTGAAGAATCTATCGATTCAAATCAATTCATCCGATCTCACCTTGGAGGGATACGTGGCCGACTATCTGCCCTATATATTTAAGAACCAAACATTAAAAGGGAATTTTAATTTAAATTCAAAATTATTGAACCTGAATGAATTGATGGCAAATATAGCCACGGATACCACACAAATACAAAAGGATAACGCTTCTTCATCGCCTAACGGAGTATTTGAAGTTCCCAAAAATATCCAACTGGGTTTAAATACCAACGTTAAAACCTTATTGTTCGATCAACTGACCGTCAAGAACATTAACGGGAATGTACAAACAGCAGGAGGCGTGGCTACCCTTAAAAATCTCAGCATGGATATGCTGGAGGGAAAAATACTCATGAACGGATCCTATAACACGACCCATCCGGCTAAACCATTCGTGGACTTCAATCTCCGGATAGACGATTTCGATATCGATGCCGCCTACCATGCGTTTAGCTTTATCAAACAAAGTATTCCCATGGCGATGAATTGTTCCGGAAAAATCTCTACCGTAATGAAATTTTCCGCTAATTTGGATCAGGAGATGAGTCCGATCATGAACACGGTAAACGGAGGAGGAAGTCTTTCCACGGCCGGATTCTTAATAAAAGACAACCCGGCTATGGCGAAATTAGCCACTTTATTAAAAAATGACGAATTAAGCCGAATCAGTATCAGCAAGTTAAAAATAGACTTTAAACTGGATCACGGAAATATTATCATAGAACCCTTTACCACCCATTTAGCAGGAAACCCGACGACAATCTACGGTTCCCAAACTGTAAACGGGGAGATGGACTATACCCTCTCCATGAACATCGACCGGAAATATTTCGGAAAAGATATCAACAACGTACTCTCCGCACTCCCGGGAGCAAGCAATATTAAAGCGTTGGATGTTGACGTAAAGATTGAAGGAACCCTTGATAAACCTATCGTGAAACCAGATTTAACAAAAGCGATAAAAGCCGTAGAGAAAGAAGCGGGCAAAGAAGTTAAAAAGAATATACTGAAAGGACTTGACAAGCTGTTCAAAAAGAAATAACCCTCCTCAATAAAATAAGGCTGCTTTTAAAAGTAGCCTTATTTTATTGATCGAAACCCGGACGACAAAAATTTCGGGCATCCGGAAAGCGATGTTCCAGGTCCCGCAGCATTTGCTCCAAAACGACCAAAATACGTTCTATATCCTGTTGAA
The DNA here is from genome assembly GCF_027666085.1 of Sanguibacteroides sp. AM78-02pH3A. NCBI lineage: Bacteria > Pseudomonadati > Bacteroidota > Bacteroidia > Bacteroidales > Porphyromonadaceae > Sanguibacteroides > Sanguibacteroides sp. AM78-02pH3A. Next base: position 132,453 of record NZ_JAQEHX010000004.1, on the reverse strand, counting down.
AATAAACCACCTTGTTTTTCAACACGGACCAGGCTTGATAAGAAATTTCAATAGCCAACAAGGCTACCTTCGCCGAGCCGTTATAATCATTTTCTTCCTGTTTGGCATTGATTTTATCCGCGTAAATATGAAAGCCGTACAAAGCCCGTTTCATTTTCGCGTGAATCAGATCCAGATACCAGCTGATTTCCACCAATGCTTCATCGACCTCCTTCGTCTTTATTCCATTACCTTTCTCCTCCTCTTCATCCAATTTCTGATATATACTCTCCTGACACTTATCAGCCAAAGTCTCATATATCCGGTTACAGCAGATCATATCTTCCCTCTCCACTTTTCTGGCCAGCTCTTCGTCATCATCGTCCAAATCCTCATAATCTTCGCCCCAGAAACCCTTATCGATATTTTCTGCCCGATATATGTCTTCAATCGCGATTCCCTTCTCCTCAGCCAACTCCCGTAATACCTCATAGGTTGAATCGAAGATACTTTTCAAACGAGAAAGAGCTACATCATCATCATCCGGCAACTCCTCATCGAAATCGACCTTTGCTCTTTCTTTCAATTTTTTCCCCATCGTGAAGCTCATGCAACGGGATTGAAATTTACAGCGTTCACACCAACGATCGCAATAATTATATATACCGGGAACAAAACCAGTATTCACGATATTATTTTCTTTTTTCTTAGGCACGCTTTCTAACCTTAGCCGATTAATTTTTTATAACGTATACGTTTAGGAGTAACATCCCCCAAACGTTTCTTTTTATTTTCCTCGTATTCGGAGTAACTCCCTTCAAAATACACCACCTTAGAATCACCCTCGAATGCCAGAATATGAGTCGCGATACGATCCAAAAACCAACGGTCATGGGAAACCACAACCGCACAACCGGCAAAATTTTCCAAACCTTCTTCCAATGCCCGCAACGTATTCACATCGATATCGTTTGTAGGCTCATCCAATAATAGAACGTTTGCTTCCTCCTTTAACGCCAAAGCCAAATGCAGGCGATTTCTCTCTCCCCCGGACAGGACTCCACACTTTTTTTCCTGGTCGGAACCTGAAAAATTAAATTTAGAAACATACGCCCGGGCGTTTATTTCACGCCCTCCCACGGTTATCAGGTCACTCCCTCCCGAAATAATTTGATACACGGTCTTTTCCGGATCAATGGAAGCATGTTGTTGATCGACATAACCAATCTTCACCGTTGGGCCGACTTCAAACGTCCCGGCATCAGCCTTTTCCAATCCCATTATCATCCTGAAAAGAGTCGTTTTTCCCGCTCCATTCGGTCCGATCACCCCGACAATTCCGGCCGGAGGCAACTGGAACTCCAAATCCTCGAAAAGCAATTTCTCGCCAAATCCTTTCGACACATGCTCCGCTTCAATAACCTTATTCCCGAGACGAGGACCATTCGGTATAAAAATCTCCAATTGTTCTTCTTTCTCCTTTACGTCTTCCTCCATCATTCGATCGTAAGCCTTTAAACGAGCCTTACTTTTTGCCTGACGGGCTTTCGGAGACATTCTCACCCATTCCAATTCTCTTTCCAGCGTCTTTCTTCGTTTACTTGCCTGTTTCTCTTCCTGCTCCATACGTCTCGCTTTTTGCTCCAACCAGGAGGAATAATTTCCCTCCCAAGGAATTCCTTCTCCCCGATCCAACTCTAAAATCCATCCTGCCACGTTATCCAGAAAATAACGGTCGTGAGTCACACATATTACCGTTCCGGGATATTGATGCAAATGTTGTTCCAGCCATTCGACCGATTCGGCATCCAAATGGTTCGTAGGCTCATCCAGTAATAAAATATCGGGTTCCTTTAACAGCAATCTGCATAGAGCAACCCGACGACGTTCTCCCCCGGACAAGTTCTTAACCAAAGCATCCGGTTCCGGACAACGAAGAGCATCCATAGCCCGCTCCAATTTCTGATCGATTTCCCATCCTCCGTTATGTTCTATCAATTCGGTCAATTCTCCCTGACGGACCATCAATTTATCCATCTCCTCATCACTCATCGGTTCACAGAACTTCAGGTTCACCTCCTCGTACTCTTTCAATAAATCCATCACTTCCTGAACTCCTTCCTCAACGACCTCTTTCACTGTTTTCGTATCATCCAACAAAGGCTCCTGGGGAAGATAACCTATCGAATGTTCTTTGGACCAGACAACTTTCCCCTCATAATTGGAATCCAAGCCGGCGATAATTTTTAATAAAGTGGATTTACCCGACCCATTCAATCCAATTACTCCAATCTTCGCACCATAAAAGAAAGAAAGGGATATATCTTTTATTATCTTTCGTTGCGGAGGGATAGTTTTACTTACCCTCATCATTGAAAAAATAATTTTTTTATCGTCTGCCATATGCTTTAACTTGTTCTATTATTATGTTTAAATTATATCTACGACTGATTTCCACTCAAAACGGATACAAAGATAAACCATATCCATCAATAAAAAAAATCGCAATACTTAATAACACTAAGTAAAAATCATTTTATCCCCCTCAAAGAGCTTCAAACAAAAAAACAATTTATCGGCCTATTAAAAATTTCATGACTATTTCTCTCATCCACCTTTTATCTTTTTTTATTTCAATAATACAAGAGACTCGTGCATATTTCACATATTTTATGAATTACAAAAGTCATAAAAGAAGAGATTTATCTATTATTGATCGATATCAAATGAAAAATAGAACACGTTACAACCGAGATAAATTTCATTACTTTTGCCAAAATAAAACGAATAGCTGCTATGATAAAAATAAAACAGTTTATCTATTTATCGTGGATCTTCTGCACCACGTTATGCTTTTCTTGTCGTACACATTCCGAAAAGTTAAACGATGCCTTAAAATTAAGCGGAAAAAATCGACAAGAATTAGAAAAAGTATTAAAGCATTATTCACAAGACCGGGCCGATAGCTTGAAACGGAAAGCGGCTATTTTCCTCATTGAAAATATGCCCGGTCATTTTTCCTACAACGGCCCCTACCTGAGAGAGTTTAAAAATATTGTCGATACGTTGCCGGATTCCTATTGGCTAAAAAAAATCATCTTAATGCAACCCTACCGTTATAAAGAGTACAGAGAACAACTACAAGAAGAGGAGGATATCAAACATATCAAAGCCGACTATTTGATCCATAACATAGACGCAGCTTTTAAGATGCTGGAAACCAAACCTTGGTTGGAATCTTTACCATTCGAGGATTTTTGTGAATATCTATTACCCTACCGTATCGATAACGAGTTACTCGACAATTGGAAGGATTCGATTATTCCCATTTACGAAAATAAAATTACAGAAAAGACGACTTATTGTGACGATCAAAGATATTCTGCGTTCCAATTGGCAAAAGAAACATCTATTGAGTTTTATAGCAGCGAACAAGCCTCTTCCGATATGATTGCCGGTATTCCTTACCAAAAATACGAGTGTATCAACGACAGTCGGTTACGCGTGATAGCAACGCGCAAGGTAGGCATTCCCTGTACTATCGATTTCGTCCCGGCTTGGGCAGACATGAACGGATATCATTATTGGATGGTCGTTGTCGATCCAAAATACAAAACCCTTTCCTCCTATCAGATCGAAGGGAAAACAGCCCCGAAGGTGTACCGGAGAACTTTTTCCATCAACGAAATCCCGCGTGATCCGAAAGGGGAAAATTTTATTCCAGAATTTTTCAAAGATCCTTTTAATAAAGATGTGACTGATATATACCTCAACACTTCCGATGTAAAGGTAAACCTTTTATTCCCTCCTTCCCGCGGTGTCAAATACGCCTATATAGCCATGTTTAACGATTTGACCCTAAAAATCGTGGGGTGGGGCAAAATAACACGCGATCAAGTAACATTCCCAAAATTAGGAAGAGGTATTGTTTATTTTCCGGTCTACTTCTCAGGCAATCAGCTGATGAACGGAAACTTCCCGTTTATTTTAAAAATGAATGGCGAAACCGAATTTTTGATTCCGGATACCACCCGACGTCAAACCATCAGGATTACCCGGAAATTTCCCGTTATCGGTTACAAAACCGTATACGGAGAACTATTAAAAGGGAACTGTTTCAGTGCCTCCAATACCCTTTCGTTTAAAGACTCGACAATCATCCACAAAATTACCGAAAACCCATACATGCATTACACGACATTCAAAGTGGATACGAATTTAAAATACCGGTATTGGAAAATAAGCAATACGCATTACTCTCATATAGCAGAACTTGTTTTCCGTGATGCAAAAGGGAATTATTTATCCTGGAAAACCATTCCTCAGGATAGAAACCGCCAGGAAGAATATTTAGGCGACAACGATCCGTTAACCTATACTTACATTTACAGGAATCTCCTTCTGGATTTCGGGGAACCGGTACAAATCTCTTCCGTAGGTTATCTTTCTCAAAACGACGGTAATGGTATATACCCCGGCAACGAGTACGAACTATTCTTTTACGACCGTAACGGTTGGCACTCTCTGGGACGGAAAACAGCGGACGATCATTATATCGAGTACGAATCCGTCCCGGCCGGAGCCTTATACTGGTTAAGAAATCATACGACGGGACGGGAAGAACGTCCTTTTACCTACAAGAACGGAGAAGTACATTTCTGGTAATCTCCTCTTTACGAGATAGCCGGAGGCCGATCATCTTTTTACAGAACTTTCGATATGCTAATTTTCATAATCTCGATAAAAATCGCTATTTTAGTCTATCATTAGAACGATAAAATCATGATAGAGACAATTAATCATTTTCTGGAAGAGCATTCCATCGACAAAAACGCCGGTTTTATCATTGCGGTAAGCGGAGGAGCTGATTCAATAGCCTTATTACATGCATTTAAATACTTAAATATCAAAATATTGGCACTACACTGCAACTTTAATTTGCGTGGAAGAGAATCCAATATGGACGAACAATTCGTCAAGCGATTTTGTGACACTTACGGAATCCCTCATAGCGTCAAAAAATTCGATACGCTCGCTTACGCCAAAAGCAAAGGAATAAGTATTGAAATGGCTGCCAGAGAATTGCGATACAATTGGTTTGAAGAAGTCCGTCAGAAAAAAAACATGGACTATATCGTGGTGGGACATCATGCCGATGACCTGGCTGAAACTATTTTTATCAATTTCTGCCGGGGAACCGGCATTAAAGGACTCACCGGAATCCGTCCGATAAACGGACGGATATTACGTCCTCTATTAAACCGCTCTAAAAATGAAATCATCGATTATATTACTCTCAATAAGTTAGGGTACCGTGTTGACTCAACGAACAACACGTTAGATTACGTACGAAACAAAATCCGCCACCTTATTATTCCAGTATGCAAAGACATCAATCCCTCCTTTTTAAAAACCGTACAGGAAAATTGTCAGGCGATGCGGGAAGTCGAACAAATCTATCTACACGGTATAAAACAGTTGAAACGACAAATCATGTCCGAAGAAAACGGAGAGATACTAATCCATATCCAACAGACGTTAGATTCACCTGCACCTTATACTTTATTATACGAGATATTAAAACCTTACGGATTTAATACCACTCAGGTAAAAGATATATTAGAAAGTAACGATTCCATCCCCGGGAAACAATTTCAAGCGGAAGAGTACTTATTGACCAAAGGACGCACGTACTGGAGATTATTTAATATCCTTGAAAAAGAAGACGAACATACTCTAATGGCCGACAACGGTACTTATTATTTAAATAACGTCACTTTTACGTTGGATGAAACGGAGATCACTCCCGAGTTTGAAATACCCAAAGAAAGCCATATCGCCTGTTTCGATTTAGATAAAATCAATTATCCTCTTATCGTACGTCATTGGGCTACAGGAGACTGGTTTTGTCCATTAGGAATGAAAAGAAGCAAAAAGAAATTGAGTGATTTATTTACCGATTTAAAGTTCAGCGCAAAACAAAAAAAAGAATGCCTTATCATCCAATCCGGAAAAGACATCGTTTGGGTCGTGGGACATCGTTTGGACGATCGTTATAAAATTACTCCCGGCACCAAAAAAGCTTTAATAATAAAAGTCTCAGCCAAACCTCAAGGAGAAAAACAGGCAAAAAATTAAAAAAGAGGCCTCAGCCTCTTTTTAACACACTAACAATAAATTTACTACACTTATAAAAGCAAAAAACATTTCTTAGATTGCGTGGGCAAAGATAGTAATTTAAAACGTTTGCGCAAATTTTTTTAAGAAAAAAAACGTTCGCGTATAACAATTCCAAAACTTCTTTGTTTTTCATTTTTTTATCCATACTTTTGTATGAAAATAAGAGAATGATAAGAATAATAACATCATTATTAACCGATTAATATAATTAGAAATGTCAAAGATTAAAGTTGGTATTAACGGATTCGGACGTATTGGTCGTTTGGTTTTCCGTGCAGCTATGGGTAGAAACGATATTGAAATCGTAGGGATTAATGACCTTATTGACGTGGAGTACATGGCGTATATGCTTAGATACGATACCATGCACGGACGTTTTAATGGAACGATCGAAGTGAAAGACGGCAAATTAGTTGTAAACGGGCAAGCTATTCGCGTTACGGCTGAAAAAGACCCAGCCAATTTAAAATGGAACGAGGTAGGAGCTGAATATGTTGTAGAATCTACCGGATTATTCTTGACAAAAGAAAAAGCCGAAGCTCATTTAAAGGCCGGAGCAAAACGTGTTGTAATGTCAGCACCTTCAAAAGACGATACTCCCATGTTCGTTATGGGTGTAAATCATAAATCTTACTCCGGGCAAACTATCGTATCCAACGCTTCTTGTACGACCAACTGTCTGGCTCCGTTAGCAAAAGTAATCCACGACAAATTCGGCATTGTTGAAGGTTTGATGACTACTGTACACGCCACTACCGCAACTCAAAAGACAGTTGACGGTCCCTCTGTCAAGGATTGGAGAGGCGGACGTGCTGCTGCCGGTAATATCATACCTTCCTCTACAGGAGCAGCTAAAGCCGTGGGCAAAGTAATTCCCGAATTAAACGGCAAGTTGACAGGTATGTCATTTCGGGTTCCGACGCTTGATGTTTCCGTGGTTGATTTAACTTGTCGTTTGGAGAAACCGGCAACTTACGATGAAATTAAGGCTGCCATGAAAGAAGCTTCTGAAAACGAATTAAAAGGAATCTTAGGATACACGGAAGAAGATGTTGTTTCATCCGATTTCTTAGGTGACGCCCGTACTTCCATATTCGACGCAAAAGCAGGTATCGCATTGAATCCCAACTTCGTAAAACTGGTCTCTTGGTATGACAACGAATGGGGGTATTCAAACAAAGTAATCGAATTAATCGCTCATATGGCGACCGTAAAATAAATACGAAAAGAGCCGGTTATAAACCGGCTCTTTTTTTCAACCATTCTCTTTCATTCCCGTATAGTAAATAAGCAACATTATATATTCTATGGATATAATCAAGGAAAAAAGACCCTATCATTTGGGGTTAGTCTTAAGTGGAGGAGGGGCAAGAGGTTTTGCACACTTGGGAGTATACAAGGCCATGCAAGAATTAGGGATCAAACCCGATATTATTTCCGGTACCAGTGCCGGAGCTATTGCCGGAGTCATGATCGCCTCCGGACATACGGCAGAAGAATCGCTTTCGTTCTTTATAGGAACCAAGATGTTAGACTTCGCTCGTCCTGTTGTCTCCAAAATGGGCGTTATGATGATGGGCGGCATGGAAAAACGATTGTCCGAATTCATTCAAGTAGAAACTTTCGACCAACTCCAAATTCCTTTAGTCGTCACGGCGACTAACATGAATTTAGGTGTTCCCGCTCACTTCAATAGCGGCAAGGTCATTCCATCGGTCGTGGCATCTTCATCCGTCCCTATCGTATTCGTACCTACGGTTATCGACAATCAACAATACGTGGACGGCGGTGTTTTTATGAATTTACCGGTACGTCCGATTCGCGATTTATGCGATATCATTATCGGAGTCCATATCGATCCGGTTGAACCCAGTGATCACATTAAAAATTTAGTACATCTCGCAGAGCGCTCCTTCCACATGGGAATCCTTTCCAACATGAATATCGATGCTAAAAGTTGCGATATTCTGATCATGCCCAAACATATCAGTCAATACAGTATGTTCGATCTGAACAATACGGAAAAAATTTTCGACGAAGGCTATAAGGAAGCCATGATTATGTTTAAACGCCCCAAAACAATGGCCACTTTAGGACTAAACTGACCGAATAATCAGTCGTATCTGTTTTAAACCGAAAAGTAAATATTACTTTTGTCGAAAATTCATATCATACTAATGCCACCTATCGACGACACTTTTCGGGATATATTGCAATCGCTCGGAATTGCAACCTTAAACGAGATGCAAATCCAAGCCATCGAAGCTCAACGAAATAACAGGGATATCCTTCTGTTATCCCCGACCGGCTCCGGAAAAACGTTAGCTTTTTTACTTCCTCTTTTAGAAAAATTATCAAGCGACAAAAAGGAGATACAAGCATTGATTCTCACCCCCTCCCGAGAGTTGGCACTCCAAATCGAATCCGTATTTCGCTCTCTAAGAAGTTCCTATCGGGTGGTATGTTGTTACGGCGGACACGATATTCAAGTTGAAGAGAGAAGTCTCGTTTACCCTCCGGCTTTACTCATAGGTACTCCCGGACGACTATTAGACCATATCGATCGGCAAACTATCGATTTAAAAGAGGTACACACGATTATCCTGGATGAATTCGATAAATCGCTTGAATTCGGATTTATTGAAGATATGAGAGAAATATTTGCCTGCTTACACGGAATTCGGCAGCGGATTCTCACTTCTGCTACTTCGGCCGTTGAGATCCCCGTATTTGTCGGGATAAAATCGCCTCACGCGATTAATTTTTTAGAAAAAACACCTTTGGGTAAATTAGAAATAAAAACCGTCTATTCAGGAGATCCGGACAAACTTACTACCCTATACCGATTGTTAGGCGAGTTAAACGGGTCCCCGACCCTTATTTTTTGTAATTACAGAGAACATGCCGAACGGATCAGCACCTATCTTCGGAAACAGGCGGTGGAAAACGAGTTTTTTCACGGCGGACTGGAACAAGCGGAAAGGGAAAGAGTTCTATGCAAGTTCCGGAACGGCAGCACGACCATCCTAATCTCTACCGATTTAGCTGCCAGAGGATTAGATATACCTGAAATAGAATACATCATCCATTATCATTTCCCGGATACGGAAGAGGCCTTTATCCACCGTAACGGACGTACAGCCAGGATGAAAGCTTCGGGAACTGCTTTTGTTCTCATAGGAGAATCGGAAATATTTCCTGCCTATCTCCCGGAAATTCCGGAGGTATATCGTTTATCCGGCAAAAATAAGATTCCCCCGAAACCGGAATGGGATACCTTATACATCGGAAAAGGAAAAAAAGATAAACTGAGCAAAATGGATATCGTCGGTTTCCTCTGTCAAAAAGGGAATTTACATAAAGAGGAGATCGGACGTATCGAAATAAAAGATTTTCATGCTTTTGCGGCCATTAAACGAAACAGGATACGAAAAACCCTCTCCCTTATTCGGAATGAAAAAATCAAAAACATGAAAACAAAATTCGCCATCTCCTTCTAAGAAAAACGAGGAGGCAGGCCTCCTCGTTTTTTCATTTTACATATTCTTGCATTTTTGTAATCAGATGAATGTTTCCGGCCATTATGGCAATTCCCCTGTTTTCCCGAAAAGAACGGATTTCTCCCCCGGCCTCCCGTACGATAAGCTCTCCGGCACACACGTCCCAAGGATGCAGTCCCAATTCCCAATAAGCATCCAAAAATCCGGCAGCCACACAACACAGGTCGTAAGCAGCCGATCCCAATCGCCGGATTCCACGGATACGCGGAAGAATACGAGCTAAATTAGCGGCATTATTATCCGGATTTACATCCTTATCGTATGGAAAACCTGTTCCCAATACACTATGGGCCAAATCCTTCTTGTCCGATACACGAATAGAGATTCCGTTCCTAAAAGCGCCTTTCCCCCGGATCGCCGTATACATTTCATCCAGATAGGGAGCGTATACCACACCTAAAAGGGATTCTCCCTTGTAGGTCAATCCGATAGACACGCAAAAAACAGGAAGCCCCTGACTGTAATTATTTGTTCCATCCAATGGATCCACAATCCACAAGTAATCACTATGAACATCATGCTCTCCGCTCTCCTCCCCCAACACGCCATGAGCCGGAAAAGAGGCATTTATTCGCTCCAACAAAAAGGTTTCACATAACTTATCCACCTTAGTCACCACATCGAAAACATTCGATTTGGTCTCAATTCCCAAATTATCACCTCTAAAATAGGAGCGTTGCATACTTCCGACCTCTTTCGCCCAGCCAACTACAAGTTCCAGCGTACTTTTCAAATCCAGGTCCATCTCTTTACTTCTTTATTTTTTGGCAATTTTTTCTTTAATTTCCAACTGATAAATAATGGTTGAATAAGGAGGAATCCCTCTAAAAAGTTTATCTTCATAAGCCATACCGTAAGGCACGATAATATCGGCTTTATCACCGACTTTCAATAACGGAAAACTTAATCTCAAACCATCTATTAAATCGCTTACCAACCACTTCACCGACTTATTTCCCTCGAGCTTTATAATTTGTCTTAAGTTATCCCGATCTCTCACTTCATCCAAAAGATAAGCCGCACACACAACGCGCACACTGTCTTTCGCCCCAATGTTTTCTCCCTCCGAATCCAATGTCGTCCGCACAATATAGGTTGTCGTATCGCCACTTTTCACATCCAAAATGTTTTCCCGAGGAATATTCGAATAGACCTCATCCATATACCGTTTAATCATCTCTTTCTCATAGGAGAACAGGTCTTTTCCCACGACTTTCTCCACCTTCATATCATACAGATGGGTAATTCCGTTACTGTACATCACCGGAGAGGGTACAAGTAAATTTCCTTTTTTACCTTCACCGACATATCCGGCTAACAATCCCACGAAACTACCGTCTCCCACCCGGCAATATACCGGCCCCCCGTAAGGAAAAGTAGCGGTAAATCCGCTACCCGCGGCTTTAGCCGGATCCGTCGTATCGAATATATACCCGTTCAAGTTCGTCAGATCATAATTGACCAATACCCACTCTTTATCTTCCGCAACCGTTCCGGTCCGATCGTTATTGAACACATACATATCTGCGATATGCTGGCTTTGTTCCGATACAGGTATTTTTATTATCTCTGTTTTGGCGTTTTTATCAAGATAAGCTTCGATATTCTTTTGTTCTTGAGCAAGAACCTTTTTAATATCGATCGTATCTACACCATCCGAACAACCTGCGAATATACCCATCAGCAAGCCTAAACCCCAAATTAAATTGTTTTTTTTCATTTCCGTTTTTTTTAGTTGTTATTAAAATACCATCTGTCATGGTTCATTACCTCTCCCTGTCTCCGGATCTTCCGGAGGAGTAAATATACCTACCCTCTTTACCTTCAACGTGTATACCAAAGTTGAAAAAGAAGGTATTAAAATTTGTCCGCTCGCACTCTTCACCCCTGCACGCCCGTACCCCAGCACATGAGGTACGATTATCGTAGCTTCATCGCCTTCGTGCAAATAAGTCAAAGCCTTCGCGTAAACCTCCAATATCGTCCCGTTTCTCGGGGCCAAAGGATGAATCATCGTCACGCTGTCCCAGACTTCATACTGCTTTAATAATCCCTCGGTCAAAACGTATGCCTCATGCGAAATCGAAACCGTATCTCCCTCCTTGATCACAGAGACGCCACTTCCCTGGTGTGTCATCACCAAATAGGCAATCGAATCGTTTCGCCTTATCTCGACAGGCTCGCCGATCTTGTCTTGGATGTGATTGTCTATATAAGATTGAATTAAAGCATCTTCATACCCTTTGAAATCCGGAATAACCCGTTTTATCTGAAGCTTATACAGTAGCGACTTTCCGTTCTGACTACCTAATTTAGAGGGAACGATCATCTCTCCCGTTTTACCCTCTCCGATGTACTTCAACGCCTCCCCGATATAATTGAACTTATTCGCCGTATCGAGCACATTATATACCGGTCCCCCCATCGCATAGGTCCTGACATAAGTTGAATCCAGTTTTTGTTGCGGATCGGTAGAGTCCATGTATTTCCCGTTCAAGTCCAATACGTCATAATCGATCAGGGCGTATTCATCCTCTTTTACCAAAGTTCCCGTCTTATCATTATTAAAAATATAGATAGAATCTATAGGCAAACCTTTTACGGAATAAAAACACACCGTAGTAACGGGAGTCGTAACATTTTCCCTCAAATACTCCCGAATATCAACGGATTCTTTCTCCAGAACATCAATCAGGTCATCCTCTTTTTCTTCGGAACAACTCCAAAAGCTCAGCATCAGCACGCATACCGATAAAATACAATACTTTCCCATACTTGTTTTTATTAAACCGTTATCTCTGTTTCTTCCCAAAATCCTTTTCGTAAATGTACCGTACTCCGAATCCCGGCCTCCCGCAACAACCCAAATACTTCCGCCCTGCCCTGATTGATTTTTTCAGGCTCATGAGCATCGGAATTAACCATCAAGGGTATCTTCAACTCCCTCAATTCTTTAAAATAACGCACGTCCGGGAATAACATTCCTCTCCGCCCATAGGCTTTCGTATTGATCTCCATCATCACTCCCTTCTCTGCAATCACCCTCAAATAATCCATCATCATGTTTCGAAACCAGTTGCTGTCCACTATTTCCGGATCGCAAAGCGAACCGTTCATCGCCACCTTATCCGCATGGGCAACGAAATCGAAGCCGCCCAACTCAACCATCCGCATCGAGGCCTGAAAATAATTCTTTATCAACAGCTTCAAATCTCCGGCGAACACCTTATCCAAATTCCTCCGGAAATCCTCGACTCTTCCATCCATGTCCATCATTTCTCCTCTTTCCGGATTTACCACATAATGAACGGAACCGATACGATAATCCAACGGCAATTGTTGAAAATAAAGGGAAGAAGGTCCGTATTCATCATTCAAATAATCAATTTCCAACCCTACATATACCTCAAGCATTGAGGCATATATTCGTTTAAGCCTTTGCATTTCCCGTAAATAATTCCCCACCTCACTCCGTTTCAAAGACCAGTCGGTCTCAAACGGTAACGGGGAATGGGAAGAGATTCCGTAACTATGAAATCCTGCTTCTATCGCCGCATTTACAAAATCTTCTGCAGGTGCTCTTCCGTCACAAAAAGTACAATGACTATGATAATTACATAAATCCATTCTTACTTTTTCATCCAGGCGTTAACAATTTCACCCACGTATATTTTATGAAAATCTTTTTCAGGATAGCTTTCCGTTATCGGCGTTTTCTCCCAAAAAGCATCTTCCTTTAACCAATCCGCGTATATTTTTTTACATTCCAAAACCAATCGGGCCTCTTCAAAAAAAGGATTCCCCAATAGCGTAAATCCGGGAATCAACCCACTCTTCTCTATCTTATTCGCACACCTACCCGAAATCGAACCGCATACATTCAATGCTTTCCGATTCTCTTTTCCCAAAAAGTCAAGCGTAAAATAGGCATTATTTTCCATAAATTCAAACGTGTAGCGCTGCGGACGTACGAAAACGGTCACGACGGGCTTGTTCCACAAAAAACCCATCATACCCCAACTTGCCGTCATCATATTAAAACGATCGGCATTACCGGCAGCAATCAGCATCCACTCCTCACCGATTAATTTTATGGCATTCTCCTGAATGACCTTAGGATCTATTTTTTGAAGCATACTCATTTCCCTTCCGTTTACATTCTTTCCGGCATTTCGATACCCAACATACCCATAGCGCTTTTTATAGCCTCACTGCATTGCCGGGCCAACAACAATCGGATATTCCGAACAGCCACGTTATCCTCCTTCAAAATAGAGTAATCGTGATAAAACTGATTAAACTCCTTGGCCAGCTCGTACGCGTAATTTCCCAATACGGCAGGACTATAATTGTCTCCGGCCTCTTTTACAACCGAAGGCAATTTAGCTATTAACTTAATCAGATTCTGTTCCTTTTCCGTCAACGGAGTATGGATATCTCCCGGTTCAACCGTAATTCCTGCTTCCGCCGCTTTACGCAATACCGACTTAATCCTCGTATAGGTATATTGAATAAAAGGTCCCGTATTCCCGTTAAAATCAATCGATTCTTTCGGATTGAACATCATCGTCTTCTTGGGATCCACCTTTAAAATAAAATATTTTAAAGCACCTAAAGCAACTTTACGATACACCTCTTCTGCCTCCTCTCTGGAATAACCTTCCAACTTCCCCAACTCCTCCGAGGTTACCCGTGCGGTATGAATCATCTCCGCAATAAGATCATCGGCATCGACCACGGTACCTTCCCTTGATTTCATTTTTCCCTCGGGCAATTCCACCATTCCATAAGAGAGGTGTTTGATTTTATCCGCCCACTCGAAACCTAATTTTTTACAAATCAGTGATAATACTTGGAAATGGTAGTTCTGCTCATTACCCACGACATAGATCTCCTGATCGATATTAAATTCATTAAAACGATCGTAAGCCGTTCCAATATCTTGGGTCATGTAAACGGACGTGCCGTCATCCCGCAACAACAATTTGTGATCCAACCCGTCTCCTGTCAAATCCGCCCAAATGCTTCCCGTCTCTTTCTGATACAAAACTCCGTCAGCCAACCCTTTCAACACAAGATCACGCCCCTTTTTATAAGTTTCCGATTCGAAATAGATCTTATCGAAAGAGATCCCCATCAATTGATAGGTTTCATCAAATCCCTTCAATACCCAATCATTCATCATCCGCCACAAAGCCACAGTCTCATCGTCTCCAGCCTCCCATCTTCGCAACATCTCCTGAGCTTCCAACAAAATCGGAGCATTTTTCTTTGCCTCCTCTTCCGACATTCCTTTTCCCACCAGTTCTTTTATTTGAGCTTTATACTCTTTATCGAAACGTACATAATAATCACCCACGAAATGATCTCCTTTGGTTCCGGTGGATTCCGGTGTTGCTCCATTCGCGAATTTCTTCCAGGCTATCATACTTTTACAAATATGTATTCCCCTATCGTTTACCAAATTAGCCATAATCACCTCATGGCCGTTCGCTTTTTGGATTTCAGACACAGACCACCCCAACAAATTATTTCGTATATGACCCAAATGCAACGGTTTATTCGTATTAGGAGAAGAATACTCTATCATAATCGTCTTCCCGCTCTTCTCTTTTAAGTAGCCGAACCTCTTCTCTTCTGCGACTTCATTCAGCACCTCGAGCCAATAAGCAGAAGAGATCGTAACATTAAGGAAACCTTTAATAACATTGTATTCCTTGACCTCTTCTATATTCTGTTTCAAATACTCTCCCAATTCTTTCGCCGTCTCTTCAGGAGATTTTCGAGAATATCGGGTAAACGGAAAAACCACTACCGTCAAATCTCCGGCAAACTCTTTTCTCGTTTCCTGCAACTGAATATCCTTAGCTGTCAATTCAACCCCGTAACACGCCTTTACGGCCTCCAATACTTGCCGAGTAAGCATTTTTTCTATCGTCATATCGTTCAAACTTTTAAACCATTCACTAACATCCGCAAAAATACAATTTATCAAGATAATATCCGCAATTAATCGGAAAAAACACTTTTTCCCGCGATTATTTCCATTTTTGAACGAATGATCCGAACGAAAAATAAAAATCTTACTTTTCACCCGGTAATTTATCCGATGCTGAATTTATATAATTTATTATATTTGAGCATCCATATGAAAAATATACATTATGAAAGAATTCTTCCTCTTTTCGGTTATCGGACTCATATTACTCTATTCCTGCTCCAAAGATGAAGAATCTGTCTCTCCCCACTACTTTGTATCGGTCATCCAGGAAAAAGAATTTTCCGTTGACGAGATAAAAAACAGGTATCCTGAAATTTTCATTCGTTATTCGTCCTTATCCGTTCTTTTACAAAATATTCATGTCACGGCCATACGTTACCGGACAAAGGACTCCAAGAATCAGGACATTATTGCGTCCGGTGTTATCGCTTATCCTTCCAACAAAAAAATAACGGGAGTTACCAGCGTACAACACTCTTCTCTGTTTTTAAAATCCCAAGCTCCTTCCCGCCAACTTCTCCATTTCGAGCTTGCTCCCGTTCTCTTTAAGCAAGTCGTTTTTATGTCGGACTACATCGGATTCGGAGAAACGGAACATCTATTTCATCCCTTCTTTCACAGCAACAGTACGGCCCAGTCCTGCATTGATATGATCAGGGCCGGCAAAGAGTACCTGCAATCCATTTGTTTTCCCGTCCCTGAAGAGATCTCCCTGATGGGATATTCACAAGGAGGAAACGCCACTCTCGCTTTATTGAAGAAAATCGAAGAAATACCCGATACCGACCTAAAAGTCAAACAAACTTTTGCAGGAGGAGGTGCTTATGATTTGGAAGCTACCTACAACTGTTTTTTGAACCAAAATTATATCTCCCAACCCGCTTTTATACCCTATCTCCTCCTCGGTTTAAACACGGGTAACCATTTGCAGTTAGCTTGGAACGAGATTTTCATCTCTCCCGATCAGGTCATTTCCCTCTTTGACGGAAAACAAGATTTATCGGAAATAAACTCCCGATTAGGTCATCGGTTGGAAAACATTTTATCGCCTGCTTTCTTTTTGCCGGAGAAAAACAACTCCATAAAGAAACTGGAAAGAGCTTTAAAACAAAATTCTCTTGTTGAGTGGACTCCGAACTCTTCCATCACGCTGATGCACTCTCCCGATGATACGTACGTACCCTACCTAAATGCCGAACAGGCCTTTCAATCGTTTCGACGACACGGATGTAAGGTTAATTTTGTCTCCCTTCAAGGAGATCACGGCGATGCCGGAATTCAATTCTATTTACAGGTAGTACTCAAACTATAAAAAACCTTATCCCTATCTTTCTAAGCGTAATACCCTCAAATCCGAAACCGTGAATCTCCGATCCCTAAGTCACTCGTAACCTCCCAATATTTTAACATATTCCGCTAAGGCCACCTTGTACTGATAATTCGCGGAAACCACACTCGTATATGCTTGCAACCAGGTCGCCTGGGATGAAAGCACATCCAATATCGGTAACTTTCCTTCGTTGTAACTAAATGTATTTAACATTAAGTTTTCCCGGGAAATATCCAAGGTGGACTGTGCTATCTCCACTCGTTTGGCCGATTCATTCAACTTCACCCAGGCATTAGCTAACTCCTCTTTAATCTGATCTTCCACTTTACTGATTTCCAATTCCTTATAAACCTCCATGGCTCGATTCTGCTGTACATAGTGACGTTTCTCCCCCCAATTGAATACAGGCATACTCAATTTAGCAAAAGCTACCGTGGTAAAACGCTCTTTGCCGTCTACATTAATCATCGGTGTTCCCCATGCCTCTTTTAAGCCGATACTGAACTGAGGAAGATATTTTGCCCGCACTATTTTTGTTTGTTGTTTCGCCAGATTCAGGTTTTCCATGGCGATCAGAAAATCAGGGCGACGTTTCAAGGCCGTCTCAACAGGCTGTAACGCGGGAACAACCATCGGTTTCTGAATAGAATCAATGACAACAACCGTCTCCTCCAAAGTAACTCCCATCATAATCTTTAGCGATTGCATGGCTGTTTTAAAGTTCATGCCAGCCGTGGACAACTGTAATTCGGCCTCCTTTAACCGTGTCTTTACCATTAATACATCTGTTTTACTTATCGCACCCTCATCGAAACGTTTATTCACGATATCGTATAACTCACGTACAATCAATACAAACTCTTCCGATATCAGATAAAGGGTTTCGTTAGCAGCAACCGACCAATAGCTCAAATCTGCGGCATAAACAATATTATCCCTTGTCAAATCCTCACTCAACCGCGCAATAGCTTCCTGCAATCTCGCTGCATCCCGTTGCTTTTTCACTCCGCTTCCGGAATATATATTCTGGGAAGCCGTTGCGGTGGCGGAATAATTATTATGCTTCATATCAATCCCCTGCATAAACTCCACATCCTCGAATTGATAAGAATAATCTCCTCCTATCTGGACCTTGGGAAAAAAACCTGTCTTGATCGCTTTCAAAGCGGAAACGGCAGCTTTTACAGCTTCCCTCGACTGCTTTACATCTTGATTATACTCCAATACCTTTTGGCGATATTGTTCCAAGGTTAGCGTCAACGCTTGTCCGTTCACCGTAATAGCAGTCAACAGGATCGATATACTCAAAATAAATTGTTTCATATTTTTTTGTTTATGAATTTAGACGGTGGCTCCCGACCCTGAAACCTCAAAAATCGGGATACCATGCCCTATCTTACTTTTATTCTAAAAATCAAACAATAAGTCACCGGCAATACGACTATGGTCAATAAACTGGCTATCAATAATCCGCCCATGATACAAGCGGCCATTCCCCCGAACATGGCATCGAACAACAAGGGCAGCATTCCCAAGATAGTCGTTCCTGAAGCCATCGTCACCGGTACGATCCTGGATTTCGTAGCCTGCAAAACAGCATCCAAAGGAGCCAAACCGTTTTCCTGTTCTATTCCTATCTGATCCACCAGCACAATAGCATTTTTTATATTCATTCCAACCAATCCCAACACGCCTAACAGGGCAAAAAAGTCAAACATTTTTCCCATCACTAACAATCCAAAAACGACACCTATAAAGATTAGCGGAACCATCAGTAAAATGACCGTCGGTTTTCGATAAGTACGGAACAGCAACAAAAGCACGATAAACATCAGTATCAAGGTCAGTGGCATGTTAGCAGCCAAAGCCTGATTTGATTCTTCTTGCGTCTCCTCCTCTCCAAAAACCTTCATCGCATAGCCTTCCGGCAGATCCATCTGCTTCACCTTGCTTAAGACCTTGGCAAAAGCAGCTTTCGTATTTACTCCTCTTTTCGCATCGCATTGGGCCATCATTACCCTATCCCGATTATAACGCTTGATAACATTAAAATTATAATCATAAGCAAAACTATCCACAACCTGAGCCAACGGGACGGTCAAACCTTTCGAAGTAAATACCGGTAAGGTTTTCATATTATCGAGATTCTTGGTATCCAATCCATCCTCTTTCAATAAAATCGGCATAAACAGGTCTTTTTCCCGATAATCCCCAAGCGCTAACCCATTGGTTGCAATCTTCAACGCGTAAGCAACGGATTGTCGAGTAATTCCCACCCGTTGTCCCCTCTCCTGAGAGTAAGCAGGCTCCCAAACCGGCACCTTATTTCCCCAACTGTTCCGCACATCAGTGACCATTCCGGTTTCCCGCATGATTTTCATGGTGCGATTGGTCAAAGCGACCAAGGTATCTATATTGTCCCCGATAAAACCGATTTCAATAGAGGCTTCTACGGCCGGAGAAAGTTTAAACAGAGAAGAACGGATCAATACATCCGGATAATTTTCCCGGACATAAGCATTCAATCTCTCCTCTAAAATAGGAGAATCAGACTTATCGTCCACTTCTATTAACAAATTACCGAAATTCGATTTCGGACCGAAAGAGGTACTGGCCAAATAATAACGTAACGGAGAACTACCCACTGTTAAGGAGACATTTTTCACCTCCTTCTGTTTCATCAAATATCCCTCTATCTCCATCAATATTTTTTCCGATTCCCGAATACTATACCCTTCCGGCAAGAAACAATCTGCACGGAAATAGGGTTTATCCATATTCGGAAAAAAGTTTTGAGGCATGGCCCCCATAATATAAAGCGAAACGAAAAACAATATGATCACGGTAACAAGCGTTAATACCTTATGATGTATCAATTCTCGCAATACAGAGGTGAATTTATTATAAAATTTCGTATCATAAGGATCCTTCACCGCCTCACCGCTTCCTTCTTTCAAGATAAAATTACCGAATACAGTCGTCTGCGTCAATGCCAATATCCAACTCAATGCCAAAGAAACAGCCAACACGATAAACAAAGGCTTTACCATCTCCGCAACTGCCGAAGGAGCGAGATAGAGGGGTAAAAAGGAGAAGATTGCTATCAAGGTCGCCCCCAACAATCCCCACTGAGGAGAGGTCGCTCCTTTTATCAGAGCATCTCGCCGTCTCATTCCCTTTTTTATCAATATCTGGGCATTATCGGTGACGACAATGGCATTATCGACCAACATACCCATGGCAATAATAAAAGCCGCCAAAGAGGTCCTGTTTAATCCTACACCCATGAATTGCATGATTAACATGGTTCCGCCGATGGAAAATAGCAAGGAAGAACCGATCAACACCCCTGCTCGAGTTCCCATAACGAGCAGGATAATCAGAATAACGATCACGACGGACTCTATCAGATTTAAAATAAATCCGTTGTTTGCTTCTCTTGCAATTTCATTCTCCGGATAAAGAGTTACCAATTCGATACCTACCGGCATCATCTCCACCAACTGGCTCAATTTAGCCTTCACCTTCTCTCCGGCCTTTACCACATCCATATCGGGTACCGTAGAGATACCGATTCCTATAGCCCGTTTACCATTCACCCGAATCAAACTGGAGGGCGGATCCAGATACCCCTTTTCCACGATCGTGATATCCCCCAAGCGAACTTGCTGTCCGGTTTCTGTCACAATTAATTGATTCCGGATATCGTCCAAAGTCTTATAAGTTCCATCGGCAAGGATTTTCAATTCAATATTCCCAGCCCTCTTTACCCCCGTGTTGATAAGTGAATTCTGGGATTTTATAGTATTGATCAACGTGTTTAGATTTAACCCGGAATTAGCTAATTTAGACATCGTTATAAAAACGTTTACAACTTCCGTTTGTTCCCCGAACAGCGCCACTTTTTGCACACCGTCTATCGTCACCAATTGAGTTTTCAATTTTTGCCCCCACTCTCTCAAATCGTGATAGCTAAATCCCTCGTCAGCCGTCAAACCGTAATATATGCCGAATACATCTCCAAAATCATCCGATACGCTAATTTGAGAAGCTCCCTGAGGCAGACTCGGTTGGATGTTCAATACTTTACGCCTTAATTCATCCCACATCTGAGGCATTTCATCCGGAGGGGTCGCAGGACTCAACTCAATTTTAATTTTAGACATTCCATAAAAAGACTCCGAATTTATTTTATGCACACGCCGCATAGACTGAATTTCCCGTTCTATAGGTTCCGTGATCAATTGTTCCACTTCAGCGGGTGTCGCTCCCGGATACTGCGTAATAATCACTGCCGTTTTAATTACAAAAGGAGAATCCTCTTTTTTCCCTAATAAATCAAACGACAAAACGCCTCCGATCATCAATATGGCCAGGAAAAAATAGATTACCTTCGTGTTATCCAGCGAATATTTTGCTATATTCATAATTTTTCCTTATTATTTTAATATTTTTACTTTCTGACCTTCCGTGATATAGTTAGCACCCGCTACTACAATGATATTATCGCTATTTAATCCTTTCTCCACGATCACCTTATCATTACCGATCAACTGTCCGATTTCCACCGCCTGACTCTTTACCGTCTCCGAAGTCGTGTTGTATAACCACACGCATGTTTTACCCGTGTTCAAATCCTTAAAAAGAGCACTCATCGGCACGATATAACTACCTGCTACTGCCGTTTCGATCTTCAAGTTAACTTTACAGGAGAACCCGGGATAAATAGTATGTATATCCCTGGAAAAACGAGAATCATCAATGGACAATTTTACAGGAATACCCGTCCCGTCAGGAGAAGCATCGATAAACTCTTTTACTCGGGCTTTAAACCAAATCCCTTTATAGGTATCAAACTCAACCGTTACCGTCATCGGTACCCGAGTCAAATCCACACTTGTCTCCGGTAAGGTAAAACTGACAGCTAATTTGCGGGGATTCACCAATTTTATAATAGATTCTCCCGGCATCACTTTCTGATAATTCTCCACGAATTTTTTTTCCACGAACCCGTCGAAAGGAGCTCTCAATTTCGTATCCTCCAATGTATTTTGTGAAGTTTCATAAGCCGATTTTCCTTTAATGTAATTCGCCTCAGCTATCTCATAATCTTGTTTGGAAATGGCTTGCATAGCCAATAATTTCTTATTTCGCTCCAATTGAGATTTAGCCGTCAAATAGGCAGCCTTATTCGCTTCGTATTGTAACCGATAATCCAAGGGATCTACCCGTGCGATGATTTGATTCTTCTTTACTTTCTGTCCCTCCTCCACGTTCATTTCAATTAACGGACCCGATACTTTAAAAGCCAGATTGCTATATTCTTCCGCCTCAACGATCCCCGTATACACCTTATTGATAGCATCTAACGATTCTACTTTTACAACCTTCACTGGACGGATAATATCGGGAGCCGCATTATCCTTTTTCCCTTTACAAGAGATGCCCAGAAGTACGTATAAACCTACAATTGCCCATTTACACCTCATAAAACAAATTATTATTAGTTATTAATCCATTTCTTTACTACAAGGGCTACGTCTTTACAACTTCCATGCCAGAATCCCAATTAACGAAATAAAGCAAAAATTCAGATAAAGATTTCACCCAAATATATACAATACGAAATAAACCATAAAAAGTTCATCTATACACATTTTGAAATAAAAAACGTTCGATAGTGCCATCGAACGTTTTTTATTAATTATACGTATTCTATACTATCCATACGAATCACTTCATTAATCCGGCACTTCTTAATTTAATTTCAGTCAATATTTTTTTCGTATACAATGGAAATTCACTATTCAGCATCCAAGCAAAATACCCCGGTTGCTCCTTCAATACCTGAAGTACGGGAACTCCCTTATTTTTTCCAAAATTAAATACCTCAACCCCATTCTCATCATACACGATAAAACCGGCGAAATCCGCATTATTACTTTGCGACGAAAATTTACTCAAAAAAGTAATATCATTTTCCAACTGCCCCTCATAACGTTCCAATTGAGATTGCAATACTTCATAAGTAGCCAAGGTATCCGCCGCAGCGGTATGTGCATCTTCCAAATTCTTATCACAATAAAAACGATAAGCCGCACTCAACGTACGTTGTTCCATCTTATGAAAAATAGTTTGTACATCCACAAATCTGCGTCTGCGCATATCAAAATCCACTCCCACCCTCAAAAACTCTTCTGCAAGCAGAGGAATATCAAAACGATTCGAATTATATCCTCCCAGATCACATCCTTCAATAAAACGGGCCAACTCTTTGGCTACTTCCTTAAAAACAGGACAATCCTTTACATCTTCGTCCTTAATACCGTGAATCGCTGTCGCTTGTTCTGGTATATGCATCTCCGGATTAATCCGGAGGGTCCTCTGTTCCTCTTTCCCATTAGGGTGAATTTTCAAAACAGATATTTCAACAATCTTGTCCTTGGCGATGTTAATACCCGTCGTTTCCAAATCAAAGAAAACGATCGGGCAGGTCAGTTTTAACTTCACAAACTTCCAATTTAAATTTCAAATAAGCTATTATACCATCATCGGCATCAATAGCATCAATAAATCCTCATCCTGATTATCGCTTTCATAAGGCAGGAAGAGACCGGGACGACTCGGATCCGATAACTCCAATACAAAATATTCCGTATTCAAATTAGCTAAGATTTCCAACACGAAAGGAGATTTAAACCCGATTGCCATCTCCTCTCCGTCATATTGGCACGAGATCGTTTCGTGTCCGGACATAGCATAATCCACATCCTGAGCCGAGATAACCATCGAACCTCTTGTCAAATCGAATTTCACCAAATTACTGGCTTGATTAGCCATCACGGAGACCCTTCTCAGGGTATTATACAACTCTTTCTTCTCAATAATAATTTTCTTGGGATTATTTTGAGGAATAACCGAATTATAATTAGGGAAACGTCCCTCCACAAGAGTACATATCATCTTGTAATCTCCGAAAATGAAACAGGCCATTTTTTCATTGAATTGCATTTTCAATTCGCTATCATCTTTCGGTAGAATATTCTTCAATAATAAAGAGGGTTTTTTCGGCAGGATCAAAGCCCGTTGCTCTCCATCCGTGCGAGCATCGAAACGCTTGTATCGTACCAATTTATGAGCGTCAGAAGCGACAAAAGTGAAATTTTCGGCGTTCATCTCAATCAGGATGCAGTTCATCACCGGACGGAGATCGTCGTTCGCCGTTGCAAAAACGGTCTTGGAGATCCCTTCTAACAACATGCCGCAATTGGTTACTAACACGACCGAATTTTCATCCAAACCGGATTGTACCGGATAATCCTCCGCACTCTCTCCCATCACGGAAAACTCGCCCTTGTCGGAAATAATTGTTACTTTATGAGTCGCCTCATTGATATCAAAAGTCAACGGTTGTTCCGGAAACTCCTTCAATATATCCAACAATAATTTAGCAGGAATGGTAATACTACCGGGAATCTCCAATTGTTCCAACTCTACACGGGCTTCCATGGTAGTTTCTTTATCGGATGCGGTAACATACAACCTATTGTCTTTAGCCACCAATAAAATATTATCCAGAATCGGCTGAGCAGGCTTTCCGCTAATGACGCGACTCACCGCTTGCAACCGAGAAAGAAAAGTGCTACTTGATATAACAAACTTCATATTATACGATTTTAAATTTACATTTGCATAGTATTTTCGACTTCTTCAACGGTAATCGGAGCACGACGATCTCCCATGCATTCACAACCGTTTTCCGTGATTAGGATATCGTCCTCCAAACGAATACCCCCGAAATCTTTATAAGCTTCGATCTTATCATACACTAAATAATCTTTATGCATGCCTTGTGCTCTCCACTGATCAATCAAAGCCGGAATAAAATAACAACCCGGTTCATCCGTAATAACAAACCCTGGTTGTAACATTCTTCCCATCCGTAAAGAAGAAGCACCGAACTGGTTAATCGGACGGGTAACCTCATCGTATCCTACGTATATCTGCCCCAAATCTTCCATATCATGCACGTCCAACCCCATCATATGACCTAAACCGTGAGGCATGAACAAGGCATGCGCACCGGCAGCAACCGCCTCATTCACATCTCCTTTCATCATTCCGAGATCCTTCAACCCCTGGGCCAATACCTTGCAGGCCTCCAGGTGTACATATTGATAAGTCACTCCCGGACGGGCAATTTCCATGGCCTTATTATTACAAGCCAGTACTATATTATAAATCTCTTTTTGCCTCTGGTTAAATTTTCCTCCGACAGGTACGGTACGCGTAAAATCCGAACAATAATTCATAACCGATTCGGCCCCGGCATCCGTCAGCATCATGCGTCCTTCCGTCAATATCTTACTGTGGTCATGATTATGCAAGGTCTCTCCATTTTGAGATAAAATAACCGGGAAAGAGACCATACTACCGTAAGAAGCGGCAATACCTTCGATCAATCCGGCAATATACTGTTCTTTCACTCCCGGTTGAGCGTGTCTCATCGCTGTCACGTGCATTTCGTATCCGATGTTACAAGCCCGGTTAATTTCGTCAATCTCACACGGTTCTTTCACGGAACGCAAGGAGATAACAGCCTTAACCAACTCTAACGAAGCATAACTCTTCACCAAAGAGTGATGAATGCCCAGCAAATCCTCCAAAATAATCCTATTTCGATACCGATAAGGAGGTAAGAAATGAATTTTGCGTCCGGCAGCTATCGCCTCCTTCAAACAATCAGCTAATTTGGTAAAAGGTGCCGTATCAGCGACTCCGACACCAGCGGCCATATCTTTCACGGTCGGTTGGGGGCCCATCCAGATAATATCGTCCATATCCACATCGTTCCCGAAAATATACTCTTTACCGGAATCTACATCCAGCACCCCGGCAAAACCGGGCAAATTCAACCCGAAAAAATAAAGAAACGAGCTATCCTGTCTGAACTTATAGGTGTTATCCGTATAATTCGCAGGGGCTTCTCCATTACCGAGAATAAGTATCAAACCGCTACTCATTTTCTCGATAAGTCGCTTTCTTCTACTAACATACACGCTTTTATCAAACATATCTTATTGTTATTTTAATGAATAATTTTCAACGTCAGAAATGAGACGACAAGGTACTGATTTTTTTTAATAGATGAAAAAATTCATTTCCAAAATCACAAATTCCTCTCTTTTTAAACACAACCATTCCGGGATCAGGGAATTGAGTTCTTCTTTAACTCTCCAAGTCCCCCGATCCCGGAATTTATTTATTTTCTTCATTTTTTCCGCTGAAAAAGAAATGCCCCGAAAGGAAGACATATTCCGGCAATGACTACCTGATAAGCGCCATACAAAACCCGTACTTCCTCCGCCATCATCTCCCCGGTCAATGTCGTCGCAGCCCCCTCCTTATCCAAATAAATAACGATAATGCGCCATAACACCACAAAAGCCGCGGCCAAACTGAAACCCGAACCGATGTATACCCAACCCACACCCATATCTTCTCTCAATTTTCCCCTCAACCCCAATAAAAAAGCGACGGCAAACATAATGAACGTGAACCAACCCGCCGACTGATATCCCATAATCGAACCATAAAGGTTTACTTCGTACCAAGGTAAAAAAGTAGCTATCATTCCGATGATCGCCATAATAAAAACAACTAATTTCTGTCTACTCATGATCTCTTATTTTTTATTTCATTTTTTAAGATTTACGTATTTATCAAGTAAAGAGTTACAGAAGGAAACCATTGATTTTTTGCAGTTTATTTAAAACGATTCTAAACATTGTTTTTTAAGAATAATCAACATCAAATTGTTTGAAAATCGCAATAACAATCAGTAATTTCGCACCTTGTATTTTTAGCAGACAAAAAGTTCTAAAAATATGTGTGGAAAACAAATTAAGATTAAACATAATATCTAATTAATTAAATTTTATCACGATGAAACCAACTCATATCGAGCACATTGGCATTGCCGTTGCCAGTTTGGATGAAGCCATTCCATTTTATGAAAAAGTATTGGGATTAGAATGCTATGCAATTGAAGAAGTAAAAGATCAAAAAGTAAAAACGGCCTTCTTCAAAGTGGGACAGACAAAAATTGAATTACTGGAGTCGACTGATCCGGAAGGCCCTATCGGTAAATTCGTGGAAAAAAACGGAGGCGGTATGCACCACATAGCTTTCGCCGTTGAAGATGTTCAAACCGCATTGAACGATGCACAAGCTGCAGGTTGTCAGCTAATCGACAAAGCACCCCGCGGAGGTGCAGAAGGACTAAGAATCGGATTCCTTCACCCGAAATCAACGTTCAGAGTATTGACGGAACTTTGCGGGACAAAATAATTTTTTCAGATAATCAGCCTATATAAATTTTGATACTATGACCAATCAAGATAAAGTCAAAGAGTTAATCGAATTACGAGCCCAGGCGAGACTTGGCGGAGGGGAAAAGCGAATAGAATCCCAGCACAAGAAAGGGAAATATACCGCCCGAGAAAGAATCGCCATGTTGCTGGATGAAAACAGTTTCGAAGAGTTCGATATGTTCATAACACACCGTTGCTATAATTTCGGCATGGAAAAAACCAAGTTTTTGGGAGACGGCGTGGTGACCGGTCAGGGAACAATTGACGGACGTCTCGTATTTGTTTTCGCTCAAGACTTCACGGTTTTCGGTGGAGCACTTTCCGAAACGTTAGCTCAAAAAATCTGCAAGGTGATGGATAAAGCCATGACCGTGGGAGCTCCTATTATCGGATTGAACGACTCAGGCGGTGCCCGTATTCAAGAAGGTGTTAACTCTTTAGCCGGATACGCCGAAATTTTCGAACGGAACATCCTGGCGTCGGGAGTAATTCCGCAAATCTCCGCCATATTCGGTCCTTGTGCCGGAGGAGCCGTGTATTCTCCGGCGTTGACGGACTTCATTCTGATGACCGACCAATCATCTTATATGTTCGTAACCGGTCCGAAGGTAGTAAAAACCGTAACAGGAGAAGACATCACGACCGAAGAATTAGGAGGTGCGGAAGTTCATTCAACGAAATCCGGTGTTTCTCATTTCCTGGCAGAAAACGAAGAAGAGGGAATCGCTATTATCCGTGATTTGCTCTCTTACCTGCCTTCTAACAACTTGGAAGAAACCCCGATCGTTCCATGCAATGATCCGATCGATCGTTTGGAAGACCAGTTAAACGAGTTGATACCCGATAACCCGAATTTACCGTATAACATGATGGATGTTATCGAAGCCATCGTGGACAACGGAAAATTCCTGGAAGTTCACAAACGTTATGCACGGAATATCATTGTCGGATTCTGCCGCATGGGAGGACGTTCCGTCGGTGTAATCGCTAACCAGCCGAATTTCTACGCCGGAGTACTTGACATCGAAGCCTCCCGCAAAGCAGCCCGCTTCGTGCGTTTCTGCGACTGTTTCAACATTCCCGTGTTAACCTTGGTTGACGTACCGGGATTTTTACCGGGACGCATGCAAGAATACGGCGGTATCATCACCCACGGGGCAAAACTCATGTTTGCTTACGGCGAGGCAACCGTACCGAAAGTAACCATTACTTTACGGAAATCCTACGGTGGTGCTCACGACGTGATGTCGTGTAAACAATTGCGGGGAGATTTCAATTACGCCTGGCCGACGGCACAAATCGCCGTTATGGGAGCCAAGGGTGCCATTGAAGTGTTGTATGGCAAGGAGTTAGCCGCCATCTCCGATCCGGAGGAAAAAGCTAAGTTCGTCGCCATAAAAGAAGAGGAATACAACACGGCCTTCGCAAACCCGTACAAAGCCGCTTCATACGGATACATCGATGATGTCATCGACCCGCGTAATACGCGTTTCCGCATTATCCGCGCTTTCCAGTCTTTACAGACCAAGCGCGTCGTTAACCCGATGAAGAAACATTCAAATATACCGTTGTAAGCCATATGATCACATTAGCAATAAACTGGGGTTATGCTCTCCTCATTACAGGTGTGGGAATGCTGACAGTGTTTCTATTATTGGTTCTTTTGATCTGGATCATTAATTTACAGACCAGGATCGCGAATCAAGTGAAAGATCATGCCACCAAAGCGGTTCAAGAACCGGAAAAAACAGTTGTGACGACGGATACTCATCCGACCCCACACGAACAAGCTGCCGTTGCCATGGCTATGCATCTATATTTTAACTCTCATGACGAAGAGCCTCATGTAATCACGATCGAAGAGGTTGAAAAACGTTATTCTCCGTGGAGCTCTAAAATTTATGGCATGAGAAATCTTAATAAGTAAAATAAACAGATTATGAATAAATTCAAAATCACCATAGACGAAAATAACTTCGACGTAACTGTTAATATAACGGACCATAACAAGGCCACGGTTGAGGTGAACGGGATATCTTATGACGTAACTTACGAAAGTAGGAATACGGTTGCTCCTACCGCCGTACCCCGCAAGCCCGCGGCAATACCGACATCGACCACGTACAAGAGTCCGGCGCAAAATACGGCGTCCAACAAAACCAACACGATTAAAGCACCGCTTCCCGGTACGATATCCGCAATCAGTGTTAAAGTCGGCAGTCAGGTGAAACGCGGAGATTGCCTGCTTGTGATGGAAGCCATGAAAATGGAAAATAACATCGTGGCAAGTAGCGACGGCCAAGTGAAAACAATTCATGTTACCGTAGGTCAGAGTGTTTCACAGGACGACCCACTTGTTGAATTGGCTTAATTACCGTAAAACATTTGAAAATGAAACAAGTAAAAAAATACCTGTTAAAGATAGCCTTATTACTCGGAATATTTATCATACCCTTTGCTGCCGGAGCAGAAGAGATCGATATGGGAGAAAAAGTGACCAAATTCTTAAATGACACAGGATTTGCACATCTCTATTCCGGGAACTGGTTATGTCTGGTCATGATAGTCGTAGCTTGCGTACTATTTTATTTAGCCATTGTTAAAAAATTCGAGCCCTTGTTGTTGTTACCCATCGCTTTCGGGATGTTGCTGACGAACTTGCCCGGGGCAGGACTATACCATCCGGAACTCTTTGAAGGAGGACACGTACATTGGGGCAATTTCGCAAACTACAATAATGTAGGTTTGCTGGATTACATTTATTTAGGAGTAAAATTAGGGATTTATCCCTGTATCATTTTTATCGGTGTCGGGGCAATGACGGATTTCGGTCCGCTATTGGCGAATCCTAAAAGTTTTCTGTTAGGTGCGGCAGCCCAACTCGGAATCTTCGCAACATTCTTGGGAGCCCTTGCACTCGGATTCACTTACGCGGAAGCAGGCTCCATAGGTATTATCGGGGGAGCCGACGGCCCTACGGCCATCTACCTGACGTCTAAGCTGGCTCCGGGGTTACTTGGCCCTATCGCGGTAGCGGCTTATTCCTATATGGCCTTGGTTCCCGTGATCCAACCGCCGATCATGAAAGCTCTGACAACCCAGAAAGAACGGGAAATTGTAATGCAACAATTGCGTAAAGTCTCCAAAAAAGAGAAAATCGTATTCCCGATCGTCGTAACCATCTTCGTATCGTTACTCTTACCCTCTGCTGCTCCTCTAATCGGATGTCTGATGCTGGGTAACCTGATGCGCGAATGCGGTGTGGTCGAACGCTTGAGCAAAACGGTTCAAAACGAATTGATGAATATCTGTACGATATTTTTAGGAATTTCCGTCGGAGCGACTACGACTGCCGCCGCTTTCCTGAATTTCCAGACACTGGCTATTCTGGTTATCGGTATTCTGGCTTTCAGTATCGGTAGTGCCGGTGGAGTTTTACTTGCAAAATTCATGAACTTGTTTACCAAAAACAAGATCAATCCGTTGATCGGTTCCGCCGGAGTTTCCGCCGTTCCGATGGCTGCCCGCGTATCACAAAACGTAGGCCAGGAAGCCAACCCGGGTAACTTCCTGCTGATGCATGCCATGGGACCCAACGTCGCCGGAGTTATCGGTTCTGCCGTAGCCGCCGGTATATTATTGTCTTTCTTGGGATAATTCAATATCAGAGACTACCTCAAATCTGTTTTGAGGTAGTCTTTTTATATTCCGTTCGTTCGGATCATTTTCCTTTAACCATTTAATTCAATTTCTATTCATGGGACTTAGAGGTTTCGGTAGTGACAACTTCTCCGGAGTATTACCGGAAGTTTTCAAAGCACTGGAAGAATCGGCTTTCGGACATCAACACTCCTACGGGGAAGACAAATACACGGAGAAAGCCGTTAAAGATTTCAAACAATTGTTCGGAGACGATATAGACGTCTATTTCGTTTACAACGGAACGGGAGCCAATATTTTGAGCCTCTCGGCATTCGCACATTCGTATAATGCCATCATTTGTGCAGAAACAGCCCATATCAACGTGGACGAGTGCGGGGCTATCGAAAAACAGACCGGAAGTAAACTGTTAACCGTTCCGACGTATGACGGGAAACTCACCTTGGGACTGATTCATAACCATATGCATGGATTCGACGATCAACATCACTCCCAACCGAAAATAATCTCTTTAACCCAATGCACGGAACTCGGAACCGTCTACACGCATGAGGAGTTGAAAGAAATTTGCGATTTCGCCCATGCCCACGATATGTATGTCCACATGGACGGAGCCCGATTAGCCAATGCCGTAGCCTATCTGGGATGCACCGCGGCCAGTATAACCAAAGAAGTGGGGATTGACGTGTTAAGTTTCGGTGGAACCAAAAACGGTATGATGTTCGGGGAAGCCGTCATTTTTTTCAATACACGAATGTCGAAAGAGGTTAAGTATATCCGGAAGCAATTGATGCAATTACACTCTAAATCCCGCTTTATTGCCGCCCAGTTCTCCGCCATGTTAAAAGATAATTTATGGTTGAAAT
The DNA here is from genome assembly GCF_027666085.1 of Sanguibacteroides sp. AM78-02pH3A. NCBI lineage: Bacteria > Pseudomonadati > Bacteroidota > Bacteroidia > Bacteroidales > Porphyromonadaceae > Sanguibacteroides > Sanguibacteroides sp. AM78-02pH3A. The sequence continues at coordinate 100,504 of NZ_JAQEHX010000004.1, read as the reverse complement.
CAGCGGCTCATGCCAATGCCATGGCACAAAAACTGGCCAATGCCGCAGAACAGATACCCTCCGTAAACATCACGCAAAAAGTGGAAGCGAATGAAATTTTCGCCATTATTCCGAGAGAAAAAATCTCCAAACTTCAAAATGAATGCTTTTTTTACGTATGGGATGAAGACGCCGCCGAAGTGAGATGGGTTTGTTCGTTCGACACCACGGAAAATGATGTCATCGAATTCGCAAATCTTCTGCGTCAAGAGTTGTGCTAAAGGATGGATAGAGCAATCATCACGACGGAAGACGGCAGCAATACCCTGTATATACCTGATTTGAATGAGCCCTATCATTCTATTCACGGTGCGATACAGGAATCGATTCACGTATTTATTAAAGCCGGAATAGTCCATTACGGTCAAAAGAATATCCGTATCCTGGAAGCCGGATTCGGAACCGGGTTAAACGCTTTTCTGACACTTATGGAGGCCCGTGAAAATCAAAGGAACGTGGTATTCCATACCTTTGAAAAATATCCGCTGACCCCTGACGAAGTGGAACAACTTAATTATCCGGATCATTTCGCTCCGGAAAACGCATCTTTATTCGCACGATTACATAATGCCCCCTGGAACGAGGATGTTGTCGTCACGCCCTATTTCACGCTCCATAAACACAAGGCAGATTTTGAAGAAGTCAACTTCCAAGAATATTTCGATATTGTCTTTTTTGACGCCTTTGCCCCCGACGTACAGCCCCGTTTGTGGACGGAAGATATGTTCGCCAAGTTTTACAAAGCATTAAAACCGGAAGGAATTCTTACAACCTATTGTGTGAAAGGAACCGTGAAAAGAGCCCTCCGCAATCTCGGATTTAAACTGAAACGCCTTCCCGGTCCCCCGGGAAAACGGGAGATGCTGAGAGGGGAGAAGATTTAGGTGATTAAGTGATTAAGTGATTGAGTGATTGAGTGATTGAGTGATTGAGTGATTAGGTGATTGAGCGATTAATAAAAACTGAAAATAATTTCAACTATGTCTGCACTTAAACAACTTCTTGACGAGAAATATATTGAGTATTGCAGATCCGATTTTTTTATCGAAACGGATCCCATCCAAATCCCTAAACTTTTTGAGGAAAAGGAAGACATTGAAATTGCCGGATTCATGGCAGCCACATTAGCCTGGGGTCAACGACCGACTATTATCAAAAAATGCAAAGAGTTGATGAAACGAGTGGATTACGCTCCCTATGACTTTGTCCTCCACGCGACGGATGCCGATTACTCCTGTTTATCCGGTTTTAAGCACCGCACTTTCAATGATTACGATTGTATCTACTTTTTCAAATCACTATCCCGCATTTATAAAGATTACGGTGGATTAGAGGGGCTGTTTTCCCGAGCTTACCGACAACATCCGGATATGTTCGACGTATTGGCGGAATGGCACGCGATATTTACGTCTTCTCCGGCGGATCCCAGAGTTCTGCGTCATATTGCCAACGTAGAAAAGGGATCTGCAGCCAAGCGGATTAATATGTTCCTGCGCTGGATGGTCCGTCGGGATGAAATTGACTTCGGATTATGGAAGGAGATCCCTACTTCCGCCCTTCTTATTCCATTGGACTTGCATACCGGAAATGTCAGCAGACAATTAGGACTTTTAACTCGATCGCAAAACGATCGACAAGCGGTACTTGAATTAACTTGCCGTCTTCGGGAGTTCGACCCCGTCGATCCGATCCGTTATGATTTTGCCCTCTTCGGTTTGGGAGCATTCGCAAAATAACCTCTACGATTGCTTCTCAAAATCATCCAGAGCAGCAGATTCTTCCCTCAATTCATCCATATAATCAGACATGTTATCCTTCGCATCTTCATCATTGTTCTCTAAAATAGATTCCAGAATCTCATTGTATTCGGCATTCAGGACATCATCGCTTTTCGAATAACGATTGTCTCGTTCCTCTTCGGGTAACGAATATTTTTTCTTATCTCTTTTCATTATTATCTTATTAAATTCATACCTTATCAAACGTAGAATGAAATAAAAGGTTTAAAATTTTCCATCGAAACAAAACAAGCGGTCGATACGACCGCTTGTTCCCAACAATATTCAATATAAACGATTCTTCAATCTACAAATTATACGTGTCCCTGGGCACACATGGCTTCTGCGACCTTGATAAAACCTCCGATATTAGCTCCTTTCACATAATTCACCTTATCTCCTTCCCTGCCGTATTTGAGACAGGTATCATGAATATCTTTCATGATCTGTGATAATTTGGCATCTACCTCCTCGGCGGGCCAGCTGTAATGCATGGCATTCTGGCTCATTTCTAAACAGGAAGTTGCCACGCCGCCGGCATTAGCCGCCTTTCCGGGAACAAAAGTAATATGTTCATTAGCATAATGTATGGCCTCCGGAGTACATCCCATATTTGAGGTTTCTACAATTAGTCGACAACCGTTAGCAACCAACTGTTTGGCATCCTCTCCATTAAGCTCATTCTGGATCGCACAAGGAAAAGCGATATCACATTTAACCTCCCAAGGTTTTTTACCGGCTTTGAACCGAGCTCCAAATTTTTTCGCATACGGCTCTACGACATCGTTATTACTTGCCCGCAGTTCAAGCAAATAGTTAATTTTCTCCTGGTCCAATCCCTTTTCATCGTAGATATATCCGTCAGGGCCCGAGACCGTAATAACCTTAGCCCCCAACTGAACCAATTTCTGAGCTGCCCCCCAGGCAACATTACCGAAACCGGAAATAGCAACAACCTTACCGGCAATCTTCTCTCCCTTGGAAGCCAACACATGTTGCGCGAGATAAACCGTACCGTATCCCGTAGACTCCGGACGTACCCGAGAGCCACCGAACTCAAAGGGTTTCCCGGTCAAAACTCCGGTAAATTCGTTACGGATTCTCTTGTATTGCCCGAACATATACCCGACTTCGCGTCCGCCTACGCCAAGATCCCCTGCCGGAACATCCGTATCAGGGCCGATGTATTTACAGAGTTCTGTCATAAAACTTTGACAAAACCGCATCACTTCGTTATCAGATTTTCCTTTCGGGTTAAAGTCCGATCCCCCCTTACCTCCCCCCATGGGAAGAGTTGTCAAAGAGTTTTTAAAAGTCTGCTCGAAACCCAGAAATTTTAACGTACCGAGCGTTACTGCCGGGTGAAAACGAATTCCCCCTTTATAAGGTCCGATTGCACTATTGAATTGAACCCGATAGCCCCGGTTGATCTGTACCTCTCCTTTATCGTCGATCCAGGGCACCCGGAACATAATCACTCTTTCGGGTTCTACCATTTTCTCCAATATTTTATTAGCCTTGTATTTAGGATTAGCCTGATAGGTATCCCATACGGTTTCAATAACCTCTTCTACCGCTTGATGGAATTCGGGTTCTCCCGGAGTCCTTGCCTTTAAGGCATCCATGAATTCTTGCATTTCTGTTTTCATTTTCATTCCGATTAATCAATTAAAAGATAATCCATCTTTTAATACGTTATTAAATTTTTGACTAAAGTAGACACTTATTCGCACTCTCCCAACTATTCCTCTATGGTCTTTTCTCATACGGTATAACGATTCATCATATTTATATACAACACCTTATAAAATTTCGGTTCTCAACAAGAAGATTCTTGAAAACAAATAACCGGTTCCCTTTTCAGGCAACCGGTTATCCGTTTATAAAATCCGAACTTTATTCCTCCCCTACATATACCCATTTCACTGCGTCGGCATACACGAGGTCCACATCGCATTTATCATTCATCACCAGTCTTACCTCTCCTTTATCGAAAAAGAATGTGCCGGCGGAAACCCATGGAGTACTTATCTCTCTCCGTGCATTAAATTCTATCTCCTCCTTCTTATCCCCGAAATACAATGTATAATATTGTGTTATTCCCTTATTAACACTTATTATATTACTCCCTCCGCTTACATTATAAATAAACAGTTCATACTTTCCCCGTTTAGGAAGGTTCGCTTTCCATTCGACCATGGCCTTTCCATCTCCGGCTTTTTTATAATAAGCACTCGCGATATATTTCCCGTAAAATCCCTGTCTTATAATATAAGTCCAACGATGACCACCCTTCAACTCCTCGTAACCGGTATCCCTCCTATCTCTTTTCTCCGCTATCCGTTTCCCGCTCGAATCAAATAAAGAAAAGCCCTCGTCTTCATTATCTACGACAATGACATTCGGATCGGGCTGGAAAAGCTCCGGACTGATCGGAAATAGTCCCCGCGTAGAATCACGAATTACCTCTAATTCGTCCGGCAACATAATCGTGACCGCTGCCGGCTGATTCAATACTATACTCGGAGTTATCGAAACCAGTCCAGGAACGTCGTCACACGGTATATGTACCTCCAAAGCCTCTCCCGCCGGCAAAACGAATCTTTTCTCCCAATACCCGCGAGCATTTTTGAGCCAATTCGCACTCGCCGTAGCCGAGATCAAAATATCGGACTTTCCAGGATTATACAACTTAAAATGAACCGCATAACCTTCGTACTCCCCTTGTTCCACTTTATATCCCCCGATATCTTTAGTTTCCAGATAAGAACATCCTTTATTCCTGTACCATTCATCAAATACCTCGCCCAACTTATAATCGAACCGCTCTTCAAACTCTTTCATAAACTGTTCGAAGGTAACTTGTTGATAACGATATTTAGTCATAAATTCTTCCATAAAAGCCTGCAATGAACGCTCAGGAATATCCACCATAATCAATTCATACAAGTAATTGCATTTCTTCAGCAACAGTAGTTTAAACATATCCGAAGAGAGGGACGGATCTGTTGCGGCATCCTCCAAACTATGTTCAGAAAGATAATCGAGTACGCGCATCTCGTTTTGTGGCGAGTGGTTAGCGGTATTCGCCGTCTTGTAAGCCGGAGATAACAGTATCTGAAACTCATCGAATATTTGTCCGGCTATAGGGATCTCCTTAGAAAGAACGACACACCCGTTATCTTGAAATAATGAGGAGAGAATATGCTTATTTCCGACTCCCACCTTTGTCGTTACGGGCGTTCCGCTATAATCCTGTTTTCCTCTTAACAAATCGAAATCGACCTTCACAAATTCAGAACCGGGAAATACAAACACACTTTGTACACAATCGATAAAACTACGCATTGTCCATTCTTCATCATAAGGAGCTTGTCCTGTATTATTCAAATTCTTTTTTACTCTTTTTATTCTTTCATACTCCTTCGCCATTTGATTTGCGATTTCAGGTATAGTTATCCCTCGTTCGGGAACGAATACCATAGCCGGCTGCACGTAATTGCTCTTTTTACTCCATCCCCGTATGTAAGTAGCGAACGACACGGGAGCTTCCAAAAGAGAGAGTCTATCATATAGATAAGGATGCCCCCATTTAGTTGCCATCAACTCACTCGTTTGCTTGACCAAAGAGGGAAGCGAATCCTTAATGCTGACAAAAGGAGCTCTAAAATAGTTTTCCCCGCGATAAAAATAGAGATCTAAGCTTACTGAATCCACGGTCAATGATTTGTGGGTATAATCTCCCATACATAAGCTGATTCCTGTCAATTTATCGCAATTTTCGAAACGGATAGTATCACCGGATACCTTTCGATTTCCTTGCGAAATCACGGTACGTTTATCCCTATGAATTACATTTAAAACATAATTCGTATAATTTTTCCCCGTAGAATAAGGATGCACCCAATGAACAGGAGGTTCTGTTACCGGATACCACAACACTTCAGGCTCCAGCAACGTATAATCCTTCTCTAAAAAAGCGTATCGTTTACCGAAGCAAAAAATATTCGTAATCCAACGGTTATCGTAATATTCCTCATCGGAAATATCCAGATAACATACCCGGTCATCTATCTTTCCCGTGTAATCCACTTGGAGAGAAAACTCTTCTTCCGGTGCCAAGTTTTTTTCCAAAATAACGACTTGACCATCCCGACGATAAGAAATAGCTTCACCGCTCTCTCCCCGAATTTCTTTGATGCGCAAGGCCGGGTTTAAGAATAAAACGATCTCCGATACCGGATGATTCTCCTTATTTTGGACGGTTAATTTACTCTTCACCGACATGGTAGTACCCGATTGCTCGAAAGTAATCTCTGCATCGGATAAATAGAGCCGGTCTCGCGCGCTGTACTTTTCAAAAGTTTCCACCATATGCTTCCGAAAACGCCTGTCGGCCTCTTTCGCCCCGACGAAGATCCCTCCGATTAATATACCCGATAACAGAATAAGTCCGCTGCATAATTTCAATTTTCCTTTTTTTCCATTTGGAATTCGAGGATACGATACAATGGCAAATCCCAGTAATCCCACACCCCAAACGACATAGGTCAAACGCTGTAAAAGATAAGATCCTATTTCGGGATGCCCGGTCAGTTCCGAAAACATATTGGGCATTTCCCGGGCAAAAAGATCAAATATACCATATCCGGCAGAAGGAATAAAAACATAAACCAATCCAACCGCTACCAACAATACCAACAAAGCAAGCATGGCATTTTTTATCCATGAGTAGATCAAAATAGACACTCCCAAGATAAACAGGCAAGAAGGAATGGTTAGGGTAAACAAATAAAAGAAATAGAGCCAAACGTTTACCGGTGCCTCACTGACAAAAATATTAAGGGACAACGATATCAATATGGAGATGACATTCAATACTACCAATACGGAGAAAATCCCACCTGCCATTCCTATCAAGTAATCCGTATTGCTCACCGGACGCACACGCAGAGAATCGGTCGTATCCACGTGTTTTCCACTTTTAAAGCGGTCCGCCACAATAAAGACCAACAAAAAAACCTGTAACAAATTAAACCAGTATGCATTAAAGAAAGGCATGGAAGAAGGCAGGGCCACCATATAGTGTTCCGTTATACTCCACGAACTCTGAGTCATAATCTGTAAAACGGTTATTCCGACAAATGCCAATAAAGCGAATAAACGCAATAACCAACTTCTTTTTAACACTTTCGCTTCATAGCAAGCTACGGTCAATATAAGATTCAATTTCATAATTTCCAATTTAAATTTCAGTCATATTACCTATCCTTTTTCAACACAAAACATCGGATAGCATTCTTACAAACATATCCATCCCGGCTTTACTCCATCCTTCCAATTACCTTAGCTCTCTTTTCAACCTGTAAAAGAATAACGGACAAACCCTCCCCAAAAGGATCTGCATCATTAATCGGATACGTTCGAAAAGAATTCGACACGTTTACCTTCCCTCTTACCCTAAAATAATCCCACACGATAAAATACAAGAAAAGGCCACACAATGCATCAGAGAATAGAATACTTACAGATAACCCCATCCTATCATGCCCGGCCTCCTGAAATAAAAACGGAATACAAAAAATTCCTATCAACCAAAATGAGACAAACACCCGAGACAACCAAAGCTTCCTTAAAGCATTGATTTTATGCCGGATGAATGTAGAGATGAGACGTAATTTCATGATTTTATTTTTAGTTACACACTTTTCAAATATAAAGTATCTTCATTTGAAATCCAAACTAAAAATCATAGTTAATTTTGCTCAACTACCCTATTTATTCTGAAACCTCCCATCTCTTTATTGTTAACTCAGTATATAACAACATTTTTACATACTAAATTCACTTAAAAACAAAAAATAAATTTTCTGTAAATATTTTATTTTTATTATAAATATGCACGAAATACCCATTTTTAATTGATTCCCAATAAATTTGCTTCATCGTACCGTAATAATTCATTCGCAATACAATAACCGATACGTATTCACTCATTCGTTTTCTATTCGAAATTATATACAAAAGGCAGACCCTCTCCCCTACAAAACGTTTTTCCCCTTTGGTTTTTTTGTAAGGTTAAGGCCTGCCTCAGTATACACACTACACAATATTCTTTAGCGTTTTGTTTCTAAACAACAAACAAGTCGATTATAAAAATGAATCAGCGGCTCTTCAGGTAACTCTTCTTCCACAAGGGTAATGAATAAATAATGTCCCTGTGCAGCTAAAAAATCCTTTACTTTTATCTCACGAGTAACATAACCATTACAGATAATCAAAAGTGTTCCTTCCTCTGAAACAATCAACTCGAAATACCCGCTCAAATCCGTGATCGTACTGTTCGTCGTTCCTTTCTCGACGATCTGAACACCTAAAATGACATTCATTTCCGGATCACAAACTTCGCCTTTTACTTTTACCTGGCGATTCTGAGCTATCACGACAGAAGTGAAACCCATAAAAAACATGACGGCTAACGATAGGCCTTTAAAAAGTATTTTTTGTTTCATAACAATTCATTTATAGTTAAGCAATTTAGCCTCTTTTTCTCAAATAATTAATAATGATCCCGCAAGCGATTAACAATAACGGGAATACCCCCAGAAGAAAGAACTTCACCCAAAAGATGTCCGTGATAGGAAAAACGACCGTTGTATCTTTCGGATCCGCACGAACGATCTCTACCGGGAATTCACCATTTGTCAACCAACGGAAACTCTCCGTAATCAACGAGTAGTTCGAGGCATTGATTCCCTTGCGCATCATCATCAACTCCGCGTTACTGGCACAATCCGCATCCCCGAGAATTATTACCCGTTGCTCCTTGCCTTTCGTCTTCCGGCTTAAACCCAAAGCCGTGACATGAGATCCCTCGAACTCACCGGCAGCAGGATTCAACACCACTTGATCGTTTATCAGATCACTCGTTTCCAACTCGTTCCAACTACCTTTTTCGATTGTTCGTAAGATGGGAAAAAAGGCATAACCTGCGGTATTGTCATACTCGAGCCCCACAGCTCCAGGCATTGTCACTCGTTCTCCTTTCTTTAACATTCGGGCATATTCACGAGAAATATGAGCTGCCTCTTCCGTCACCTGACATTGTAACAAATCGGCACTAAAATCTGATGTCGGTTGCACCAATACACCGGGCACCGAGCTTACGCCAAACAACGAAAGCAAAGGACGGGCCAAATCCACACGATCCGGTTCTACCGCGATCAAAAGGTTACCTCCTCTTTCGATGTAACGGCTAACCTTGGACAACTCGTCCGGGGTAAAAGGACTTTTCATATCGGCAATTACAAGAATATCGTACTCGATAGGAATATCTTCACCCTCTTTCATCTGGTAAACATAAACGTCAAAACCCTGATTTACTAACGCATAACGAAATGTCAGGTTACTGGCAAAAGAGTAATAATCAGGATCACCGAAACCGCTCGTGCTACGCTCTCCGTGACCTGTCAAACAAGCCACTTTAGGCGCATCAACGGCCAAACGTTTCAACGCTGCCGCCACCTCCGTCTCCGTCGGGAATTGTAGCTGGTCGTTGTACATGCGCAGGAACGTTTTACGTCCGTTTGCTGCCTCCAGCAAACGAACAAAACGATAGCCCTCCGGACGCAAATCGATCTGTTTATTTATCTCTTCGGAAGAGATAAAACCTTTTAACGAAACCTTCGCCATCTTCGCATACTCCTCCGCTACACCGCATTCGTCCAAACCGGCGAATCGCTTACCATGAAGGGGGGCTGTCTGCAAATAGTAACGCACATAAGACATCTCTATATCCGGTTTGAAACGAACGTAAGGTTTAAAACGGTCCATGTCTCCTTTCTCCGCTCTCGGCAAACCGTAAATGTAATTTGTTCCCAAGAGATTTACATAAGTCGTAATTTTAATTTCGCCGTCAATCTGCTCCAGAATTTTCTGGGTGGATTCCGTCACCGTCTCCGTCTGGCAAGCCGTCATGTCCTTATACAATTGCAGTGTCGGGCGCGAAGTCAAATACCCCAAACCGACAACCACCGCAACCACCGCCACGTATCTCCCGACAGACACGACCAAACTTCGTTTGGCCCGATGAGATTCGACCTTCATGATGGACAAAGCCAAGAAAAAAAGAATGACCAAAAGAAAATAGAACAAGTCTTCACTACAGATCAAACCGTTAACAAAAACCATAGCCCGCCCTTTAATCGACAGCCAGTAGGTAATCTCTCTAACGAAACCGATATCCTGACCGACACTACCGATAAAATTCAAAACGATCAGTACCGCTAAGGTTCCCATTGCGGCTACAATCTGATAAGAAGTCAAACTCGACATATAAAGACCGATTGCCGCGTAAGCGCAGATCAACAAATACAACCCCAACAAACCCGAAAACGCCATCGAAAGATCGAAATGAGGAATCGTCAGGCAGGAAAACAAGATGTAAACGAACAAAATACCTACCAGAAGTAAACCGTAAAACATCATCGAAAGAAACTTACCCGTGATAATCTGGGTTGCCGTTACCGGTGACGAATATAACAATTTTATGGAACCGCTGCTGTACTCCCGGCTCATCAGGCTCATCGTCAACAAGGGTATGTAAAGGTACAAATATTGTTGCACCACGATAAAAAGACCGCTTAAAGAGACCAGGATCACACCCGTCAAACTACCCTCGCCGGGAGCATCATTCAAAAACTGTGACGTCACGCAAGATTTGAAAAGGTCCATATAGGTAAGACCCGTCTGGATTGTGAAGATCACCAATATAAACCAAGCCACAGGCGAGTAAAAAAGAGCACCTAACTCATTTCCAGCTATTTTTAATACTTTTCTCATATTCTATATTATTTAACCCAACCTTCTTTTCATCCAAACACCCACTCCTCCCAAAACGAACAAGGCAGGGAATATCCATGTCAATAATAAACTCGTCAGCGGCATTCCTTCGCGTGTCAACTCCAGAACCGTGTCTTTAAACGCCGGACGAGTGATCGATAACGGAAACTCACCGTAACTCAACCACCGGAACATACCCGTAATCAAGGAGAAATTAGACGTCTGAACACCGATGCGATTCATCAACAACTCCGAGTTACTGATACAATCGGCATCACCCAACACCACGATCCGTTGTTCTCGATCGCCGACCTGTCGCGTTAAAGCAAGCATCGTCGGGTAAGCACCCTGGACCTCGCCAACCCGGGGGTTGAAGACCGCCTTATCGCCACCTTCGAGCTCGTTCCAACTCCCCTCCCCGGAGGTCGTCAAAACAGGTGCTACCCGGAAACCGCGTGTCGTGTCAAAAGAGAGTGCTGAAGTACCGGGCATCACGATACCGTAACGGTTTAACAAATTTTTATAAGAGGTCATCACGTTCACGCCCTCTTCATTGAATCGACAAATCAGCAGATTATCATTATAAACTCCCGTCGGTTGGACAAGCTCTCCGGGTATGAATTCTACCCCCAGCATACGCGTAATCGGGTTCATAATCGACTGCTTGCCAGGTTCTCCTGCTATGACCAAATTACCCCCGCGATCGATATAACGGTTCAATTTATCGATATCATCACTCGAGAAAGCCGTATATGGATCGGGAATAACCAAAACGTCCACCTCCGGCGACACCTCTCCGACTTTCGATAAATCGAGCACTTCCGTATCAAAACCCTTGTTGATCAACGAGTGACGGAAAGTAGGGCTCTGCGCAAAGGTATAATAATCCCGGTCTCCGGCTTTGCGTATATCACGCTCGCCATGCCCCACGACGAAAGCCACCACCGGGACATCTGTCACCAGTCGTTTCATTGCCGTCGAAATCTCCGCCTCATTAGGAAAAACGTAACCGTCATCATAAACACGCAAGAAAGTCTTCCGACCGTTGTCTCGCTCGATCACGCGAACGAAACGATAATTCTCTCCCGATAGATCGATCTGGTGCGAAAGTTCTTCAGGTGTTAAGAACATTTTCATATTCAAGTCATTAGCCACCGCCACCTTCTCCGCTTTCTGGCGCTCCGTCAATCCAGAGAAACGCTCGGTCAGGTAATTATTCGAGTCCTTCACGTCCTTATAATAATAAACGTATTTCATCTTCATCCTGGGCTTGAAACGAGTGTACTCTTTAAAACGATCTTTATCTCCGTTCACTCCCGAGGGGATACCGTAATGGTAATGACTCTCCAGGAGGTTAACGTAAGTAGTGACCGTCAAACCTCCGTCCATCTTCTCCATCACCTCCCGGCTTGCCTGGGCCAGCGTGTTTAACTTGGTCGCCGAGGCGTCATAATAAAACTTGAAGACGGGACGGGAACTCAGGTAGCCCAAAAATAAAGCCAGAAAAGTCACAACGAAGTATCTGGTCACGATCAAACCTTTATTACGTTTCTTACCCGAGAGAATCTTAATCACGGATAAAGAAAGGAACAAACCGATAACGATCAGAAAATACAAGACGTCCTCGCTCGTGATTAGCCCCTCGATCATCTGCGAGGAACGCCCCTGGATGGACAACCAGTAAGTGATATCCCGAACGAGGGGGATATCCTGCCCCAACCGGCCGACGTAATTTAAAAAAGCCAAGACCGCAAGTGTTGAAACTGCCGCCACCACCTGATAAGAGGTGAGACAGGACATAAAAAGACCGATCGCCGCGTAAGCGCAAACAACAAGGTAAAGCCCTAAAACACCACTCAAAGCCAACGTGTAGTCAAAATTAGGAACATTAAAACCCGTTAAGAACACAAATACCAGCAAAATTCCTCCAAGAATCAAATTATAAAGCATCATCGACAAGTATTTCCCCAAAACGATTTGAGTCGTCGAAACCGGTGACGAATATAATAATTTTATGGAACCGCTGCTGTACTCCCGACTCATCAACCCCATCGTCAATAAAGGAATGTAGAGGTAAAGGTTGCCAAGCATCGTCGGGTAAAGACTGAAACTTCGTGTAAAAAGCTCACGTACGATACTGTACCATAACGGACGGGAAAACTGTTGTGTCAACATGGTATCGATTAAACCCGTGTAAGACATAGCTGCCTGAACGGTGAAAATCACCAGGATCAACCATGCCACCGGGGAATAAAACAGAGTACGTAACTCTGTTATCGCTATCTTGTATATCTTTCTCATGACAAACGACTATTCATCTTTACTTTCCCGGACAGGCGGGCGAATACTTCATCCAACGAGCTACGTTCTACCGTGATCTCGCTTAACTCCCAACCGCGGGAAACACTCAACTCTACCACCTCGCGAGTCACGTCGCTATCACGGGTAAACCACATACGGTAACTGTTTTGACTGACTTCTTCAACCCGATCGATTCCCGGTATTTCCCGCAACATCTCGATTGCCGGAGGGTTTTTCATTACCACGACGAAAGTGTTGGGTTGAACATAATTGTTAAACTCTTCCATCGTCCCTGAAAAGACGAGGTTACCCTTCTCTATCATCTTGATATGATCGCAGGTAGCCTGTACCTCCGACAATATGTGAGTCGACAGCAATACCGAACGATCGTAAGCGATCTCTTTAATCAGTTCTCGGATTTCGAGGATCTGATTCGGGTCCAAACCGTTGGTAGGTTCGTCGAGAACCACGAATTTAGGGTTGTGGATGATCGCCTGAGCAATGCCTACGCGTTGTTGATAACCGCCCGACAGGTTCTTCAACAAACGTTTATTGAAATGAGTGATACCACATTTGGCCATAGCCGTGTCTACGGCTGCTTTTATCTTTCTCGGTTCAACGGAACGTAACTCCGCACAATAAGCAAGGTACTCCCGAACCGTCAAATCAGTATACAATGGCGGTTTCTGCGGTAAAAAACCGATGTTCATCTTTGCCGCTATCGGATTATCCCGGAAATTGATTCCATTGATGTAAACCTCACCCTCTGTCTGGTTCAAAACACCGCACATAATGTTCATCGTTGTCGACTTGCCGGCACCGTTCGAACCTAACAAACCGAGAATACCCTTCTGGTATATCTCGAAATTAATGTCCCGGATCGCCCATTGAACGCTGTAACGATGAGACAAATGCTCTACTCTTACTACTGATTCTTCCATAAATTTATTTGAATTACATTATATATTACATCGAATATTCTCTTTATTTCGATTAGCAACTACATGAGGAGCTCTTCAAAAGGGACCGCCACATAATTATCAATTTAACTTCCACGGCCGACACGCCTTGAACGGCACGCAACTCTTCGACGGGAATAGATTCTCCACTTTTACAATGGTTTCTTCCACAAATACTTTTGATTACATACACACCCCGATCATACTATCATGTACGATTACAATACAAATCATATCCCCGACACACCTTTCCGACAATTATCGTAAACTTCTTTACTCCTACTGCCAACCGGAAAAAAAATATATTTCAAACCTGATTGTGCCGTTATTTCAGGCTATACCCTCCCCTTTCCGCCTTTTATGAAAAAGCAGGCCCAAACGGAACAAAATCTTTAATACACAGCAATTATATACGAAATGAATTAGTAGGTAAGCAGTAGCTGCTTACCTACTTATAAAAATTATTTTCCTTGGACAACGATATTTGAGATTATACCGAATCCGTCATAAGCTATTTGTTTTCCTTTATCCAGATTACCCGTTCCCAAATCCTTTTGCGGAACTAAATAAACCTTTCCGGCCTCTCCTGCTTGCGTGGCGATCAACACGGCTTTCGCATTCAAGGGAACCAAAGAGGAAACATCTCCATCAAAATCAGACGGACTCATCGTGTAACGTCCTTGCTGATAGAATTGGACGATAGTGATCTTCTCTCCGTCGGCAACCGTATATTTGGATTCATAAGTCAACGAACCCAATGACATCCTAACGGCATAAACATCCGTTTCCGTTGCCACGTACATAATCGGGTCAACCGAGCTGAAAGTATAAGAAACCGCCGCATCCATGATGCTTTTCAATCCGGCCGGCACCTGATACAGAGCGTAAGGAGTCGGAGCTACCAGATCATAGTTCGAATTCTGCGTTTTAAAAATATATATTTCGTACTCCCGAGTCGTTTTATCCCGCAATACCATAGCCAAACCGTCTCTTTCCATCACGCCTCCCGCTACGGCTTCTTTACCCCGGATATTGGAAGGATCGAACGGGAAAGTTTGGTTATATTCCGAAGAACTGAATAATTGACATTTCGGAGCCGCAAACAAAGAGTTAAAACGGGCAAAACACCCCATTTGAGAATCATACCACACGGCGCCGGCCCGATGTCCGGCAAAGTCTCCGGCAACAGCCGCAAGAATCGCATTATCTACATGATTGGACTCAAGGCCTAACACGTTAGTAACCTTTTCCGGTTTAACGAACATATTGTCGTTTTGACGATTATGTTGATAAACCTGATGATTGGCAACCATAAGAGTAGCTTGTATGGAAGGATAAAAAGCATCTGCTTCAAAAGAGGCATCCGCCATGGGTACAATACTCTTGGTATCCGTGTAGGAGTAATCCTCCACGTCAATCCGGTAAACTCCTTTTTCTCCCGCTACCCATAAAATATTCCGATAATTTCCATAGGTGGATCCGGAAACGGTATACATCATATTTTTGATTTTATCCGGGAATACCTCTCCTTTGGAGGCGTAAATATCGGAAATCACCTTCCTCTCTCCGGTAAAATCCTTCGTCAGATTCTCGTCCATCACCAAAGAGAGATCGGAAGTTTGTCCGTCGCGAGAGTGAGCAACCACAAGTCCTTCTCCGAACTCACTCGTCACCACCACCGTAAAGGAAGCAAAATACTGCAAAGTAGTCGCAGAATCCGTTACCGTTAACAAAAGTTTATATCCCCCCGCATTGATCGGCATAGTAGCCGTAACATCCAATATTCTTTCATGAGACAACTCTTCCGTCACGTAATCCAAAGAGGAGGTTCCTAACTGGATCTTCCACAAATATCCCAAATCCGGATGATTTGCCTGCCCGTTTTTTGTAATGGGTATATCTAATTTAAGATTCCCCAAATAATTAACATTCTGGACCTCGGAAATATTTTCCAAGTCAATCTTTATTTCCGGAAGTTTTTCTGTATCGTAAGTACTTTTATCGTCATAACATGACCAAAGGCCACTACTCAATAAAAGTACCAATAGATAAAATATATTTTTCATATGAATAATCTTTGATCTGTTAAATTAAAACTTTCTTGCCTTAACCGGTTGTCCTTTCGCCAATCCTCCGTCATGCAACAAAGGCTCTCCGTGTACTTCCTCGTAAGCCTCCAAATAAGCATTCAGCAAATCGTAATAGGCGTTGGTTTGAGCGGTAGTGTAGAAGGTCAGTCCGAGCGGATCACGGTTATTATATGCCGGCCATTTATCGGATTCCCAAGGCCAGTCCAAAGCTTCCAATATCGCCTTATGAGCATTTTTACTATAATAGTTATAATTAGCTAAATTCATACTCTGACCTGCAGCAATCAAATAGTTGTAAGTACGGCAATAGAATGTTCCGGATCTCGGCATCGGCAACTGGTTATCAAACATAAACTTTGCCCGAATATACTCTTTCGGTCCTTTTGCAAAATCATCCGAAGTTGTCAACACCAGTTCCAGTACACAAGTTTCCGTCTCCAAAGCCGGCAATTTGGTAACCTCGATCGAGATCTTACCGAATGCCTCTCCTGCCGGAACCACCGCCTCCAGAATTTTATAAGAACCCTCTATTAACGTACAACTGTCCAGATCAAGCGTACAATTCACTTTCCGGTCGTAACTCCGTACGTCCCCTATCACTTCCAACGGAATATCGACAATGACTTTCTCCTCGTTCGGGTCCGACCAGAAAGAGTATACTTTCTCAAATTTCTTTGTAGTAGTATTATATCCCGGATAGGTTTTTATTCCTATTCCCGTCCACGGAAAAGTAACCGAAGGAAACTCCTCGTTATAAGTAGGTATTTCCTCTTTGGAACATCCTGCAACAAGCAATCCCAAAGCGAATATACACATCGTATATATAAATCTTAATTTATTCATAACTTTGAATTTATGCTATTAAACTTATTGAACAAGACCCATTCCACTTTCTGCCTCCGGATAGGGCCATACATAAGTCTCATCACTCATCGGAGTAGACAAATTCGGAATATTCACTTCTCCGATACGCTTGTAATAAAGGAAGGTCACACCTTCACACAGGAACTCACGCCTGTATTCGTTCGTCAAACAAGTCAACAACTGGTCCCGGGTATAACCTGAGATATCAATGAAATTAGAACGATTCTCACGCAACGTCGTTAAATATTTGGCCGCTTCGGTTGTGTTAATATCCGTTCCCTTCAAATAAGTTTCCGCCACGATCAGGTACATCTCCGAAATACGTACCAGCGGGATTCTGTTCAAACAATCGGTACCGCTGATAGCCCGGTCCTGAGCTAATTTCAAAGGCACATAATAGCCATTGGAAGCAGGGAACAACATTTTGGATGATCCCCGGAAATCGGCATTACTACCCGCTCCGCTTTCATCAAAAATACTCTGTACTCCCTCCTCTGACAATTTGATCTGCTCATAATCCGTATCCGTAAAATTCAATTTGAAATACCCGGAAATCTTGTCCGACAGGGTCAACACGTTCAAAGAAGCGATATGTTCCGTAGAAAGAATCAAATTCGAGGAAATGTTATCATTCGTCACCCACGTGTAAAGATTGACCTTTTCTCCCTCTTCAATCACCTTTTTAGCTTCCTCCCGGGCCAACAACAAAGAGGCATCGCTACCTTCCCACATGTATACCCTGGCTAACAACGCTTTTACGGCAAAATAATTCAAACGATAGGTACGATCACTATAAAATCCGTCGTCATTCAAATTATCATAATAGTCATCCGTATGCTTTTTCGTGATCGGATCTTCCTCTTCCAACAAATCCAAAGCCTCTTTTAAATCGGCCACGATCAAATCTATGGTCTTTTTATAAGACAATTGTTCCGTTGTCTCTTTCTTGTACTCTTTCACATAAGGAATGGTGAGCTTTGTCTCTTTATCCGTACGGGAGGCCAAATCTCCGTAACCGTAAATACGCATCAGGTCGAAGTGTAACATCGCCCGAATAGCCAATAACTCTCCTTTTATCACCTTATAAGAGACCGGATCTAAAACATTCGATCTCTTTTCAATAAATTTCAGGGCGTTATTCGCATTAGCAATGATGTTATACGCGTTCAACCAAACCGCATCGATGATAGGAGTGGCTCTCACATGTTTATATTGATAAGCAGCCATCGGATAAACCTGAGCCGAAGGATACAAATCATATTTTCCGTCCTGTACATCCAGTACGTACCAACTCAGGTTTTTACCGTACAAGGTTTCACTGGCCATTCCGATATAGCAACCGATCAACGCTTGTCGAAATCCGGGCTCATCTTTAAACTGATCCTCTTCTGGGACCTGTGAGGCAGGCGTTACATCCAACCAATCGTTACATGACGTAACAGAAAAGAAGAGGATAAACAAAGTTATATATTGTGTTATTCGTTTCATATCCTATTTATTTAAAATGATCCTATAAGAGAGAATGACATGGTTCTGGCAAACGGATAACTATATCCCCGCTCTACCTTGACAGAAGAGAAGGTAGCAATATC
The DNA here is from genome assembly GCF_027666085.1 of Sanguibacteroides sp. AM78-02pH3A. Lineage (NCBI taxonomy): Bacteria > Pseudomonadati > Bacteroidota > Bacteroidia > Bacteroidales > Porphyromonadaceae > Sanguibacteroides > Sanguibacteroides sp. AM78-02pH3A. The sequence continues at coordinate 82,040 of NZ_JAQEHX010000004.1, read as the reverse complement.
ATTCATGTTAAAAGAAATTTTCAATCTACTCATTCTAAGAGATTTAAGAACATCAGGCTGGAATTCATAATAAACATTCAAAGCTCCCCAGGTAAGTAAACTTTCATCTTGTACAAAGCGCGTCGTGGGACGTGTCTTTTCCTGATATGCCTGCGCATCGCCGTCATATTGGAATGTTCCCAAACGTTTGAACTGTGCGACCTGTCCCGGTTCTTTCCAACGACCGTATAAAGCCCGCTTATCCACGTTATAGTTCATATCCACGTTTTCTACCCGTTCTACTAAGGTCGAATTGTATTTCTGGTAGCCGGTAGCATAACGGAAAGTCGTACTTAATCCGAATCCTTTGTATTCGGCATTAAAACCGAAAGTCCCCCTGTATTTTTCCAAAGAGTTTCCGGCCGGTACCTGATCGTTCTCGTCATACGTATAGGTCAATTCCCCGTTGCGTTTCACATAAACCTCGTTTCCCGTTTGAGGATCGATACCCAAAGAACGAACAGCCCATATCGTATTCATGGATTCACCGTCCACATATTTTGTTACCGGTTTATTATTTCCCTTATCGGCTGCCATCTTATCCCGCAATGCATTATACGTTTTCATACTTTCCGACAGGCGGATAATCTTGTTCGTCGTGGTCGTCAAAGAACCGAACAACTGCAAGAAACCCTTATTAGTCTGAAATACGCTATAAGTCAAATAGGCCTCGATACCCTGATTCCGGACCAAACCCAAATTATCTTTCACGGTAGAGAAACCGGTCGATGTAGAGACAGAAACATCCGTCAACATATTCTTGGTATCCGCCCAGTAATAGTCAAAACGAATATTAGCCTTGTAAATAATGGCATCAAATCCCACGTTATAGTCTTTCTTCTGTTCACCCTTCAACTGAGGATTAGCCATACGTGCAACCTGGGCTCCCGTCATTCCCAAATAATTATCCGTCGTGTAATACTCATAGGTTGCAACTGCTTCATTGTTATAGAAATTCTGGTTTCCGGTTACTCCGATAGACGCCCGTAACTTAAACTGTTGAACAATATCGTTTTTGAAAAATTTCTCGTTATGCAGGTTCCAACCTAAAGCCAAAGACCAACCTAAAGCCCAGCGATTGTCATTACCGTATAAAGAAGAAGCATCCTCTCTGGCACTGAAGTCCAATAAATAACGATTATCGAAGTTATACCCGCCGGCAAGTACGAAACTTAAATTCCTATTCCAGGAAGAACTACCGTAAGGACGGGAATCTTTTGCATATTGACGCGCGAAAGTGATATCGGCAATCTGATTATTAGGGAATCCCTCTGCCTGAAATACATAAGCCTGACTTTTATCTTCTCCTATCTCCGTTCTAAAGTTCAAGAAGATATTATGACGATCCGCAAATGTCGCAGAATAAGTCGCATTTATATTAGCAGAAATGGTACTGCTTTTACCCTCATCGATCCGGTAAGAACCTTTACGCAATTGATCTTCGGTAGAAGAGTACTTATTAATATCGGCAAATGAAGAGTGAGTCGCGGGTAAAAATTCATCTCCGTCATTTCTCTTTAGGCCTAACGTAATTCCTCCTCTTAAAATCAAAGCTTGTATAGGTCTCCACTCGATTTCAAAATTATTGACAAACTCAACATAGGATTGCTGGTAAAGCGTTCCGATTTCAGCATCGTACATAGGGTTGGCAACCGAAGCTCCTTGACCGGTATAAGCCCAACGGGCCACTTCTCCCGTGTCCGGATCCTTGGCTCTCCAATAAGGATTCATTTGTGCATATTTACTGAATGCCCCATAAGGAGAATCATTACTCTTATTGCTCGTTATGGAAGCATTATTTCTGAATAACAAATTATCCTTGCGATAAGAAAGATCGATCTCTCCGATAATATTTCTACGATCGGATCCTTTCATGACTCCCTTCACCTGATTGTATGTCAAACTGAACAATGCCTGCAGGTTCTGGTCTCCCAATTGGACCGAAAGATTGTGTTTATGTCCGACGCCCGTGCGTAAAGGTTTGGAAAGCCAATAAGTATCCAAACCGGCGGCAATGAGTTGCTTTCTCTCCTCATACAGTTGAGAATACCTGATCTCCTCGTCCATATTTTTATAATCGTACATACCGTCTATCCTCTCGGCTTCTAATTTTTCCGCAGCATTACATAAATTATAACTGGTCAAGTCCGGCATCTCAATATCGACACTTCCCGTATAGGTTACCAATTGCTGAGTTCCCGTTACGCGTTTAGTCGTTATAACCACTACCCCATTAGCAGCTTTAGAACCGTAAATTGCTTTCGCCGCGGCATCCTTCAATAAAGTAACACTCTCGATCCGGTTCATGTCCATATCCATTACACGTTCTACCGTGGTATTAAATCCGTCCAATATAAATAACGGTTGATTGGGATTGTTCTGGTAGTTACCTTTAAGCTGAATTCCAGTCTCTTCTATCGGAAAACTGGATACACCACGCATTTGCATTTGCGGTAAACTATTCGGATTCGATCCCATATCCAGGTTATCCATAATAAACAAAGCCGGGTCCAGGTTCTTCAAACTTTGAAACAGATTCGAACTACCGGTACGAACGATGTCTTTTGACGTTAGCGTAACGGCAGACCCGGCATAAGTATTTGCTTTACGAGTAAACATACCGGTTACAACCACCTCCTCTACCTCTTTAACATCTTCTTCCAGTACAACGTTAATCACGGTACGGTTACCGATCACTACGCTTTGCGACTTATAACCGATAAATGAATAAATCAAAGATTTTACTGCGCTCGGAACGGTTAAAGTATAAGTCCCGTCAATCGTCGTACTTGTTCCCAAATGCAAAGAATCTCCCGCAACAACAACTGTAGCTCCCGGTAACGGTTGCCCTTCTTTATCTTTCACCGTACCAGTAATTGTAATGGAAACCGGTGCTTTTTTAGGTCCCACCACAACCTTACCGTTCAATTCTCTGCATTCCAAATTTGTGTTTTTGATACAAGCTTGAACAGCCTGAAGAGTAGTAACATTGTTTAAATCTACTGTTACTTTTACCGTTTCCTTCTCCACTTCCTCCTTCTTAAATACAACTGAATTATCGCTCAATCGGTTGATTTCCCGTAGTGCATCCAACACACTAACTTGAGCAAGCTTTAAAGAAAATCGTTTGGAGTTTTGTTGTCCGTAGACCGGTGAACTTGTAAGCGCCGCAGTAATACCTAACAGCAAAATACTGCAAAACAATACTCTACAAGTCACCAAAAGTCTACAGAACCTTTTCGGTTTGTAGTTTTTTTTCATACTTTTGTTACGTTTTAATTAAACACACACCTTGCTATCAACAAGGTTTTTTAAGCCGGAAATGCTCGCCAAAGCATTTCCGGTATTCTATTTCTCTATGATATGCACTGTATTTCCTTCGATCTTAAATTCCGGCCCTCCCGTTAAGGTAAGCATTTTCAATATTTCGTTCAATTTGTCATCTTTACTCATTCGTCCGCTAAAAGTATGGGGACCTTTCCGTTCACCGTCAAAGACAAACTTCACATCGTACCAGCGACTCAGCATCCGAGTAACCACCTCTATATCATCTTCAGCAAACATGAATACGCCATAACGCCAAGCGGTAATCTCTTCCACCCGTACCTTTTCCACGGAAAAATCTCCACTCTCCTTATCTAATTTCAGTTGCATGGCTGGTTTTAATACAACCGGAGAGGCATTTCCCCTCTTGTTCAACATCACCTCTACCTTTCCCGTCAACAAAGTGGTATAAACATTAGGCTCATTTTCATAAGCATTAATATTAAAAGAAGTACCCAACACTCTTGTCTGCATGGAAGTCGTTTTTACAATAAAAGGTTTTTCCGGATCAGGTGCAACCTCAAAATAAGCCTCCCCTTTTAAAAACACTTCTCTCTTATCTCCCAAAAACTCAATCGGATAATCAATTTCAGACTCTGCATTAAGCCACACTTTCGTACCATCACTCAACACTAATTGATAATCTCCGCCAACAGTTGTGACAATTTTATGTATAACTTCCTCGACAGGCAAAGAATCAGCTGTCATTCTATAAGATAGTTTGCCCTTTTCCCCGATCATAGCGACAGAAGAGAGGTGCAAAGTATCCGGTAAAGAATTACTCAAATTAATCTGCTTCCCGTTCTCCAGCACTAACATTACTTTCCCTTTTGCCGGATTGATTTCAACCTTTTCTTGTCCGGCCATAACCGGAGAAGATTCCTTTTGTTGTTTTTCCAATCCAAAAATCAACAGCATACACGCAACGACAACACTGGCCGCAACAACGCTTCCCCCTAATACAAAATATCTCTTCTGTCTTTTCCCGGCGAGAAGTTTTCCGGAGATTTCTTTGTGAACCTCATCGAAACTCGTGGTCCGATTGATTTCATCTTCTAACTTCAATCGCTTTGCGATACTCTCTCCCCGAATAATACTTTTATACAATTGACGATTCTCATCGCTTTCGTCCAACCACTTTCCCAACTCTTCCCTCTCCTCCAAAGAAGCTCTCCGCAATTTAACCCGTATAATAATTTCGGCCAACAGCCTGGCTCTATCTACTACCATAACTTATCTTCTAATTTTATCTTAAGACACCGCAAAGCACAATACGGGATGAATGAAACACGAAAAAAATAATAAAAAAATCATCTTTTCGCCATATATCTAATAATTAACGGACTATTGGATCAATACCGTCCAACTCAGGAACTCTCCTTTTTGTCGTCCCGACAATCGATATGGAAACTCCGATCATTGGTTCATCGAATTCAGCATCAATTTCACTCCCCGTTATAAATTTCGCAGAAACCACCTGGGCGAAAAAATCGATATTCTATCCTATTACAAAAGCACAAAAACACCGTATCAGGCTCATCTTACCCGACAAAATGAAGGTTGTCCAAATTTTCATTTAAAGACAACCCTCGAAACAAATATATATCAACAGAATACAATACTACAGTATAACCATTCTTCTTTTTGTACCCAACACATTCACCTAAAAATTAACACACCTGAGGTTGTATCCTCGTCCTTAAAAACCGGTCATAATCAAAAAAGACGCAATCTTTATAAAAAGTCAGCAATCTTTTTTGAAACGTATCAGTCGACAAAACCATAAAATCATCACGCATAACAACATGAATCACACTAAGCCCTCTAACTCCTACTTCGACTTTCTTCATCCCTATATAAGAAAACACCAACGTATCCCCCGGCATAACGCCAACGATTGTAAAGTTGCCATCAAAATCCGTAATAGTACCTATATTAGTCCGCTTTATTTGCACATTAACCCCTATTAACGGTTCGCCCGCCATATCCGTCACAACACCCGTTATTCTGGAAGATTGCCCGTAAGACACCATATGAAAAGAACAAATAACAAAAAGAAGCATTATCATCTTCTGAAAAAAAATTTTTGTTTTCATAACATTAATTTTAGTAAAACATTTATTATTACTGCAGTAGTGTATTCAATATCAACATAATCAAAGATACCCTTTCTCCTCAAAGATTACTTATAAATCAGGAAAGGCTATTTTTTAACATATTTCCATTTGATGGCATCGGCTACAAGACGCATCTGCTGCCGAGCCCTATCTAACAATACAACACGGTTTTCTCCTTGTGGAAGCCGATACTCTCCGGCATAAACCCAACCTTGTTCCTTCGTTACATTAATATTAAACTCGTCATTCTTTTCTCCATTCTGGACCGTATAATATTGTAAACAGTCCCCATCCAACGAGCCGTTATAAACATAAGCAGGAAGAGCAGGCACATGTATCCATAACTCATACACACCCTCTTGCTGAATTTCTGCTGTCCATACAGCATGATTATTCTCTCCTCCTCCCAATTTCACATAAGCACTACGCACAATATCCCCATAACACCCTTCATCTATTCCGGGAGCCCAGCTCGTAGAGACAATTTTCATCGGCAACTGGTATTCTTTCCTACTCGACATATTCCCCAAAAGTCGATTAGAAGCCGCCGTCTTTACGTTAAATCCGGGATCTTCGTTATCCACTATAATTTCATCGGGAACAGGTAAAAAGTATCTTTTATCGATATCAAAGATTCCTTGCGACGTATCCGAAACAACAGCCGTTTTTATCGTGGGATTGAAAACCCAACGAATGGTCTGAGGAATGTTTTGCGATAAATTGGTATTTACATAGATCAACCTCGGCATCTTCTCGGCAAAAAATCGAATCTCTTTTGCTTCTCCCCTGTTAATCATAAAATGATTTATATATCCACCCCGGACCATAACAGAAAAAACGCCATCTGCTTCTGAAGGATTATACACCCGCATTCGCCCACGATATCCCTTCACCTCTCCGTTCTCTACCTTATCGACCCCTATATCCTTTATTACTAAACCAGCTGCTTGCCGACTTTTATACCATTCGGGCAACCATTGTGAAATATCTACCTTAAACCGATCTGTAAAAGCTTGCTTGAATTGTTTTAAATCAGTCTCTCTAAAAAAATAAGAACTTCTAAAATCATTTAAGAATCGATGCAGATCCGTATAAGGTACAGAGGTAGAGATTCTATTTTTCAAATCCCTGGCCTTTATATTGATTATTTCCGTCATAACCCCTACAGGTAGGGTCTCATCATTCAATGCATCTTCCAAACTATGCGAAGTCAGGTAAGCCATTGCCCGTTGATAATCGTCTATCCCTAAAAAAAGAGGCATTTTCATGATACTTGAAGAAACGTTATCTTCCTGAAATTTTAACATGGTTTGTATGATACGATCCATCACCGGATAATCGACAGAACTCATAAATCCCAGATAATCAGAAAACAAAGGTAAGATTGAATAATCATTAGGAATAGTCGTGGATTGTAAAACACCTATTGTTTCTTGTCTCAAATATAATTTTAAGCGCCGATTCAAATCAAGCTCTCTCAGTACAGCCCATTCCCGTAGAAAGGAGGACTCTAAAAATATACTCAATCGCATAAAATCCACATTAGGTTCTTGAATCATTTCATTTCCGCCCACGAAGTTCATCGCAACACCTTCTTGAAATTGAATATAATCCGACATCGCTAAGATTTTACTCCCCCGCTCGGGATAAAACAGCAATTCCGGTTGGGCATTTTCACTCCCTCCTTTCCAATTTCTCACGTAAGACGTCAACGTAACGGGAGTTTCAACTACTCTCAAATACTGAAACGGATATCCTTTCAAGTGTTTTTGCAAAAACGGCATTAGAAAATCCGAAAGATTCTCAACCTTCTTTATCAGAAGATCGCTCCCTTTAAAATAGTACCATTCCAACAGCACGTTATCCACCTTTACGGATTTCTTACCGTAAGATCCCATAGTCAACGTGATTCCCGTCAATTTATTTTCCGGCGTAAATTTAACGGTATCTCCCACCTCCTCTGCTTTTCCCTGAGAAATCACCATTCGACGATCCGGATTAAACACGCGAAGATCATAGGTTGTAAAATTCTTCTCCGTGGCATACAAAGACTTTAGGTTTACCGGAGGAACAGCTACCGGATACCACAAACACTCCGGAAGTAACAAGGTATATCCATTCTCAACAAAGGCGCTTCGCTTTCCGAACCTCCATTTTTTATCCAGCCAATACGCATGGTCATATTCTTTATCCGAAATATCCAAATAACAAATTCGCTCGTCAATTTTGCCGTCATACTCTATCCTCAGCGTTATATTCTCCCCTGGCTGAAGTTCTTTTTGCACCACTATAACCTGATTTTCCCTATGAAAAACCAAATTTTTTCCATTGTCCCATAATTGACGTACCGACAATCCCGGATTCAGGTAAAAAATAAGTTCCGGCATTCGGCTTACACCGGTATTTCTTACTTGCAATTGAGCGGAAACAAAAATACGATTCCCTTCCTGACGGTAAACGATAGAGGATTTCTCCACCCGCAAATCAAGTTTATCCGCATACTTTACATAAGTATCCGCATACCTCTTTCTGATACTCTTATCATGCAGAAAAGAGTAACAACACCCCAACATACAAATAATCCCGACAGTCAACAGTGTGCAAGACAGAATCCTTAGCCTCTTTAACTCCTTCCCGTCCGTTAACCGGTTGAACCATAGAACAGAAAACATCAGCATCCCCAAACCAATTCCGATGAACGAAACGCGTTGAAGCAGATAAAGAAAAAGTGCCGGATGTCCGGTGACATCAGAAAAAAGATTGGGAATTCCAATCGCAAAAAAATCAAAAGCTCCTCCACAAATCTCCGGCAAATACCAGTAGGCTACACCCCAAAACAACAACAATAGCAACAAAGAAAAAATATGTTCTCTTATCAAACGAGAAATGAAAAAAGAAAAACCGATCATAAAAATCAGGGAGGGGAACGATAAGGTCAAAAAATAAAAAAAGTACAACCAAAGATCAAAAGGGGACAAACTGAAAAAAACATTCATCGAAGCCGCTAATAATAGCGAAATAAAATTCAATCCGATGAAGATGCGGGAGATACCCCACATCTTTCCCAAAATAAGTTCGCTGTTAGAAACCGGATACAGTGTAAACACAATTCCTGAATCGCATTTCCGATCTCTTTTTATTACATCCGTCACGACAAATAGAACCATCAATGACTGTAAGATATTATAAACATAGGTATTGAACCAAGGCAAAGAGGCAGGCATTGCAATTTTAAACCAAGATGAAAATTGAATTTGTTCAATATATTGGAATCCCCATGTTCCCAATAGAGCAATCACAACAAATATCCGGAATCCCCAATTCCGTCTCAGTAACTTAGCCTCGTAACAAGCGATTGTTTTTATCATTCGAAATTTCATAAGTCTTATTTTAGTACGTTAGTTTTTTATAAATTCAATTCACATCGAGATTCTCAGACAGATTTAATCCCTTCTCACCCGAACCCACTTTACCGCATCGGCCATGAGGCGTTGCCCTTCCGTTCCTTTATGTAAAAGAGTTACTCTGTTTTCTCCTTCCGGAAGTTCACATTCATCTAAAAACACCCACCCCGTTTCAGCATATGAATGCCGATCTCCCGTTCTCCACCCTTATCCCGCACTACATAACACGGCATTGCCTCTTCAGCAGAAGAAACAGTCATAGGCATAATCCACGGGATATAAATCCATAATTCGCACCGACCGGCTTCTGGATTAGAAGCAAGCCGGGATACAGTACTTCTCTTTTTCTCCCGCAACCTCACGTAGGCTGTTGCGATATGATCTCCGTAGCAATTATCATCAAAAAACGGATCTTCGTCATCCACGACAATTTCACCTGCCGCAGATAGAAAATAATCCGGATGTTTATCTCTCGCCATAACCTCCCCGATAACCAAAACAAACATAAAAGATTGGGCAATATTGAAGAAATAAGTACTTAACCAAGGTGGCGAAGCGGAAAGCGATACGCGATGTTCCCCCATCCCGATACCTCCTTGCAAAAGATATTGCAAAAAAACGATCAGTAACACTGAAACTACAGCAAATAGCCTAAATTCCCAGCTCCGCCTCATCATAACACCCCTATAACGAGCAACAGAACGCACCTTTTGATTCATCGGTCAACAATTTGATAATGTATTATACAACTAAGACACCACTAAAAATATAAAAGGATTAATACAACCATAATAATTAGAAATAATTAACATTAAACCATCTCATGATTAGAAAACAATATTCCAGAAGATTCCTTGTATAAAGCCTATTCGAAGAAATAGAAAAACAATTGAAAATCGACCCATTCTCCTATTGCAAATGATTCGACATGCAAAAATCATAAAACGAAAAAAACTTACTGGGTTTAAACTTATTTCAAAAGTAAAAATAAACGATAACACAAATAATCATATTTTCTTGTAAAATACGCCATTAAAATCATTTTTGGATGATTTTAAAATGGCTTTTCTCGAAAATTATTTCTATACTTGCATATTCGATATAAATTAACCTTCGTTTGTTGAAACGCAAAAACGAAGGGATAAAATCGATAACACGTATTTTTAAATAAACTGATAATGAGAGATATATGACATGATTAATCATATCAGCAGGAATATTGTGTACTATCAACAAACGAAGGTTTAATGAGATATGGGAGAAGTTTTAAAACTTGAAGTTTTTATCCGCAAATACTATACAACACTCTGTACATCAGCACTTCACTATGTCAATTCTCCTGATATCGCCCAAGATATCGCTCAAGAAGTGATCATTAAATTCTGGGAAAATAGAAAAGAACATCAAAACTTAAACTCGATTGAAAATTTTCTTTTTATCATGATCCGGAATGAATCACTAAATTACCTTCGAAGCTGTCAAAGGGAAACAAAACGATACGATAAAATCATCAATGAAGAAAGCGAGGACCCGCATATCCTAAATATGCTGATCGAGGAAGAGACCAATCAGATTTTACTTCATGCTATCAACCAACTTCCCCGACAAATGGCAAGAATCATGCGTCTGGTATTATCCGGCTATGAAAATAAAGAGATTGCAGAACTTCTTGGGGCTTCCGTTAATACCATTAAAACACTTAAATACGCGGCTTTACGAAAGTTACGGGAATACTTTGAAAAACATCAATATAACATCAGATAGCGACTCTCCCGTAAAGAATAAAGCGCCTCTTCGAGGCGCTTTATTCTATTATCCTAAATATGTTTTTAACAATTTACTTCGCGACGAATGACGCAAACGTCTTATCGCTTTTTCTTTGATTTGACGAACCCGTTCGCGTGTTAAGCCAAATTTCTCACCGATCTCCTCCAAGGTCATCTCCTGACAATTGATCCCGAAGAAGAGGCGAATAATATCCCGTTCCCTTTCAGTCAAGGTAGACAAAGCACGCTCGACCTCCGTAGACAAAGATTCGTTGATCAAAGTCTTATCCGCTACTGGCGAATCATCGTTGATCAATACATCCAGCAGACTATTATCCTCACCTTCCACAAAAGGTGCATCTACCGAGATATGACGTCCGGATACTCTTAACGTATCCGCCACTTTCTCGGCCGGCAAATCTAACGTATCCGCCAACTCTTCAGGAGAAGGACGACGTTCATGTTCTTGCTCGAAACGAGAAAAAGCTTTGTTGATCTTATTTAATGAACCGACTTGGTTCAAAGGCAATCGCACGATACGCGACTGTTCAGCTAAAGCTTGCAAAATAGATTGACGAATCCACCATACGGCATAAGAAATAAATTTAAATCCCCTGGTTTCGTCAAACTTTTCAGCAGCTTTAATCAACCCCAAATTCCCCTCGTTGATTAAGTCCGGTAAACTTAATCCTTGATTCTGGTATTGCTTCGCTACAGAAACAACAAAACGTAAATTTGCCCTCGTCAACTTCTCCAAAGCCCTTTGATCTCCTTTCCGAATTCGCTGAGCTAACTCGACCTCCTCCTCCACGGTAATCAAATCCTCCTTACCAATCTCCTGCAAATACTTATCGAGAGATGCACTTTCCCTGTTTGTTATAGATTTTGTTATCTTTAGCTGTCTCATAATTGTTTTTATATTCTCCCCGAAATATGTGGCAAAGGTAGAACATTTTATCCATATACCAATATGTTAAAATCGCCACCTTTGGTTTATTAACTTTTTTTAATCCTGTAACGACAATGCAAAATATTCGATCCGCCCCCTCGGAGAAATAGCGGTAATCAAAACCCCTTCATTCTCTGCTATCTTCAATGCCTTCACCAGATCGTCTTTATCATATATCCAATGGTTATTAATCTTTACAATAATATACCCTTTTTGCAAACCGATACCTTTAAAATGTCCGTTTTTCAATTCGGTAATTTTCACCCCTTTATTGATTCCATAACGATACCTCTCCTCTTTGGACAAGGGCTCAACCACCGCGCCTAAAATGCCGTCATCCTTCATATCCACCAATGCCGTGTCTCCATACATATTTTGCAAAAGTACATCCATATTTCTTCTCTTTCCCTTCCGTTCAACACTTACATTTACCGTTGTTCCCGGATGGTATTTCCCCAGTTGGCCATGGAATGCAGAAACAGTATTAACCTCTATACCATTGATCTCTTTAATAATATCCCCTTCCTTTATACCAGCCTTTGCTGCTGCTCCATTAGCAAGTACCTCTATGACATATATTCCTCCTACATCTTTTAGATTTAATTCTTTAGCTAATTCTGCCGTTACCTCGTTCATGCGAATACCTAAAACGGCCCGTTGCACGGTTCCAAAATTTTTCAAGTCTCCGACTACCTTACGAGCAATATTCGCCGGAACCGCAAAAGCATAACCGGAATAAGATCCCGTAGGCGATTCTATAGCCGTATTGATTCCTATCAGCTCCCCTTTGGCATTTACCAAAGCCCCCCCACTATTACCGGGATTCACAGCCGCATCCGTTTGCAGAAAAGAACTTAAATTCATTTTTCTTCTATCCATGCCCAAATCACGCGCTTTCGCACTAATAATTCCGGCCGTCACGGTCGAAGTCAAATTATACGGATTTCCGACAGCCAACACCCATTCACCCAATTCGACATCATCTGAATTACCATATTCCAAATAGGATAATCCATGTTCTTCTATCTTCAATAAAGCAATATCCGTATTTGCATCTTTCCCGATAACTTTTGCCTTATACTCTTTCTTATTGTTCAAAACGACCGTAATATCATCACTCCCGTCGATCACATGATTATTAGTTACGATATATCCGTCCTCTGAAACTATAACCCCCGAGCCAAATCCCATACGTTGCGGAACTTCCCTCACCTGAGGTGCTCTACCGTAAAAAAATTCCAACAAAGGATTCCCCACTATCTCCCTTCCCATCTGTATCGTTTTGACATGGACTACGGCAGGAACTGTCTTTTTGGCAGCATCCCTTAAGTCCACATTTCCGGCAGGTACATTAATCGCACTACCGTTTACCATGGTTACCGGACGAGCCGCAGCCGGAGAAACGACCTCCAAGGGCTGAGCGGATTTTACCGGTTCCTTTTGTAAAGTACCTGTAACGAAGAATGCAATACATCCTCCTGCCATACCTAATCCGAGGTTTAGTAATGATTTTGTAATTGCCATATCCTTATCTTTTGATTTAACTCAACTTTTCATTTTACTTCTCACAATATTAACAATATCCCTGCCAATCGTTTACTAAGAATTTCTTAATTAATATAACTTAACCTATGATTTTGTAGTTTCACAAAACCGTATACAATCCCCCCTATATCGGGACGTAATGTCAGTATATTATAAAAAAATCTTCCTTTAAAATTTTATCGGAAATTTATCCTTACTTTGTAACTCTCCCATATAAATTGTAACTTTGCCTGCTACAAATTTCAAGCACATGATAACAAGAATCAATCAGAAAAAGAGTACGAAATCAAGCAGTTGGCACAAACCACATATACTACAAGACCCAAGAACACGTGTAATTATGGGATTAATCCTGATTTTATTATCTGTATATCTTCTGCTTTCATTTGTCGGGTTCTTTTTCACAGGAGGAATTGACCAGAGTTTAGTCGACAAGAATTCGATGGAATTAATCACTAATTCCGAAATAGAAGCAGGCAATCCTGCTGGCAAAGTAGGTGCTATACTCTCTGATATTTTCATCAACCAATGGTTTGGAATATCCTCTTTTATATTCTGTTATCTATTCTTTATCGGAGGTCTGCAGGTAATGGGACGCTCTATTTATAGGTTCTCGAGAAAACTATTGATCGGGTTTATTCTTATCATCTGGTGTTCTCTGTTCTTCGGATATCTTTTTAATTTTATCCCAACAGGTTATGTTTTTCCCGGAGGGACACACGGCTATTTTATCAGCAATTGGTTAAACTCACTGGTCGGAAAAGTGGGAACTTTATTTTTACTGTTAATCTCTTTTTCCGTTATTCTCTTTTTCGGATTCGAAAATGCCTTTAATAAATGTGTCGCCATAGTAAAAAATTATTTTATCCGCAGACGAGAGCGTAAGGAAAAACAAGCGCATCTACAAGCTGAAAGAGAAGAAAAAATTCGAGAAGAAGCCGAAACAGAGGCAATGAGGATAGAGGAGGAAGAAAGGGAGAAAGAATCTGTTTGCGGGGAAACATTTCCTCAGGAAGAAGAGGAAGAAAACAGTATATTCGAACATCAATTCGATACTCCAGATACCCCTACTTTTCAAGATTTAGACCAACCCGATTTTGAGATAAACATAAAAAAAGAGGATGAACCTTTTGAGAAAAGGATCGAAGCAGAATCCGACGAACAAACTATAACAGGAGATTCAGGTAAAGACATTGAGCTCACTATAATCGCAGATAAGCTGGAAGAGCAGTTAAACAGGAACTTACGACCCGACGAAGACTACGACCCCACATTGGATCTCTCTAATTATCGCTATCCCACGTTAGAGTTATTGGCAGAACATTCGTCAGGAAATCCCAAGGTAACGGCAGAAGAATTAGAAGCAAATAAAAACACCATCGTCGAAACATTACGATATTATAAGATTGAAATCACCAAAATAAAAGCGACAATCGGTCCGACTGTTACTCTATATGAAATAGTCCCAGCCCCGGGAGTTAAGATAGCCCGGATTAAGAACCTGGAAGACGACATCGCATTAAGCTTGGCAGCCTTGGGTATCCGTATCATCGCCCCTATTCCGGGAGCCGGCACCATTGGCATTGAAGTACCGAACCAGAATCCGGAAATCGTCTCCATGCGAGGAATTATCGCCTCCAAAGCATTCCAGGAATCCAAATACGCCCTTCCGATTGCACTGGGCAGAACGATCTCCAATGAACCTTATACCTTTGATCTGGCCAAAATGCCTCATCTATTAGTAGCCGGAGCAACAGGACAAGGAAAATCCGTAGGTCTAAACGCAATCATTACCTCTCTATTATACAAAAAGCATCCGTCCCAGTTGAAATTCGTGATGGTTGACCCTAAGAAAGTAGAATTAAGTATCTATTCCATTATAGAAAAACATTTTTTAGCCAAATTACCGGAAGAAGAAGATGCGATTATTACGGAGACAAGTAAAGTGGTCGCTACCTTGAATTCACTCTGTATCGAAATGGATAGCCGTTATGATTTATTGAAAATGGCGCAGGTGCGAAACATCAAAGAATACAACGAGAAATTCATCAAACGTCAGTTAAACCCGAACAACGGCCATAGGTATCTTCCATATATCGTAGTGGTTGTAGATGAGTTTGCGGATCTTATCATGACTGCCGGCAAAGAGGTTGAACAACCCATTGCCCGAATCGCACAACTTGCCCGTGCCGTTGGAATTCATATGATTATCGCCACTCAACGACCGTCCACCAACATCATCACCGGCGTCATCAAAGCCAATTTCCCGGCTCGGATCGCTTTCAAAGTCGCCTCCATGATCGACTCCCGTACCATATTAGATTCCCCGGGAGCCAATCAACTGATAGGAAGAGGCGATATGCTCATCTCCGCCGACGGAGATATGGTCCGCGTACAATGTGCATTTGTGGATACTCCCGAAGTCGATGCCGTTACCCATTTCATTGCGGACCAACAGGCCTACCCGTCTGCCTATATGTTGCCTGAATACCAATCGGATACGGAAAACGGATTTAGTTCAGAAACCGATCTCGGTATCAAAGATCCGCTATTCGAAGAGGCGGCACGAATGGTCGTAAATACTCAACAAGGTTCAACTTCCTCCATTCAAAGACGTTTCTCGATAGGCTATAACCGGGCCGGAAGAATCATAGACCAGTTGGAAGCGGCAGGTATCGTGGGACCATACGAAGGAAGCAAGGCCAGACAAGTACTGATTGCCGACGAGTACAGCTTGGAACAATTACTCCGTTCTGTAGGAGAACGATTTTAGTAACCATTCAAACATCAGTTATGTTTTTAGAAAAAGCAACTAAAGGAGAAAACCAATGGTACAGATACGTCCTCACCCTGGCCATTACGTTTATAGCCATACAAATAGCCTCCATTCCCGTCCTGCTTTACAGCACTTATATGAATACGGGTTCTATCCTGCAAAGCAGTAGCTTCCTTGTCCCTAACACGAACCCGGGATTAGCCTTAGTATTATTTCCTTTCGCCGTGGGAGTAATCACCTTATTGATCTGTATAAGATTCATCCATCAAAAAAAGTCCGTAGATATTCTCACGGGCCGAAACCGTTTCGATATCCATCGCTTTCTGTTTGGAGCCGGGATTTGGGGGATCATAACACTTCTCTCCCTGCTTTCGCAATACCTTCTGAGTGACAAGTCTGAACTGCTTTTCCAGTTCGAACCGCTTCCTTTTATCATCATGTGTGTAATTGTCATCACCTTAATTCCTTTTCAAGTTGCTTTTGAAGAGTTTATATTCAGAGGATATCTCATGCAAGGTTTTGCCTTACTCTTCAAGTACAGGTGGATCGCCATTCTGATGACCGGCATTATTTTCGGTTTATTACATTCGAGCAATCCGGAAGTCGAACGCTTCGGCTACTTCAACGCCATGTCACAATATATCCTCATGGGACTTATTTTAGGTTATATTGCCGTAAAAGACGACGGTATCGAATTGGCACTTGGCCTTCATTTTGCCAACAACGCTCTCGCATCCATACTCGTAACGCATGATTCGGCAGCTCTACAAACACATGCTCTATTTAAAGATTTAAATCCGACTTCCTCCTATTGGGATCCGATCATTATTTTAATAGGCGGTATACTCTTCATCTGGATTTGCGACAACAAGTATCGTTTTTTCCCGAAAATCAATATATGGAAAAAAATTTAAATGTTATTTTTTTCTTAAAAAACACTGAATTTAATTTTGATCTTCCGTTTTGAACAAGCAATTTTTTATCTTTGGCGACAGTCTGAACGGAAATAGAATTAATAACATATCATTATTCACACAAATCACATTAAAATGAAGAAGATCAGTTCGTTACTGTTTATTTGTATCTTTGGGCTCTCTCTATTTGCCAACGCCCAAGTAAAAGAAAAAGAAGAAAAGCAAAAACCGGAAGGTTATATTTTCACGGAAATTGTCAGATTACCGACACTCTCGGTGAAAGATCAAAGTCGTGCAGGAACCTGCTGGTCCTGGTCAGCAACTGCATTTTTCGAATCGGAAATGATGCGTATGGGCAAAGATTCGGTTAATCTTTCCGCCATGTATTCGGTAAGACATGCCTATAGCGATAAAGCAGACAAATACGTACGCCTTCATGGTTTTTTGAATTTCGGTGTAGGCGGTTCATTCGGAGATGTTGTGCATACGATTAAAAATTACGGTATTGTTCCTTTAGAAGTATACGAAGGTTTGGAGTACGGAGAATCCAATCATGCTTTCGGTGAAATCGACGCCGTTTTAAAAGCTTACGTGGAAGCGGTTATCACAAACCAAAATAAGAAACTAAGTACGGCTTGGAAAAAAGGATATGAAGGCATTTTAGACGCTTATTTAGGAGCCGAACCTGAAAAATTCCAATACAAAGGAAAAGAATACACCCCCAGGACATTCGCAGACGAAGTTGTAGGTCTAAATATGGACGACTATGTCAGTTTAACCTCTTTCACGCATCACCCTTTCTACACCTCGTTTGCAATTGAGGTTCCGGATAACTGGTTATGGGGAGAATCATACAACTTACCTCTCGATGAGTTCATGGAAGTAATGGACAAAGCCATCGATAAAGGTTATACTTTTGCCTGGGGCGCCGATGTTAGCGAAAAAGGATTTGCTACTGTAAATCCGGGTGTTGCCGTGGTTCCGACAACTGATACCAAAGAGATGAGCGGGGCTGAAATCGCCAAATGGGAGGCTATGCCGAAAAAACAACAAAATCCGGACGCTTTCAAAAGTGGTCCGGCTCCCGAGAAACAGATTACCCAGGAAATGAGACAACGCGAGTTCGATAACTACCAAACAACCGACGATCACGGCATGCAAATTATCGGAAAAGCTAAAGACCAAAACGGAACTCCCTATTTCATCGTGAAAAACTCATGGAATAAATATAACAAATTCGGAGGTTATTTCTATGTTTCTTATCCTTTCATGCAATTAAAAACGATGAATATCCTCATTCACAAGAATGCAATACCTAAAGAGATCAAAAAGAAATTAGGTCTTAAATAAATTTTCTCTATTTCCTGATAGAGAAACTAAATTAAAAAAAGGCTGTCCTTCCTCCGAGAAGACAGTCTTTTTTTTATAATTTTGCGAAGAATTGAAACGTTTAATTAAAAACTTAATCGATATGAATCAAGCAGTAGAAATAAAAAAGGACATTTATTGGGTAGGTGTTAACGACAGAAGAACTCATATATTTGAAAATTATTGGCCTCTTCCCAAAGGTGTAGCCTATAACTCTTATCTCATTATCGATGAAAAAGTAGCCCTGATCGATACCATTGAAAGAAGCAAAATGGAGGATTACGTGGAGAACATCGAACAACTGTTGAACGGACGTAAAGTCGATTATCTGATTGTAAATCACATGGAACCCGATCACACGGGAGCAATCAAAGCTTTACTATGTCATTATCCCGACGTAACAGTGATCGGCAACTCGAAAACTTTTCCCATGTTGAAAAATTTTTACGGTGTATACGATAACCTGCTGGAAGTAAAAGAAGGAGATTCGTTGGATCTGGGAAAACATAAATTGAATTTTTATATGGCTCCCATGCTTCACTGGCCGGAAACCATGGTCACCTTCGAATCCACGGAAGGCATTCTGTTCAGCGGTGATATTTTCGGTGCTTTCGGCACATTGGACGGAGGAGTTTTCGACGATGAAGTGGATTTGGATTATTTGGAAGAAGAGATCAGCCGTTACTATTCGAATATCGTGGGAAAATACGGACAACCGGCACAACAGGCACTAAAGAAATTAGGAGGACTTCCCATACGGATGATTTGTGCCACACATGGCCCCATCCGACGTTCCCATATCGCCGATATCGTCGCGAAATACGATAAATGGAGTAAATACGAAACAGACAAAGGAGTAGTCATCGCTTTTAGCTCCATGTATGGAAATACGGAAAAGATGGCCGATATGATTGCCCGCTTTTTGACTGAAAAAGGTATTAAAAAAATACGAATTCACGATACGTCCAAAACCCATCCTTCTTATATGATTAACGATATCTTCCGTTACAAAGGCGTGATCTTGGGTAGCTGTGCCTACAACGGAGGCATCTTCCCCACCATGGAGACCTTTTTAAACGAATTGGAACATATGGGTGTTAAAAATCATGTTGTAGCCTTTTTCGGAGGTAAAGCTTGGGCGGGAGGAGCCATGCCTCGTTTCAATCAATTTGCCGAAAAAATCAAATGGGAAGTGGTAGTACCTTCCGTTGAAGCTTGTGGTGCACCCAAAGAAGAAGATTTCGAACAATGTCGTCAAATCGCCTACGCGATGGCAGATAAATTGAATGAGATTTGCTAAAAATTGATTATATACATTCAAAAGACGGTTTGCGAAACCTATTCACAAACCGTCTTTTGTTTTACAGTAACTCTCCTGTCTTCCCTCAATCCACAATTTCAAATACCTCCACTAATCAATAATAGGGACAGTTCCGAAACTTTAGCTTGATAAAGAGCTAACAACATTCTATCCACCGCATCCAAATAACTTCGCTGAAATTCACGAAATTCAATACCGGAGAGGGATCCTAATTTATACTTCTCCAACGCGGCATCCAAATTTTTTTCGGCAACATCCGCACTCTCCCGTTCAAAGCCAACCATCAGCAAATTATTTTCATAGGTGTTATACAGTAACGCCAAATCACCTAATGTCTCTTTTTCTACCTCTTTATAGGATAACTCACTATTCTCTTGTTCCAAACGGGCATTTCTGATTTTTGTCCGATTTTGCATGCGACCGAATACCGGAATATTCACGGAAAATCCCCAATAAAACCCGTTTGTCCGGTTCAGTTTCGTATTGGAAGCCGGAGCATCCGTTTTGTTATAATTATATCCGGAACTAAAATCCAATGTCGGGAATAGAACGGCTCTTGCATTTTTCAAATCCAATGCGGATATTTTCTGTTCCTTTTTAGCGATTAACAAAGCCGTATTGCGCACCAACGTGTTTTTCTCCAAAGTCGCCATTTCCAATGGCAGGTCCAATAATATCGTATCCTGCACATAGGCCACTTTCTGTAAATCGACATTCATCAATTTATTTAAATTGATATAAGCACTTTTCACCATCTCTTTCTGTTGCACGAAAGCAGAACTATCCGAATTCAAATCGATTTTTGCTTGTTGAGACTCTAAACCAGCCATATTACCGATCTGATGGCGAACACGCGCTTCATCGTAACGTTCTTTTGACAGATTCAACGAATGCTTAGCCGCTTTTAATCGATGTTGCTGTACCAACACATCGTAATAAGCGGCACTTACCTCCACGATCAAATTCTCCACCGCCATTTTTACGGATAATTCCCCTCTGGACTCCAACTCTTTATAACGTTCATGAGTAGTAAACATTTCCAATCCATCGAACAAACGCCAGTTCAAGGCCACTCCGGCCGAATAATTATCGGTTTTCACGTCAGATAATTTACTGATCTCTCCCGCATTACTCTCCGTCTTCACATCGTTGCGCGTCTGATTCTGTCTGGCATCAATAGCCAAACTGGGTAAAAAATAAGAATAATCCACACTATTCTTAGCCATGGAGGCCTCGTTGCGAATTATCTTTATAGCATAATTTGACTCCAACGCTTGATTAATACATTCCGGGAGAGTTATTCTCTGTTGGGCAAATCCGTTAAATTCAAAACCCAGAAAAAAAATAAGCATACCGAATGTTTTCCATAATGCGGATTGATATAACACCTCTCTTCTCATAGTTTTCTCTTTTTAAGTCCTTTTTACTCCTTTATCTCCTCTATAAT
Organism: Sanguibacteroides sp. AM78-02pH3A; assembly: GCF_027666085.1. NCBI lineage: Bacteria > Pseudomonadati > Bacteroidota > Bacteroidia > Bacteroidales > Porphyromonadaceae > Sanguibacteroides > Sanguibacteroides sp. AM78-02pH3A. The sequence continues at coordinate 61,070 of NZ_JAQEHX010000004.1, read as the reverse complement.
TCTTACTCTTTGAGAAGAAAAATAGGTATAGATAGCGGGAATAACAAACAACGTCAGTAAAGTGGAACAAACCATCCCGCCGACGACAGCGATTCCCATAGCAACACGACTCTCCGATCCGGCTCCCGTTGCGATAGCCATTGGCAAAATACCCAAAACAGTAGACAGACTCGTCATCAGGATCGGACGCAGCCGGGAAACCGATGCCTCTCGAATAGCCTCTGACATAGACAATCCGGCAGCTTTCCGTTGATTGGCAAACTCCACGATCAAAATACCGTTCTTCGAAACCAATCCGACTAACATAATAATTCCGATCTGACTAAAAATATTCATGGTCTGTCCGAAATACCACAAGGAAACCATAGCTCCGATCAATGCCAAAGGAACGGTCAACATAATAATCAAGGGATCCCTGAAACTTTCAAACTGAGCGGATAAGACCAGATATATAAACAATAAGGCCAACAAAAAGGCGAACATTAAACTGGAAGAACTTTCCACAAAATCTTTTGAATTACCGGAAAGAGTCGTTTTAAAATCATCATTCAATACCTCGTCAGCAATCCGATCCATCTCCTTCAATCCTTGCGAAATAGTTACGCCTTTGGACAAACCCGCGGAAACCGTTGCGGAAACAAAACGATCGTAACGATATAGCTGAGGGGGCATAGAACTCTCCCGCATAGAGATCAAATTATCCATAGAAATCAAATTTCCTTCCTGATTCCGGACATAAATTCCTTTCAGATCGGAAGGTTTATTTCGGTCCTCCCGCTCCAGCTGGCTTAATATCTGGTATTGTTTTCCGTTCATAATATAGTACCCTACCCGTTGTTCACTCATCGTCAACTGCAATGTTTGAGCGATATTTTGCACGGTCACCCCCATGGCCGCAGCCTTATCCCTATCGATGTTAATAGTCAACTCCGGTTTAGTAAACTTCAAGTTTAAGTCTGATGCGGAAAACAGAGGGCTTTTATTTACCTCCTCCATGAATTTCGGCAAGATCGATTTCAGATCATCCAGATTTTTAGCCTGAATGACATACTCAATCGGAAGTCCTCCTCGGCGTCCTCCAAAAGTCTGTTGTTGGGAAACCAATGTACGGGCTCCAGTAAATTGACGCACGCTTACAGCCAATTCATCAGCGATTTCTTGTTGCGTCCGGGTTCGATCATCCGGACTCACTAACCATAAATTCAAACTGGAGCGATTGGTCTGTCCTCCCCCCACGAACTCTATCAACTTATCCTGCTCGGGTACAGTCTCTTCGATAAAAGCTGAAAGTTCTTGAGAATAACGATTCGTATATTCAAAAGTAGCCCCTTCCGGCGCCGTCGATGAAATACGAATATTGGAACGATCCTCCAAAGGAGCCATTTCCGATGGAATGGCCAACCATAAAAGATAAATAGCAATTCCGGAGATACCGATGATAATCAATGCCCAATAACGTACCTGAAGAAAACGCTCTAACCAACGGCGATACACACGATTCATCCCTTCAAAGAAGGGCTCCGTTTTTCGATAAAACCAATTTTTAGTCGCATCCTTCGTCAATAACTTCGTCGAAATCATCGGAGTAAAGGTCAAGGCGACAAAAGAAGAAACGATTACCGCACCCGCGATAACCACGCTAAATTCCCGGAACAATCTTCCGGTAGTTCCCTCCAAAAAGACAATAGGGAAAAATACGGCTACCAACACGACCGTTGTCGCTATAACAGCAAAGAAAATCTCGTTGGATCCTTTAAAACCGGCCTCTAAAGGTGTCATTCCCTGCTCTATTTTCGTAAAGATATTCTCCATCACAACAATCGCATCATCCACGACCAAACCAATGGCCAAAACCACGGCTAATAACGTCAATATATTAATGGAAAAACCGGCCATATACATAATGAAAAAAGCCGCAATCAGCGAAATGGGAATTGCCAATACCGGGATCAAGGTCGTTCTCCAGTTACGCAGGAACAGAAAAATAATCAACACGACCAAAACAAAAGCTTCAAGAATCGTATCCTCTACCTCATTAATGGAATCACGAATAAAAACAGTATTATCATAGGCTATTCCGGCTTCAATATCCTCAGGTAAATCCCTCTGCAAATCATCCATAACTTGGTATGCCCTATCCGCAATATCGATGTAATTCGCTCCCGGTTGAGGAATCAACGCACAGATAACCATCGGAACCCTGTTGCGCTTCAATATACTACGCACATTCTCGGCATCCACTTCGGCCACACCGATATCCCGGAAACGAACCAATTTATCCCCATCCCTGGAAATCACCAAATTATTAAAATCTTCGATAGACATCAACCGTCCTAACGTCCGGATGGTTAATTCCGTATTATCACCTTCCACCCGACCGGAGGGCAACTCTATATTTTCATTTTCAATAGCCGCTTTCACATCCATCGGAGTCAGTTTGCGGGCTGCCAACAAAGAAGGATTCATTCGCAAACGAACCGAATAACGTTTCTCACCCCATATTTCCACACTACTTACCCCCGGAATGGTCTGCAAACGCTCTTTATAATAACGCTCGGCGTATCCGCTCAAATCAATCAAAGAGCGTTTATCGCTACGTAAAGAAACTCCGAATATAGGCTGTGCGTCAGCATCTGCCTTATAAACCGTCGGGGGATCTATATCTTGCGGTAAACGTCTTAAGGTTCCGGATACCTTATCCCGTACATCATTAGCAGCCGTTTCCAAATCTACCTCCAACTCAAACTCTATCGTAATCCGGCTCTGACCGTCACGACTCGTACTACTCAAAGAACGAATTCCCTGAATACCGTTGATAGCCGCTTCCAAAGGCTCCGTAATCTGCGTTTCGATAACATCGGCATTAGCACCCACGAAAGAAGTCGATACCGAAATAACCGGGGGATCGACACTGGGATAGTCACGTACACCTAAATAAGAAAGTCCGATTCCCCCCACAATTACTAAAATCAGATTCATCACCGTGGCAAATACCGGACGTTTTATACAGGTCGAAGAAAGACTCATTCCATTTTTATTTTTAGATTTTTAACCCTAATAATATCAAAATTCCATCACCAGATATAAATTGCTATCCTCCATCTTATTCCCCACTTGTCTCTTTGGCAAGAGAAACACTTACTCGCATACCATTCTGTAATTGCATCAGTCCGCCCGTAAGTACCGTATCTCCGGGTTGAATACCGGAAATAACCTCTACATAACGGGAATCCCGACTCTCCGTTTCCACCGGTACACTCAGGGCTTTCCCTTCTTTCACCACCCACAGGCGTTTTCCATTCATCTCCGGAACAACGGCCTCACTGGGAATCATCATAAATGTCCGATTGCTTTCCGTCATCAACTCCCCTTTTACAAACATTCCGGCCACCAAATTCGCCGTATTCCGATAGCGAGCTCTCAGGGTAATCATATGAGTCTGGATATCGGCCTGAGGATCGACAGCATATATTTCCGCTATAATATCTTTTTCTATCCCTTCGGTCCTAAACTTGATCTTTTTCCCGATTAAAGGAACATTTATATATTTTTCGGGAATTGAAAATTCGATTTTCAATACAGAATTATCCACCAGACTGGAAACCCTCGTACTCGGCTGTACATAACTCCCTTCACTCACGTAACGAAATCCCATCTTTCCGTCAAAAGGAGCACGAATCTCCGTTCTGGCAATTTTTACTTTCAACAACTCGATATCGGCCAAAAGCATATTGTATTCGGTTTCCATTTGTTGAAACGATTCATAACTGACAGATTCCCGCTTCAGTAATATACGCTGACGTTCCAGCTTGTCTTCCAATAACTTCTTTTCAAATTCGGCACGCTCCAACTGAGCCTTCAAATCCGAATCATCCACTTTTAAAAGAAGTTTTCCCTTCTTTACATGGTCCCCGTCATTAAAATAAATTTTGTCTACCTTCCCGGCCGTTTCAGAAACCAATTCAACCTCCTCGTTAGGTAATAAAGTCCCGTTAGCCATGATTCCATTATTAGACATCGACAATCCGGCGACACATCCGCTTACAGGCAAAATACCCTGTGACATCCCCCGTCGGCCCTGTCCGCTTCTTTGCCGTTTAGTGAAAGAATCATTTAAACGAGGAACTAAAATAAGGAGTACTATTACAACCGGTATTCCTATCTGCAAAACTCTTTTTACCCTTTTATTCATATTTAGTTTTCCATTATGTCTGCATGTATATAGTTTCTCCGCTTTCACACTTCCTACACCATCCCTTGATTCACCTTATGGACATCAAAAATGGCCAAAAGTTTATTTACAATCCGTTAAGAGTATGTTAAAATATAAAAGGGGGGTTCTTGTTAAACCCCTTTTATATTTTAACTCTCCCGTATCAAAACCAATTCCTCCATTTAAATACAATAAATCCGATCGCCGAAAACAGGAGAGATACGACAAGCACGATCAAAAAACCATACGGGTTATTCTCCAGAGAATTAGGTACATTCATCCCGTATAAACTGGCTATTAACGTCGGAAGCATTAAAATAATAGAAATAGAGGTCAATCGTTTCATTACGATATTCAAATTATTAGAGATAACGGAAGCATACGCATCCATCGTACCGCTCAGAATATCACTATATATACGGGCTGAATCCTGTGCCTGCCGCTGCTCGATTTCAACATCCTCAACCAAATCTTCATCAAAATATTTACGCTGGCTTCTTAAATTTTTCACTTTGATCAACAGGTTATCGTTTCCTCTTAAAGATGTTATAAAAAAGACTAATGATTTTTCAATTTTTAACAAGCGTTGTAACTCTTCGTTACGAATTGATTTTTCCAACTCGATCTCAGCCGCGTGCATTTGATTGTTTATTTGCTTCAGGTATTTCAAATACCAAACGGAAGAAGATAAAAACAAACGAAATACCAAATCCCAAGGTTGTTTTACCTCAACCCCCTTACGGTCGGCATATTGAATAAAATCAGGTATCATCTCCGTTTTATAATGACACACCGTAATAATGACATCATCTTTTATAATAAAACCCAAAGGAACTGTAATAAAAGGAATACTTTCGTCCACCTTATACGGAATACGTAAAATCATGAGTATCCACTCATCTTCTATCTCCAAACGAGAACGCTCATCGATATCTTCTATATCTCCGAAAAATGACTGGGGAACCCCCATTTTATCGGTAAGAAAACGAATGTCTTCTTCCGTCGGTGAAACAACATTAATCCAACACTTAGGTTCCCACGCTTTCTTTTCTTCGAACCCAACATTACCCATTAGGAATGTTCTCATAGTTAATCCTCCTTCAATTTATGAACAGAGGTTAACGGAACCCCCGTCCTGATTAATACTGTTGATGATAATCGTCCATATCTTGTTTATGAATTTTTACGCTGCAAAAATAAACGAAAGTATTGAATATAAAAATTTATTTTTTCAAATCGATATAAATCGGTAAATGATCGCTATATCCACCCACGTAATAGGGGCCCCTATAGGTAGGTTTCGGCTTCACCCCGTAATATTTTTTATCTTCTTCAAACAAAAAACCGAATGTTCCCACCGTCAAATGTCGAGAAGCTTGCAAAGGGAACTTGCCATTGAGTAAAACCCCGGACAGGATCAAATGATCGATGGTCTGCCATACGCCCTTGTACCGATAACTCCCGTGATTCTCCCACAACAAATAATACCCGGTATTATACAATCCTTTATCCTTTATTTTACGGGTATCAGAATTTTTCGTTTTCATAGCTTTCTGTGCAATAGTATTGGCCTTACCGTTAAGATCTCCCATTATAACGATCGCAGCTCTCGGGTTTTCGGCCTGAATGGAATCTACTCGTTGACGAATGACCTTAGCGGCACGAACACGTTTCCATTCACTCTGACTCTCACCCCCTCTCATCGAAGGAAAATGAGCCACAAAAAAATGAAGCGTATCTATTTTTCCGATCACTCCTTTGCAGTATAAAACATCTCTCGTATGACCCTCTCCCTCCAAAAATACCGGAAAAAAACAGGCTTTCAACAATTGACAATACGGCTTACGATATAAAAAAGCCACATCTATCCCTCTCGGATCAGGAGAATCCGCATGTACAATACCATACCCGCCATCAGCCAGAACCGTTTTACCAATCAAATCTTCCAGCACTTCCCGATTTTCTACTTCCGCCAACCCGATAAAAACAGGCAATTCCCCCTCTCCGGTCGCACTCAAAACTTCCGAAATATGCCGTATCTTTGAATGGTAACGCTCCTTTCCCCAATGTTGTTTTCCATGGGGAGTAAAATCATCATCTGATGTATTAGGGTCGTCCTTAACGTCAAACAAATTTTCAACATTATAAAATACAATTCGATAACGTTCTTCCTTTACCTGTCCGTAACCCGTTTTAAGAACGAACAGCAATATCAAAACTCCTGCTACTATTTTACGCATCTTTTATCGTTTTATCCGAAAATATCTACCTGCACCGAACCTCTACCTTTCCCCGGAGTTCTCGGAAACGTATTCTCCCAATTCTTCCCAATATTCAAGCGCACGTCTCATATGAGGAATAACAATAGTACCTCCTACAAGATCCGCCACGGCAAAAATCTCGAACAATTGTTCCGTGGTTACCTTTAATTCATGACAACGCTCCAGATGATATTTAATACAATCATCACAACGTAATACCATAGAAGTGGCCAGACCCAACATCTCTTTCACCGTGGCAGAAAGAGCCCCATCCCTATAAGTATTCGTATCCAGATTGTAAATCCGTTTAATCACTCTGTTGTCGGCGGCTAAAATCTTTTCATTCATTTTTGCCCTGTATTCCCTGAACTGCTCAACCGTTTTACCCATAAAAGCATGTCTTAATGAAATAACTTGAGTATATCATTCGTATTGGCCAATACAAGCAGTAACAACAAAAAAATCATTCCTGCTATTTGCGCATTCTCCAAAAATTTCTCATTCGGTTTTCTCCGGGTAATAACCTCATACAACAAGAACACCACGTGGCCACCGTCCAATGCCGGAATCGGCAATAAGTTCATCACCCCTAAAATTATAGATAATAAAGCCGTTAAGCTCCAAAAAGCTTGCCAATCCCAATATCCCGGGAATATATTACCGATAGATAAGAAGCCTCCTACGGATTTCAACGCCTCCGGATTTTTAAACAATTTAAACTGCTTCAAATAGGAACTGATTTGATCGATCCCCATATGGATGCCCGCCGGAATAGCTTCAAAAAAAGAGTAATACTTCACGGCATAATCAAAAGCCGGATCTATTTTAACTCCAACTCCTATTATCCCGTCGGCTCCCACAGGTATAGCCACGGTTAATGTATCCGCACCCCTTAAAATTTCTGCCCGTAAGGTGTCATTTTTATGTGAACGGATGATTTTCGTATATTCGTCGTAAAAAGCAAACGTTTTTCCATTTAATTTCAAAAAACGGTCACTCTCTGTAATACCCGCGTTTTTTGCAGGAGATTCTTTAGCAAAACCAACAATCTCCCCCGAATAAGGATAACGGGGTTCTATCAGCATTTTATGCGCGAATCCCTTGGAGGAGTATGTCAGTAAATTTTTCACTAACGATGAAGGCAAATCAATATTTACTAATTGTCCGTTTCGAAGCACCTGCATCGTTTGGGGACTCTCCAATAAGATGGTCGGAATAATATCGGAAAAACGTTCTAATTTCTGATTATCCAAGGAGATAACAATGTCGCCGGTTTGCACTCCCACATTCGTGAATAAGCTATCACAAACAACCCCGTATTTCACATTCTCTGCCGGCAAATATTTCTCTCCCCAAGCAAATAAAATCATGATATAAATAAAGAAGGCCAAAATAAAATTAACCAAAACTCCTCCCAGCATAATCAACAAACGCTGCCATGCCGGTTTAGCCCTAAATTCATAAGGCTTAGGAGGTTCTTTCATCTGGGCAATATCCATGGATTCATCTATCATTCCGGAAATTTTCACATATCCGCCTAAAGGCAACCACCCCATTCCGTATTCAGTATCTCCCTTCTTAAATTTAAACAGCGAAAACCACGGATTAAAAAAGATATAAAATTTTTCGACTCTGGTCTTAAAGATCTTCGCCATTGTAAAATGTCCGAATTCATGTAACAAGACTAAAATGGAAAGACTCAATATAAACTGTACTACCTTTACAACTATCTCCATATTTCAATTTTAAAATTTTAGCTTCAATAATTTCATCTGTCTAATTTCCTACATTTTCCCGACAAATCCTCCGTATAACTCTATTTTTCAATAATATCCACAGCTATTTTACGTCCTTCCCTATCCGTTTCTATATAATCTTGCAAATCGGGCTTCTGTATAAAACAAACCCTGGAGATGGTCTCTTCTATGATTTCGGGCATACGAGTAAACGAGACTTTCTCTTTCAAAAAGGCATCGACCGCAATCTCATTCGCCGCATTCAATATACAAGGGATGTTCCCCCCTTTTTCCATGGCTTCAAAAGCCAATCCCAAATTACGAAAAGTGACCGGATCCGGTTTCTCGAATGTCAAATTGGAATACCGGCTAAAATCGACACGTTCAAATGAAGAAACGATCCTGTCAGGATAGGTTAGGGCATATTGAATAGGCAAACGCATATCGGGCACTCCCAATTGGGCTTTGATACATCCGTCCGTAAATTGAACCATCGAATGTACGATCGATTGCGGATGAACCAACACTTCTATTTGGGAAGGTTTCAAACCAAATAACCACTTGGCCTCGATTGCTTCAAATCCTTTGTTCATCATGGAAGCGGATTCGATCGTCACTTTAGCCCCCATCTTCCAATTCGGATGCTTCAAAGCTTGCTCCGGAGTGACCCGCTTCAAGAATTCATAATCCTTACCCCGAAACGGCCCCCCGGAAGCCGTTAACAAAATTTTCTCGACAGGATTATTCATTTCGCCCGTTAAACATTGAAATATAGCAGAATGCTCCGAATCCACGGGTAATAGGGCTACCTTATATTCCGTTACCAGGTCATGAATCAAATCGCCGGCAACGACTAACGTCTCTTTATTGGCCAATGCTATCGTCTTGCCTGCTTTTATCGCCCGGATCGTAGGCAATAAACCGCTGTACCCCACCATAGCCGTGACAACGGTATCGATAATGGAACTCTCCACGACTTGCGCTATCGCCTCGCTCCCCGCGTATACTTTTATATCTTCATCCGCCAATAACTCCTTTAATTGTCCGTATTTCTCCTCGTTAGCAATAACTACCATATTCGGTTTAAAACGAACGGCTTGTTGAGCTAACAATTCGACCTGATTATTGGCAGTCAGCACCTCAACACGAAAACGTCCGGGATTTGCCTCTATCACCTGCAACGTCTGAGTTCCAATCGAACCTGTCGAACCTAATACTGCAATATTTTTCATCATTATCTATCATACGCCGGAAACATACTCTATCCCGAACGTTCTCTTTTATCTATTTAAACTTAATATAATTCTCCGGATTAATCGGCTTTCCAGCCTTCCACAACTCCAAATGCAAATGCAAACCCGTTGTCTCTTCTCCCGTGTTCCCGACAATCGAAATAACTTCTCCGGCCCGGACAAAATCACCCTGCCTCTTCAATAGAACGGAATTATGTTTATAAATGGAAATCAAATTACTACTGTGTTGAATAGCCAGGACAAAACCCGTTTCCACCGTCCAATCCGCAAAAACGACCACTCCGTCCAACACGCTCGCGACATTGGTATTCTGTTTCGTTACCAGATCGATACCGAAATGACGCTTCGCCTCATCAAAGTGATTGGTCACAATCCCTTGCAACGGCGGGAAGAAATGATAAAAATCATCTGGAGAAGAAGAGATCTGTCCCAACGAAAGATTAAAACGTTCTTTCTCCTCTATCATCTCTCTAAAACCATTCTCTTCGGGAGTAGTTCCCATGACAATGGTATCATGATTAATCTTCTCTACAGACGTTGTAACCCTGGCTGTGGTATCTCCGTCCTCCCCCGTCATAACCATGCGGATGGATTGAAAAAATTGGTCTTTTTTATTTAATTCGACCATCAACGAGTCAACTCGTAAAGCATTCAAAGTAATCTGACGCCTCATGGCTCGATCCGGATATCCCGGAATAAATTCCCGCAAATTAGTAAAAGCAATCAATATGATCGTCAACGTAATCAAAACCACCGCTAACGTACTCAATGCCATGAACACATGCAATGGGGACAAACGGAAATGCATAACCTCTTCGTAAGTAGATTCGTTGAAGATGGTCAGCTTATATCTGTTTTTTAGCTTATTCCAAAAATTTTTTTTACGCTTCATTCGACTATTTTTAGCCTCCAAAAATAGTACAAAAATCTAATTATACCAGCTTGTCAACCTAACTTTTCATTTCACCCGGTTCATTTACCAAAATTCGATTCGGATACTGGAATACTTGCAAATTAAAATAGGGAATCACAGCCAACAAGTGGTCGAAAATATCGGATTGTATCTTCTCGTAAGCAACCCATTCCTTATTCTTGGAAAAACAATAAATCTCCAAAGGAATTCCCGTCGGAGTCGGCTGAAGCTGACGTACCATATAGGTCATGTTCAAATTAATATCCGGATTAGCTTTCAAACGCAATACGGCATAATGTCGAAACACTCCTAAATTCGTTAAACGCCTTTCGTCAAGTATATCCTCCTTTCCCTCATTTGCTTTATCTATTTCAGGTAAAATGCTCTCTATATATCCTTTCAAAAACTCGGATTTTCTCAAGACGGCAATCTCATCATCCGATAAAAAATGGACAGAATGCATGTCAATATTAACCCATCTCATAATCCGCCGACCGTCAGACTCCTGCATTCCCCGCCAATTGGTAAAAGAAGCCGAAACCATTTGGTAAGTCGGTATGGTTGTTATCGTCATATCCCAGTTTTGCACTTTCACGGTATAGAGATTGATTTCCAACACCGTTCCGTCAGCATTATTACTGGGCATCACGATCCAATCCCCGATCCTTATCATCTGATTCGCCAATAATTGCACTCCGGCTACAAACCCTAAAATGGAGTCTTTGAAAATTAACATAAGTACCGCGGCAAAAGCACCCAATCCGACCAAGAGATTACGGGGAGATTCTCCGATGAAAATACTGATAATTGTAATAAAAATGGCAGAGAAAACAAAGATCTTAGCCACCTGTATAAATACCTTAATCGGACGGTCTCTGGCAATCGGATAAGATTCATAAATTTTATTGGCCGCATCCATTGCGGTTATCATGATAAATCCCGTCACAATCAATATCCAGACAACGATCAAATGATGGAATGTATCGATTTTTTCCCAATCCCCGTATACGAACCGGATGGCGAAATCGATAAAAATAGGCGGAATCAAATTAAACAATTTTTCAAAAAAACGCTCTTGAAATAATATGTCGTCCCATTTCGTTTTCGTTCGATGAACCATTTGGGCGATCAGTTTAACGATCCATTTCCGGGCAATAAAAGTTAAAAGCCACGCAATAATCACGATAACGATTAACTGAATGACGATTTCAAGCGTAGGAGCTGTCTCCGGATCCGTAATTCCCAAATCAAGCCAGGAAAACCAACGATGCCAATCCATTTTTAATTCCATAATTTTTCTCCGATCTATTTTTCTTTATACGGAAATTCTAAAGAAATGTCACATAATCCCCTTATCTTTTAGCAAAATCAGAGTTGAACATTAAAAATAATTAACAAGAAATCTTGCTATATAAAGAAAAACAGGTTCATTTTTCCCTATTTTTACAATTACCCCCTAAATTAACGTTAAACCGTTAACTTTTCATATCAATTGAAGCAGTGTTTACTATATTTGCAAACACAAACATTAAAACATTAAAAAAACTCGTATGGTAAAAAGACTTTTAATCGTGTGTGCCATCATATCACTAATCAGTGCAAACTTATTCGCACAATATGATATGAAAGCACCGCTTCCCTTAGACCCACAGGTCAGAACAGGGAAATTAGCCAATGGCTTAACTTATTACGTGCGTCATAACGCAGAACCCAAAGAGAGAGCAAGTTTTTATATCATCCAAAACGTGGGGGCGATCTTGGAAAATGACGATCAGGATGGTTTGGCCCACTTTCTGGAACACATGGCATTCAACGGAACCAAACACTTCCCCGGCAGAAAAGGGATCGTAAATATGTTGGAAAAACACGGTGTTGAGTTTGGACGTAACATTAACGCCTATACGGCTCAAGATGAAACGGTTTACAACATCAGCGATGTTCCTACCACCAATGAAGGCTTAATGGATACTTGTCTGCTGGTATTACACGACTGGTCCCACTACCTTATTTTGGAAGGAGATGAAATCGATAGCGAAAGAGGTGTGATTACCGAAGAGTGGAGGACCAGAAGAACCCCCGGTTTCCGGATCAGAGCTCAGGTTATGCCTGTTTTGTTGGAAGGTTCCAAATACGCAGAAAGAGATGTGATCGGAAATTTAGATATCATCAAAAATTTCAAATACCAAACGTTACGGGATTATTATCACAAATGGTACAGACCCGATTTACAAGCTATAGCTGTCGTCGGAGATTTCGACGTGGATCGAATGGAGAAAAAAATCATCGAACTTTTCTCTCAAATTCCGCCGGTAAAAGATGCAGCTGTTAGAGAAGTATACACGGTCCCCGCACACGAGGATATTCGTTACGTATGCGCTACCGATAAAGAAGTTACCCAATCTTCCGTAGCCGTTTACATTAAATTTCCGACCTCTCCTAAAGAAGAAAAAAATCACCAATACATGAGAAATGAATTGTTGAAATCTTTCTATAATGCTATGTTGAGCCAACGGATCCGTGAATTACTGCAAAAAGGGAATCCTCCTTTCATCAACGGTAGTAGCGGTTTTAGCGGAATGGTCAGAGGAACGGGTATCTATATCATGTCTGCAACAGCCAAACCCAATGAAGAAGCCTTAGCTTTGGAAGCCATCTATCGTGAAAATGAAAGAGTAAAAAGATTCGGCTTTACAGAAGGCGAGTTGGAAAGAGTAAAAACCAACACGTTGGTAAGCTTGGAATCCGCTCTTAAACAAAAGGATAAAATTTCTTCTGAATCCTATATTGAAGAAATCAAACAAAACTTCTTGGAAGGTGAACCTATGGTAGATTTCGACTACTACTACAATTTCATGAAAACGATTATTCCTACCGTTACCGTAGAGGAGATTTCCGCCCTTGCCCAGGAATACATCAAACCTCAAAACATGGTTATCGTAGTACAAGGACCGTCGGAAGGAGCTACTCATATCACAAAAGAAGAAGCTTTAGCCGTTATGGATAAAGTAGACAAATCCGATATCGAACCGTATAAAGACCAAATAGCAGAGTCCTCCTTGATTAACGAAGAGTTACCGGGAGCCAAAATCGTTTCCGTTAAAAAACTTCCGCAATTCGATGCAGAAGAGTGGACTTTAGCCAACGGAGCGAAAGTAGTTTATCGCAAAGCCGACTATGAAAAAGATCAGGTTGTAGTCACTTCTTATAGTAAAGGAGGAACCTCTTTGTATGATTTGGATAAATTAGCTTCCGCACAAGTTACGGCCGACTTAGTAGGAGCGTACGGTCTGGGAGATTATGACAATATTACCTTAGGCAAGCTGCTCACGGGAAAACGAGCCGGTTCAAAAGTAAGCATAGGAAGCCTTTCCGAGTCAGTCGGAGGTAGCTCTATTCCAAAAGATTTCGAAACGCTGATGCAATTGATTTATCTGCGCTTTGAAAAACCCCGTTTCGACAAAGAGGTACACAATACCCTTATGCAAAGACAATACGCGGCTATCGCCAATATGCAAAAGAACCCGCAAAAAATAATGCAGGATTCAATAGATTTGATTACGAGCAATTACAATCCGAGAACTTTACTTGTCAACAAAGAGTTCTTCGACAGAGTAAGTATCGAACAGATTGAAGAGATCTACCGCGACCGTATCAAAGATGCCAGCGATTTCATTTTCTTCATCGTGGGTAACATCGATGCGGAGATTGCAAAAACGATGGCTGAAAAATACATCGGTTCCATTAAATCTTATAACAGAAAAGAGACTTGGAGAGATAACAAGGTTAGAGGTCCGAAAGGCAAAACGGAAAAAGTAATCGAAATAGCCTTGACAACACCGAAAACAACGGTGATTACCCATCACTCCAAAGAGATGAAATATAGCGTTGCAAACAACATCTATAACAATATTCTGAAAGGTATTTTAGATCTTCGCTATACTGAAAATATCCGTGAAAAAGAAGGAGGAACCTATGGCGTGGGCGTTAATGCCGGTTCTTCCAGAGAACCTTATCAAAGTTACAGCATGACCATGAGTTTCGATTGCGACCCGGATAAAGCAGAGCATCTGAAATCACTTCTTTACGTGGAAATCGACAAATTAATGAAAGAAGGACCCACTCAGGAAGAATTGGATAAAGTGGTTACTACAATGAAGAAAAACCGCGAACAAGGTAAAGAACATAATTCTTATTGGTTAAACGCGTTGACAACCTACTTCATCTCCGGTATCAACATCAACGATCCGAAGAATTTCGACAAAATCGTCGATAGTGTAAAACCGAAAGATATTCAGAATTTCGCAAAAAAATTGTTTAAAGGCGCTGACGTGGTAGACCTCATGTTCGTACCCAAGGCTCAAGAATAAAAGATTCTTACAGATAAAAAAAATAGCGTTAAGATTTTACTTAACGCTATTTTTTATCTTCTTGAAAACGATATCGATCGACTAAGTCCAATAAAACGGCCCCATAACGTTCGATGACCTTTTTCCCTATGCCCGGAATGGACAAAAGCTCTTTCGAATTGGTAGGAAGTACATTAGCGATTCCCAATAATGCTTTTTGATGAAGCACCGTATAAACCGGCAGCTTCAACCGGTCGGCCTCCCGCTTTCTCCAAATCCGAATCTCCTCGTATAACGTCGGATGCAAAATATCCCGAGTAACTTCCTGCTTCTCATCCGCCTTCTTCGATTTCTGTTTTCGCTGAGGGACCTCGATACGAGCCTTGGCTTTAGCGATCAAATAACACTTTATATCAAACCCGTCAGAGATCGATCTTAATGTATCTGTCTTTATATTCAATTCCTCCTGCAGGTTTTTCAAAGCTTTATCTATCGATTTCCGTACCTCTTTATTATCGATTTCCGGTAGAGGCAGGAGCAATAGGGTTCCCAAAATTTTCTCCGTACTCTCTTCAAAATATATTTTTCCTTTTACGATCCGTTCCTCGAGTATTTTGCGAGACGTCTCCCCTTCCAATAACCGTTTCAATTGACCTTTAAACCGCTCGGCTACCTGGTAGAGTTCAACCGCAAATCGTTCATTGGCGTCCCGGTATTTGGCAACAAAATCCGGATAGAAACGACCTAAATTATCATCTAAAAGAAAAAAAAGATAACGCAAACGACGCTGCAATGTACCGTAATCAAACTGTTCCAACAGCAACTCTTTATAATACTCCCGACGAGCCTCTTTCAACAATTGTGATCCGGGTTGATGCTCTTTCAACTCCGTCATAAAGCGATCGATCGTCGTATCATTTACTAAAGAACGAACATTTACCGGCGTTCTCAGAATCAGCCCCTCGAAGGTTTTACAACGGCTTAAAGCCACGTAAACCTGTCCGTGGGCGAAAGCCGCACCGGAATCAATGATCACTTTATCAAATGTTAGTCCCTGACTTTTATGAATGGTAATAGCCCAAGCCGCTTTTAAGGGAAACTGCGAAAAACTGCCTTCAACAATTTCCGTGATCTCCTTTGTATCGGGATCCACGCTATATTTCGTGTTACACCATTCTACCCTCTCTACATCGATAAATGCCCCGTCCTCTTTTCCCTTCACCCGGATCAAATTACGATTGATCTCCGTTACAATTGCAATCTTTCCGTTATAATAACGTTTTTCCGGGGAAGCATCGTTTCTCACAAACATCACCTGAGCCCCCTTTTTTAAAGCAAGATTCTCATCCGTCGGGTAAGCGTAAACCGGAAATTCCCCTTTAATCTCGGCTTTGAATGAATAGGCTTCCGTTTCCAAAGCGTACAGCTTACTCTCGTTAATCTGTTTTGCCTGAAAATTATGAGTGGTCAAAACGATATACTCCTCGCTTCCCGAATCAAACCCCGCAACATAACGTTCATTTAATTTATTCAATACATTTGCCGTTATCTTATTTTCCCGTATTTGATTCAGCAATTCCAAAAAAAAGGATTCCTGCTGACGATACACCCGTTTCAATTCGATAGGCACAAACCGGGTATCAGCCAAAGCCTTGCTCGAAAAAAAGAATATCGACGGGTAATGTTCTTTCAGTAAAGCCCATTCGTCTTCTTTCACGACAGGAGCCAACTGTTGCAAGTCTCCAATCATCAATAACTGTACACCCCCGAAAGGCCGGGACCGGTCCCGGTAACGACGCAACACATCATCTACGGCATCCAATAGATCTGCCCTTACCATACTGATCTCATCAATGACCAACAGATCTATGCTCTTGATAACGTTAATCTTTTCCCGACTAAATTTATTGATTTTTGATTTTTTACCTTCTCCGCCTACCGCTTCCGAAAGCCCAGGTATATAAGGTCCAAAAGGCAACTGGAAAAATGAGTGAATCGTTACCCCTCCCGCATTAATTGCCGCCACACCCGTCGGAGCGACCACGATCATCCTTTTGGGGGTCCGCTCTTTCAACCGACGCAAAAAAGTCGTCTTGCCGGTACCGGCTTTTCCGGTAAGGAATACGTTCAAGCCCGTGTTTTCCAAAAAGTCATACGCCAATTCCAGTTCGGGATTTGTTTCCATCGATCCTACGGTGATATATTACGGGAGCAAAGATAGCGAATATTCAATAACCACGGATTTTACTCTCTCTACTTCTGACACGAGAATCGATTCCCCCTCCAAAGATGCTCTTTGGAGGGGGAATCGTCTAATTTTCCGTTTGCCGGGCTTTATACTCTTCCAATCCTTTTCTCAGGAAAGCGACAAAGGCATCCCGATCCAAATTATGTCCCCGCGGTGGAGCAAGGATATGAGGTTTCAAATCCGTATCGTTTCCTCCCCGGCTGTCCAATAATATATAGTTCGGCTGAGCATTGGAATCGAATTTCTTTATCTGGAAATCCGCATTCTTTTTTCCCAACGTCTTTTTCTTTTTTCCGTCGTACTCGGAAATATACCATTCCTCTTCGGGTAACTTCGCCTTATCATCCACATACAAGGCAACCACCACGTAATCGTTCTTCAACATCTCTAAAACCCTCGGATCCGACCATACACTTTGTTCCATCTCCCGACAATTCACGCAACCGTGTCCCGTAAAATCAATAAACAAAGGCTTATTCTGACTTAGAGCGGCTTTTAATGCCTGATCATAATCAAAATACCCTTCCAGTCCATGAGGTAAATGCAAAAAGTCCGAATATTTTACACTTTCTGTTGAAACATCAGCAGGATTCCCGACCTTGATTCCACTCTTCATTATCTCTTTCGCATTCTCCCTGACAATCCGGTTGATATCGAAATCGATACTCTCCTGAGGAGGGAAATAACCGGCTAAAGCCTTTAAAGGAGCCCCGAACATACCCGGGATCAGATAGACGACAAAAGAAAACGTCAAAATAATAAAAGCGAGACGAGGCACTCCGATATAAGGTAAATCGCTATCGTGAGCGAATTTTATTTTACCCATAAGATAGAGTCCCTGCAAGGTAAATATGGTTATCCAGATCGCGATATAAACTTCCCGATCCAATAATCCCCAATGATAAACCTGATCCGCTACCATCAAAAATTTGAATCCCAAAGCAACCTCTATAAATCCTAACACCACTTTTACCGAATTCAGCCAACCGCCGGATTTGGGTAAATTACTCAATTTCGACGGGAAAAAAGCGAAGAAACCGAAAGGTAAGGCAACCGCTATCGAGAAACCCAACATACCGATAATCGGGCGGAGGATTGAGCCTCTCGCGGCTTCCACTAAAACGGTACCGACAATGGGAGCCGTACAGGAGAAGGATACCAATACCAGGGTGAAAGCCATAAAGAAAGCGCCGATATATCCGCCCTTATCCGCCTGTTTATCGGATTTATTTACCAACCAGGAGGGCAATACGATCTCGAAAGCCCCAAAGAAAGAAGCGGCGAAAACCATAAAAATGATAAAGAAAAAGATATTGGGAATCCAATTCGTACTCAACCAATTGATAAAGTCAGGTCCCAAAAAGATTGAAATAATCAACCCTAATGCCGTATAAATCGCAACAATCGACAGGGCAAAAAACAACGCTTTTGCCTTCGCTTTCGCCTTATTAGCATCCCCATGCATAAAAAAAGAGACGGTCATCGGAATCATCGGAAAGACACAAGGCATGACCACAGCGGCTAAACCACCGACGAAAGCCAGCCAAAAAAACAACCACAAAGAATCATCCTTCGCCGGATCAGTCGTTAATGGAGCACCGGCAGTATTTGTAGCCTTCTTTTCCTCCAACTGAATAGAAAATTCCTTCTCCCCCGGTACGCAAGCCCCATCCTGGCAAGTCTGATACTCGATCGTTCCCCTTACCTCCTTTATGGCAGGGTCTGTTATTTTAATTTTTTGAACCAATCGATAATTATCCGTGAAATACCATTCGTCTACCTTAAAAATATCGCTATATTTCTTTTTCGGTTCTCCTTCAACCGCATCCCCTGCCAATTCAATGCCCTTTCCAACCCCATCGACAGTCAGAGATACCGGCATGGGGCCTCCAGCCGGAGTATACATGGAATAGATAGACCAACCCGGTTGTAAAGTGGCCTCTAAAATTAAATCGTACTCATTTTCTCCGGTTTTCTCTTTAGAGAAAGACCAGGAAGTAGGGTCTTCGGTCATTTGGGCAAAAGCCGCTATATTTCCTACACATAGAGCAAAAAATAGTGCCAATAGTCCTTTTTTCATAAACATCCATTTATATAAAACATCCATTTTCATATGTCTCGATCACAAATAAAATAAGTGAACCTTGCAAACTTAGCAAAAATTCACTTATCATACACCATACAAGTCAAATATTGACAATTATTTATATTTTATAATCCAAATTTGAACAAATCACGACTCTTCGATTTCCCGGTTAAAACGGTTATAAAATTTATATTCATAAATATAAAACGAAGGCACGCCTATCACTTGGATAGATACAAAATATTTGAATCGCCACCTTCTCAAAATAGACCAAAAACCTTTCTTCAAATAAGCTTCCACGAAAGGATGCGCTTTGATCTTCAATATCTTGTATTTTTTCTCAACAATCAAATATTCCAGCTGATCTTCTATTTTATCGATCAACAATACCGCGGCTTCAGCCTTTCCCGTACCGTGACACACGGGGCAAGTCTCCGTCGTTGTCACCGTCATTTCGGGACGTACACGCTGACGCGTGATCTGCATTAAACCGAATTTACTTAAAGGCAGAATCGTATGTTTGGCACGGTCTATCTCCATGGCCGATTTCATCTTATCGTACAATTTCTGTCGATTTTCAGCCAATTGCATATCAATAAAATCAATGACAATGATCCCTCCCATATCCCTCAATTGCAATTGACGAGCCACCTCGTCAGCCGCGGCTAAATTCACTTCCAAGGCATTCGTCTCCTGATCATCGCCAAGTTTAGTGCGGTTACCACTATTCACATCAATCACGTGGAAAGCTTCCGTATGCTCAATAATCAAATAGGCTCCATTTTTAAAAGAGACGGTACGTCCCAAAGAAGACTTTATCTGTTTATCAACGCCAAAATGATCCAAAATAGGTACATCCGTCGAAACATACTTCACGATATCCTCTTTTTCCGGGGCTATTGTACTGATATAACCTTTTATCTCTTTACTCAACGTAATATCATTAATATAAATATTTTCAAAAGAAGAGTTCAAAATATCGCGAAGCATGGCACTCGTCCGGTCGATCTCCCCCAAAATCAACTTGGGAGGTTCTATGTCCCGTATATGTTTGAAAGCAGTCTCAAACCGCTCCACGAGTTCGCATAATTCACTGTCGAACAACTCCGCATTCTTTCCTTCTGCTACCGTTCGAACAATCACCCCGTAATTCTTAGGGCGTATACTCTCTATCAGTCGTTTTAAACGTTTCCGTTCTTCGACAGATTTTATTTTTTGCGAAACAGACACCTTCTCGGAAAAAGGCATCAAAACCAAATGACGTCCGGCAATACTCAACTCGGAAGTTAAACGCGGACCTTTAGTCGAAATAGGTTCCTTGGCGACTTGAACAGCAACATACTGTCCCACGCTAAGCACATCCGATATCTTACCGTTCTTGTTGATTTCCGGCTCCAGCTTCAATTTGGAAACCGGCATCCCCCTTCTGGCAATACATTGTTTAATATAATTATCCAGTGAATGGAATTGGGGACTTAAATCAAGGTAATGAAGAAAAGCGTCTTTTTCATACCCGACATTAACAAAAGCAGCATTAAGCCCCGGCATAATCTTTTTTACCTTCCCGTAATAGATGTCTCCTACGGCAAACTTCATGCTAGTCTTCTCTGTCGTCAACTCTACCAATCGCTTATCTTTTAATAGAGCGATCACTATTTCTTCTGCTCTTACATCTATGACTAACTCCGTACTCACTACCTAAAACAATTAATCGTATTATACTAAATAAACCTAAAGGCTATAGCCTTTAGGTTTATATCTCTTAACTCACAAACGACTACTTCTTCTTATGTCTATTCTTTCTCAGTCTTTTTTTACGTTTGTGAGTAGCCATCTTATGTCTTTTCCTCTTTTTTCCGCTTGGCATAACTTACACTCCTTTCTTATTTAACTTTTTCCTTTACTTGAACAACGAAACTCTTTGAAGGTTTAAATGAAGGAATGAAGTGTTCAGGAATTTTAATCGTTACGTTTTTTGAAATGTTACGAGCTGTTTTTTCTGCTCTTTTTTTCACAACAAAACTTCCAAAACCTCTCAAATACACGTTCTTGCCTTCAACAACAGAACCTTTAATCGCTTCCATAAATGCTTCTACCGTCGCTTGAACAGCTACTTTTTCGATTCCGGTCGTTCTCGAAATTTCATTCACAATATCCGCCTTTGTCATTTTCTTTAAATATTTAATATTCAATAATATATTTCTTTAAACTCTGTTTTCAGTCTGCAAATATATATCTTTTCCACAAACAATGAAACAAACTTAGACTTTTTTGTCAATATTTTTTCACTCCACAGATTGAAATAGTGAATTTTGCAACCCGCCTGTCTCCCGCTCCACGTAACGCGATCTTATCCATCGAGCCGTTTTTCATTTTCAACGATAAAATATTATCTTCGTTTCTCAAAGTCAAAAACTTTTTTTAATCAACTATTTTTTGTAATTTGTGTCAAATTTAATCTTAAATAATTATGGTAAATAAAGTTATTCTTATAGGAAACGTCGGTGCCGACCCGGAGGTCAGGTACTTGGAAGGAGGGGTTGCGGTCACTCGATTTAGCTTGGCTACAACGGAAACATACAATAATAAAAACGGAGAACGTGTCAGCCAAACGGAATGGCATAATATTGTACTTTGGAGAAATTTAGCGCAAATTGCCGAAAAGTACGTGAAAAAAGGGATGACCCTTTATATTGAAGGACGCCTTAGAACACGTACCTGGGACGACCAAAACGGGAATAAACGTTACACGACGGAAATCTACGGAGATACCATGCAAATGCTATCCCGCAAACAGGACAACTATGAAAAAACGCCGGAACCTCCTATGCCAGAGTCTCCAAGCAGTTTAAGCAATTCGGACGATAGCGACGATCTTCCCTTCTAATTTATCCAGGTTTACGCTTACCTTGGGACAAATTCGTCCGCACAACCGAATTTTTAACGGGATAAGCGCTAAACCTCCGGTTTTTTTTATAATTTTGGACGATTTTATGTTTAACCAATTAAAGTAACCTTGGATACAGATTATTTTCCCCCGGCGGAGCAGATTTTTACCGGTTCATTTGGAACGCTTGATCTTATTTTCATTATTATTTTACTATTCCTGCTGATATGTTCAGCTCTTATTTCTGGCTCGGAAGTTGCTTTTTTCTCACTATCGCCCGCTCAACTAAAACATTTGGAAGAAAAAGGATACGATAAGGCATGCCATCTTCAAAAAAAGCCCAATCTTTTGTTAGCCACCATCCTTATCTCCAACAATTTTGTCAATGTCGGAATCGTCATACTCTCGACTTATCTGGTTAATTCTTTATTCAATTTATCCGCAAATCCCGTGCTGGGCTTCATTATCCAAGTGATTGCAGTTACGTTTATCATCCTTTTGGTTGGAGAAATCATACCCAAATTATACGCGAATCGTTCACAAGAAAAGGTGGTTATTCTAATGACCGGCCCGCTCCTGTTTTTGTCTCATTTATTTCGACCGCTCTCGTATTTATTAATCAAGTCAACTTCAATCATCAGTAACCGCATCGAAAAAAAAGATGCCATATCCATCGATCAACTCTCGAAAGCGTTGGAATTAACGAAAGACTCGGAAATTAATGAAGAGAAAGACATTCTGGAAGGTATAGTCCGTTTCGGAAACATAGCCGTAATCGATATTATCCGAGCCAGAATCAACGTAGTCGCCATAGATATAGAATCTTCTTACCAGCAGGTAAAAGAGATCATTACGGAACACGGTTACTCGCGAATGCCTGTCTATGAAGAAAACCTGGATAATATCAACGGGATACTTTACGTCAAAGACCTGTTGCAACACCTGGATGAAAAAAACGATTTCAAATGGCAAAGTTTGCTTCGCCCCGCCTATTTCGTTCCGGAAACCAAAAAAATCAACGATTTACTGGAAGAGTTTCAAAGTAAAAAAGTCCATTTGGCCATCGTGGTCGACGAGTACGGGGGAACTTCCGGAATCGTGACGATGGAAGATATCATAGAAGAGATCGTGGGAGACATTAACGACGAATACGACGAACAGGAGATTTTTTACACGCGGAGTAAAAACGGCGCTTACGTATTCGAAGCTTCTACCTTACTCAACGATTTCTTTAAAATAACCGATATTGAAGAAGAGAGTTTTGAAGATATAGAAGGAGACGCGGATACGTTAGCCGGACTTATTCTGGAGATTAAAGGCGAATTACCTCAAAAAGGAGATGTCATCACCTATAAAAATCATCAGTTTACGATAGAAGAAGTGGATAACCGGAGAATCAAGAAGATACAATACCAAAAAATACAAGCGTCCCCCAAAGAGAAATAACTCCCCCTCCGAGAGACCTAAAAACGGAACCGTTTATTCTATCTTATTCCCCCGTACGGTATAAGGAACAGGTATTCCCATTATATCACATAAAGTAGGCAATAAATCCACCATATCGAAATTTCCTTTCAAACCGGTTTTTACCCCGGCTCCATACAAATACAGAGGGACAAACGGACGCTTACTATGCCGGAAATAAATATCTTCCATCTCTTTCAATTCTGAAATCCAGGTCGGATACAGGCAGAACAACACGTCTCCGCTTCGCTTATGAGAGAAAGCGTTTTGTATCAATTGATCCACGCCCGAAGTAAAAGCCGTATGTGTTAGTGAATAAGCAGTAATAACCTTTGCAATTCCCTCAAAATCGATCAAGAAATCCGCTATACGGTCTTCCATCTCTTTTAAATTCAATTTTTTCCTTTCGATTAAATCCCGATTCAAATATATCTGTCCCTGATCATAATCGGCGATCCAATCTCCCGGTCCGTAGATCAACCCCAAATAAGATTTTAATAAAGCTACGGCCTTATATATACTAAAATAACTCGAATTCAGTTTTACCTTTCTCAAGTCTTCGGGCATCAATTCCCGCATTTCGGAGAAAGTAACGAATAAGGTATAATTTCCTTTCCCCACATTAAGATCAAGAAAAGTCAACAAATCCTCCATATTCCTATCCAAACGCAAGAAAGCATCTTTCTCTTCTTCCGAATCTACGGTAAAATCCCTGTGCATGTAATCCAAACATGAAAAATTGACGGCCAGCAAATCCGGATCGTTATCTTTTCCCAATCTCTCTTCGGCAATCAATCGTTTCGCCAAAGCGCAGACTAAAGTATTAGCATGAGGGGTCGCCTTCAAAACTCGATAGGTCTTGTATTCCCTTTTTGCCCGAACAAGGTCGTAATAAAACAAATTTGCCAATCCGAATTTACTTTTGATTTTGGCAGCACTTCTTCTTTCATCCGACAATGGCATCCACCCTCTGTTTACCAAAGAATCACTCTCAATACGATCGTTGTAACGAATCAACCACTCCGGTAACCGCTCTTTATAAAAAGTCGATGAAACCCATTTTCCAGTCTTTTCACTAAACCAAAAAGCCTGATCGGCACTACTCCCTCCGCTCAATACCGCCTCATCCCCGTTCATGGCCACACTATAAACCTTCGAGAAACCATTATTCATCTTTAAAGCACTCCCTAAGTTAAGGGTTTGGATAAAGTCAGGACTTAAACTTTTTATACTATCCCCTTGTTGAGATCCGACCTCATAATAATCCCCCGTCATTACGGCACTTTGTCTTCCCCTACGGAGTCGGTCATACCAAATTTTGGATACGATCCCATGTTCTGCCGGAAGCATTCCGGTATATAGGGTGACGTGGTCTACTCCCGTTTGAGTATAAACGTAATTATAATTCATATTCAATTCAACCCCCTGCTGCATGAGTCTTTTAAAGCCTCCTGCAGAAAGATCCTGCCTATACCACTCAAGCCACTCCGGATAAAAATGGCTTATCACGACACCAACAACCAGCTTTGTTTTATTCTCCGCGGCAAAAGAAACAAAACTACTGAACATCAACACGAATAAAATAATCTTCTTCATAGGATATACTTACAAACTCTTACTAATTCTACAAAAGTAGTCAGAATATGATAATTTACAACCTATAATTATTTCAATTCTTAATTGTTTCGTATATTTACAGCATAAAACATAAAACAGATTTCATTTATGACTGAAAAGAAATGTTTGCTTACAGAGAAATTAAGAACTTACGTCTTTCGGTACGGCACTGATTTATCTGATGAGAATTTGCGAAAAGTAAATATTACGCGGGAAGAAATAGACGAAAACTTCTCTGATATGGAGGATATCGTAAATTCTATATTTGAGCGGGAAAGAATTTGTTTTGAAGAGATTTTCGACAAATACAATTTCGAAGGATGGAATGCCATCGACATCTTATTGCTGGTCGGTAATGAAATCAACGATCGCTTCTTCAACGTATCGCCTTCTGTCACTTTCAAATTGGCAAAAGCCTACCCGGAGATATACGAAAAACACCGGCTCAGACGTTCCGATTTTATCTTTGAAAAAATAAAAATCAATATTGAAAAAGGAATGCAACAAGGTATGTACAAAAATGATGTTTCCAGTGAAATGGTCGCACGCATGTATATCGCCAAGTTAAACGACATACATAATCCGGAAATCTATCCGCCGGAAGGATACGACTTTGCAACTATTTTCAATAACATGATCGACAGCGTAATAAAGACCATTACCAATGAAGAAGGATGGCAATATTACAAACAACGGAAGCAACTATATAATGTATTGAATTTCAACAGATAATACACAATAAAATGAATGCAAAATATCAAATTGACGAAATCGACCGGAAAATATTATCGCATCTCGTGAAAAATGCAAGAGTCCCTTTTCTGGAAATAGCGCGGGAGTGCGGAATATCAGGAGCTGCCATTCACCAAAGAGTGAAAAAAATGGAAGATTCCGGTATTATTGAAGGATCCAGATTTATCGTAAAACCGGATGCCCTCGGATTCGGCGTATGCGCCTTCATCGGAGTAATCTTAGACCACGCTCATACTTATAAAACAGTAGTCAAAGAGATTGAAAATATTCCCGAAGTCATCGAATGTCATTTCATCACCGGAGGTTTTACCTTCTTAATAAAACTGAGATGCAATGACCACCAACATCTTATGGATATATTAATCAACACCTTACAAAATATTCCGGGAATAGCAAAAACGGAAACTTTTATCTCTTTGGACCAACTCATCGAGAAACAGATTAACCTGAACGTGGACCCCGCACCGACAAAATAATTTGATTAGATGCTGTCTACCGGATTATTCCGGGACAGTATGAATCAAACATTCCTTTTAATCTTCTTCTTTCTGGATAGTTTAGGAACAACTACGTTCAGTACCCCCGGATGGATCCTCACCTTTACCGGTACATTTAAAACATAGGGATCCCCATCGATATGGGCTTTAGATATATCTCCCTCGATCTCCGCCTCTGCACATTGTATTTCACTAAAATAAGACAGTTTGGATATCCGAGAATTCATAAAACAATATATAAAACGGGGTATCTGGTAATATTTAGGCCGTTTTAAAATACATATGTCAAACAACCCGTCCCGTAAAGAAGCTTTGGGAGCAATCCGCGCATTATTTCCATATTGCGAACTGTTCGCAATACTTAAAATAAAACAATCCTCCTCCCATACCTTATCCCCGATTTTAAAACGATAACGTTTACTCGGGTAACGAAACCACATGCGGACGATCGAATAAATATAGGAAAATATTCCCCGCATCTTCATTTTATTAAAAAAATGAGCCACCTCTGCATCAAACCCTAACCCACTTACGTTCAAAGAATAATAACCATTGATTTCAACCACATCAATTCGGGTGATCTCGCTTTGAAGCAATTGCTTTAAAGCCTTCGACATCATCAAGGAGAATCCGAGATGACGAGCAAAACCATTCCCACTCCCCAAAGAAATAACCCCAAAAGCAATATCCGTACCACATAAAGCCGTTCCTACCTCATTTACCGTACCATCACCTCCGACAGCCACAATATGCGTATAATTTTCATGTTTTGCATTCTCGACCAACTCTTTGGCGTGTCCGGCATATTCTGTAAAACGTATCATATAGTCGACCTGACGATAAGCCGCAATACGCTTCAGTCGATAAGGGACTTCCCAACCCAAGCCAAAACCCGATATAGGATTTATAATAAATAAAATCCGCAATTTATCCATAAATCATAACTTTGAAGCAAAGATGCCTCATTCATACTCCCGAACAAATCATCCTGTGACGACGAATTACTTTTGCCGTCCTACCCCATAATAAATATAACCGAACTCTTTCATCTGTTCCGGACTATATATATTACGACCATCAAATATAATCTTATGCTTTAAAGCCTTTTCAATAAAAGTAAACTTAGGAATCTTAAACTCAGGCCACTCCGTGACAACAATTAAAGCATCCGCATCCGATAATGCATCGTACATATTACTTGCATACTCGATCTTCGCCCCTACGCGTCTCTCACACTCTTCCATTGCCACCGGATCATAAGCTCGTATTACAGCTCCGGCTTCCACCAGACGTTCGATCAGAACCAGCGAAGGAGCCTCCCGCATATCATCAGTAGCAGGCTTAAAAGACAATCCCCACATGGCAAAACGTTTACCTTTCAAATCCGGACCGAAATGAGCTATTACTTTTTTAAACAACACCTCTTTTTGCCTCTCGTTCACTCTCTCCACAGCCTTCAATAATTCTAAACTATGTCCGTTTTCATCTCCCGTCTTAATCAACGCCTTCACATCTTTAGGGAAACAAGAACCTCCATAACCGCAACCTGCATTCAAAAACTTTTTACCGATACGGCTGTCACTACCTATCCCTTTCTTTACAGCCTCGACATCCGCCCCCACGATCTCACACAAATTCGCAATATCATTCATAAATGAAATTCGGGTCGCCAACATGGAGTTGGCAGCATATTTAGTCATCTCCGCCGAAGGAATATCCATAAAATAGATCGGCGTATTATTTAAGATAAACACGTGGTACAAACGCTCCATCACCCGTTTGGCCCTTTCGCTCTCAACGCCGATCACCACCCGGTCAGGAGAAATGAAATCATTAACAGCATCACCCTCTTTCAAAAACTCGGGATTGGAAGCCACATCGAAAGGTACGGATACCTTTCGTTTTTGCAAAGCCTCTTTTATCGTGGCCTTTACCTTCATGTTCGTCCCCACAGGAACCGTCGATTTCGTAACAACCACAATATAATCATCGATAATTTCACCTATCTCCCGCGCTACTCCCAATACATATTTCAAATCAGCACTTCCATCCTCGTCCGGCGGAGTACCGACAGCGATAAATACAGCGTCGGCATCTTTCAATGCCTCTCTCAATGAGGTCGTAAAAAAAAGACGTCCGTCACTCTGGTTACGAACCACCAACTCTGCCAATCCTGGCTCAAAAATAGGAATACCTCCATTGTTCAACAACTCTATCTTAGCCCGGTCTACATCGACACACGTCACCGTAATTCCGGTTTCCGCTAAACATGTACCGGATACTAATCCTACATAACCGGTTCCAACGACAGCTATTCTCATCTTTATCCTTTTTACGTGAATGATTCTCATTTCATGACCGACAACTCTACCTTACACCCGCCACCGATCATTTTTCAATTTTGCAAAAATACAAATTTAATATAAACAATCGGGTCCTAACCTCATTAATTTTAACGAACCCCTAAAAGAGAACTGTCCAAAGGAGTAACGAACAATTTTACACAATCCGGATCTTATACTACCTGAATGATCCTCGTTTTTTCGAATAAAATTTAAATACAAACCCAAACGAATTGGTTTTATTTACATAAATTTGCCTAATCTAATATTAATCACAAAAACAAAGGCCATGAATAGGTGTTTTCTCTTTATCTCATTCTTGATCATGCTCTTTGCATTTTCTTCATGTAAAGAAAGACAGAATCCAAACAAATCAGAATACAGCAAATACGTCAGCGAATTCACACAGGGAATGATACGGTCAACGGATCCTATTTGTATTCTTTTTAACGCGAACTTGGATTCTCTTCCTGTTTCGGCTGATGATATTTTTAAAATATCTCCCCGAGTAAAAGGAACATTTCAATTCCATCAAAATACTTTGAAATTTATTCCAAGCGAAAGATTTAAAAACGAGCAAATTTACCAAATCTCTGTACAATTAGACCAATTGTTCGATGTCCCCGCTGCATTGAAGAAATTTAATTTCACAGTTAAGATACTTCCCCAGGCATACTCTTTTCAGGAAGGGAATTTAGGCATCTATCCGGAGAATAACGATCAATTCTTCTACAAAGGAGCTATCGCAAATGCGGATCTAACGACCCCCGAACAAATCGAGCGGTTGATTACGGCGAAATTAGACGATCGGATTCTCTCTCTTGTATGGGATCATTCTCCTTATATACATAACTTTACAATTCCCGATCTGAAACGGGAAAAACACTCCCAGACCTTAAAACTCACCTTCGACAAGAAGATAAAAAACGGAAACGATTTACTCGTTGAAATCCCCGGTGAAAACAACTTCTCCGTCCTGGATATCAAAGTTACCGACGACTATTCCCAAAGTATAGACGTTATTTTCTCTGATAATGTAAGTCCGACCCAAGATTTACAAGGATTAATCACTATTGACGGCATAAACCGGCTGAACTATAACGTGCAAGGCAATATCGTTCGCCTGTATACCAACGAAACGAGCAAAATGAGGGGTATCGTACAAGTAAACGTTTACCGGGGTATCATGAATGCCACTGGGGACAAATTAACCAAAGAAGTAGCTCAATCCGTAAGCTTCCCTTCAGCGAAGCCAGAAATACGGTTTATTGGAGAAGGTACGATAACTCCGGCAGATGGGAATATCTTAATCCCTTTTTCCGCGGTTGGCCTGAAGGCGATCCAATTACGTGTTGTTAAAGTTCTACCGCAAAATATGAATTTTTATTTACAACAAAATTCTTACGAATACGCCGGCGACTACGAATTACGAAGAGTAGGCCGTCCTATTCTAAATAAAAAAATTGTATTGGCAAAAGAAGGACAAACGATTCATTCTGATAAATGGCAAGACTACACGATCAACCTCGCGGACCACATTCAACTGGAAAAAGGTGTCGTTTATAAAGTCGAACTTCGGTTCAAACGATCTTATACCACTCTCGCCTGTAACAAAAAACAAAATCCAGATCGGGATGATTCGGACGATCAGTTCTGGCAAGGTTACGATAACTACGACGAGTATTATTACGGGTATCCCGAAGATTACTCTTGGGAAGAGAGGGATAATCCCTGTTCAAACTCTTATTATTACGTATCCAGTCGTTTCCCTCAAAAAAATATAGTGGTAACCTCCTTAGGTATCACGGCTAAGGCAGGCACTGACGGAAAATACATAGTGGCTGTAAATGATTTGTCTGACGCCACTCCGGTAAGCCATTGCGAATTATTCTTCTACAATTATCAAAACCAAAAAATAGATTCGACCCGGACCGATGATCGAGGCATCGCAATAGCCCGGATACGGGGAAAAGCATTTACCGTCGTCGCTCGGAAAGGTAATGATCAGGCCTATTTAAAAGTCAATGATGCCGGTTCTTTATCTTACAGCAATTTCGACGTAACGGGAACCGTCGTTCAAAAAGGGCTCAAAGGATTCTTGTACGGGGAGAGGGGAGTATGGCGTCCCGGCAATGAAATCCATTTATCTTTTATCCTGGAAGACAAAGAAAACGTAATTCCGGCAGGCCATCCCATCATTGCCGAATTATACGATCCCAACGGACATGTCGTACAAACCCGGAAAGAGGGACGAAACGACAACGGCATGTATTGTTTTACCTTCAAAACGGATGATAACGCGGTAACGGGATACTGGCGAACGATCGTCAAAATCGGTGGGACCTCTTTTTCCAAAACCATACGGATTGAAAGTATAAAGCCTAACCGCTTAAATATAAATGCTATTTTGCCGGGAAATATACTGGGGAAAGGAATCCATGAAAATAAGATTCCGGTTACGACCCGCTGGTTACACGGGGCTAAAACCAGTTTATTGAAAACCATTACCGAATTAAAATTAACTCAGGGGAAAACCGTATTCGAGAAATACAAAAATTACAATTTCGACGACCGTTCCAGATTCTATAAAACAACTACGACAACCCTGTTCGACGGAACAACCGATCCAGACGGCAATTTTACTTTGTCCACGCAAAATATCACGACAGAAAATACCCCGGGAATGTTGAATGCCCTCCTGACCATTCGGGTTTTTGAAAATAGCGGAGATTTCAGTATCGTCACCTCCTCTTTTAAATATTCCCCCTACACACAATACGTCGGAATAGCCTTACCGGAAACAGATGATAATTGGTATCCGGCTGGTAAACCGATACCCGTAAAAGGCGTTGTCGTAAACACCCTGGGGCAACCCGTTGCATCCAATGAAATAGAGATTGAAGTTTATGCTTTGGATTGGCGCTGGTGGTGGGACTCCAGCGACGATAATCTTGGTTCATACGTTAACCGGTCTTACCGAAAACCCATATTACATAAAATGGTAAAAAGTACGGACGGAAAATTTAACGTCGATATTACCTGTAACGAGTGGGGACGCTATTACCTCATTGCTAAAGATAAAGTTTCCGGTCATTCTTGCGGTTCGACCTTTTATATCAGTTCTTGGCGCAACGACTTGAACATGCCCGGAATGGCCAATCTCTTGACTTTGACCAGCGATAAAAAAGCATACCGTGTCGGCGAAAAAATAAAAATCAAATTTCCCTCCTCATCGGGTAGCATCGCCCTTATCAGCATCGAAAATGGCAAAACGGTGAAAGATATTTTCCGTATTCCGACAACAAACGACTTTACGATATTCGAGATAGAGGCAAAACAGGATATGTGTCCCAACATATACGTGAACGTATCCTTAATACAACCGCACAAAGGCCGGGACAACGATAAACCGATAAGACTATACGGAGTGATGAATATCGACGTGGAAGATCCGAGCCTCCATTTACATCCTCAGATCAACATGGCCAAGGAGTTGCGTCCATCCGAAGATTTTACGATTACGGTAAGCGAAGCCGACGGCCACCCGATGGCCTATACCTTAGCCGTAGTGGACGAAGGTCTTCTCTCGCTGACCTCTTTCAAAACTCCGGACCCCTTCCCCGCATTTTACGCACGGGAAGCTTTAGGCGTGAAAACGTGGGATTTTTACGACGACGTATGCGGAGCTTTCGGCGGAAGATTGGAAAAAGCCTTTGCCATCGGCGGAGACGAAGCACTAAAACCGGAAGAGAACCACAAGAGCAATCGGTTCACTCCGGTAGTACTATTCCAGGGACCGTTTACCTTAAAAAAGGGTGAAAAAAAGAGTCATACCCTACGTATGCCGGAATATATCGGAGAAGTACGTACCATGGTTATAGCCGAACATAAGGGGCAATACGGTTCGGCCTCCAAAAATACAAGTGTCAATCAGCCCCTGATGCTTAACGTTACGATGCCGCGTATCTTCACCCCGGGCGATGTAATCGAAATTCCGGTTACCCTCTTCGCCATGAAAGACCGGATTAAAGAGGTAAACGTAAGTATCCGAACAGACGATAAGATAGAAAATCTCGCCTCCGCTCAACAAAAGGTACATTTCGACAAAACAGGAGAACAAATTATATTCTTTAAAGTTAAGATCAAAGAGACGACCGGAAAATCGACACTCTCCTTCTCGGCACAAAGTGGTCAGGAAAAAGCATACTTCAGTTGCGATATCGACATCCGCATACCCAATCCCCGAATTACACGGGTGGACGCGAAAGAGCTAAAAGCCGGAGAGACATTAACGTTCGATAACCCAATCGAGGGAATCAATCCGACCTCCATGTTGGAAATTACTTCTATCCCTCCTCTAAACTTAGAAAAACGATTAAATGATCTCATTCAGTATCCGCACGGATGCGGAGAACAAATTACCTCTGCGGTATTTCCACAGCTTATGCTCAACACTTTGATGGACCTCACGGAAGCCCAACGGGTAACCGCAGAACTCAACGTGAAAGAGGTAATCTCCCGGTTACGCAATTACCAACGGAACAACGGAGGTTTTAGCTACTGGGCCGGTAGCAAATTTATCTCGGATTGGGTAAGCAGTTATATTACCGACTTCCTCATCCAAGCCGAAAAACAAGGATACCAGGTTCCTGCATCCATGAAGAATAATGCCGTCAATTATTTGAATCAACAGGCAAACACCTGGAAACCTTCCGATTATTATGCCGAACTGGAGCAAGCTTACCGTCTATACGTTTTAGCTTCTGCCGACAAGCCAAATCTGGCAGCCATGAACCGGATGAAAGATATAATCTATAAAAATCCCGTTGCACGTTGGCAACTGGCCGGAGCCTACGCAATAGGTAAATACGATAAAGTCGCCCGGTCGTTGATCGCCAATCTGCCAACGGAAGCGGAATCTTACAGGCAATTAGGCAGATGCTACGGTTCCGGATTGCGTGACAATGCCATTCTTCTCCGGAGTATGGTGGATGTGGACATGCAAGAAGAAGCCTATACCCTATTGCGAAAAATAGCCTTGCGCCTTGCTTCTAACGACTGGATGAGTACCCAGGAAAATGCCTTTGGACTATGTGCCGCGGCTCAATACGTTAAACGGTATTTCAAAGAAGGAAACGGTATAAAGGTTGAGATCGGAAAAGAAAAAATCCAAACCGAAAAAACAGTTATTCTTAAACCCTTAACCGTTAAACAACAACGCTCTAACGTGACCGTTAAAAACAATACCGACGGAACATTACACGTTAGGACCATCAATAGTTCCGTCCCGTTAGGAGTCATAACACAGAATGAAATGTCCGGATTGAAAATGCAAATTACTTATTATAGTAACAATAAACGGATCGATCGGCCTACATACCGACAAGGTGAAGATATAACAGCGGAAATATCCGTACAGAATACCGGTAAGATCGGTCAATACGATGAGCTGGCTTTAACGTGCATGTTTCCTTCCGGATTCGAATTTATCAATGAACGTCTGATTTCCAGGATAAATCCTTTTAAAGGAACTGAGAACGTAGATATCCGAGACGACCGGATCTACCTGTATTTTTCATTAAAGCAAGGAGAAACCAAAAAATTCACTCTCCGTTTCAACGCCTCGTACCCCGGAACATACCTACTGCCGGCAATTACTTGTTCTGCCATGTATGACGATTCAATTACGGCAACTCTTGCCGGAAATCGAATCATAATAGAGAAATAATAAACAACGGAAGATGTTATCCCGTAATGAGATTGGAATAACGTCTTCCATTTTTAACAATATTTTAAGAAGAAAAATTAATCTTTTATTTAGAAACATTCTACATTTGCATCGATACAAAACTAATGCAAAAAAAGAGAACGCATATCACCCTAAGGATATTCCTGTTAGCTCTATTTCTGAGTTACTATGGAAATATCACTTTTTTCCCTCACTACCATATCGTGGACGGGATAAGGATTGTTCACTCGCATTTTCATAAAACAACAACTAATCATCAGCCCCAACACTCTCATTCCGGCAACGAGATAAAATTAATCGCACATCTCAATTATTTCTTCACCCTTTTGTTATTAGCACCTTCCGTATCTACCGCCCCATTGACACGGAAACTCGTTTTATATATTACACGGAAAGCGGAAGTACCCGCTTCGCGTTTCTTCTTTCATAAAAAATTAAGGGCCCCCCCGGTCTGTATCTGACATTTTCGTCAATCTATTCTAAGTTATTTTTATTACTCGGGATAACTGTCTTTTCTTGTTAATAACTAACAGGAAGAATAGTCCATTCGGGATAACAGGCATATCCAAAAATCAAAAACTATTTAATTATCAATAACATATGAAACACATATATATACTAACCCTCTTTTTAACATTCGTTTTACCCGGTTTCGCTGACGAAGAAAACAGCAACCCCAAAAGCGATGCCAACATCATGGGACACGTTATCAACAAAGAGACAAAAGAACATATACCCTTTTTATCCGTTTTTCTTAAAGACACACATATAGGTACTTATACGGATGAAACAGGTCATTATTTCCTTAAAAACTTACCGGCAGGAAAACATACTTTACGCGTACAAGGCATCGGTTATAAAAGCGTTGAAAAAGACGTATTTTTGGAAAAAGGAAAAACCCTGGAAATTAATTTTGAGATTAGCGAAGACAATATCATGCTGGAGGGATCTGTTGTCACGGCTAACCGAAACGAAACCAGCCGTAAAGAAGCTCCGGTGGTCATCAACGTATTAACACCTAAAATATTTGAAAACACCAATTCGTTTTGTCTGGCACAAGGACTAAATTTCCAACCGGGTTTACGAGTGGAAAACAATTGCCAGAACTGTGGATTCCAACAAGTCCGTATCAACGGCTTAGACGGTCCCTATACCCAAATATTAATCGACAGTCGTCCTTCATTCAGTTCTCTATCGGGAGTATACGGACTGGAACAAATTCCCGTCAATATGATCGAACGTGTCGAAATCATGAGAGGAGGAGGTTCCGCTCTATTCGGTTCAAATGCCATCGCGGGAACAATCAACATCATCACCAAAGAACCGCTATATAATTTCTTCCAAATCAGTCACAACTTATCGGCTATTGACGGTGAAAGTTTCGATAACGTAACTAACTTTAACGGGGCTATTACTAACGAACAAAAGACAACAGGCGCATACCTTTTCGGCATGGTAAGAGACCGCCAAGGTTACGATCACGACAAAGACGGTTTCACGGAATTAGGTAAACTAAATAATACCTCATTGGGTTTTAGAACGTATTACAAACCGACCAACTACAGTAAAATTACATTGGAATACCATCATATTAAAGAATTCCGCAGGGGAGGAAATTTACTTGACAAACCTCCTCACGAAACGGATATTACGGAGCAGGCAGAACACAACATACACGGTGGAGGTGTAAACTACACGTTCAATTCTTCAGATTACAAACACCATCTAAATGTGTATACCTCTCTGCAAAATATAGGACGAAAATCATATTACGGTGCAGACAGGGATACGGCGGCATACGGAAAGACGACGGATATTACATTCGTAGGTGGAGTCCAATACTCTTATGACTTTAACCATTTTTTATTCCTCCCCTCGGAGTTGACTACCGGTTTCGAATATTCTTACGACAGACTGACCGATATCATGCTGGGGTACAATAGAAACCTAAACCAAGAGATATATGTTTACAGCTTATATTTACAGAACGAATGGAAAACAGGACACTTAAGTTTTTTAATCGGGGGACGCATGGATAAAAATAGTGCCGTAGATAACCCTATATTTAGTCCGAGATTGAATATTCGATATAGTCCGATCGATGCCATCAACCTGCGAGCCAGCTATTCCGAAGGCTTTCGGGCTCCCCAAACCTATGATGAAGACCTGCATGTAGCCGCCGTAAACAACGAGGTAGCCATCATTCAAGTGGCTAAAGACCTGAAAACGGAACGCTCCAAAAGCTATAGTGCTTCCATCGACTATTATGCTACCTACGGAAGCACACAACTGAACTTGTTAGTCGAAGGATTTTATACCAATTTAAGACATATTTTCGTATTGGAACCTCTCGGACCGGATAAAGACGGAAACATCATCTATGAACGTAGAAACGGTAACGAAGCGATCGTAAAAGGAATAAACGTGGAAGGGAAAATCGTTCCTCATTATAAAGCGCAAATTCAATTCGGAGCTACTTTGCAAAGCAGTAAATACGACCGGTCTCGGGCCTGGACGGATGACCCGGAAGCAGAGAAAACGCGTAAATTACTACGCTCTCCCGATACATACGGGTACCTTACAACCAATTTCATCCCTTTTAAAAACTTCTCATTCTCTCTTTCGGGAACTTACACCGGACCGATGTATATAGGACATGAAAAAGGATACATCGAAAAGAGCATATTGAAAAAAACCTCTTCTTTTTACGATGCCACACTCAAATTGAATTATGATATCAAATTCAATAATTACACGGTACAGGTAAGCGGAGGCGTACAAAACCTGTTTGACAGTTATCAGAACGACTTCGACAAGGGAGCCAATCGGGATTCCAAATACATTTACGGACCGGGACTCCCTCGTACCTATTTTGCCGGCGTTAAATTCGGTATATTCTAATTGATCAATTATCCCTCGAAATTTTTTTTTCGAGGGATAAAGTTACCGAACAGGAAAGGAAATCGTAAACCGACTCCCCTTGCCTACTTCGCTGTCCACCCGGATCTTTCCGTTGTGAGCTTCAACAAAATCTTTGGAAATAGCCAGTCCTAAGCCGCTTCCCTGAACTTTGGTTCCAGGCACTCTAAAATAACGATCAAATATACTTTGATGGTAACGCGGGTCTATACCTTTTCCGAAATCCTGTACAAAAATTTCGACTCGTTTGTCTTCTTCATAAGCTCCTATAATAATCCTTGAATTCTCTTTGGAATAATGGATGGCATTGGACAACAGATTCGTAATCACCCAAGCGATCTTTTCGCTATCCACAAACAATTTAGAGATCTTCTCAGGGTATTCGACTTCGATATTACATCCGAACCGTTCTGCCAATACCCGGGTTGCCGAAAGGGCATAATGAATCAATTCTATCGGCTTCGTTACCTTGGGGCTCAATGTTAATTTCCCCGTCTCAACCTGTGTTAATTTCAATAACTCACCGGTAATATTTAGCAAGCGATCGCTATTCTCCTTAATACTTTCCGTTAAAGAGAACTGTTCTTCGTTCAATTGTCCGACCCGTTGGTCTTCCAATAATTTCAAACTCATCATAATAGCGGCAATCGGAGTCTTCAACTCATGAGAAATCGTCGAAATAAAGGTAGTCTTAGCTGAATCCAACTCCTTGAATTCCGTAATATTTTTCAATATAATCAGATCGCCCACGTATTTTTGCTCCTTCTCCCCCGTTTTGGTGAGACGAACCGGAACATAATAAGCCTGAAAAAAACTCTCCTTATCATCCGCGTATATCTTCAAAGGTTCATGCTTTTCATTCGGATGTACTAACTCCCGTATAAGACGGCGCAATAAATCATTTCTTAAAGAAAGCTCCGCCGCCGATTGCCGGATAATCTCTTCCCGCTTCAAATTTAAAACAGACAACGCATCGTCATTAACAAATATGATTTTTCTCTCCTCGTTTAAACCGATAATCGGCTCGCGAATACTATTCACGATCGCTTCTATATATTTCTTACTGGATAACAGATCCTCCAAAGAACTCTGCTGATATTCCGCCAATTTTTCCGCCATCGTATTGAACGAAGCCGCAACATCTCCGAACTCTTTCGTTTTATGAAAATATAAACGCTGATCATAATTTCGTTTGGCAATCTCTATGATACCGTTCGTCAACTCTTTTATGGGACGAGTTATCTGAGCCGGAAAAACGAGCAACAATAAAAAAGCAACGGTTATACTTCCCATCCCCATGATCGAAAGCCATAGCATAGCCTCATGAGCCGTCCGTGCGGCGACTTCGCTTTTACGTTGGATGGAAGCCATATTCAGATTCATTATCTGGATCAAATCCATGCGGACCTGTTGAAGAGATTCCTCATTCCGGCTCTCCTGCAACAATCTAAAATGCCCGATCAGGCGTTCCGTGACTTCCGATTCATCTATTTCCGTTATATTTTTCCGCTGCCTCTCCAAGTTTTCGATAAATACTTGAATAGCCGACTGATCCGTCTCAATCTGTTCGACAGCCTGTAACATCCGTTTCGCATAATCCAACGAATTGTAATTATCAGCCAAAATATTCTGGGTATCCGCCGATAACTTATAAATATAACCCACTGACAGTGTTCCCATCAGAACGATAATCAAAAACAAGATTCCTATTCCCGAGGTCAATTTCGTCTTTATCTTCATAATCTTACATTTTCATGCTAAAACGATCAAATCCACATTCAATGCCGCTAAATTATTCAATAATTTCTTATACCGTAAGGCGGTTCTCACAAATGAAAACAGTCGAATATCCGGCTTGCCCACACACAAGGTACTGATCTGACGTTCCCGGCAAACCCGAATGATGCTCCCGATAATATCATCGGACTGTATCTGAATCACTTCTCCTCCCAACTCGGAAGCAAGTTTAAAATGATTGATCAAATAACGCTGATTGGCCAATGGTATCCGGTCAGGACTTTCACGACGAGTCTCTACGTACAGGACAGAAAATCTGGAATTGTACCTTGTGGCTAACCGTGCCACTTTGCGAATCAATTTTCGAGGCGTTCTTTCATGGCTACTGATACAGGCCATAAAACGCTCGTGCCTAAGTCCCACGTTTTCCACGACTTCGTTCTCCACCTTTTTTTCCACCCGCAACGCAACCTCCTTCAATGCCAACTCCCGGAGCTGCAAGATATTTTCCACTTTAAAAAAATGGTTCAAAGCTATATCTATCTTTTCGGGTTTATAAATCTTCCCGGCTTTTAAACGGGCAACCAACTCCTCCGCCGTCAAATCGATGTTTACAACCTCATCCGCCTCTTCAAATACACGATCAGGCACTCTCTCCTTCACCTCTATGCCGGCAATATCCTGTATCTCTTCGTTTAAGCTCTCTATATGCTGAATATTGATCGCACTAATAACATTTATTCCGGCATCCAACAAGTCAAAAACATCTTGCCATCTTTTCTCGTTCACACTTCCTTCTGCATTCGTGTGAGCTAATTCATCCACAATAACCGCTTCCGGACGAATTTGCAGGATAGACTGCAAATCCATCTCTTCGATTTCTTTCCCCTTATAATATATTTTCCGCCGGGGAATAACAGGCAATCCTTTCAAAAGAACTTCCGTATCCACTCGTCCGTGTGTCTCGATATAGCCGATTTGCACATCTATCCGGTTTCGCAATAGTTCGTGTGCCTCCTGCAACATCCGGTAGGTCTTCCCCACCCCCGCTATCATACCGATATATACCTTAAAATGTCCTCTCCGGCTTTTCCGAATCAGATTTAAAAAATGCTGTACATTTTGTTCCTTGTCCATAATCGTTTTTCAGCAAAAAATATACTACAAAGATAAAGAATATATAGTTTACTTTTTATCAATAATTTACATACCGGAAGTCATATAATATCGTTGATTCTGCTTTTTCATTTTGAAAATGCTTTTTTCAAAATGAAAAATATTACCGCTCGATTTGCCAAAGCCCGGCAAGGATTTCTTCCCGGGCTAAAACGTAAAATAAATCACTTGTACTACCTTAAAGTAAATCCCAAAACAAAATGGGCATCTTCATGAGCGGGATCGAAAATAATTCTCGTAAAAACAGGTAACGAAAAAGCCTTGGTGATTTGTATCTCCTTCGAAGCTCCCAATCCGATATTCGTTATACTAAAACCGCGAACGGCATATAGTTCGCTTTCATACGGAGAAAAACCCAAGGTGAAATTCAAATCCACATTTTTTACTGAAAAAGGACAGGTCATCTCCGCGTAAGAAGAGTAATTTTGCTTTTCATTATCTTTTTTATCAGCCCCCCAAACCATCGTGCTCCAAGAGATACATAACGGAAATTTATCCGAAACGACATACCCTATACCGACCTCCACATGATGAGCGGTGTTACGATTATCGAAATGAAAATAGTTGTTATTTTTCCAGGAAACCCTATCTCCCAATTTCTCTCCTTCCCACCAATAATCCGCCACGAATAAATTAAATTTTCCCCAACGATAAGCTGCTGTCAAATCGATCTCTTTATGTGTACCGCTTATCTCTTTAGATCCCCAAGCCGTGAAAGAAAAAGCTCCTATACCCATCGATAAGGTAGGCTGGATACTGGCTCCCGCGTTATAAGCTCCGCGCCAAATATAAGAACTTACAACATCTCCGCTCACCTTAAACACCACACTTTTTAGGCTATTCCTCGCCTTTACTTCTACGACAACTCCTATCAATAGGAGTACCAAAATCGTCTTTCCTAAAAAATTCATTTTATTAAAAATTAAAACAAACAATAATTTACAATCAAATCTTCGAGCATAATCCTTCCTGCCTATCAACATGATAAAACAGGCTTCAAAAGAAAGATTAAAAAATAGATAAAAATGGGAAGTCCTCTCGTTACGGATCAGTTATCTCAACACTCCTTTACCTTCGAACTTCCCCGAAATGCAATAACATCACTTAAAGATTTATACATTTCTCTAAATAACCCCAACTAATATAAACTTAATTCGCACTTTTTTCCAATGCGACATTGAGTTTCAATACATTGACTCTTGAAGTACCGAATAAACCCAACAAAGGTCTTTCGATCTGTTCATCCACGATCTCTCTAACTTTTTCTTCCGATATACCCCTGGCCCGAGCCACCCGTCTTACCTGCACGTAAGCCCCTTCCGGAGAAATATGCGGATCCAAACCACTACCACTGGCCGTTACCATCTCTGAAGGAACCTCCGAACGTTTTAAATAGGGATGCTTTACTAAGAAAGTATCAATTCGTGCCTCTACCTCCCGCAAATATTCCGGATTGGAAGTACCTTTATTACTACCTCCAGCCCCGTCTCCGGCATAATCAACTGCCGAAGGGCGCCCCCAAAAATAAATACCTTTCGTAAAAGCCTGGCCTACATTCGCAACTCCGACCACTTTTCCATTTAGAGTAACTAACTCTGCCCGTCCATGATTAGGACCCGCAATCAAAGCAAATATCCATAGGATGAAAATATAAAACACACTAAAGAATACGCAAAAAACAAGTGTCAACCTTAAAGATTTCAATAAATTAGACTTCATCATCTTTACATTTTAATTTAAACGTCATCCAAATGTCAGGAGGACCCGCTGCACGTCGTCCTCGCGGGCCCTTTCCTGACTTAGAAAAATAACCCAACTAAAAGATCTATCAATTTAATCCCTATAAAGGGCGCTATAATCCCTCCTACACCGTAAATCAATAGATTACGCCGCAATAAAGCGGAAGCACCAATAGGTTTGTAACTTACACCTTTCAAGGCCAAGGGAATCAATACAGGTATAATGATCGCATTAAAAATGACAGCAGAAAGGATGGCTGTTTCCGGACTATGAAGATGCATAACATTCAAAGCCCCCAAAGAGGGAATCGTTAACATAAATAAAGCCGGAACAATGGCGAAATACTTGGCAACATCATTGGCGATACTGAAAGTAGTCAAGGTTCCCCGTGTCATCAACAATTGCTTGCCAATTTCTACGATCTCGATTAATTTGGTCGGATCATTGTCCAAATCTACCATATTACCGGCTTCCTTTGCCGCCTGAGTCCCGCTATTCATAGCTACCCCGACATCGGCCTGAGCTAAAGCAGGTGCGTCATTTGTTCCATCCCCCATCATCGCGACCAATTTCCCGTTCTGCTGCTCTTTACGGATATATTCCATCTTATCTTCCGGCTTGGCTTCCGCTATAAAATCATCCACACCTGCTTTTTCAGCTATATATTTTGCCGTCAAAGGATTATCTCCTGTCACCATAACCGTTTTCACACCCATTTTACGCAACCGTTCGAAACGCTCCTGTATACCCGGTTTAATAATATCCTGCAATTCGATAACTCCTATTGCCTTCTCGTTCTCCGAAACCACTAAGGGAGTCCCTCCGTTTTCCGAAATAGCCCGTATGGTCTCTTCCGTCTCCCGACTTATAATGTTATTCGCTTTTTCCACTATTCGACGAATCGCATCGGCTGCTCCTTTCCGTATTCTCACTCCGTTCTCTAAATTAACACCCGAACAACGGGTCTCAGCCGTAAATCGAATCATCGAAGCCCCCACCGCGTTCAAATCACGAATACGAATACCTCTCTCCCGTCCCAACTCGACGATGGATTTTCCCTCGGGTGTCTCATCCGAGAGAGAGGATAACAAACAGGCCCGGATAAAATGCTTTTCGTCCACGCCATTGGCAGGATAAAATCGGGTAGCTTTACGATTACCGATCGTAATCGTCCCGGTTTTATCCAAAAGCAAGGTATCGATATCCCCCGCCGTTTCAACAGCCTTTCCCGATTTCGTGATGACATTGGCTCGTAGAGCCCGATCCATACCTGCAATTCCAATGGCTGACAATAATCCTCCTATCGTCGTCGGAATCAAACATACAAACAAAGAGATAAAAGCCGCCACGGTAATATGGGTTCCCACGTAATCCCCGAAAGGTTTTAAAGTAGCACATACGATAACAAACACCAAAGTAAAACCGGCCAATAAAATCGTCAATGCGATCTCGTTCGGAGTTTTCTGACGGGATGCCCCCTCCACAAGCGCAATCATCTTATCCAAAAAGCTTTCTCCCGGTTGTGTGGTTACCAATACTCTGATACGATCGGAAAGTACTTTCGTTCCGCCGGTGACAGAACTCTTATCTCCCCCGGCCTCCCGGATAACCGAAGCACTCTCCCCGGTAATGGCGCTCTCGTCGATAGAGGCTAATCCCTCGACAATCTCCCCGTCGGAAGGAATAATATCCCCCGCTTCGCACTCGAACAGATCACCTTTTTTTAATTTGGAACTGCTTACTATCTCTATTTTCCCGTTCACGATCACCTTGGCCGGAGTCTCTTCGCGGGTCTTCCTCAGACTGTCGGCTTGCGCTTTTCCCCTCGCTTCGGCTATGGCTTCCGCAAAATTGGCAAATAACAAAGTAACCAACAACACGAGGGACACGATCATATTATACCCGAACGAACCTTGCCCTGTCGTCCCCGTGATCGCAATGTATACGGA
Organism: Sanguibacteroides sp. AM78-02pH3A; assembly: GCF_027666085.1. NCBI lineage: Bacteria > Pseudomonadati > Bacteroidota > Bacteroidia > Bacteroidales > Porphyromonadaceae > Sanguibacteroides > Sanguibacteroides sp. AM78-02pH3A. Next base: position 17,184 of record NZ_JAQEHX010000004.1, on the reverse strand, counting down.
TACAAGGAACATCATGACAGTACAAACCTCTACCGTGAACATGATTGGGTTACGAAACATCGTACGCGGATGCAATTTCACGAACGACTGTTTTAAACTTTCTACAACTAACTCCTTTGGAAACAAAGAAGCAGACCTATTATTTTTCATCTCTATACTATTTTATCCTAAAAATTCTCGGTTTTACAATTTACCATCCCGATTTTTTCTCACCGGAAACCATCAATCAAAAACTTAGATATTCCGCAATCGGCCCTAACGTCAATACCGGGAAAAACGACAAGGCAGCAATAATAAAGATTACCGTAAAGGTCATTACCGCAAAAGTCCCCGTATCCGTCTTTAAAGTTCCGGCACTCTCCGGAATAAATTTCTTTTTCGCCAACAATCCGGCTATGGCCACCTGACCTACTATCGGCAAGTAACGTCCCATGATCAAAACGATACCACAAGTAAAATTCCAGAAATAGGTATTATCCCTCAGCCCTTCAAAACCGGAACCGTTATTGGCAGCCGACGAGGTATACTCGTACAGCATCTCACTCAATCCATGAAAAGAAGGATTATTTAACCAAGCCTCCGCCAGCTCCGGATTACGAGTGGCCAAAAAGCTGGAGATCGCCGTAAATACCAATATAAAGAACGGATGAGCCAAAGCTACGATAACAGCTATCTTCATCTCTCTCGCCTCGATCTTCTTTCCTAAAAATTCAGGTGTCCGTCCTACCATCAATCCGCTGATGAATACCGCAATAATAATAAATACATAATAGTTCATTAATCCGACTCCCACTCCCCCGAACCAACAATTTATCTGCATATTCAACATCGATAGCATTCCCGTGAGCGGAGTCAAACTATCATGCATACCGTTAACCGAACCGTTGGAAGTTACGGTTGTTACCTGACTCCACAAAGCCGTGGCTGCAGTACCTAAACGGATCTCCTTTCCTTCCATGCTTCCCCGCTCCTGGGCAATTCCCATGGCATCTATTTGCGGACTACCTTTCAGCTCGAAATAATGAGCACCCACGACACCGACCAAAAAGGCAAACAACATAACACCGTAGATCGTGTAAGCTAATTTTTTACGTCTCAGATAGAATCCCAAAGCGAAAACCATAGACATAGGGATAATCAAAATAGACCAACACTCTATCATGTTCGATAAAAAAGTCGGATTCTCCAAGGGATGAGAAGAATTAGGGCCGAAATAACCTCCTCCATTCGTACCCAATTGTTTTATAGGCACAATGGCCGCCGTGGGTCCTTGGGATACGGCTTGCTCCACACCTTCTAAAGTCGTGATCCGTTCCTTTCCTTCGAATCCCATAGGTGTACCCTCGATAATCAGAATACATCCGACAACTAAAGACAACGGTAATAAAATACGCGTACAACTCTTTATTAAAAGTACCCAGAAATTACCGAAATTCCGGGTCGTTTTAGTCGCCATGGCCTTAAATATTCCGGCCAAAGCCGCCATTCCGGTAGCCGCCGTAATAAACTGAAACAACATGATCACGAAAAGTTGTGTAAAATAAGTCAATCCGCTCTCTCCGCTATAATGCTGCAAATTACAGTTTACCATAAAACTGATACAGGTATTAAAAGCTAAGTCCGGACTTTGTCCCGCATTTCCGTCAGGATTCAACGGCAAATACCCCTGGGAAACCAACAACACCATTCCCCAAAAGAACCAGAAAACATTTACGGTCAACAACGCGACCAAAAATTTCTTCCAGTTCATCTCCTCCGCGGGATTAATCCCGCTCATCCTATACATCCACTTTTCAACGGGGGCCATAAAATCAGACCAGGTCCTTTCTCCCTTATATATTCTTGCGATATAACGGCCCAATGGATAGCTCAATACTACCATCATCACGACCTGCAAAATACTTCCTAATATTTCCGTATTCATCTTTTAAAACATTACTACGATTTCCCGTTATCCGGGATTTCTATCTCGTTTCTACATTCGCTTGATACTCTTTCTAAAATTTTTCGGGTTTTACCAACACGTACATCATATACCCGAACATCATCACACTTAGTATAAACAATACCGTAAACATAACCTCCCTCCTTTTCAGATTTTTTCAAACCAATAAATACACTTGAAAAAGAACCAGTAACAAATAACACCAACCATACCTAAAAAAATAAATGATAATACTTCTTCCATGACTTTTCAATTTAATTTAAGTTTTCGTTTCTCCCTATGCCAAAGCCATGCCATCGGAATCACCACAAAAGATAACTAATTGTATATAAAATAAATAGACGGATAGAATGGAATATTCTATCCGTCTATCACCTTTTCATTTTGAAAAGGTACCATATCATAATAGCATATCGATCTGCAATCAAAAAAAACAGAGCAGCCGCTATTTTTCACCTAACCCGTACTCCTCTATCTTACGGTATAAAGTAGTCAAACCGATATGCATTAAACGAGCTGCTTCGGTCTTATTCCCTCCCGTGTATTGAAGCACTTTTTGAATATGATTCTTTTCTATGTTGGCTAATTCGAATTCAGAAAAACGTCGGTCTTCTCCAGACCCGAAATTTCCATGCTGTAAATCAATAGGCAAATCTCCCGAGGAAAGCTGTTCCCCGTCGGCAATAACAATACTACGTTCAACGACATTTCTCAGTTCCCGCACATTCCCATTCCAGGCATGCTGTTTAAGCAGAGCCATGTAATCAGGTTGAATAAAAGTGATTTTTTTCCTCATCTTTGCCGAAAACTGGTTCACAAAAGCATGAACATACACTTCAATATCCCGGATACGTTCCCTTAGCGGAGGCAGGTGAATTTGAAAAACCGAAAGCCTGTAAAACAGATCTTCTCTAAAATGTCCGGCAGCGATCTCCTTAGGCAGATCCCGGTTAGTCGCGGCAATCACCCTCACATCTACTTTCGTCGGTTTAGTATCTCCGATCTTTATAAACTCTCCGGATTCCAGAATCCGAAGTAACTTTGCCTGTAGATCAAATGCCATCTCTCCGATCTCGTCTAAAAACAAGGTTCCCTGATGTGCCTCTTCGAATAATCCTTTCTTATCTTTTAAGGCCCCGGTAAACGCACCTGCTTTATGACCGAACATCTCACTCTCCAACAACTCTTTACTAAAAGCAGAGCAATTGATAGCCACAAAAGACTTCTTATTTCTATTACTTCCCTGATGAATAGCCTGAGCAAACACCTCTTTTCCGGTACCCGTTTCACCTGTTAGTAAAACCGGGACATCCGTGACCGCTACCTTCCGGGCCAAATGGATAGCTTCCTGCATTACCTCCGATCGCCCCAGTATCGTGTCAAAAGTATATCTCCTCTCCCCGCCTCTATTTTCCGTTTTTTCATCCACCTCACGAGCTACTTTCTCCATAGCACGACTGATCAACGGGATAATCCGGTCATTGTCATCCCCCTTGGTAATATAATCAAAAGCTCCGTTTTTTATCGCCTGCACTCCATCCTGAATATTCCCATGTGCCGTAAGCATGATAATCTCCGCACGAGGAGACAGCTGTTTTAATCTTTCAATAATCTCCACCCCATTCCCGTCCGGTAAACGCACGTCACATAAAACGACATCCGGCATACATTGTTTAGCTTGTTTCAGCCCGGACGTACAACTATCTGCCTGAAAAACTTCATATCCCTCCAACCCGATGATACGGGACAACAATCCCCTTAATTGATTCTCGTCGTCAATAATCAATACTTTGTTCATAAGATTATATTTACACAGAAAAATACAAACGAAAATACAATAAAAAATTTATCCCCCAAGAAAGTGAAAATAAAAAGAGAGTGAACTTTTAAAAGTCACTCCCTCTCCAGCCTCCATCGGTTGCCGATACCGTTGTCAGCTATTTGATACAGAACAATTTAATTCAGTGTTTTTCCCCTTTCCGTCCATATTTGATCCGCAACGACGGCCCACTTATGAGCGCATCCCTGGCATTTTCCGGTCAAATCTTCCACGCTTTCGGGCTTCAACATATCGGTAGAATGAGCATGAGCCGCATTCACGACCTCTTTCAATCGATCGGGATTATCCAATAAGGGACAAGGCCGCAAATGATTTTTATTAAAAGGCTGACGTTTCTGGTATTCTTGGAAAAGCGGTGTTCTAAGCGCATCCAACAAACTCATATTCTTTATATTAGCCGTTGAATAATGAATAAAAGCACAAGGCTCTACATCGCCGTTGGCATTAATATGGAAATAATATCTTCCCCCGGCTATGCATCCGTCGACATACTCCCCGTCATTCCAGAAATCCATGGCAAAAATCGGTTTGGTACGCCGAAACTTTCTAACTTGATAATACATGTATTTCCGTTGTTCTGGCGTAGCCAACAATTCAGGAATAGCGTCTTCACCAACAGGCATATAGGTAAAATACCAAGCAAAAGCGGCTCCTTTTTCTATCATGAAATCAACGTATTCGTCCGAACCGACAACATCCACGTTTTGACTATGATAACAGGTCGAATATCCGAAAATCAATCGTTTACGTTTGAGAAGTTCCATCGCCTTAATGACCGCCTGATAAGTCCCTTCTCCTCGACGCATATCCGTCTCTTTTTCAAACCCCTCAACACTAATGGCCGGGGCAAAATTACCGACCCGGAGCATCTCATCCGCAAAATCCTCATCAATCAATGTTCCATTCGTGAAAGCTAAGAAATAACATTCCGGGTGTTTTTCACAGAGACGGATGATATCTCTTTTTCTTACCAAAGGTTCTCCTCCCGAATAGATATACATAAATATACCCAACTCTTTCCCTTCCTTAATAATCCGGTCCATGGTATCGAAATCCAGCGACATCTGGTGACCGTACTCCGCTGCCCAACATCCCTTACATTTCAAATTACAGGCAGAAGTCGGGTCCATCAAAATCGTCCAGGGTACATTTACCCCGTGCTTCTTTCCGGTCACTTTCACCATACTGTTGCCGATAATGGCGGAATTACAGATCAACGATTCGAATAACTTCCTCCTCACGAAAGGATCCCATTCATTGTAAGCCTTTTTAATCAAAAGGTTCCAATTATTATCGGGATCGGATAAACAAGTCTCCAGACTACTCCATGCAGAATCATACGTTCCATCCACGTCCACTTTTCTTATCCATTTCAATGCTTTCGGTGCATTGGCTTCCGGATCTTTCTCCACATAATTCAATATTTGCCGAATTCCGTAAGCTTGCATTTTGTTCTTAAAACTCCCCATCTTTCTCTTGTTTTGATAGATATAATTAGTTTAGTTTAGAATTTAATTTTCTATAACGTACGAAATAAAAATTGGTTTCTTTCACACTCCATTTTAACGTACTCCCGTAAAAAAGCAAAATCTTATTTTGTCGTTCGAAATTTTCCCTTATCTTTGCAACCGCACAGGAGAGATGGCAGAGTGGTCGATCGCGGCGGTCTTGAAAACCGTTGTACTGAGAGGTACCGGGGGTTCGAATCCCTCTCTCTCCGCTAAGTATCATAGAAGAATAGAGCTAAATCCTGTAAGTTGCACACTTACAGGATTTTTTCTTTTCAGCCGCATCGCAGAAAAACGTATTTTAAAGCATTTTCCGGTGTACTATTCGGTGACCAAACGAGGCCTGAAAATTGGTCACCGAATAAACATATAAAACGCTAAAAATCATCATTTTGCATCTTAAGTTTTTGCATACTTAAAATTAGTTTTGTAACCATTAAAAAGTAGCAAAAATGGAAAGAAAAACATTCAGCGTAATTTTTTACTTACGCCGTGCACGAATAAATCGTGACGGCGAAGCTCCAATTGTAATGCGTATCACCATAGACGGTATGCATGCAGATGCCACGATAAAAAAACAATCCACCCGGATCAATGGGATTCCGCAAAAGGAAAAGCATCTGAAAAAAACAACAGAAAAGGCTATGAACTAAACCTTTACATGGAGGCCATTCGATGCAAGATCATTCGTATTCAAAGAGAAATGGAAATCGACGGAGTAAAACACATAACCGCCCAAATGATTCTCGACCGCTGGCTCGGACGGGACGAAAAAAAACGCCACACGATCCTCGAAGTATTCCGGGAGCATAATAAAAAATGCCGTAAACTCTCGGGAATAGACATGGCCCTGGCAACGGTCGAACGATACGAAATCTGCCTAAAGCTCACAGCCGAATTCATTCATTTTACCTACAAACGGGATGACTTCTACTTGGATGAAATGAGCCGCCAGTTTATTGAGGATTATGAATTTTATTTAAAGACAGTACGGAAATGCAATCACAACACGACGACGAAATATCTGAAAAACTTTAAGAAAATCACCCGGATCGCCATGCAGAAAGAATGGCTGAAGAAAGACCCGTTTGCCGAAATACGCTTTCACCTCGAACCGGTGGACCGGGCTTTTCTGGAGAAACACGAAATAGAAAAAGAAACAGCTTGTACAATATGGCCGACGTGAAACATCGCACAACTTCATATCACTGGTGTTAAATAGAAAAGAAAGATATAAAAAGACAAATCCCGCTAAAACCTCCACCCTATAAAGCCGGATTAATTAAAAACAATAAATCACGAAAGCGATTATAAAAGAGAGTTACAGACTCGCCTGGCTTGTGCCGCACGTAACGGGAGTGCAGTTGCCAAAGACGTTTTAACGGAAATAAAAACAAATAAATATATTTTAAAAATTGAAGATACGACCTTGTTATATAACGAAAGCCTCTTCCCCGTGTACATTGCCTTCGGGGCTTTTAAACCATTTTTCGAAGAACTCCTGCAGTCTGGGATGCTGTTTATCCACCAGCATAGTGCTGACCGATATATACGGATAAACGCTTCCATCGGGATCGTTGTGGAAACGGATGCCGTATATAGTCTTCAACACCCGGCGGTCGATATGTTCCCTTGGTCAGACTAACGTAAAGTTCTTGTTGAGTATAGTTCGTATTTCAACACCCAATTTTGTCGGATTGATCGGTTTAGAGACATAACCGTTGAAACCGTTTTTGAGGATCTTTTCCTTATCCGACGCGAATGCATAGGCCGTCACGGCAATGATGGGGAGCGTCTTGGAAAATTTGCGGATCTCCCGGGTAGCTTCGTAACCGTCCATGTTCGGCATATTGATATCCATGATGATCAACTGGGGATTGTGCTCCCGGCAGAGTGCCACTGCTTCGCATCCGTCCCAAGCGTGGATGAGTTTGTATTCCGTCTTCAGGATGGACTGGAACAGCAGGAAGTTGCTTTCATTATCCTCGGCAACGAGAATCGTGATGTTCTTCCGTCCCAGCGGAACTTTCGGGGGCTCCGCAACGACTTGTTCCGCCTTTACGATCTCGGCGGGCAAATACGGAATTTTAAACCAGAACGTAGAACCCTTGCCTTCACCTGCAGATTCGACGCCTATTGACCCGTTCATCTTCTCGACGATTCCTTTGCAGATAGAGAGTCCAAGTCCATTGCCCGGCATGAAATCGTTCAGTTTGACGAAACGCTGAAAAAGTCGGCATTGGCCCTCAGGGGAGATCCCCATACCGGTGTCTTTCACGAAAAAGTAAATCTTGTCTCCACGCAACTCGTATCCGAAAACGATGCTTCCGCTCTTCGTAAACTTACGAGCATTGGAGATCAGGTTGATCAGTACCTGTGACAAGCGATTGGGTTCGGTGTGGACAACACAATCGGTCGCACCGAGCATGAAGTTGAGCACTACCCCGGGTTGCAGGCGCAGACGCTCCGTGCTGTCTATCGTACGGATCAGATCGTTAAGATCCACGGCTTTATAAATGAAGTCCAACGTATTGGACTCGACCTTAGCCAAATCGAGTACATCGCCGATCAATTGCAGTAGCAACTGGTTGTTGGTTTCGATAATGTTTACGAACTCCTGTTTCTCCTGCTCATTCTCGGTGGTGAGCAACAGGTTCGAGAACCCGACGATGGCGTTGAGCGGCGTACGGATCTCGTGACTCATATTGGCAAGGAAAGCCGACTTCAGGCGGTCGGACTCCCTAGCTTTCTCTTTGGCCGCAATAAGAGCTTGTTCCTGCTTCTTACGTTCGGTGATCAGGAGCAGCGAACCGATAAGCGCTTTCGCCCGCCCCCGGTCGTCACTTTCAACTACGGCAGCATGGACCTCCAGCCAGTCGGTATGCAACTGTCCGTTCTTGTCGGTAACTATCCGGAATTCGGTCTTGATGTACTGGAGCTTTCCTTCCAGAAAACCTTGGTGGGCCTGCTTTACGTGCACTACATCATCGGGATGGATGCGCTCGAAATATTCGGCTTCCTCAATAATATGGACCAGATGGGTTGATCCTCGCTGCTTGGTGAAATTCATGTGCCTCAATATGCGCTGAGCCTCACAGGCGATCTTGTGGCTCTCCAAATCCCAGCGCCACGGAATGATATGCGCCACGCTCAGAGTGATGTCCAGTTTCTCCGCAAATTCCCTCAGCTCATTGGTCGCTTTGCTTTTTGCCGTAATGTCGATGGCGAAGATATCCAACTCCTTTCCCTGCTCAGACTGGTACATCAGAAACTCGTAATACGTATCGGTCTGTTTGAAATAGTGCGAAAAAGTAACGGGGAGTCCTTTCCTTAATACGGTCTCGATCAAGTTGGAGATATATTCGGGAGCAAACAGTTTGCCGGGAGTGTCCGGGAGGGCATTTTGCCGGATCAGACACGCGAACGCCTCGTTTCCCGAGTGACAATCGATGTCGGCAACATGGCTGTCTGCACCGTACCGCACGGTCGCCTGCGTATAGGCGATGGGCATACGCTCGACCAGCTCGGCGTGTTTCCTGAAAAGAGCCATCTTCTTACGCTGGAATACCGCATTAAGGATAGCGATCACGATCGTTGCTGTAAAAATGACGAATCCCACGATGATGTACCAGCTGTACTGTTGCCAGAATGTTTTGGGTTTATCGAGATACACCGTATTCTCGGGGCATCTGTCTACTGGGATCCCATCCTGAACCAGCCTGGGATAATTGACGATAGGGAATGCCTCTGTTGCGTAAGCGAAAGGAAGCGTGCGCATAGGTACGCCGTCCAACATTTGATTGACGGCATGCATGACGGCTGCCTGCGTCCGCCGAGGATCGGGGAAATACCCCCCGTCGATACCGTTGCTCAGATAAGCGCTCCGTAGGGCGAAAACAGGACGTTTCGCGGCAGAGATCATCCGGGCATCACCCGAGATCAGCATCGGAAACCCATGCACATTGACACGTTCGTAAAACCAAGTGGAGAGCAACAACCCGACCGAAGGATCCTGGTCGTTCAAATATTGTTGCATAAGATCACTGTTGTGCTCATTACCCACGAGCCATTCGTACTCCAAATCAGGATAGGTTTCCTTTATATACCGGCGGATAAGCCCGTTTAGGTAGCGGTTCAGGTAGAATTCATCGGCCAGGAACACCACCTTGCGCATTCCGTGTAGCATCCCCACCATCATGTCGATCGTCCCCTTATACAAATCGGGCACTTCGACCATTGTGAAATTGTATTTGCCCTGCAGGTCGATCAACGGTTTAAGCATATCGTCCGATACATCGGATGTTTCGCCTGTCATATAAAATTCCTGAGGCCCGTATATTTTAGTTTTGGAAATCAACACCATCGGAATATCGCCCCATTCCTTCACGATACGTTCCCTTAAAGTAAAGGACATGTTGCCGATCAGTACCAAGTAGTCCGGTTTTTGATCCTCGAAACGCTGAAATATACCATTTTCCACCTGACGGTACATCGATGCATTACGAATGAACGTACCGTTCATATGGACGATATCGGCACGTACGCCATCCATCCGTGCGGTTAACAACGCGATCGGGGTGATCAACTCCTGGCTCCACGGAGCCGCCTCGTTATAGGAGTTGATGATAAGCAAGCGGTGCTCCCTGACATCGGCCGCTCGAGAAGTGAAAGAAGAAAAACTCAGACTTACAAATATGAAAACAATATGCTCGACAAACAAAAACAGCCTCTTTCTCATTATTTCGATTACTTTTTTATTACACGATACATGCAGTTCATTTTGCACGGCACTATAACTGTATGCACTATTTTCGGAAAGACAAAAATAATCATGTCTCTCTAAAGATCAAAATGTATATATAAAACAAAATTCCGAATTATCTCTCTACCCTCATAAGGAGTTCAAAAACTACCGTTAAATCAATATATATCATAAATTACAACACATTCTTACTTTCGACTCCCGGCAGATCAATTAAATATACAGCCTATACCTCGAAAAGACTCCGTAACGAGACGGTACTTTTACGATTTTCGACAAATGCAATCCGTCAGGTGATCGTTAATAAACCCCGAAGCCTGCAAATGAGCATAACAAATTGTCGTCCCGAAAAATTTGAATCCTCTCTTTTTCATATCTTTACTCATCGCATCGGATTCGGGAGAAGATACCGGGATTTCACTCATTGACCGAACATGATTTACAATCGGCTCTCTGTTCGGAAAAAACGAAAGGGTATAGTTGTAAAAACTACCAAACTCCTTTTGAATGGCAATAAACAGTTTTGCATTCGTAATGGCCGATTTGATTTTCAACCGATTCCGCACGATACCATCGAATTGCATCAACCGGTCAACGTCTTCATCGGTCATTCGAGCAACTTTCTCAACATCAAAGTCATGAAAAGCCTTACGATAACCTTCGCGTTTCCTGAGAACAGTTATCCAACTCAAGCCCGCCTGAGCACTCTCCAATACCAAAAACTCAAAAAGTATCTTATCATCCGTCACTAACTTTCCCCACTCCAGATCGTGATATTTAACATATAATTCATCGGTTCCACACCAACCGCATCGGCCATTTACGATATCCTGCATAATTTTTTCGTTTTATATTTTAATACACGTAAGTATTTTATTATAAGATGCTCGCTATCATGATTGAACACAAAAATACTTATTTTAATCATATCCACAATTCGTATAAACAATTCCGATTATTATCATTATATTTCAAGCAGATCAAGCACCACCTATCACTCTTCAAACTCTTTTTCCGATTTACCGTTTGGAAACCTTTATCAACAGTCCACCCCTGTAACGTAAAATGCTATTCGGCAAATTAGAGTCTGGCAAATCAAATACCACCTGAAAATCAACAATATAACACACTCAATTAGTTAATTAGAGTTAAATATTAAGGTTTCCGCTTGTCTAATCAAATAAATTATACACATTTGCAGTGTACTATTTAACTAATACACACATAAACCAATTAATCTATAACCACCATGATGATCGAAGTAAAAAACTTATCTTTCAGTTATGGAAAGAGAAAACAAAAAATCTTTGACGACTTTTCGCTGACATTAGGCAAAGGCTCAGTTTACGGTCTTTTAGGCAAGAACGGTACAGGTAAATCGACTTTGCTTTATTTAATGACAGGCTTACTTCGTCCTCGAGCAGGACAAATATTTTACAAGGGAATGAATGTTTCAATGCGCCATCCGCAAATATTAAAAGATATGTTCCTTGTACCGGAAGAATTCACTCTACCACCGGTCAGCTTGAAACAATATTTGAAACTGAATACCCCGTTTTATCCGAATTTCAGCCATGAACAGCTAAGAGCCTGTCTTCGCGATTTCGATATGAATGAAGATATCCATTTGGGCGAACTATCGATGGGACAAAAGAAGAAAGCATTTATGTGTTTTGCATTGGCAACCAACACCCCTCTGCTGTTAATGGATGAACCCAGCAATGGATTGGATATTCCCTCAAAGAGCCAGTTCCGTAAAGTGATCGCTTCGGGCATGACAGATGATAAATCGGTAATTATCTCGACCCATCAGGTAAGAGATATCGACAGCTTGCTGGATCATGTAATTATTATCGACGGTACCCGCGTATTGCTAAATACATCGGTAAAAAACATCTGTAATAAATTATATTTTGCAGATCAAGGGATAAATGAACCGACAGATAATGCACTATATATTCAATCATCAATCCAAGGAAATAGCGTAATTTTCCCGAATTTTGAAAATGAAGAAACAAATTTGAATCTGGAAGTATTATTCAACGCTATGCTGACAGAAAGGGAAAAAATGCAATCAATATTTAACAAGTAAAAACAGGCACATTATGGATGCGAACAACTTTTTTAGCTTATCGCGCATAGTCATGGTAATGAAACGCGAGATCATTGAAAACTGGAAAACGAATGTATACCGATTAATCGGTCTTTACGCGGCATTTGCATTGACGTTAATATTTGCCATGATCAAGGCAAATAACGAGCCGCGTTGGTTGGATAATCCCGAGTGGGCGGTAGAACATTTTTGTCTAAGCAGAATGATTGCCTTTATGATAATTGCGGGAATTGCATCTTTTATTTACGCGGCCAATATTATGGAAAATATGAAAACGAAAGAGAAACGCATATCATTCCTTATGCTTCCGGCTACTATGTTTGAAAAGTTCATTGTAAGATTCTTATACGTTACGGTAGGTCTTTTCGTGGCTATCCTGTTAACCGTATCCTTGGCAGAGATTACCCGTCTTCTTCTGCTTCCTTTATTCAACGTACCTGCCACTTTGCATCAGACCGTATTACCTAAGATATTTTCTATGTTTATAGATATGATTTGTATGAGTGGTAAAAATAGTTCCGTTATTTACGGAAGCGGAATTTCTAATTGGGGATTGGTTTCGGCTTGTATCTGGACTTCGGTTATCTGGCATCATTCCTTGTTCATATTAGGCGGCAATTATTGGTATAAAAAACCTTTTTTAAAAACATTGGGAACCCTTTGGGGTATAATGTTTCTATTAGGCTTTATCGCATCAATCGCCATAGGACGACAGGACCCCGAAAACACGTCTGCCCTGTTGTATTCCGGAGAGGCCACTTGGGCGACAGTGAAGAATATATTGACAGCAGGTGTGACTTTCTTTAGTTTATTTACTATTTTCAACTGGTGGTTGAGTTATAAACTCTTTACCCGTTCACAAATTATTAAACCGAAATTTCATTTATTATGAGATTTAAAGAAAGTAAATCCATATACTTGCAGATAGCCGACCGGATATGCGACGAAATCCTGCAAGAACAATATAAAGAAGAGCAGCGTATTCCATCCGTCAGGGAATACGCTGCCACCGTGGAGGTAAATGCGAACACGGTCGTTCGTACTTACGATTACCTTCAGGGGCAAGAAATAATATACAATAAACGCGGTATCGGTTATTTCGTATCGGCAGGGGCCAAAGACCGGATTATGACTCTTCGCAAGGATGTATTCCTGCACGAAGAATTACCGGAATTTTTCAAACAAATAAAGACATTGGATATTTCAATAAAGGAGATAGAGAAAATGTATAAAGAATACATAGCTCAAAATTAACATGCCCGATAAAGCGAACCATCCCCTCACAAAACTTCCCGCTACCGGAAGAGAAATACCTCTTACCGGTAGTATTGTCTATATTTCGCTCACATATTGATATACGACACGAGAAATATCAGCTATGATTCGAGAAGATTCCTGCATATTTTCCGCGGAGTCTTTTATAAAAACGGCTATCGTGTATCTTTTCCCGTTCGGCAGATATACAAAACCCACATCATTTATTCCGATGATCTGGCCTTTATCATTGAGATCTCCTGTTCCCGTTTTATGACCGATGATTGCTTCTGTCCCCTCTAACGGAAAAGGCAAGCGATCTTTTCCAGTCTCACAGGTAACCATCGCCTGTTTAATAAAATCCTGATAATCTTTATCGAATAACGGCCGAGTAAGCAGTAATTCCATGACTTTAACCGCTTCAAGAGGAGTACTCCAATTCCTATAACAGGTATTTATGTCCTTATGCATTTCATCCTCCGTAAATTCAACGGAAAAATCCCGGATACCCAAACTTCGTATATACTTGTCAGTTGCCTCCGTCCCACCGGTTCGAGCAAAAAGAATATCACACGCGTTATTATCGCTTAAATGCAAGGTATATTTCAGCAACTCTTTAATCGGAAGAAAAATTTCACCTTGAGGATATCTGTCGCGAAGGGGACTATATGTATTCGATTTCAAATCGGATCGTCGAATATAAACAGACGTTTCGAAAGACAACTTCTCTTTTTGACAATAATCTGCAACAGCCAAGGCTTGGTACAACTTAAAAACACTCATCATAGGATATTGACAATCATTGTTCACAGTGATCGTATCCTTGCCGTTAAGAATAACGGCTATACCGACTTGAGCATTCTTTCCGGCGATCGTTTCCCGTAATCGCTTTTGTAAATTTTCATGTTCCGCTTTTACTATAACCGGCAACACGAGTAAACTGAAAACCAACCATAAGCCTTTTAATTTCATATCATTATTTTATCTATTCAGCAATGCTCAAAACTACAATCATTTTTTATCATATCCAAAGATTCTATTGCCCATCGACAAGCGAAAAAAGCTTGATTAACACACAAACAACAATTATCTATTTTTATAAAATATAAAAACTAAACCTAAAATATACATCACCCTGACAAAAGAGAATATTGATACACAACATCTCTGTTGCGTTTTCTCCGACAAGAAATGTAGCGAAGGTTACGAATTAAAAAAGATTGGATGAAAAAGCAAAAGTTTTTATCGAATATGTTCCCGCACAAAAAGCATGGACTCCCGTAGAGATCATAACCATCTAATAATCAATTATTCTTTTGGATGACAGAAATATACAAAGGAAAAGGGTATGCCAAAGCCTTATTAAAAACTGTCGTCGACGATGCCAAATAGCAAGGCACAAATGGTTTGGTTACAGTAATCGAAACAAAAAAATATCACTTTATGAGCAATACCGAATGGTTCCCGAGACAGGGTTTGGAAACCGTTGAAAAACGATCAAACGGCTTTTCGCTTCTCGCCTTAAAAATAGCTCCTTCTGTTCCTTCTTTTAAAAAGTGTGTAATAAGTGGAGAAAGTGCCGACTAAAAGAGTTGGTCATTTACTATACCAATCGTTGTCCGTTTCAGAGTATTATATCCATAACTCTTTGGCGAATTGAGCCAAGAATAAAGCATTAGATAACGGCCTATTGGATTTTTTACTTGATGAACGGGAAACCGGACGTATTCGGAACCTCGGATTCTCTTACCGCGGGGATATTCGCATATTCGATTACCTACTCTCTCGACACGGCGAAATCAAATGGGATTTCGTACAAATTCAGCTCAACTATGTGGACTGGAAACATGCCAAAGAGGTAAATACCCGCAACACGGATGCCGAATATCTTTACGGAGAGTCAGAGAAACGGGGTATTCCGGCCATAATCATGGAACCGCTTTTGGGAGGACGTCTCTCTAATGTACACGACCATATTGCCGCCCAATTGAAACAACGACGTCCCGAATCGAGCGTCGCATCCTGGGCTTTCCGCTTTGCCGGCTCTTTTCCGAATGTTCTAACCGTACTAAGCGGCATGACCTATATGGAACACCTTCAGGACAACTTAAGCACTTACTCCCCCTTTGAAGAAAAGGAATTTTTGGAAGAAACGGCACGGCAATTGCCCCGTTACCCGACCATTCCCTGTAACGATTGCAAATATTGTATGCCATGTCCTTACGGTATGAATATTCCGGGTATCTTACTCCATTTCAACAAATGCATCAACGAAGGCAACATGCCCTCTTCGTCACGGGATACGAACTACCGCAAGGCCCGCCGGGTATTCCTTATCGGCTACGACCGTTCCGTTCCGTACCTGCGACAGGCTAACCATTGCATCGGCTGCGATCAATGCAATCCCCATTGTCCGCAAAACATTAACATACCTGCTCAGATGCAACGCATTGATAAATTCGTCGAGGATCTGAAACAAGGACGTGCATTCTAAGATGAATAAAATAATACGACTCTGAAAAAACAACAAGCTATCGATATATTATAAATTGAAAAAGTGCCGTTAGTAAAGCGGCACTCTTTCAAAACATTTCATTCTTTCTCCAAAACCTATCGGATAAAAATCGAACAGCAAAAGAAACATAAAACAGTAATTTTACTATAAAATCACGCTATAACTGTTTTATCATTTCAAATTGCTTTCCTTGTATATCTATATTTCTCGCCTTTAGGAAATCGGTGATCGAAGGTGATAAAATATCCGTATTTATGATTTTAACTGTATCATTTTGATTTAATTTAATCATTTCATGAAGTAACACGGAAGCAATTCCTCTCCTTCTGTATCGTTTATCGACCGCTATCTGGGTAATATCTCCGGAAGCGGGTTCAAAAACACAATACCCGACAAGCTTATCTTCAATAAATGCACCCAAACAAACGAACCCCTCGGCAGCTCTTTGGATGGATTCAAAACTATTCTGCCAGGATGGGGTAAAATCCCAAAATTCAGGAATCGAATCATATTCGCCGATATTATTAATTTGTTTGATTATACAGGCAACAAAAGGACGATTGATTGTATTCCGAACCTCCTCATTCTCGGCCATAAAATAATTGAACTCACGAATTACCTCAAATCCGAGATTTCGATAAACGGAAACAGCCTTTGTATTGTGCTGCAAAACTTCTAACAAATACTGCTTAATCCCTGTTTCCTTCAAATAAGGGATAGAATATTTAAAGACCTCCGTAGCCACCCCTTTTCCCCTATACTCTTTTAATGTCCCGGTACCCGTATCGTAAGCCGTTGGCATCCCTCTGAAATTTCCGATGCCGTTAAACGTAAAAGCCACGATTCCACCCTTTTCAAATGCGGCAAAAGACAATTCAGGATCAAAACCACGCCTCTTCAACATCATCTGAAGCTGTTCTTTATTCAATTGAATCTCATAATCGGCAAAAGCCCGATTAAATGCCTCAAACACAATATTGAAGTCCGTTTTCCCGAGGGATTTTATTTCCATAGCATTACAATTAATTATATTTTGAAACCGTTTTCAAAATACCTTTAATTTTTTACATTTGCAAAACTATTTTACGCAAGTCCACCGGTACAACATCTTTCCCCGTGCATATTCAAAACTTTTTAATCACGCCCCATTACTATATCATTTTATTCTTCTTCAATCATAAATTAAAATACATAGCACTTTACCCCCGTCCCCATGTGCTATTCATCTTCTATATAGACCCATTTTA